>JAYZKK010000001.1:0-18413 GCA_036163555.1 Actinomycetota bacterium
CGTATGCGGACAACACCCACAAGCCGTGTGCTTGGGCAAGTGGTCGTAACTCATCAGCGATTTGTTCAGCTAATTCTCTAGTGGGTGCCAACACCAAAGCGGATGGAGCTTTGGGTCGCGACCCGGCGGTGCGCACGATGACAGGAATCCCGAATGCGATGGTCTTGCCAGATCCAGTTGGCGCACGCCCACAAATGTCACGTCCCGCTAACGCGTCTGGAATAGCGGCCGTTTGCACCTCAAATGGTTCGTCTATCCCCTGGCTGGTGAGGACGCGCGTCACTGAAGATGGAACGCCGAGTTCGGCGAAGGTGACAGCCAACGGAGGGTCCTTGCTCTCGGCGGTTAAAGCGGTGGAGGGGGCGCACCGAACCACTGTTCCGAGGTGTACCGAGGGTACCGGTTCGACGGTGCTCTACAGCGGAGGCTACGAGATCTATGTGTCGTTCGTCCCGTGGTTCAGCATGGTTGGTTTATTCATCCAAGGTTGGGCCGGCACCTCGCACTCGGGTTTGACGCATGTTTCGCCTATAACGATCAGCGTCATACCCGGTCCCCCGATGCAAGATGCAGCGGTTATCCCAAAAGAGAGTGTCGCCTGGTTGCCAGTCCTGCGACCAACGATGTTCAGGCCGGGTTGCCGAGTCGTTGAGTTCGTCGATGAGGCTTCGGCTGTCTATGCCACTCCACCCGATGATTGACCGCGCGTGTGATCCGGCGTAATAGTTGCGTCGTCCGTTGCGCGGGTTCGTTCGAACCAACTTCTGTTCAATTGGTGGTAGTGAGGCAGCGTGGTTGTCGTGGACTGGTGCGGTTTTGGTGCGGCTGAACACATAGTCGTGCAAAACATGAAGGTCATTGATTTCGGATTGTTTGTTTGAGCTGAGGCGTTCGTAGGCGGCACGTTGGCTCACAAATTCGGTCGCGCCCCCCTCACCGGGCACCTCATAGGCATGCAGGATCGACACGTATGACGGCACCCGTCGGAAAGAAGAATCTGAGTGCCACAAATTGTTGCCTTTCATGGAACGGGTATGTGGCGCAGATTCATCGTGTTTGGTGTCGGCGTCGATGACGTTGCCAACCGTACCTATATAGACGATCTCGCCGGTCCGTCCGAAGGTGACATGGTTCTCTTCGGGTTCACCGAGCGCTGACGTGAGCCGCATCTGCGCTTCATCGGTCATGTTTTGTTGCGGGAACAGCAAGACCGAGTATTCATCTATCGCTGCGTGTAACGCCGTGACGTCGTCGTCATCAAGGAGACCGGTTAAGTCGATGCCGGTGACGCGCGCACCGAAATCGTCGTGAAGGGGTTCAAACTCCATAACCACTAGCTTCGCACAGCCCGGGCCCACCGGTCGAAGAGGCCGCACCTATACTCGTCATCTCCTCAAGAAAGGAACTCAGACATGGATCTTCTTCTCTTAGCTCACCTAGTAGCTCCTTACGATGAATGGAAAGCTGTCTTTGACGGTGACGCCGAAGTTCGAGCACAGTTCATGACCGGAGAGGTCCTCGTCGGTCAAGCCGACGAAAACACCGCAATGGTGGTCGCATACGGCGTTGATCTCGAGGCAATGGCTGAATTCATGGGTGCACCAGAATTTGCTGAACGAACCGCACAATTCGTCAGCCATCACACCATCTACAACCTTTCAGAAGTAGCACCTCCCCACTAATTCGCTAAGCCGGACACTGCCGTCATGCATGACGGGTTAACAACGCCAGCCCTCAAGATTCGGTGAGCACTAGAGTTCAGCTATGACTGTGACACTAGTGACCGGCGCTAATTCAGGTCTCGGACGCGCAACCGCCTTACTCCTCGCCCAAAAAGGACACAAGGTGTACGCCGGGATGCGAGACCTCGACAAGGGTTCAAAGCTGCTTGACCTGGCCAAAGATTACGACCTTTCGACGATAGAGATCGATGTCACCGACAACGACTCAGTTGTTGCGTGCGCCAGCCAGATTGAAGCAAATGGTGACGCACTCGATGTGTTGGTCAACAACGCCGGCGTTGCGTTCAACTCGGTAACTGAAGACATTGATGTCGATAAGGCGAAAGAGGTGATGGACGTCAACGTGTGGGGTCCGGTCCGTTGCGTGAAGGCATTTGTGCCTGGGATGCGAGAACGCGGTACCGGTCACGTCTTCCAAGTTTCGTCTATCGCCGGTCTCATCGGCCACATCGGCCAAACCGTTTATGTCGGATCGAAATTCGCCCTGGAAGGAATGAGTGAAGCGTTAGCTCAAGAACTCATAGGGTTCGGCATCCGTGTTCACATCATTGAACCTGGCGTTACTCGCACCGCGATACTGCCCAAGAACGAAGGCAACCCAGTTCCAACGGCATATCAAGATCATTACGACCGGATGTTCCAGTTCTATACCGCAGGTATCCAAGCCTCGGTTCAAGCGGAATCATTCGCAGAAACAATTTATGATGCATTGACCAGTTCTGAGTACCAGCTTCGTTATACCTGTGGCTGGGGTGGCAAAGAAATTGGTGAACGACACCAAGCTATGAGCGATGAAGAGTTCGTTGAGCTCGGCTCGTTGGTGTCATCGGCCGAAGAATACGGTCACGCGTTTTTTGATCTATTTGACCTTCGTATCTGAGACTAGATTCAACAGCTCGGCACTTTCGCCTCGCTGCGCTAGCGGACCTCTTAGAAGCTGACCTGACCGAGGAAAGCGTTGGTTCGCTCATATCGCAAACCCTGGTGGGCATGAAGGAACCTGGCTTAGAGCAACATGGTCAGTGCTGTCGCGATGCCCAAGTTCGCACCGTTGACAAAAACCCATCGATTAGGTCGTCTGAAATTTCCAGTGACAAGGCTATGAATCCGCGACGCGCTATATACCAACCGTTGTCGAGCATCTCGTGGAAGAACAGTTCGAGCGCTGGTTCTTCGGCATGGATTGCGACCATTGATCCAACGCCGGTTGCTTGGAACTGACATTCGTTGGCTTCGAAGATCTCGTTGAGGCTCTCGCGCAGCCGATCACCTCGTTCATTCACGGTTCGAATCACCTCAGGGGTAAGTACCTCAGTCAAAGTTGCCACCACAGCTGTCATGGAAAGGATGTTGTTGTTGAAGGTGCCTGCCTGACTTAACGCTCCCCCGAGTTGAGGATCAAAAGCCGAAAGTAAATCTGCTCGTCCACCAAACGCTCCGAATGTCAAACCTCCAGCTAGGTACTTCCCCAATGTGGTTAGGTCCGGTAGGACCGACATCAATTCCTGAGCACCGCCTGGAGCGAGGCGCGATGTCATCACTTCGTCGAAGATCAGCATGGACCCGTTTTGGTCACATAACTGACGAAGTTCGGCAAGGAAACCCGGGGCCGCAGGGACACATCCCCCACCGCCTTGCACTGGCTCCACGATCACCGCTGCTATCTCATGGGAGGCCGCGCTGAAAGCATCTCGTGTCGCTTCCACGTCATTGAAGGGCACGACCACGAAATCGTGTGGGACGTTCATTGGTGAAGACTCCGGGGCAAATGCAAGCACACCTCCGTGGTAACCGTTTCTGAACGCAAGGATGCGTTCCCGTCCTGTGTGGTGCTTAGCAAGTGCGAGGGCCATGAGGTTGGCCTCGGTACCGGAGTTCGTAAACCGAACCTGTTCAAGAGATGGGAATCGTTCGGTAAGGAGTCGCGCCGCTTCTATCTCGACCGTGTGCGTAGCCCCGAGAGAAAAACCGGTTTCGAGAGCCGCGCTAACAGCTTGACGCACAGCTGTAGGACTGTGACCTAAGAGACCCGCCGTGTAATTTCCAAGTAAGTCAACGTATTGATTGCCGTCTACATCGACGAGATGCGGACCCTGCGCTGTCGCTACCCGGAAGGGAAAGGGTTCGAAATGAAGCACCGAACGCGTATTTCCACCTGGCATAACTTTCCGAGCTTCACCGTCGGCGGCGGCGCTCCTCGGCCGTTTCGAGCGATATCGCTCATGCGCCTCAACCAGAGTTATGTCTTGAGAGGAACTCACTGCGCGAGTGGACCTCGTAGCAGGTGGCCTGGTGTCGACCCGGTCGGCTCTCCGTTTTCTACGAGCACTTCCCCGTTCACAATCGTGGCAGCAAACCCTGTCGCCGTCTGGCGAAGGCGTGGTGCCCCACTGGGGAGGTCATGAACTAGTTCGGGCAGATTGGGGGCCACTGTTTCGGGATCGAATACGTTGATATCCGCTGCTTTACCTTCTGCAAGAACACCACGATTGTTGAATCCCCAGGCTTTGGCGGGGACCTGGGTCATTCGATGTATGGCTTCTTCCAGAGTGAATGCTCCTTGGTTGCGTACCCAATAGCCAAGCATGTGTGTTTGTAGTGACGAATCCATGATCTGGGTGACGTGGGCCCCGCTGTCGCTGAAGGTGGGTATGGAATGTGGGTGACGCATCAGCTCCAAAACCACGTCCTGGTCTTGGTTTGCTGCAGCCTGAATGAAAAAGATATCCAGGTCGTGTTTGAGTGCTATGTCAAGAAACACTTCCATTGGGTCTTGATTCAGTTGCGATGCCATATCTGCTATGGACTGAAAGGGTGGAAGCGCTGAGTTTTCCATCGGATAGATGTGTTCCCATTCAGGTTTGCGGGTCTCTGCGCCTATAGCACGGCCGTAATCACCGTTTTCTGCCTCTTGAACGAGTCGTCTCCGAGTGGTCGGGTCGGTAAGGGCAGCCCGCTGTTCGTTCAGAGGGCGTGTCCGCAGTTCATCCCAGACGGGCAGTGCATCAAATGGGAGCCTGGTCGCAAACGACAGCAGAACGCCGAAGTAGCGAGTATGCACCTGTGCCCATGAACGACCGCCGCCGTTGTTGATTCGATCCAATAATTCGATCACCGGTTTCCAACCGTTATCACCTTGGCCTGCTGCCAACATGCCGTAGGTAACGGGAACACCGGTGCGGATTGCTAAATCTACAAGTCGACTGATGTAGGCCTCGCGTTTTTCCGGGTCTCGGGATCGAAGGTGATGGTGATTCGCTAATTCGAATATGCCTGCTCCAAGTCGCCCCATTTCACTGACCAATGCGTCAATCTCATCCCATTGGGCAATTCGACTGGCGACCGGGCGGTCATCCGAGGTGGCGTGGTTTACCGAAATTGATGTGGTGAATCCCATGGCACCTGCTTGGATCGATTCTCGCAGTTGACCCACCATCCGGCTGAGATCGTCTTCGTTGGCTTCTTCTTCGAAAGCGCGCTCTCCCATTGCCCAAGTGCGTAACGCGGAGTGACCGACATATCCGGCGTAATTAATGCCCTTCGGGGTTCGGTCAACGAAGTCGAGGTACTCAGGGTATGTTTCCCATGACCAGTCGATGCCCGCGGCCATGGCGTCCGCTGAAATGTCCTCCGCACGTTCGAGATTCCGCACGACGAGATGCCGTTCATCTGAGCGCACTGGGGCCAGAGTGAAACCGCAGTTGCCCATGACCGCGGTTGTAACCCCATGGAAACATGAACTTTCACCTAACGGGTCCCACGCGATCTGGGCGTCCATGTGGGTGTGTACGTCTACGAATCCCGGGCTGACAACATGGCCGTACGCATCAATTTCGCGGTCGGCGGAACGGCCGTTGAGGTTGCCTATTTCAGTAATAACGCCGTCTTGCACCAAAATGTCAGCTATGTCACCAGGTTGACCGGTGCCATCAATCACAGTCCCGCCGCGAAGAATGAGTTCGCTCATCGATGCCCCAAATCTTGTCTACTTAGACCTTTATCTCTTGAGGGCCCACATTACTGCGACCAACTGGTCGCTGTGTCGGGTTCCTTACCTACGTCAGATCAGTTCATCTGGCGTAGCTGTTGACCATCAGGTCTAGGGGATCACCGGCAACATGATGTGACTTTGATAATGCCCGTTGTGGTGGACTTTTTGTTTGGCAATCTTCCAGGTTGTGTCTCGGGCTTGATCACCTCCGGTGTTTAGGTTGCGATCGAAACGTGGAAAATTGCTCGAACTGATGTCAAGTCTGATCCTGTGCCCCGCCAGGAATACATGTGACGTGGCCCACAAATCGATTTCTAGTTTGGTGACTTGACCCGGCTGCATCATCGTTGGATGTTCACGCGAGTGTCGATACCGGCAACGAATCATCCCATCGATAATGTTTTGCGCGTAACCACTGGGGTGAACATCAACCAACTTCGCTGTGAAGTCAGTATCCACTGCTGATGATTCAGCAAACAACACGACTTTGATGGGTCCAGTTACTTCTACTTCATCTGGAAGAATTTCTCCCGTGTAGACCAAAACATCAGGCCTATTCTCCACCTCGCGCTGGTCGTACGCGCCGATTGGCAGGACAAGGAGGTTCCCGCCGTTAGTTGGTACAGGGTCGTCTGGGTTGTACTCGAAGGTGTCCGGTGGTGAATCGGCTGCCACGTGCCTTGTGAGGAGACCATTTCCATCGGCTGTGTTAGCCGAGCCGTCGCTGTCGAGATACATGGGAGTCCATTGCGTTCGCGCCAGCGGCCATTCCTGTTCGTCTCGCCACTGATTTCGTCCCATCGTGAAAAGCCGAATCGGTGGTCTTTCATCCCAATTGTTGCTCTCGTTCTTGAGCCATCTATCCAAGAAGTCCAACTCATATTCGTGAAGGTCGAGGAGGGACGCTTCGCCGAAGTTCGCTTCACCCGCACCTTTGGTGGTTGGTGAGGTGTAGGGAAACAGGTGACCCCAAGGTCCTAGAAGTAGGCGTTGACCGCTTCTGGCTTCGGGGCTCTTGGCTCCCTTGGCTAGTCCGTTGTACATGATGGTGCCATCACGACTGAAGATGTCGTACCAACTACTGACATGAAGCATTGGTACGTCAACATCGCCGAATTTTCGTTCGGCGTTGATGTTGTGCCATAGGGGTCCGGCGTCGGGGTTATCGAGATATTCGCGCAGGTACGGGGCGACTTCATCAAGCAAGTCGGCCCAGTCCATTAATGGAAGCCGTCGATAGGACTCTGCCGTCAGCGGGTTCGCGAAATTGATTGAGCGTTCAAGGTGGGGGCGGATCTCCGGCCAAAGGTCGTCTTTCAGCCCCATTCGGTCAATGGTGTTGCGAGCAAGAAATATTGCGTACGGGATCATCCAACCGTGAACGAGTGCACCCCCTACGTCGTACACCCACCCTGAGTGGAAATCTGCGGCGGCGGAGACGGGCACTTGACACCGCAAAGACGGAGGTGCGGTCCATGACATTAGGTACTGTGTGGCCCCAAGGTATGACTGGCCAATTGTTCCAACTTGGCCATCACTCCAAGGTAATTTTGCAGCCCATTCAACTGTGTCGTATCCGTCAAACGGCTCGTCGATCAGTGGCGTAAAGTCACCTTCGGAAGCGAACCGTCCCCTGGTGTCCTGGATTGCGACGATGTATCCCTTGGGAACAAAGAATTCATGGTCACCGAAGTCACTAATGAATTGTTTCCCGTAGGGAAGCCGAAGGAGGAGCACAGGGAATTTGCCTTCGGCATCGGGCCTGTAGACATCGGCAAACAACGTTGTGCCGTCCCTCATTTTGGCCGGAACGTCTACTTCTCGGATGATTCGATATTGGGCTCTATTCAACAGGATCTCTTTCTGGGTGCTCGTGAATTCGGGCTTTCCGGTCCGCTCTACTAAGTTGTCGGCCCTCTACATGTCTGAAGCAATATGGCCGTGTCTTTATATTCTCGCACTTTTATGATTTTGCACTCACCAACTCTGTTGACTTGAATCCGCTGAACGAGAGCCATCACTTCGCTGACCTCAATCAGAATTAGACGGGGAGTTCGAAGCGTCGTGAGAATTTTTCATCTTGACGCTGACAAGTGCCCCGAAAAGAGCTGCGCCCGACGCGACAATGAATGGGATCTGGAACGAGCCGGTCTGGTCACCAACCCATCCAGCAAATGGTGGTCCGAGGAGTTGAGCCACGCCAAAAGCGAAGGTGATGGTGCCAAACGCTGTCACGAACGATCTGCCGTCAAGCGCGTCAGCCAACATGGCCCCGATGGTGGTAGGGACCCCGGCTATACACAGTCCGAAGGCAAACACGCCGATAATCACGGTGAGAGCATTGTTGGTGAGTGTGAGCAGCGGCGCTGTCGCCATTAGGACAAATCCGAAACCCATGGTGCTTCGACGAGAAAAGTGATCTGAGATTCGTCCGAACACAACTCCTCCGAAAATGCTCGCTAACCCCAGCAGGGCGAACATCAAACGTGCTGTATCTCCACTCCATCCTGAAGCCACCAATTGGGCGGGAAGGAAGTAAAAGAAAAGTGAGTAGGTGATTCCGAAGATCACAAAGCTGAGTGTTATTGGTCGCCAGTTGGGGACGGTAGTCAAGACAGATATTGGAACTTTTTCTGTCTCAGTTGAGTTGTCACTGCGACTCAAAACCACCAATAGTCCGAGTAGGACGCAGACCCCTACGGCAGCCTGGAGTCCGTAGACAGGGCGCCACGCGAACTCATTTCCGGTAGTTGCGCGAACCGCTGAAGTCAGAGGGCCGGCAAGCATGACTCCGGTTCCGATGCCTGAACCCACAAGTCCGATAGCGAGGCCGCCTTGTGCTGGTCCGACCATGGACGCGGCTATGCCTGGGGCTGGGACCCATACCAATGCTGCTCCGAAGCCCGCAACGAAGAGTGCGAGGGCGAGCGTCCCCGCGTTGGGGCTGACCGCCATCGAGCCGAGCCCTAAAGCGGATAATGTGACTCCGATTTTTATTAGGTCACTGGGATCGGTGCGGGTCGAAAGATATGAGGTGACACCGGTGCCGATCAAATAGGCGACCAGTGGGACGTTGCTTAAGAACCCTGCCAACGTGTACGAACCGAGCAGCTCACGATCGATGGCTGTCAGAAGGACTGGGAATGTGAAACGTCCGAACCCTTGGGCAACCATGGAGGCCAACCCGATGAAGAGCAGTGCTATCCATGGTCGTTTGATGCGTCTTCCAGGTGTTCCAGCCCTGGTCGCTGCTGGGGCGTTGTAGGGAGTTACTTCAAATACTGACGGCCATCGTGAACCATGTCGTTTTTCTCTCACCACGAACCGCATTTGAAGTCAGCCAACAGGTAACTCACGCCCACATTCTGCACACAAATCGGACTCGCTGGACTCAGACAATAAGATCCGCTTTGTTGGAATATGGTTCTGGGTTGTTTCAGAGCGTTCTGATGTGACTCAAGGAGAAAACATGTCTTCAGAGATTCCCTGCAAAGAACGCTGGTACGACGACTTCTCTATTGGAGAGTCATTCGTTCTGGGCAGCGTTGAGATGGTCGAGACCGAGATGATCAACTTTGCGACGCAGTTCGACCCTCAGCCTTTTCATATCGATCCCATAGCTGCAGTCGACACCATCTTCGGTGGATTGGTCGCATCGGGCTGTCACACCCTCTCATTAATGATGAAGCTCAACACTGAACATTTCTTGGGGAAAAATGCTCTCGGCTCACCGGGCATCAGGGAACTGTCCTGGCCTGTGCCCGCCCGCGCGGGTGACGTTTTAACGTTGGAGGTCCAGATATTGGATATGCGGGTGAGTAATTCGCGACCGAATTTGGGTCTGATCGAAGTCAACTATGACATGACAAATCAAAACGGTGACCTCAGTTTGAAGGCCATATCGACAATTATGTTCGCCAAAAGAAGCACTTCAAACTAGATCTCAAGAGCCTCTGAAAGTCTTATCTAGTAGATGGCGAGGAGTTCTGCGACGACGATGAGCGCGATCACAACGAAGTTCACGACCCTAAAGACAGATATGGGAACTTCAGTGAAACGCCGGCCGATATTGCTGGCCTGGAAGTCCTCGGGGAGGTCCTTAGCGATAGCAAAGAGATCCTGCATGCAGTCGTCCATGAAGAACACTGTCCATAACGAAGTGAGGACCGTCACCGCAGCTAACGCAAGTTGAGTCCCGGAGTCCTCCAACCCGCTACCGGCAAAACCCAGTACGACAAGCAGCCCTGTATGAATGATCGCAAAGAACATGATCATCGCTCGGGCATCTGCTGCTCGTGCTGAGAGGAGGTCTACATAGTCTTCGGTGTCCATATTCATGATTTGCACCTTTGATTGATGAAGTTACAGATCTTCCCACAAATGAGTCGGGAACATGAGTACTGCGGTCGGAGTTGTCTGGTCAGGCAGATACCTGAACCTCATAAAGTTCGTAAACCAGTTCGCCAGTCTCACCGTTGAGTTGACCCGCGGCGACAGCTTGAACGCTGTTAAGCCATGAGTACCTCTCATCTCCGGTTTGGAATGTTGGGGCGGTCGCGATCAGACCGGTGCTCATATCAGCTCGACCTTGATACTCAACATAAATAAATGCTCCGTCGTCTGTCTCAAGAGTGAATCGCACATCCAAGAGCCCGGTGCCATCGTCACCAACTGTCAACCAGTCGGCGGCATCGTCAGTCGCGAGTGTCGCGTTCAAACGGTCGCTAGTTACTGTGAGGCTGGGGACATTCGCTGTCACCCGTGTTCCTTTATGGCCTTTGCCGATCTCGATCAGTGGGCCGACTTGGGCGTTGATCGTAGCCATGTGTACAAGTTCTGCTGCTGGCATTATTTTCCACCTTGTGAGTTTTGATTCGTGCTCTGTTGCTCGAATGTTGGCTTTCTAACTTCTGGATCTTAAAGCGTCAAGTTCGCGGTATGTGGCTTAAGCTCCGTCAAGGGGACCTTATGAGGCTTTTCAGTCACCGGGACCGTCCTGTTCATCTTGGACCTCATCCCGCCGAGCGACTCCGACGACTCGCGCCTGACGCGACCCCGCATGGTTGGACCGGACAAACCCTGATTTTCCCGGCCGAGGACGTAGTCCCGGGCCCTCAATCAGTAGTCAACGGTTTTACTCGTTATCAGGAACTCTTTGACGCGGCCCGAAGTGGGGAGCCTGCTCCTGAACGGGCACCTATTCCCGACGATCCGGGTGAGGTTGCTGCGAATCTAACTGCCGGCTGTTATTTCCTTGACGCTGATGGTGCAGCTACATGTCTCGTACCTGCCGAAGCATGGTCAGAGCCTTCACCCAGAGGAATGGAACGTCATCGCTGGGCTGTGGTCGTATTAGTTGAGTTCTCCCATGGTGTTGACCCTGGCAGTCCCGGCGACACATGGATATTGGGAAGCCAACAAGCAGCTGCTGATTTGAGAGCAACTGAACTCGCGGTGATTACAGCCGGATACATCAGGAATTTGGGTTATGAAGCCACCGCTCATACGGCAGGCGAACGTGAGGTCGATCTGGGGCGGGTTGCTCTTCAGTCGGGCCTCGTGGAAATCCGCAACGGTGAACTTCGGAGTCCTTGGTCGAAGCGGGGTTTCGGACTGGGAGTGGTGACGACCAATCTTGAGGTCACACCCGACGCTCCCCTAGCCCCACGGTCCTGGTTGGATCAACTTCGCTCTCATGGTCCCAGATGGTGGTTTGGAGTCGGAGGCACTCGACCTGGCTGGAAGAGACTACGGGGAGAGCACCGACCATTACACATGGGTAACTACCCCATGGAACATGTGCGTCGAGTTGACGAGGCCACGACTTTGGTCATTGATGAGGAAATTCCGCGCGTACCTCAACGGGCGAGTTTCTTCGACCGACCAATTCACGGCGACCTAGGACCCAAATTTGTAGAAGACCGAAAGGTTTTCGCGTTCAAAACACCATCAGCGCAGGCGTATCTATCAATGATCCGTTCCATGGTGCCCCACCAAGACGGACCAGTCGCTGAACAGACCGCGTCCGACACCCAAGATCCGAACGCGAACGCTTTGGCAGTCAAGGCCCTGGCTCATCTCCTTGGCGGTGACATGGTCGGCATCTGCAAGGTTCCTAACCATGCCTGGTATTCACATGACGCGAACGGCGACGCAATCGACCCGTACAACGAAAACGCGATCGTCATTCTTCTCGACCAAGGCTACGAAACAATGGAGGGCGCTTCGGGAGATGACTGGATCTCTGGATCCCAGTCGATGAGGGCGTATATGCGTGGCGCTGAAATAGCAGGTGTCATTGCTGAACACTTACGTTCCCTTGGATGGTCGGCGCGCAGTCAAACTAACGCTTTGTCTCATGTTCTTCATATACCTCTGGTTCTTGACGCTGGGCTCGGCGAGCTCAGCCGCATCGGCGAGCTGGTGTTAAACCCGTTCGTAGGTCCAAGGTTCAAATCTGTGGTTGTAACGACCGATCTGCCCCTAACTTCTGATCGTCACATCGACTTCGGCCTTCAAGACTTTTGCGGAAAATGCACCAAGTGCGCTCGGGAGTGTCCGTGTGGAGCTATCAGCTTCGGAGACAAGGTCATGTTCAACGGCTACGAAATGTGGAAACCCGATGCCGAGAAGTGCGCGAAATACCGGTTGGGAAACCTCAAAGGGTCCGCTTGTGGTCGCTGCATGAAAACATGCCCGTACAACACCGAAGGTTTACTTTCTCAACGCCTGTGGTTGTGGGCGGCAATACGTTTGCCGTTTATGCGGCGAAGTATCGCTCGATGGGATGACCGCGTCGGAAACGGCTCAATCAACCTCATTAAAAAGTGGTGGTGGGATCTTGAATTCATCGACGGCAAAACTGTCGAACCGTCTAAGGGAACTAACCGCAGGGAAATTGACCTCGACGGCGGCAAATTTGCCAGCAAACAAAAGATCCCCATGTACTTCGCTGATCAGAATCCGCCACCAAACGCTGTGGGTATACCAATTAAGCCGAACCGTAAAGAAGCCGTCCAACGAGGTGCCGAAGCTGAGTCCCCAGAGGCAGCTCGTCTTCGTGTCAACCGATAGTTAGCCGTCTCGTGCGGTGAGGTGGAGTGCATCGACTTCAGGGGCCACTCGATGTTCATCCCAGTGCTCCAAAATTGGGTGAGCGGAGGACAACAACTCGGCGCGAAGTTCATCATCTTCAGTGTCGGCGGTTAGTTCCAGTCTGTGGCCGCTCGGGTCGTGAAAATAAATCGATTTACAGAACGAATGGTCGATTGGGCCAAGTACCTCTTGTCCACCTTGTTCTAGGCGTTCTTTATACGACACTAGGGCTTCGAAATTGTCTACCTTCAGGGCGAGGTGTTGAACCCAATCTGGTGTGTTCGGGTCTGAGGTCATTTCGTCTGATTCAGGTAATTCGAAGAACGCTACCGAACCGCCGTCAGCCATTTCGAGGAAGACGTGAATGTGTGGATATCGTTCACCTGTGGAAGGAACCACATTTTCGGCGATCGATGTAGCGAGTTTGAGATCTAAGAATTTTTCGTAAAAGTCGACTGTCTCTTTAGCGTCGGTGCATCGATACGCAACGTGATGTAGGCGTTCAACAATCATTTCTGCCTCCCCTACTGGAAACGTTACTTCACTCCAGCTTCACTTGGCTTACCTGAAATATGCGGCGTTGCTCGTCAGTCCGCAAGACGCAGTGCTGCTTGAAGGGTCACTTCGGCGCCAACCGTTGAATGTTCCTGTGTGATGTTTTCTGCTTCGTTGTGCGACAATCCGTCTTCACATGGGATGAATAGCATTCCGGCTGGCGCAACACGGTTGATGTACACAGCGTCATGACCGGCACCCGAAACAATGTCGGCAGATTCGAAGCCGCTGTGGGTGGCGCTGTCGCGGATTGCGTCCACAACGTCTGAGTCGAATTTCACTGGTGGCGAGTACCAAATTTGGTTAACGGATGCTGGAGGGTTCAGAGCATTGGCGAATTGAAGTAGTTCGTCGTTCATTCGAGAAAGTTCGTCGGCGTCTGGATGTCGGAGGTCGATAGTTAGATCAACAGTGCCAGCCACGGTGTTTCTGGAACTGGGTGTGGACGTAATAACTCCGACTGTGGAGCGACCGTCTGGTCGGCTGTTTGCTATTTCGTCAACAGTTGTAATGAGTTGAGCTGCGCTGAGCATTGCGTCAGAGCGGCGGTCCATTGGTGTTGTCCCTGCGTGTGATTCGACTCCCCGTATCGATACGTCGTACCAGCGGATCCCTTGGACCCCTGTCACGATGCCGACCGAGGTATCGCTGGCCTCAAGAATGGGTCCTTGCTCGATGTGAGGTTCTAGGTAGTAGCCCACGGGTCGATCTCCGCACGGGTCGCTTCCTGAATACCCGATCCTGGTTAATTCGTCTACCAGTATCGTCCCATCTTGCGCAGTAGCTCCTAGGCCTTCCTCTAATGAGAATTCGCCACCAAATACACCGGAGCCAAGCATCGCTGGGGGGAACCGCGCGCCTTCTTCGTTGGTCCACGAGACCACTTCGATGGGTGCGGCTGTGAGGTGTCCGTGGTCGGTGAGGACACGCAGGATCTCTAGTCCGACCATTACTCCGTAAGCACCATCGAATTTGCCTCCGGTTGGTTGGCTATCTAAATGACTGCCTATAACCACCGGGTCACGGTTTGGATCCGTGCCTTCTCGACGCGCGAACAGGTTGCCCATCCGATCGACATGTATTGAACATTCAAGTTCGGTGGCCCATTCAACGAACTGGTCTCGACCAGCTCTGTCAGCGTCGGTCAACGCGACTCTTGCCACGCCTCCTGCTTCTGTTGCTCCGATTTCTGCGAGCTGATGAAGGGTCTTCCACAGTCTCGTTCCGTCAACATGAAAATCGGCCATATCTCAATGATATTCGGACAGAACGTTCTCGGAGTTGGTGCGAGTCAGGTTCAGTTCGGATCGGCTTCGTGCGGTTCGAGTCGTTCCCAATCAAATTCGACGCCAATTCCGGGGTCATCGGGAGCGACTACTCGATCCTGTTCGATCTGCAAAGGCCTCGCTGTGTATGTATCGATCGGAAAGCTGTGGACCTCTACCCAACCCGCGTGGTTTTGGGATGCGACGAGGCTGACATGTAATTCGTGCATACCGTGGCTACAGATCGGTATGCCGTGTTGCGCTGCTTGGGTGGACGCTTGGAGCCATCCGGTTATCCCCCCACAGTTGGAGGCGTCGGGTTGCAGATAGGACAGGTTGGCTCGCTCACAGGCAGCCGTGAACTCGTGAATGGTGTGTAGGTTCTCGCCCATCGCGAGTGGCATGCCGGTACGGTCAGCGATGGTGGCATATCCGTCGAGGTCGTCGGGGATAATCGGTTCCTCGAACCATGTGAGGTCGTAGGGAGCGAATCGTTGCGCCGCTTCGATCGCTTCGTCGACGTTCATCGAGTAGTTGGCGTCGACCATCAAAGCTGCTGATGTTCCGATCAGCTCACGGACAGCTCGAACCCGAGACACATCATCGTCGAGGTCGGGACGGCCAACTTTTATCTTCACTGACGAGAGTCCACTGTCCAGGTAACTGTTGATGTTGTCCAGGAGTCGGTCGAGGCTGAACGCCAAGTCGATTCCACCGTGATAGGCCTGCGCGTGTGACGTTGAACCGCCTGCGACTTTCCATAATGGTTGTTCGAGTCTTTTGCATCTGAGGTCCCATAGGGCAATGTCGATAGCTGAAGTCGCGAATGCGGCGATTCCGCCTCGTCCTACGTAGTGGAGGTGCTCATCCATGAACTGGTTCAGGCCTTCAACCTCGGTGCCATCCGAACCAACCAGCACCGGTGCAAGATCATGTTGAATCAGGGCGCGGATGGCTCTTCCTCCGCGGCCACCGGTGTAGGTGTATCCGGTGCCTTGGGAACCATCACCAAGGGTGACAGTTGCCGTGATCAGTTCAAAATGGGTGTGTTCGCCGTGCATGGCATCGACAAGTGGCTCAATTAACGGCAACACGAAGAGTCGACTCTGGACGTCAGTGATACGTGCCTGATCGTTCACTATGTAAGTCTGCCACGTTGCTTGAGATAACCGATCATGGCGGCCAGAGTTGAGCTCCTAACTGTCAACGTCGACCGCGAAGGCGATGACACCCCAACTAGCATCAGCTCCTATGCGAGACGGTCTTTTTCCTGCTTCCCACAACTCGGAGTTGGAACTTGGCGACGAATTTCTCCAGTTGGCCGATGCGGGTCCGGCTCCAGCCCAAAAACCGGCTCGGCCACTACGTACCGACGCATACGTCTCCGCTGATCGTCATGTCATCGAGTTGTCCGCTATCTCCACTCAGCCGACCGCTGCTGCCCACTCCGGTGATGTTGCCGAACCTGGCGACTTCGTCACCGCCGAGATCGCTGGCGTGCCTCTCATCGTCACGCGAGGTCAGGACGGCAATGTTCACGCAATGCATAACGTCTGCGCTCATCGCGGAGCAACCGTTGAAACACGTGAGGCTGGCTCGGAACGAATTTTCTCGTGCCAGTTTCATGGGTGGTCATACCAACTTGATGGTGAACTGAGGGCAGTCACCGACGCATCGGTCTTTTCATCAACGCCATGCACCCGAGAGGGACTCACCCCTGTCCATTGCGAAGAGCGGCACGGAATTATCTGGGTCATTGCTGACCACACCGCTGCGCCGATACCGGTGCGTGATTGGCTGGGCGACAAACTGGATGAGCTACTTACATCCCTCAAGCTCGAGTCGATGGTGCCGCACGACGTCACAAACGTTGAGGTAAATGCCAATTGGAAGCTGCTGACGGATGGCTTTTTGGAGCTCTACCACTTCAAATACCTGCATCGGAATACGGTGGCCTCGTACTTGGCGGCCAGCGCCACTCGACCTCTCCGCTTCGGCAATCACTTTGGCAATGCCATTCCCCAAGAAGGTTTAGTTAATGATCTCGCCAGCAAGCCTCGTGAGGAGTGGCAGGTCTACGACGGCACCGTGATACCGGTAGTCCTATTGCCCGGAACCGTCATCAATTGGGATGCCGGTCACGTCGAGGTGTTCTCCTTGCGTCCCAACCCGGAACGTCCGGGACAGACAACGGTCCGGCTTTGGCTCGGGGTGCCTGCCGAACGAGCAGAGCAGACCGACCTATGGGACCGCACATTTGCCAGCGTGCTGCAGGTCATAGATGAGGACTTCACCGCCGCAGAACATGTGCAACGCAACATTGAGGTTGGTGTCGCCGATGAACTACTCATCGGGGCAAATGAAGAGCTGCTCCTCGAACACATGGCTTCAGTCGATCAACTCGTTACTAACCACGGTGGGTAACGCTGCTGAGATGAACAAACTCAGAGACTGATAGAAACAAAGGTCTCTTAGGTCCATGACCTAGTAACGGGCTAGCTTTGCCAGGTGGAGCAACCGACAGAAAATTCGATAGGTCGGTTTCCTGCGATGCGGTCATCGCAGTTTCGGTGGCTTTTCGCTAACGGTTTCTTTAGCACGGGCTCACGCTGGGCCCTGGTGTTGGCGCGAGGGTGGTTGGTACATGACTTAAGTGGAGGTTCCACCGCAGCGGTCGGATGGGTCACCTTCGCAAGTTTCATTCCCTTTGTGATAGTCGGCCCTATCGCAGGGGCTATGGCCGACCGGGTACAGCGACGGCAAGTGTTGATCGCTGGTGGGATGTTCGGAGTTGCAGGTGCCACAGTGTTAGCTGTCGCCACTGCCTTGGACCTTGCTCAGGTGTGGCATGTCGGTGTGTTGGCGTTTGCTACAGGGTCAGCTCAAGCGATCACTGTTCCTACTCGTCAAGCTCTCGTCGCGACTTCAGTTCCACGCCCTCACCTAACTAACGCTGTTGCCTTAAGCGGCCTGTCTCAACACGGATCTCGACTGGCTGGTCCTCTTTTCGGGGCCGCGTTCTTAAGCACATTGGGTGTGAGCGCAGTCTTTGCGGTGGCAGCTGTTCTTCTAGCGGTTGCTTTGTTGTGCGCATTTCGAGTCGGAAGCGAAGTTAACGAAGCTTCACGTATAGCAACCGAAACAGCATCCATAGACGACCTAGAACAGCGGGGGGTGGTGGCTGCTGCGGTTAGCACGTTGAGCGCAGACTTGAGAGCTGCGCTTCGCTACATCGCAGCTGACCGGCGACTATTAACGGTGATAGGGATGGTCGGTGTTCACTGTTCCCTCACGATGGCCTTTGATTCGATGTTGCCCGCCTTATCTGACAAGGTCGGCGGCTCAGAGGGACTGTACGGATCGATTCTTATAGCGCTAGGTGGCGGTGCCTTGGTAGGAACCTTGGGAGTTTCTCAGATCCATAAAGCATCTACCCGGGCCGTGAGTTTCGTCGCTACCGGCATTGTTTCTGGGTTGGCGATTGTGTTGTTGGGAATGGCGACGAGCAGAAACCTCGTGCTCCCCGCAGCTGTTCTCGCGGGCCTCAGCCAAGCCGGTTACATGGCGCTTTCGGCGACCCTCGTCCAAGGTGTAGTCGCAGACAAGTTCCGCGGACGAGTTATGTCGTTTTACATCATGATCGCAGCCGGACACATGGCCATCTTGAATCTCGGTTTCGGCCAGGTCGCTGAAGTAATCGATGTCAGGGTGCTCCTCGTTGTTCCGGGGTTGCTCTGGGTCGCGCTTTTCTTAGGTTTTGTGTTG
>JAYZKK010000002.1:0-6950 GCA_036163555.1 Actinomycetota bacterium
GATCGAAGCATCCTCTCAGCGCGAGGTACTCTCGGACCGTCGTGACCTCCGAATCCAAACTCGCTCCACCAGTAGTCGCCGTGCTGATTACCGATGGACAAGGAGCTTGGCTCGGAGAAGCACTTGACGCCCTCAATGAACAAGATTATGAGAACCTCCAAGTTGTTGTAGTTAACCGAGGCCAAGACACGGTGGCGGAGCAGGTCCTATCCAAGATTCCCGAAGCAGTGGTTGGAGACGCTGTTAGCGCCAAAGGCTTTGGAGAGGCAGCAAATACGATTCAAAGTATGGTCGAAGGGGCTGCCTTCTACCTGTTCTTGCGTGAAGACGCCGTCGTGGCTCCCGACGCAGTCACTCTGTTGGTTGATGAGGCTCTGGAATCCAATGCTGGGATATTGGGCCCTAAAATTCTTGACCGGAACGACCCGACGCGCATCGCGTCTATGGGGTGTCTCGTAGATGCTTTCGGGGTCGAAACACCGTTCGTCGAATCAGGTGAGTTGGATCAGCAGCAACACGATCGAGTTCGCGAGGCATTCACTGTCACGGATGAGGCGGTCCTAGTTCGTTGTGATCTATTCAGAACCATCGGAGGCTTTGATCCTCGGATTACGAGCGGTGAACATTACCTAGACCTTTGTTGGCGGGCACAAATAGCAGGCGGACGAGTTTTGGTTGTCCCAAATGCGACTGTGCGTGCTCAAAGAGCGCTAGTTGAAAGAACACCGAAAAATCCCCGACGGTCCCAAATGAGACACCGTCATCACGTCATGGCGAAGTGCTACGGCTGGGTGCATTTAGTGCCGACGATGGTTGCTGCCATCGTCTTGTCTTTGCTTGAGGTTGTATACAGCTTGCTCACGTTGAGATTTAGTCACACCCGCGACGTCTTGGCGGCTTGGGGATGGAATCTGCTGCATGTCAGAAACGTTCTTAGTTCGCGACGGCAGGTTGCTCGGATACGAGAAACCCGCGACCGAGCTCTTCGCCAACGTCAAGCTCCAGGGTCGACGCGGTTGCGCGGCTTTCTACAAGGACGGATAGGCGGAGATATAGCCCTCCAGTCGATCAGCGTTCGCGCCGGACGTCGAGTCAGTGAAAGTTTTTCTGCAGGGCCACGCCGAGTGGTCCTGTTGGCTTGGACCGTTATGACAGCGGTGTTGGTGTTCGGAAGCCGTCATCTCTTAACTCAAGGCGTTCCTATAGATGGTCAGTTCTCTACTTTTCCAGATACCTCCTCGTTACTTTCTGGGTACTGGAGTGGTTGGCGAGAAGTTGGTGTTGGGGCCGCTGGCATTGGTCCGGCGGCACTGGGTTTGCTGGGTGGGCTTAGCTGGTTGACCGTGGGGTCGATGGGCCTTGTTCGAGAGATTCTCATCCTGAGTCTGCTGCCGATTGGGTTAGTGGGTATGTGGCGGTTGCTCAAACCAATCGATGCTCTCTGGGGTCGAATTATCGGTACATCTCTCTACGCTGCATTGCCTATTTCATACAACGCGCTGGCCAATGGCCGCTGGGGAACGCTCCTTTTGTTCGCAACAGCGCCATTCGTGATTTCTCGAGTCATCAAAGCATTCGGCGTATCACCCTACGATGTGGCAGATACCGGCATGGTGCATCAGTTGGTGTCGTTAGGTTTTTTGTTGGGTGTTGTCGCTGCTTTCGAGCCACTCATTCTTGTTCTAGTTCTGCTCGCATCGTTGGCGTTGGTGGTTACCAGTGTCGGAGCAATATCTATTGGGGCGATAGCGAGAGGACTTCTAATTGTTGTTGTCGCACTCGGTGTTGCCTCGTTAATGCATCTTCCATGGGTGGCGGTACTGGGTGATTCAGACACGGTGATGAGGTATCTGTTAGTTAGGTCGTCCTCGGAGAACTCTGCGGAACTAGCTGACCTCTTACGTTTCTCACCTGGTGCCTATGGGAATGGTTGGGTCACGTGGTGCCCAATGGTCGTAGCGGCTCTTCCGTTGCTTTTGGGGCGGGGTGACAGGCTGCGACTGGCGATCATTGCGGGAGTTGTTGCGTTTTCGGGTTATGCGTTGGCTTGGACTTCTCACAGAGGGTGGTTGACAGATCTGCTTGGCAGGGAAGTGCTTGTCGGTGAGGGTTCTATTGTCTTAGCGGCGGTTGGGGTGTGCTGGTGTGCAGCTGTAGGGCCTTCGAGTATCAAGGTTGATGGGGATTTTTCGTCGGCGATTGTGAGGAGAATCGCTGTACCGGCAGCGGCAGCATCGTTGATCATTAGTAGCAGTGTGTTCTTGGTCGAAAGTGCTGACGGAAGATGGGGGGCGCCCACTAATGATTTGAGGGTCTCTTTATCATTATTGGATGATCGCGATATCGGTCCCTCGTACCGAGTTCTTTGGCTAGGAGACCAGGATGTGCTGCCGTTGAAGGGCTGGGCGGTTGGTAATGAAGGTTTGCATGCAGGGACTTCGGTAAGGGGTCATCCCGATATTCGACATCAGTGGGTTGGCGCGCTGACCGATGGGCAGAGTCAGCTCTTGAATGCCGTGGAGATAGGACTATCTGGAAATACAACAAGGATGGGTCGCTTACTTGCCCCGTTTGGGATCAGGTACGTGGCTGTGGTGGAGCGGTCAACACCCTCGTTCTCGAGCGGGTTTGACCGGCCAATCGGACCGCGAACACGTCAGGCCCTTGGTTCACAGCTAGATCTTCGACCGCTCGCAACTGACCCGTCAGTGACGGTGCTAGTCAATGAGTCGTGGATGTCGAGCAGAGCTCAGTTTGGAAGTCCGGTTCGACTAGTAGGTCTCGACGAGCCCGGTGAATTAGTGGTCACTGATCTGACTTCAGGCATACCGGTTTTGACGGACCGTCGGTCCTCCCGAGAGCAGCGAGGCTTTGTTGGCGTTGGTGAGGTTTTGGTGGCGGAGTCCTTTGATCCCAATTGGAGGCTTTTGGTTGGCGGAGAAATAATTTTTCCTGACCCGTCTTTCGGTTGGGCGATGCGTTTTGAGAGTCCACTCGCTGGTCCCGCGGCGCTCTGGCACATCAGGCCTGATTCGGTAGCTGATCGAGCGATTGTCCAGGCGGTCTTGTGGGCGGTTGTTGCCCGCTTAGCAATCTATGAACGACGCAAGACACCCGGAGTTGAAGTTTCCGTATGACTTTATTGGTGTGGCTCGCGCGACTTGTATTGCCGGCAGTGTTGGTAGCCGGATTGCTAATTGACGCCCAATTTCAGTTGGACGGTGACGGTACGGAGAATGTGGTCGGAGCAAAGACTGAGAGCGCGGTACCTGGCGGTGACTCTCTTACCTCCACTTGGTATTGCCCTACCGCTCATAGCCGCAGGCTGGAAGTCGGGGGAGTGGAAGCCCGAACCGAGCTCGTGGTTACCAACACCGCCGCTGAGCCAACAAGAGCGTCGATATATTTGATTAGCCCGACGAGCGCCCGTCGTCTGGTTCACCTTGAAGTTCCAGGGCTGTCTAGCCGCTCACTGGAAGTGGCCGATTACATTACGGACGAACTGGTCTCAGCTTTGGTTGAAGCGCCGATATCGGGGGTTACGGCCAGTCGTCGTATCCGTTCGACCTATGGCTCTGATGTTGCTTCCTGCTCATCAGTCGTAGCAGACGCATGGTATGTCGTGTCTGGTGACACTCAAGCTGACGCCGTCAGCCACCTAGTTGTGTACAACCCACTTCCGACCGACGCCGTCGTCGATCTCAGTTTCGCTAGCGAAGCTGAGACAGGCGTCTACATCCCTCCGGAACTAGTCGGGCTGGTGGTACCAGCAGCAAATACCATCTCGATAGATATAGGCGCGCATGTGCGCCGTCGCGATGTTGTAAGCGCGACTGTACGGGCACGTTTGGGACGGGTAGTTGTTGATCATCTCCAGAGATTTGATGGATCCTCGGGGAGGGTGGGATTTTCGACGAAGCTTGCTAGCGCTAGCACCTCGACCTCCTGGTATCACCCCATCGTTCTGCTAGGAGAAAAAGAACGCGTCTCGGTGGTGATGTCCAACCCCACTGACGTGGTGGCTGATGTTGAGGTCACCGTGGTCAGTGGCGAGGGGAAAATTGGGTCGGCAATTGCCAGCGTCGGTCCCTATGACGTGATTCGAATGCCCGTCTTACCTAAGACAGAGGAGGCGTTAATCGCCAACACATTGTTTACGTCAGCTGAGTCGTTCGGAATCATCGTGGAATCTTCTAGTGGTATTCCCATCGTCTCGGGCATTGAGCTTGCATCTGGCCCTAACGGTTCACCCGGCAAAGAGAGTCCAGATCAGGAAATTCTTATGGCACCTGACGATTCAGGGCCTATAGAACTTCCGGTTGGTCGAGAGAGTGGTCTTTCGATAGCTCCCGGAGCGCCCAGTGGTTCTCGTAACTGGCTCTTGGTGTTGCCCAATATCCCAGGCGAAGTTGTGGTTGCGGTTGAAAACACGACATCTTCGAGCGTAACTGCGTTGATTTCTCGGTATGGCGAACGGGAGCAGTATGAGGTGCGACTCGCCGCTTTTGCGATTCAACATCTTCGATTAGCTGGCGGAAACACAATAGAAGTTCACTCCGAATCAGAACTGGTGGTAGCTGCTGTTCACCAAGAACCAAAGGGCGCCGGACTGAGTTTGATTCTTGGTGTCAGATTCGCTGAGGATGGCTGATGAGTCGACTGTTGATTGCCGTTGCTATCGCTGCTGGGGTGTCTCTAGTAGCCATCCTTGCTAACCGAAATGCTTCATCCCAACTCATTTCCGTTCGCCGTAACGCACTCCCAACGAGAGTTCCAGCCACTGAAGTTGGTTTAGGTGCTGGTCCAGCGATCATCGTTTTTACTGAGTCAACGTGTGATAGTTGCCAAGAGGTGATTCGCCTTATCCGCGGTCCTGCTGGAGCGGGAATTGCGGTGGCAGATGTTGAGTTTGGTGCAGAGCCTGCGCTCCATAGGAGGTTCGGAATCGATACGGTACCGACGACTCTGGTTGTTGACCGCGAAGGAAGCGTTGTAAGTGGTTGGACAGGGCGAGTTGATGTGGGTGAATTCGCGGCTGCTCTCGCCGAGATCGTTCAGTCTGATCCAGATTGACCGATTGGCGGAGGATTCACGGTTTCTGAAATTGGGTCCCCATCGTCACCGGATGGCGCTGGGTCAGGGATCAGTTGAGCAACTTCGTCTCCGCTGATTGTCTCTTTATCGAGGAGCGTTGCGGCAATTCGGTCGAGAGCAGATCGGTGTTCTACTAGTGCTTGTCGAGCACGATTTTCTTGGGTTCGTAAGATTCTTTCGACTTCTTCGTCGATCACTCGAGCGGTTTCATCGCTGTAGTCGCGGCCACTAACCAAACCATCACCTAAGAACACCTGGTTGTCGGAACCCCAGGCCATTGGCCCAACACGGTCGCTCATGCCCCACTCGGCGACCATTCGTCTGGCCAATTCCGTTCCTTGTATCAGATCGTTTGCTGCACCAGTGGACGTCACTCCGAAGACTGTGTCTTCTGCCATTCGGCCCCCAAACAAAACTGCGAGCCGGTCCTCTATGTAGTCCTGTGAGTAGGCGTGTCGTTCTTCGGGTAATTGCATTGTGACCCCAAGAGCTTGACCTGTGGGAAGAATCGTGACCTTGTGCACTGGATCAGCGTGTGCGAACAGTGTTGCTATGAGGGCATGACCTCCCTCGTGGTACGCGGTGACCTCTTTTTCTCGGTCGGTCATCGCTACAGACTCACGTCGTTGCCCCATCAGAATTCGATCGCGAGCCGCTTCAAAGTCGTCCTGAGTTATTGATTCACGGTCCATTCGCACGGCGTTAAGGGCCGCTTCGTTGACGAGGTTTGCGAGGTCTGCGCCACTCATACCAGGTGTTCCCTTGGCGACGGTGTTGAGGTCTATGTCTTTGGAGGTGGTCTTGTCTTTGATGTGAACCGCAAGAATTTCGCTGCGTTCTTCGAACTCTGGGAGGGGGACTACTACTTGACGGTCGAATCTTCCTGGACGAAGGAGGGCTGGATCTAATATGTCGGGCCGGTTGGTTGCAGCCATCATGACGATGCCTTCTGTGGCTTCGAATCCATCCATTTCGGCGAGCATTTGGTTGAGTGTTTGCTCTCGTTCGTCGTGTCCTCCACCTAACCCCGCGCCGCGTTTTCTGCCGATCGAATCGATTTCGTCGATGAAAATAATTGCCCGACCTAACTTGCGGGCGGTTTGGAATAGGTCACGGACTCGGCTGGCGCCGACACCAACAAACATTTCCATAAAGTCTGAACCCGTGACTGACAGAAAAGGAACGCCTGCTTCGCCTGCGACTGCTCGAGCGATCAGTGTTTTTCCTGTTCCGGGTGGACCGACCAGCAGCACACCCTTAGGGATTCTGGCGCCAACGGCGGCAAATCGGTCAGGTGCTTTGAGGAAGTCGACGACTTCGGTGATCTCTTGCTTCACCCCTTTGTAGCCGGCGACATCTGCGAAACCGGTCTCGGGTCTTTCTGTGGTGTAGGTACGGGCTTTACTTCGCCCTATAGACATGATCCCGCTCATTTGGCCCTGCGCTCGGCGTTGCATCCACCAGAAAAGGCCGATGATCAATACGAAGGGCAACAGGATGGGGAGGATACTGAGGAATGGATTCGACCTTTCGGTCCGAAATTCGACATCGATATTGCGATCGCGAAGAAGCTTGAGGTCGGTTTCAGGTAGTTCGATGGGCCCTTTACTTGTGTAAGTCGTTCCATCTATAGCCTCAGCTTTGATAGCTCCTGTTTGGTTGGTGACGACAACAGAATCGATTTTGCCGTCAGTGACCTCGTCTATCAGGCTGCTGTAGTCGATTGCCGTACCGGTTTCGCGGTTGATTAGTCCTGGCACAATGACCGACGCCAGCACTAAGGCAATGACCATCCAGATAGACCAGCGGGGCCAGCCCTCTCGGCGACGTTCACTACCTTCAGATTGTGGTTCCTG
>JAYZKK010000003.1:0-4573 GCA_036163555.1 Actinomycetota bacterium
CGCGCCGTAACGACAAGCTCGCCGTCCTGGTCGCGATACTCGGTGATACTTTCACTGAATTTCAGCACACCAGCTCTCTTGGATTCCTTTTCCCAACTTTCGCCGGGCTTAGTTTCTGCTGTGAGAACATCTCCCGGCCTTAAGTGCCTGTGATACGTGAAATGCTGCTCTGCGTGCAAACCCCCTGCAGACGATCCTGACTTTTCGTCGTCCGACTTGGAATCTTCTTCCGCCTTGTCCTTCACCAAGGTGCCCGAAGCAGTTCCTCCGCTACCAAACCACTTCTGTCCATCTTTCGGGCGTAAGAAATAGTCAGGATCGAACTGTGCGCTCGCTTGCGCAAAGGTGGGTGGGGCAATTATTGACCCCACTTCTGTACTAGCCGCGTGCGACTCGTCGGAGTAAATCGGGTTGCTGTCACCGATTGACCTAGCGAACATCAAAATGTGTGAGGCCTCAACTGGGAACCGTTCAACCGCCATGCTTTCCCCTTTTCTTCAGTAAGACTTGCTTGATCATGACATTTTCAACGACTTTTGTCGCCTCGGTCTACCGCAGAGCCGTCAGCATCATCTCGCGAATCTGGTCGGGGGCTTCGATCATCATCATGTGACCCACTCCCTCTAGATGTTGCAGGTCCACTTCTTCGAAGGCTGCTACCAGTTGTGCAGTTGCTTTGGGGGGTGTCATCTTGTCTTCGCTTCCAACGATCACAGTGATCGGGCAATCTATCTGTCCGGCAATGTCGCCAGCTTCATATGAGTTGCAGGCAGCGAGGTCGTTGTAAATGACGCCATCAGCAGCTCGTTCCAGCAGCGCCTGACATCCACTGCGCATCCAAAGTCCTGGGGTGGGGTTTCCCGCAACGTGTGCCCGAGCGCCGTGAGCCCACGCAGTCATCAGTTGTGGTGCGAGAAGTTCGTTGCGTTCCGCGGCGCCCAGTAGGTCCGGGTGTACTGGCATGGCCGCAGCTGCACCCATCAGAAGGAGGCGTTCTACCGCGTCGGGGTGACGGGCAGCGACCTCAAGGGAAATCAGGCTTCCCATTGAGTGCCCAATGAGTCGAACTGGCCCCATATCGAGCTCGCCGATCAGGTTGGCTACCCAGTCGGCCATCGCAGGAATCGTTGATAGAAGCTCTCCGTTTGATTTGCCGTGTCCTGGCAAGTCGAGCGCCATTGGCGAAAATCCGTGATGAGCTAGATAACGGGTTTGTTGACTCCAAACCGTTCGATCCATACCCGCTCCATGCACCAGGAGGACGGGTGGCTGCCCTTTATCGACCTCAACGCCGCCAGTCGCCAAATTTACTGTCGCTTGTTGAAATTTGACTTCCATAACTCAACCCTTCTGCGATGCTCTTAGAGCCCTAGCTAGATCGGCAATTATGTCTTCAGGGTCTTCGAGCCCAACCGAGAGGCGAATTAAGTCTTCTCCCACCCCGGCTGCCGATAGATCTTCGGCGCTCAACTGCTGATGGGTTGTTGACGCTGGATGAATCACCAAGGTCTTGGCATCTCCGACATTTGCAACGTGAGACGCCAGTTGAACATTCTCGATAAACCGTCGGCCCGCTTCTCGACCTCCTGTGATTCCAAATGACAGAATCGCGCCAGCTCCTTTGGGTAACAGCTCCTTAGCTAGCTCATGATCTGGGTGACTGCTCACTGATGGGTGACTTACCCACGAAACAGCATCGTTAGCTTCTAAGAAATCTATGACTGTCGTAGTGTTTTCGACGTGTCGTTGCATCCGCAAGGGCAACGTCTCCACTCCTTGCAGAAGGTGAAAGGCGTTAGCTGGACTCATCGCTGCCCCAAAGTCCCGAAGCCCCTCTGCCCGGGCTCGCATTGATAGGGCTTGATGTCCGTACTCTTCGACAAAACTGATGCCGTGATATCCGTCGTAGGGTTCAGATAGCGTCGGAAACTTGTCGGTGGCAGCCCAGTCGAACCGTCCTCCATCAACGACTACGCCACCAAGAGCGATGCCATGTCCTCCCAGGAATTTGGTTACCGAATGCATCACAATGTCGGCTCCTAGGTCGATCGGTTTCATCAAGTAAGGAGTGGTGAATGTGGCGTCCAACATGAGTGGGAGACCATGCTCGTGGGCAATCTCAGCAACTGCTGGCACATTGAGCACTTCGATACCTGGGTTTCCAAGAGTCTCGGCGAACAACACTCTGGTTTGAGGCGTTATAGCGGAACGCCAGGCATCGTGATCTCGGGGATCCACGAAGGTTGTCGTGATGCCGAAACGCGGCATAGTTAGGTTCAACATGTTGTGAGAACCACCGTAAATATTTCGACTCGCTACAACATGATTTCCAGCACTCATTATCGTCGCGCATGCCAGATGAAAAGCCGCCATCCCGCTCGCTGTACAGACGGCGCCAACACCGCCTTCCAGAGCTGCAAGGCGTTCTTCAAGGACCGCGACAGTAGGGTTCGAAATTCGACTGTATATGTGACCGGGCTGTTCAAGATTAAAGAGTCCGGCCGCCTGTTCGGTATCCACAAAACTGTAAGAGGTAGTTTGGTAGATCGGCACTCCCCGAGATCCAGTAGTCGGGTCGGGCTCCTGACCGGCGTGAAGTGAAAGTGTGTCGAATTTCAGATAGTCCGGCTCAACCATGTTCTTATCCTTCGTAGATCCATAAGAATGCTACGCCCGAACCGACCGATCCTCAACGGAGATGCCGGTGCTCGTTGCAGCAAGGGGTGTTGCTTTTAAGGTCATTACCCGCCGATTGCTTCCAGTATTTCGGTAACAGCGGTAGCGTCAACCCAATGTCTCCTTCTAATAATGTCGACGGACCAACGATTGTCACTGGTGCCTCGTCAGGCATTGGTCACGCGGTGTGTCTTCGCTTAGCAGCTTCGGGTAGACCGATAATAAGTGTCGACATTGAGCAAAAACCCCAAGGAATTGACGTTGAGCGCCACTACGAATGTGATTTAAACAGTGAATCTGATCTTGAGAATCTATGCCTCGATCTAGCTAAGGATTTTGATCTCTCATCAGTTGCGTCATTGATCAACGTAGCCGGAGTACCTGGTACTCAACCCGCGTCAAAGGTTTTCGAAGTTAACGTGCTTGCGGTCCGCCGAATTAGTCGTTTCCTAGCGTCACATCTGACCGCCGGGAGCAGCATTGTGAATGTTGGCTCAATTTCCGGTAACGGGTGGCAACAACGAATTGACACATACCGCTCGGTGCTCCAATTAGACGACGACGAAGCGCGTGCCTGGTGGAGTGACAGAAGTAAGTCAGTCGAAATTGACCCTTATAGCTTTTCAAAAGAAGCGGTAATCGTTTGGACAATGCTTCAGGTCGGTGAACTTCAGGGAACGGGGGTCAGATGCAACGTCGTAAGCCCTGGCCCTGTCGAGACGCCTCTGTTGCCGACGTTCAGGGAACAAATTGGAGATGAACGAATTGATTGGGTCCTTAGCCATTCCGGCCGAGCTGCGAAACCGGATGAAATAGCACAGGCCATAGAGTGGCTCGCCGTTGGTGAGTCGGGATGGGTAAATGGGCATCATCTCGTAGTCGACGGTGGCTACACCTCAGGCTTGTTGTCAGGGTGGGTTGATCTCGAGAGTGCTCCGGCTCCCAAAACTACGTACGTCGATTAGGCAACTGCGCTTTCTGCCCTTTAACTGAATTCAGTTCGAAGTTCGCTCTCATGTTCATTGAAGTAGGGCGCCCGCTCCGGGTGTGGACCGGCACCTTTGATTAACTGACCTACTTGGGTAAGGGGACCCCATCCCGGTGAATCGTTGTGTTCACAGACCAGGTCATTAGCCAAAGCCAATTCGCTTCCGACAAAACCCTTAGTTTCTACCGGGGTGAGACCGGCTGGTTCAGACCAAAACCATGTTCCTTCTTGTTCAAGATAACGATGGCGTTCGTCGGGACCTTTGTGGTCAAAGCCGCCCTGTTCGACTCGAGATCTGTCTTTATAGTCGACGAACTCTGCGGCCTGCGCTGCTGCCGTTGTCTGAGCCAATGAGGTATGGACAGTCTGGGTCTCCCCGGTTCGAGCGCGGTGATACATGGCACTAACAACACCGAACGCAGCGATAATCGGTGTCGCTGCATCGTGAACAGGCACTGTCAAAAACACCGGGTCTCCATCTCCGCCCTGTGCTTTCATCATCCCGCCCAGAGCCTGCAGTAACGGGTCGAAGGCAGGCTGATCTGCCCGTGATTCATCAAATCCATAACCAGGGCTTTTCACTAACACCAAATCTTCTCGTACAGACCTGAGTTCTTCCGCAGAACAGCCCAGTCGTTCAGCGACGCCTGGACGGAAGTTCTCGACAACTACATCAGAAGCAGCGACCATTTTGTACAGGAAGTCACGCCCTGTTTCTTCCTTTAGGTCAAGCGTCACCCCACGTTTACCCTGATTCCATCCATTGAACATTGGGCTGAAGGTGCGAAAAGGGTCGCCAGTTTTTGGTTCGATCTTGATGACGTCAGCTCCCAACATTGCTAAATGACGAGTAATAACTGGGCCAGCAATGAAGGAAGCGAGATCGATGGCTCGAGTACCAGCTAGAGG
>JAYZKK010000004.1:0-30400 GCA_036163555.1 Actinomycetota bacterium
GAGTTAAGTAATTCACGAGCTCACTGGTTGGAACACGTTCTTGGTCCATTGAGTCACGTTCGCGAACCGTCACAGCATCATCATCCAACGAGTCGAAGTCGATCGTGACGCAATATGGGGTACCGATTTCGTCTTGGCGGCGATATCGCTTTCCGATTGCCTGCGTGATGTCGTAATCGCACATGAAGTGTGGCTGCAACATTTCAAGGATTTCTTCTGCCTTGGGTAGCAGGGTGTCTTTTTTGGAGAGCGGCAAAACCGCAACCTTGTACGGCGCCAAACGCGGGTGAAGTCGAAGAACTGTTCGGGTGTCGTCGTTTACCTGCTCTTCGTCGTAAGCAGCCATAAGAAACGCCATCATGGAACGGGTAGCGCCTGCTGCTGGTTCAATGCAGTGAGGAACGTACCGTTCACCGGTTCCCTGGTCGAAATATTCGAGTTTTTGACCCGAGTGCTGTGCGTGTTGAACCAGATCGAAATCTCCGCGGTTGGCTATGCCTTCGAGTTCACCCCACCCCCAAGGGAACAAGAATTCGACGTCGCTCGTACCTGATGAGTAGTGACTGAGTTCGTCATCGTCGTGTGGTCGTAAACGGATCTGTTCTGCCGGAATTCCGAGATCCAGGTACCACTGGTGTCGTTCCTGCATCCAGTACTGGTACCAGTCGTCTGCTTCTTCTGGTGGAACGAAGAATTCGAGTTCCATTTGTTCGAACTCACGGGTTCGGAACACGAAGTTCCCGGGCGTGATTTCGTTTCGGAACGATTTACCTACTTGAGCAATCCCGAATGGCGGTTTTTTTCGACTTGTTTCAAGAACATTTTTGAAGTTAATGAACATTCCTTGAGCGGTCTCAGGACGCAGGTACACGTCGGCGCCGGAACCTTCGACCGGTCCGGCCTGAGTTTTGAACATCAAGTTGAATGCTCGTGCTTCGGTGAAGGTTCCAGATTTACCGCACGACGGGCAGGTATCAGGGTCATCCAACTGGTCCTGTCGATGCCTGGTTTTGCATTCGGTGCAGTCAACGAGAGGGTCACTGAAATTTTCGAGATGTCCTGAGGCTTCCCATACTTGGGGCGGGCTCAAGATGGCTGCGTCGAGGCCCACGACATCACTTCGAAGTTGCACCATCGACCGCCACCACGCGTCTTTGACGTTTCTAAGCATGAGGACTCCGAGAGGTCCGTAGTCGTAGGTACTGCGGAAACCTCCATAAATTTCTGCAGAAGGGAAGACGAAACTTCGTCTTTTGCAGAGATTCACTACTTTGTCGAAGAGCGTTGGATCGGGCGAAGCCATGGCGCCGAGAGTACCGATGACTTACCCTCTCTGGCCACGCAATTGTTTGACTAAGTTTGCGGTGCAGTTCAAAGAGGCCCGCTGGGCTTATGGAGGATTTATGCGTTTAGAAGGCAAAGTGGCTGTTATCACGGGCGGCGGCAACGGTTTGGGTCGTGCAACAGCTCGACGATTCGCCGCTGAAGGGGCCAAGGTCGTGGTCGCCGACATCGTCGACGAGTTAGGCGAAGAAACTGTTCAAATGGTCGCCGGTGATGGTGGAACTGCCTCTTTCATTCATTGTGACGCGGTCAGCGCCCAGGACAATCATGCGATGGCCGCTCACGCTCTCGAAAACTATGGGGCGATCAACATTTTGGTGACCGCTGCTGGAGTGAGTCATCCCGGATACAAAAGCGGCGATAACGACGCAAGTTTGAAGTGGTGGGCGAAACGTATGGATTATTTCGAAAATCCAGCCGAAGAGCTACTGGATCTCGATTTGGAGGACTTTCGTCAAGTCATGGCAATCAACTTGGACGGAACACTTTTGGCTGCACAGGCGTGTGTGGCGCCAATGGTGGAAGCCGGCAATGGTGGCTCCATCGTGACCATCGCTTCTATCGCCGCGAAACATCCCGACGCCGGACCGATTCCGTATGTGTGTTCTAAGTCCGCGGTGTGGATGTTGACCAAAAAAATGGCTCGCCTGTTGGCAACTTCGGGTATCAGAGTCAACGCGATCGGACCTGGCTACATCGACACCCACATGACCAAGATGATCGAGTTCATTCCTGAAGAACGGTTGACTCAGTTCTTCGCGAATATCCCGATGGGACGCAAAGGTGTGCCTGAGGAGATAGCAAACACAGCGTTATTTCTCGCCAGCGACGAAGCCTCCTATTTCACCGGGGAAATCTTGCATCCCGATGGCGGTTACTTCACTGAGTAGTGGCAGCGAAGTCGGTTAAGGTTGACTTGTTATGTTGCGAGACCGAACCGTTGCTTTTCTTTGCCTAGTGTTGACCGCGATCATTTGGTCGACACCAATCACGTTTTTTGATACCGAGTTCGAAGGCGTGGACAACGACCGCATGGAATGGTCGTGTCCCCGTCCCATCTTGTCGCCTTCTCCAGCCACTGTTGACTTAGATGTGGTCCGCGCTGAGCTAGCTGACACGCCGAACGGAATTGTCCAAAGCGAACATCCCCAATGCCGGTTACTGAACGGAACTCAACTCGTCTTGGGCCTGTTGTCGCTTGCTGGTGGGATCTGGAAAGGGCGGCTGTGGTGGTTGTCGACATCTGATGCCCGCGCAGAAAGGAAGTTCGCGAGACTGCACGCCAAGACCTCCGGGAAGCCTAAAGGAATGCTCGATTAGTTCTGCAGGTCTTCTTTTTGGGTTAACTGAGCAATTCGGTGCTACGTAGCCGTCGTTCGATATGAAATTCCCAGAGACGGTGGGCGATGGCTGATACCTCATCTGTGTGCGGTGCTTGTTGGACTTCCAGGACCGTCGCCAAAGCTCCTCCCAGTGTTGCTCTCATCAACTCCAACGCCGAGGACGAAACTCGGCGACCTCTTTGATGGGCGGCACATGTCACACCGCCGATGCGGGGATCGAAGAATTCGAGGTCTGTTGTCTCTCCCCCGATAACGCATTCATCAAGTGCTGGGGCGACCCCTTCGTGTGCGAGTAGTTTCAACATGAAGGCCGGGACGATGAGCACAGGATCGCTTTTTTGTAGGGTCTCGAGCGCTCCGCACAGCATCCGGTAGGCCTCTTGGTTCGGTTGTTTGTCTTGCACTACTTGGTCGACAGCTTCAGCGATCGTCAACGCTTTGCCGAGGCGGTCAAGGTCATCTCGTATTTCGGGCCAGTGGTCTCTGGTTTCAGCTTGAGTGACTATGTCAAGGTCTCCACGTCCTTGATAGAACTGCAGGTCAAGGTGCCGTAAGAGTTCGAGTCGACCTCCGTAACGACTACGGGTCTTTCGCACACCTTTTGCGACTGCTCTGACTTTTCCGTTGTGTTCGGTGATGATTGACAAGATCCGGTCGGCTTCACCGAGCTTGTGGGTTCGCACAATGACGCCGCTATCTCGGTAGTGGGCCATAACCCGGATCTACCTATTGAGGCCGCCGAAGCGACGGTCGCGGGCTTGATATTCGAGGATTGCTTCGTAGAGGTCGGCGCGCCGAAAGTCAGGCCACAACGTTTCGGTAAACAACAATTCGCTGTATGCGACTTGCCAGAGAAGGAAGTTGGAGAGGCGATGTTCACCTGAAGTTCTAATCAGTAGATCCACATCGGGCATGGTTGGTTCGTACAGGTACCGGGCCAATTTTCGTTCGTCGATACGTTCGACCGGGACACCGTCTTCCAACATGGCTTTCACGGCATCGATGATTTCTGCTCGTCCTCCGTAGTTGAAGGCGATGGTGAGCGTCATCTCGTCGTTGTTTTGGGTGAGATCGACTGCTTCTTCCATGCGTCGAAGGACTCGTTTCGGAACTCGCCAGTTTTTTCTTCCTGAGAACAGAATCCGGATTCCCATTTCATGTAGTTCGTGGGAACGACGCACCAAAAGTGATTCGTTGAAGTTCATGAGAAACTTCACTTCTTCTGGGGGTCTTTTCCAGTTTTCTGTGGAGAAGGCGAACACGGTGAACCATTGCACGCCGATTTCTTTGGCTCCTTCGATCGCGTCGAAGAGCGCTTCCTCGCCTGCTGCGTGTCCTTCGGTTCTCGCGAGGCCTTGTGCTTGTGCCCATCGTCCGTTGCCGTCCATCACGCATGCAACATGTCGTGGGACTGTTGACAGGTCGAGGGCCGCGGGAATCACATCTGGCAGGTTAATCCGGTTCATGGAAATCGAGGAGCCGGTCGAGTGACTCTGTTCGCCGTTGCCAATCTTTTTCGACTTTGACGTGAAGTTCGAGGTGTACTCCTTCTCCGTTGTTGGCGAGCTGCTGTCGTGTCGCTATCCCAACTTGTTTGAGTACTTCTCCGTTTCGACCGATGACCATGCCTTTTTGTGATTCACGTTCAACCAATATTTCGCAACGTATGCGTGGCAAGTCCCATTCAACTACCCGCGTCGCGATGCTGTAGGGCAGTTCTTCCCGAAACATAGCGAGGAGCTGTTCGCGCACGAGCTCAGCAACGAACCAAGGTTCTGGGAGATCAGTTACCTGGTCTACTGGAAAATAGGCCGGACCTTCGGTCATGCGGCTCTCGAGGTAGTCGACGAGGGCTTCAACACCGTCACCTGTAACCCCAGAAACTGGAAAATATTCCTCTGCGTCGAACTTTGATGATTCCGCGAGCTGTTGCACGATTACGTCTTTGGAAGCTTTGTCACATTTTGTGATTATCACCACCGATCCCGGTGGTAGCCCTTCAGCTACCAGTTGATCTCCTCGACCGATTGGAGCAGTCGCGTCGACGACGAGACAGGCGACATCGACGTCGGCCAACGCGGTGCGCGCCGTTTCGTTGAGTCGTTCTCCGAGTGCGGTGACTGGTTTATGAATTCCCGGTGTGTCAACAAACACGATCTGGCTTTCCTCACGATGGAGCACACCCATGATGCGAAGCCTGGTGGTCTGCGGTTTGTCTGAGACGATGCTGACTTTGGTTCCGAGTATCTGGTTGATGAGAGTTGATTTGCCGGCGTTGGGACGCCCGACGAATGTGACGAAACCAGATTTCATTCTGATGCCTTGACGCGGGCGCCGATGACGTTGATTCGCCGGTTGTCGATCTCTTTGGCGGTCAACTCCCAGCCTTCATAGACCACTGTTTCGCCGACTTCGGGAACATGACCAAGTAAGCCGAATACGAACCCACCGACGGTGTCCCAGTCGCCATCTCCTGTGGCTATCCCGGTTAATTCTTCGAAGTCGTCAACTGGTAGGCGACCCGACAACAACAATGTGCCGTCATCTTCTTCTTGGACAAGCGATTCCTCTCGATCGAATTCGTCGACTATTTCACCGATGAGTTCTTCGAGGATGTCTTCGAGACTTACCAGTCCCGCAGTTCCTCCGTATTCGTCAACGACTATCGCTAGATGCGATTTTGATGCCTGCATCTCTCGCATCAATTCGACAACTCTCTTCGATTCAGGAACGAAAACAGCGTCTCGGATGAGTGAACTCATGTCAGCATTTGTCGGGTCTTGCAACTGGGCTGCAACGAGGTCTTTGGAGAGCACCAAACCAATAACATCATCAACGGTTTCCCCCACAACGGGAAGCCGAGTGAACCCAGTATCTACAACAACGGTGAGTGCTTCTGAAACAGATAGCCCTCGGGCGAGGGTCACCATGTCCGGGCGCGGCACCATGACTTCACGAACGATGGTGTCGCCAAGTTCGATGATTGATCCGATCAGGTGAGCTTCATCGTCTTCGATCAGACGTGCTTCAGCGGCGGCTTCGGCAAGAGCGACAAGTTCGTCTTCGACTACGGCGTCAAGGAGTTCTTCTTTTGGTCGTGGACCGCATCGCCGTACGAGTGTGACTAGTGGACGTGCAAGCAACTGCAACGGAACGAACCGAGAGATCAGCCGGGCTGGTCGAGCCAACCACTTGGCCATGTCGTCGTTGGCTTCGATGGCCCATCTCCTGGGAATAGCCTCACCGAACAAAAACAGGACAATGGTGGCGACAGCCACAACCAGCAAGGTGCTTCCCATCGACTGCCCTATGTAGACAGCGAGTGCTATCAAACCGACCTGGAACACAATTCGGAGGATGGTCACGGGAGTGAGCAGTGTTTCTCGGTCAGCTATGAGATCGGCAAGCTGAAGCTCATCCTCGCTGGTTTCATCTAATCCGGCCGCTCGAGCGCGACCAAGCCGCACAAAGGTCACTTCGATCAACCGGAATACGACAAGTGCGACCACCAGGACGACTGACAACAGGGCAACAAGGGCGCCTCCCATCAGAGGTTCCTTCCGATGAAGCCTGTGAGATGGTCTCGTTCTTTTTCCTGCATTTGGTGTCGTTCGCGGTCATCGGCGTGGTCCATGCCTAATACGTGCAGTATCCCGTGAACCACAAGCAGGTCAATCTCGTCTGTCAATGAACCTCGGTGACCCGGGTAGGAACCTTTGTTCGTCGCACAGTTCTCCGCTGCGACCGATGGGCAGATGATCACATCGCCGAGCAGTAACGGTGAGCCGGCCAGGTCACGTGATTGCGTTGAATGCTCATCAATAGGGAATGCCAACACGTCAGTTGGGCCTTGATGTCCCATGTGTTGTTCGTTGAGCGCTGCGATCGAGTCTGCTGGAACGAACGTTATGGATAGTTCGCTGAGTTGGGTCACACCCTCTCCCGTGAGTACTGAGATAGCGAGTCGCCGGTATCGTTCCATGTCGAGTTCGAAGTCGCTTTGTTCGTCTGAGACGTGCACATCTAGGTGTGTTTCGGTTTCCGACTTCGACGCAGTGGCCGACGACTCTGAAGACTCAGACGGTGTCACGGGTTCTGCGGCGTTGCGTCGCGTCGTTCATAGGCATCCACGATTGATTGCACAATCCGGTGACGGACGATGTCTCGACCGCCGAGACGAGCAAACGCCACATCTGGAACATTGCTGAGGATGCCTTCGACATCTCGGAGACCGCTTTTGCCTCCGGGCACATCTATTTGTGTGACGTCTCCCGTTACCACTACTCGAGATCCAAATCCGATGCGGGTCAGGAACATTTTCATTTGTTCGGGGGTGGTGTTTTGAGCTTCGTCAAGAATGATGAAGCTGTCATTGAGGGTCCTGCCGCGCATAAAAGCCAATGGCGCCACTTCGACTGTGTTTTTGTCGAATAGACGTTCAGCTGCCTCGACATCGAACATGTCATAGAGCGCGTCGTACAGAGGCCTCAGGTATGGGTCCACTTTGGCCATGAGATCTCCAGGTAGGAAACCCAGACGTTCTCCTGCTTCGACTGCGGGACGAGTCAAAATGATGCGACGAACTTGTTTCGCCATGAGAGCTTCTACAGCCAACGCAACCGCCAGCCAGGTTTTGCCGGTACCTGCGGGGCCAATGGCGAAGGTGACAATATTTTTTCTGACCTTCTCGACGTAAGCCTTTTGTCCGGTGCTTTTGGCCCGAATGATTCGACCGTTTGGCGCTTTGAGAATACGGGTAGACAAAACTTCGCTGGGACTTTCGTCGGACTTCACCATGTCGATCATTCGGGTGACTTCTGCTTCGCCCAGTCGTTGACCGCCTTCAAGAACTTGAACCAATTCAGAAAACACCTGTCCGACCATTGACGCTTCGGGTCCATCGACAGTGATCTCGTTGCCGCGAACATGAATCACAGCTGTGTCGAAATGATCCTCAACGATGCGTAGGTGTTCATCTCGTTGACCAAGAACGCCAACCATCAAGTGGTTCCCTGGTACGTGAATTCTGACTTGGGTGTCGCTCAAATCCGCTCCTGCGACCGCGAACTACCAGTTGAGGCTAGCGCCGGTAGATGTTGTCGCGATGGCGAATTATGAAACGACACCTCACAGCTTTCTGGTTCCTACTAATAACGGGCTGATTTGAGGGTTGATTCAGGCGCTTCGGAGGTGCCGTTTTAGGAAATCAACCTGTAAAAGCAGCAGATTCTCAGCTATTTCTTCTTGAGGAGTCATGTGAGTCGTGTCTGACAGCGGCAGGACTTCGTGAGGGTGACCTGCGGCGAGAAGAGCCGATGAAAGCTGCAGCGTGTGAGCGGCAACAACGTTGTCGTCAGCTAAACCGTGTATGAGCATGAGTGGTCGTTTCCGATCAGCGTTCACGGTCAACAACGAAGTTCGCTCATAGTTGTCGACTTCTTCGTCGGGATGACCCAAATATCGTTCGGTGTAGTGGGTGTCATATAGCTGCCAGTCGGTGACTGGTGCGCCTGCCACTCCGGCATGAAATATGTCAGGTCGACGAAGTACTGCAAGAGCAGCTAAATACCCGCCGAAGGACCATCCCCGAATCCCTACTCGAGAGAGGTCCACCTCGTTGGGGTAGATCTCTCCGATAGCGGAAAGGGCGTCGACCTGAGCTTGGAGTGCGGGTTCGGCTAGGTCTCCTCGAACGATTCGCTCCCAACCATTTCCTCTTCCGGGTGTACCTGGGCCGTCGGTGACGACCACACAAAAGCCTTGGTCAGCGAGCCATTGAGAAACCAAGAATGCGTTGCGGCTTTTCATCACTCGTTGGGCGTGAGGTCCCCCGTATGGGTCCATCACGATCGGAAGTGGTTCTTCGACTTGTGTTGTTGGGAAGAGCACAGCGGTGTGTGTTTCGAGGGGTCCTGTTTGGTGAAAAGTCACTTGTGGTGTCAGCAGCGGGGTCGCCGCGAAGTCATCGACATGCCAAACCGTGTCACCTTTGGCAATAGTCGTCGCGGTGGACTGTTCAATCGAGCTTTGCTCCAGCACCATCACCCGTGACGAACTCTTTGCCTGTGCCACCCCGCGACCGTCCGTAAGACATTCGTTGCTGTCACCGTCGTAGGACCACAGGTCAACGATGGTTGGGTCTACCGAAGCTGTGTAAAGAATGGCTGTTTCGTCGACGGCGACCAAGGAACGAACCCATTGATCGGGCGATGATATTGGTTGCTGGTTGAACAGCAGGGCTCGATTCTGTTGGTGTTCTTGGATCGTCAACCATCCCTCTCGCCATCGTCGCGGCGTTCCCGGAACGATTTCGACCCAATGGGGGTCACCTAATTCCAAGACCATGTCGGTTCGGCCTGTGTCGTCAACCATTTCGAGTACCTGCATGGACCGTTGGTCCCGGCTTTGAACAACCATGGTTAAGGGCTGATCATCGTCCCACGTCACGTCGACCAGGTAGGGGTGAGTCGACCGATTCCACACAACTTCTATTTGGGACGAATTTTCGGTATCAACGACGTAGAGCTGAACATCAGCGTTAGCGGTGCCAGCCGCGGGATACCTGACAGCGCGGGGCTTTCCGGCGGGGTCATTGGGGGCAGCGATATACCAAACAGAGACATCGCTTACATCAACCCGAGTGACTGCGAGTTTCTTGCTTGTCGGATCCCACCAGTGACCTCGGCTGCGTCGCATCTCTTCGGCGGCTACGAACTCTGCGCTCCCCCAACTCACAGTTGCGCTGGCGTCGGTAGCGATCGGTTGCGCAGCTGCGGAACCGTCGGTTGGGGCTAGATACAAACCGTCGTTGGCTACGAACGAGATGAGTTGGCCATCGCCAGATATTCGAGGATCGAAAGCTCCGCCGGAATTCTCGATGACTGCGAACGAACCAGACGAAGTGTCGACCACAATCAGTTCTCCACCAAGAGTGAAAGCAGCTAGAGAGCCTGACTCGTCGGTGGAGTACGTGGTGATTCCACCGGCACTTTCTCGAGCGCGTTCTCTTCTTGCTTGTTCAGCGGCTGGAAGGTCGCCTCGAGTTTCTGTCACAATCTCGCGGGGGTCCGCTATCAGTCGTTCAGTTCCTGTCTCTGTATCGATTCTCCATAGTGAATTGACAGTGTCTTCTGGTCCTGAGCTGCGTAGAAACAAGACCGCGGCGCCGGCGTTGATGACTGCGAAGTCGCGTGGCGACCCCAAAGTGAAGCGTTGAGTGCGCGCATATTGGCGCGGAAAGCTGTCCGACACACTGATGACGGTACTCCTCGTTACCCTCAAGAGCGTGCTGCTACCCGATCCTTCCTCTTTCGATGAACTTTCCGACGACAAAAAGGCTTTGTGGGCGAGGTACGGGTCCGGGTCCGATCCGTTGTTCGTTCAACTCATCGGCGTGAAGGTGGAAGAGGTCCGACGTGATTATTGTCGGCTTTCACTTCCTTTTCGAGACGATCTCCTGCAAGCAGGGGGCGCTATTCATGGTGGTGTTATTTCCACCTTGTTGGATACTGCCTGTGTTCCTGCGGTGGGAAGCGGGTTCGACAAAGCGCGTCCTTACAGCACTATTTCTATGAACGTTCAGTTTTTGTCTGGGGTGTCACAAAGTGATCTCGAAGCTGTTGGCTGGGTTATCCGACGCGGCAAATCAATAGCTTTTTGTAATTCGGCGGTTCAAACAGTGGACGGCAAGCTTGTGGCGACCGCAGCGTTGACATTCAAGATTTAGGCCATGCACTTCGAAAAGTTGGCGGTCAGTCGGCGTTAGCAGCCACCAGCACATCGGTTGCGGTCGGGTTAACCATCACCGTTGCGCCTATTTGCACCGTCGGAACAATTTCGTTTCCTTGGGCATGGTTTCGAACAAATTCAGCGGCGTCCGGGTCTTCCCATATGTTACGAAAATGAATTGTCAGGTCGGTATCGGCTAGCTGGCGTTCTAAAGCCATGCAAAATCCGCAACCTGGTCGCCAAAAGACGGTGACCTCATGTTGTGTCACAGTTATCGCCCCACCGCTTTAAGGCTTTCATAAATTTTTTTGCACTCTGGGCAAACAGGAAATTTTTCGGGATTGCGGTTGGGTACCCATTTCTTTCCACAAAGAGCCCGCACGGGGTTGCCGGTTACAGCTGAACGTGTCATGTCAGTCTTGTTGACGTAGTGGGCGAAACGTTCATGGTCGCCCTCGTCAAGTCGATTCTCTGATCGTTGATCTAGGACAGTGCTCTCAGACATTTCATCTCATACTCTAGGCAGTTCAGGTCAGATATGGTGCGGTGTGGGAGCTATTCCACATTCGAGGGGGGCAAGTGGCTAAGCGGTCTGACAGGGTTGATTCCGCTGCTGGCTGGATAGTCGTAGGCGCGACAACAATCACGCTGTTCGCTGTCTTCGGGGTTGTTTACAGTTTCGGCGCCATGTTCACCGCCATCAGGGACGAATTTGGTGTCGGCAAGGGCCAAGCAGCTCTGTTTTTCTCAATTACGACCTTTATCTACTTCATTCTCGGAGTTTTCACCGGTCGACTCGCGGACCGGTACGGACCCCGACCGCTTCTTCTTGTCGGCGCGGCGGCGATGGGCACCGGTTTATTCCTCACTTCTCTCGTAAACAACATCGTTGTCGGCTACCTGACCTATGGGATAGGTGCGGGGATAGGCGTCGGATGTGCCTACGTGCCGATGGTCGCTGCTGTCGGCGGTTGGTTTGAACGAGACCGCACAAAGGCCATGGGTGTCGCTGTGGCTGGAATCGGCGTCGGCACCCTTGTCGGAGCTCCATTAGCAAAACAACTGGTGGTCTCTTACGGCTGGAGAACCACCTTTGTGGCTCTGGGCGTGGGATCGGCTGCTCTTTTGGTCGTGGCGTCACTGGGAGCAAGACGACCTCCTGGGGCTGGCGCTCAAGAAGCGCCTCCTCCTTTGCGGTTACTACTTCACGACCGCAGGTTTACGTGGCTATACACGTCGATGACTTTTTTGAGCGCGGGTCTGTTCGTCCCCATGATCTACCTCGATGATTACTTGGAAGCTCAAGGCAAAGGTGGGGGCGCGTTACTGATTGGGATCATTGGGGCGGCGTCGGTGGTCGGTCGTCTCGTTCTTGGCGCGGTGGGCTCAAAGGTTGACTTGATGCGGCTTTATCAATGCTGTGTCGGGGCCTTGGGAGCTAGTTACGTTATTTGGATCTTCGCTGGCGCCAACTACGCGGTGTTAATTGTCTTTGCCCTCTGTATGGGTACCGCGTACGGGGGTTGGATCGCTTTGTCACCTGCGGTCACTGCATATCTTTTCGGTCCGCTCGGGTTGGGTGGAGTTCTGGGTGCTTTATATACCTCAGCGGGCATCGGTGGATTAGTGGGACCGCCAGTTATTGGTGTGGTTATTGATGCCACAACTTACGAAACCGCCATCGCTCTAGCTATCGCGCTTTCTGTTCTATCGCTTGTACTTCTCAGGACAGCAACCCGGGCAGCCGCGTCAACGGCAGTCGACACCGTCCAGCCGGCTGAGGAAGAGGTATCGGCTGAATCAACGGCGAGCGCTTGGCTGATTCCTTCCCCCGAGGGTGGAATGCGTCTTATTCGTCGATAAGTACTGGTGGGTCGTCCCAACCAATCGCTGCGGCCCCCTCCAAATACCATTGGAGCACCGAACCAGCGTCGGTCACCGATTCGACGTTTCCATCCTCATCAAGATTTAGGTTCGCTCCATATATCTGAAACCAGACATCGGTTACTTCAACGTTGTCTTCTGAAACGAGGAGGGTGTGAACTGATCCGGCTGGTTCGTACAGGAACGATCCGGCACGATTCACATATTCACTTTCTTTGTAGTGCCAGCTGCCACTGATCGTGTACGCATACACCTGGCCGGTGTGACGGTGAGTTTGCACCGCTGTGCCTGGTTGAAACCTGGTCCGAACAATCCACAGACCTTCACTGATTTTTGCCGTTAACAGTTTGACTTCGTTGCCGTTTCCGCTGTCAATCCACGGCAGATCGTCCTCACCGCGGTGAACCGCACTCGGTTCAAGGTCGACCATTGTCATCATGTTCCCCTTCGTCTCTATTAATCGTAGTTGTCACTCTTCTGGTCCGAAGATCAAATCAAAAACCTCATCTGCTTTACGTTCGTGGTTTCGGTGGACCAACAGTTGGGGGTTTCCGTCAATCGCCCAGCGAATACCTCTCGCGTCAAGCTGACTGGTTAGCTCAACGATTTGGTCGACGGTTAAATCATCAAGTTCATATGCGGGACCGTCGGTCGCAGCGATATCAAAAATGTCGATTTCTTCGGATACGAGACCGACCGCCATTAGAGCTTGGGCTTGGTCAGACAAGGTTTCCTCGTCGTTGCCTTCTACTAGTTCGCCTTCAAGAATTTCGTCTTCATCCATGACAGTGATTATGTCGGGCTTTGACCTCTAGTCTGCACATATGGGCATCGGTAGATTCGATTCACTATTACTGCTGTCATTTGGTGGACCCGAACGCCCCGATGATGTGATGCCGTTCCTTCGTAACGTAACCAAAGGGCGTGGGGTCCCCGACGAACGGCTAGCGGTCGTGGCTGAGCAATATGCACTGTTCGGAGGCAAGAGCCCGATCAATGATCTCAATAGGGAACTGCTTGCATCGCTTGAAGCAGAGCTGGCTGCTCGAGGTCATGACGTTCCGGCCTTTTGGGGTAACCGAAACTGGCATCCGTTGGTTTCTGATGTCGTTGAAACGTTGCACACGCAGGGACACAAGTCGACTGTTTGCTTGGTGACCTCTGCGTTCAGTTCTTATTCAGGTTGTCGCCAGTACCACGAGGATTTGGACAGGGCGCGTTCACAAGTGCACGACGCGCCGGAGATACAGCGAGTGAGGGTCTTTTGGAACCATCCGGATTTTTTGGGAACCGCCGCTGAACTATTGGCTGAAAGTCGTGACAAGGCGAATCTGTCGAAGCAGACACCGGTGCTACATACTGCTCACAGCCTGCCAGTATCGATGGCGGCAACATCTGACTACGAGAGCCAGCTCAACGAAGCTGCCAGCATCGTGCATGAACTTGCCGGTATGGAAGGTCCATGTGAAGTGGTGTACCAGAGCCGTAGCGGCCCGCCATCGGTTCCGTGGCTTGAACCCGATATAGACAGCCGACTGCAACAATTAGCCGACGATGGGATAACTGAGGTACTCGTTCACCCTCTCGGTTTCGTTGCCGACCACATGGAAGTTCTGTTCGATCTGGACACCCAAGCGTCAGGGGTCGCAGAAAAGTCGGGGATGAGAATGGTGCGAACTCCTACCGTGGGCACCCATCCGCGCTTCGTTTCTATGATGGTTGACCTTGTAGAGGAAGCAGCGGGTTTGCGCGAAGATCGACCCGCCTTGGGTCATGGGGGTCCTCGCCCCGATACCTGCTCGCTCGATTGTTGCCCGCCGCCTTCGGGTCCACCGCGTTGAGTTAGCCAGCGGCTTTGAATCGGTCCGCCACCGGTCCAGATTCGCCAGATATCCAGTGGCGTCGACAACGCAATTCGTAGGTGACCTCGGCGGTGGAACCATCATCGATGAGGACAACATCTCCGTCATACACCTGGACCCCATCGTGGAGCCGGGCATTGTGGGTGGCTGCTTCTCCGCACCAGCATCTGGCTTGCACTTGAAGTTCCATTCGTTCATCAGCGATCTCAAGTAGCCGTGCAGAGCCGGGAAACAACTTTCCTCGGAAGTCTGTTAACAATCCAAACGCGTAGACGTCCACGTTGAGTTCGTCGACAACTCGAGCCAACTGTTCGACTTGCGGATCGGTGTAGAACTGAGCTTCGTCGCACACCAAATAATCCAACGCTCCATGGGCAGCGTGGTGATTGTTGGCGAGCGCCACAAAATCAAGGTCCGGGTGAACCTCAACGGCTGGAGTTGACACCCCTAGCGCACTCGAAACATGCGCCCCGGCTCGGTCGTGCATGCTGCACAACAGTCCAGTGCCGGTGGCGGACAGATTGTGGTGGATCTGCAACGCTAACGTCGACTTCCCTGACGACATGGTTCCAAAGGAGAATCTGAGGCGTCCCATGGTCAACAAATTACACAGATGTGATACGTCATGAGGACACTTACCCGCAACCGCTCGTGCTGCCACAAGATCGACAGCTGTAACAGGTACCTGCTCGAACCATCTGGTCACCACAGGTAGAGCACAAGGGAGCATCGCTCAAAGTCCCAGAATCAGATGACGGGGGGTCCGGGATCGGTTCAGCCCCAATGGATGTTTCTACAGTCGCTTCTTCCAGACCTGGAAGGTGTTGCTCTATTCGCTCTTCACTGGACAAAATGCCCAGTTGTTGCCGCTCCCCGGTTGATAAATACTCCAGCGCTAAGCGACGGAAAATGTAGTCAACCAGACTGCTCGCTATACGCAACTCAGGGTCGTCAGTAATTCCGGCGGGTTCAAATCGGACATTCGTGAACGCCTCTACATAGGACCGCAATGGAACCCCGTACTGAAGCCCGTGGCTCACCGAAATGGCGAACGCATCCATGATGCCAGCGAGGGTTGAACCTTGTTTGGCCACAGTGAGGAAGAGTTCTCCCGGCCGCCCGTCGTCGTATTCTCCGACTGTCATGTAGCCATGACAGTCGGCAACTCGAAACGAGAAGGTTTTCGACCGGCGGGTGCGAGGAAGTTTTTCTCGTTCTGGTATCGATTGTGCTTCAACAATCGCGGCATTTACAGCTTCACCGATCAGATTTTCGTCGTCTCGCACTGTCGACAACGGTTGTCCGACCTTGCAGTTGTCTCGGTAAATCGCAACCGCCTTCAAACCAAGTTTCCAGGCCAGTAGATGCAAGTCCTCAACTTCTTCAATAGTTGCCGTTTCTGGCAAGTTGACCGTTTTCGATATGGCTCCTGAAACGAAGGGCTGCGCTGCGGCCATCATGCGAAGATGACCCTCATGATGTATGACGTTGTCCCCCATGGAGCAGGCGAATACTGGTAGGTCCGCCTCTTGTAGATGCGGAGCATCAGTACTGCTACCACCGTTGAGCAGGTGCGCTTCAATGTCGGCGATCTGGGCGGCGTCATATCCGAGCCGGTGAAGTGCCCTGCCAACTGTTTGGTTAACGATTGTTAGGTCTCCGCCGCCGACCAGTTTCTTGAATTTGATGAGTCCCAGGTCAGGTTCAATTCCTGTTGTGTCGCAATCCATCATGAACGAGATAGTTCCTGTGGGAGCTATCACGGTCGCCTGAGAGTTTCTGATGCCATGATCTTGGCATCCCATTACGGCGTCATCCCATGAACTGTGCGCAGCCGCCATCAGGTCAGGTGGTGCCGACGGTGGGACAGATGCAAGTGCTTGTTGGTGGCGACGCAAGACCTGTTGCATGGGTTCGCTGTTGGAGGCATATCCAGAGAAAGCACCGACGCGTCGAGCAAGATCAACTGAGGTCAGATAGGCCTGCCCGCTCATCAAAGCTGTGACCGCTCCGGTCCAAGCTCGCGCGGCTTCAGAATCGTATGGAAGGCCTAACGCCATCAACATGGCACCAAGGTTCGTGTAGCCGAGTCCAAGTTGACGAAAATCTCGCGATGTTTGACCTATTGCTTCAGTTGGGTAGTCAGCGTTTCCGACCAAGATGTCCTGGGCGATGAACACAACTTGAACCGCGTGACAGAAGCCTTCGATGTCGAATCGGTCATTCTCGTCGGCTTCAAGAAATTTCAATAGGTTGAGACTTGCGAGATTGCAGGCAGAGTTATCGAGGTGGAGATATTCGCTGCACGGGTTGGAGGCGCTAATCGGTCCGGTATTTGCTGCTGTGTGCCACTGGTTGATAGTGCTGCTGAACTGAAGTCCTGGGTCAGCGCATTCCCATGCCGCTTCGGCTATCTGACGAAACAATGCTCGAGCTGAGCAGCGGCTGATCACTGCGCCATCGATTCGTGCGGTGAGTTCCCACTCTTCATCTTGTTCGACTGCTTTCATGAACTCGTCGCTAAGTCGAACCGAATTGTTCGCGTTTTGATATTGGACTGAGTGGACATCGGCTCCGTCAAGGTCCATGTCGAAACCGGCGGCTCCCAGCACTCTCGCTTTGCGTTCCTCAAGTGCTTTGCACCAGATGAACTCTTCTACGTCGGGGTGATCGGCATCCAGTAACACCATCTTTGCTGCGCGACGGGTTTTGCCACCGCTTTTGATCGTTCCGGCTGAAGCGTCAGCTCCTCGCATGAAGCTGACTGGTCCGCTTGCTTCGCCTCCTCCACGGAGAGCTTCCGCTGAGCCTCGAATGCGTGACAAGTTGACTCCGGCTCCGGATCCGCCTTTAAAGATGCGGCCTTCTTCCGCGTACCAATTGAGGATTGAATCCATGTCGTCGTCAACGGCGAGAATGAAACATGCCGAAGCCTGCTGTGGGACACCCTTGACCCCTATGTTGAACCAAACCGGGCTGTTGAAAGCACAGCGTTGGTGCAGCAACAACCACGCCAGTTCTGATTCAAAGGTTTCAGCTTCTTCGGCATCGACGAAGTAGCCGTCGTTCTCACCCCATGTTCGAATCGTTGACGTGACTCGTTGGATGACCTGACGCAACGAAGATTCTCTATCCGAAGCGCCTAATGCGCCCCGAAAATATTTTTGGGCAACGATGTTTGATGCAGTGGCACTCCACTCCACCGGGAATTCGATATCCAACTGTTCGAAACTGACAGAACCGTCAAGGAAATTGGTGAGCTTTGCGTCGCGGCGTTCCCATTCAACGGTCTGATACGGGTCAAATCCGTCGTCGGTGAAGTGTCGTTCGAGCTTGTTCGGAGAAACCGATGCCGGTTGGTCAGAAATGATGGTCATCGTTTTCTCCGAAAGTGCCGAATAATTGGTTGGAAGTTTGCGGTGGGCTGGAGACCAACCGAGTGGGTGTCGTTCCGCTTCGCCCTGACCTCGAAGCTCGGAACCTCATTGTGGATGCAAATAGAAAACTCGGTAAGAGTCTCCTGTTTGACCATCGCACTCCGTCCGCTAGTTGGTCGCCCAACCCGCCGCATCCACGAATGTAGGAACTTTCGCTTGTGGATCGATAGTGGGATAACAAAATACTTCTGTGGGTGAGTTGGGGATTTCTTTGGGTAGTTCTGCACATGGCAGTAGACCGACACTCGGCGTGGTCAACCAACATCGGTGACTCTGACTCCTCCAAGATTGTCGAAAGGTCAGTGCGGGAGTCTCTTACCCCTGTGAACTGGGTAAACGCGAAGATTCCCATGTCGCGTCCAACCAGTGCATGACGCTGGTTGGTTGATCTGTCTGCCATAACTAGCCAGGGCATGAGGTGAATGCCTGTGGAGAACCACTGATTGTGGTGATGAGGTTCTTTGGGTCTATTTCGGCATATGTGTCCCCTTGGGACACTTGTCCGTGTCAACATCAAGGAGTGCACCGGCTGTTTCCTCCTCCTGTTCTTGAGGTCGACCTGGACGACGTTTATCGTGACGAGAGGCCGCTTGTGGCTGGCCGACCGTGGCTGATGATCAACATGATTTCGACCGTTGACGGGGTCACCGACGTCGAGGGGGTTTCTGGTCCGCTTGGTAGCCCTGGTGACAAAGACGTCTTCAGCGCTGTTAGAGCCCTGCCCGACATCATCTTGGTTGGTAGCACCACAGCAGTGGCCGAGAACTACAACCCACCCTCCACCAGCGTCAGCACGAAGGCAAGGCGTCTCACCAGTGGAGCGTGGCCGATCGCTCGTATAGCAGTAGTGAGCGCACAACTTGAGTTCGACCTCACGTTGCCGATGTTTAGTCGACCTTCTCAACGCCCCATCGTTGCGACCACGACCAACGCTGACCCGAGCAGACTGGAACGAGTTGCTGAGGTCGCGGATGTGATTCAATGCGGGGTCGACTCTGTCAATCTGACCGACGCACTTCACGAAATGACCGATCTCGGTGCTCAAAGGGTGCTGTGTGAGGGCGGACCGTCTCTGAACGGAGCGCTCTTCGACGAGGATTTGGTTGACGAGGTTTTTGTCACTGTCGCGCCTCTCATTGGGGGCGGCGAATCTCGCGGTATAGCCCGAGGGACCAACGTTCCCCAGATCCAAGAGCTCGAATTGCGGCACGTGTTGACTGAGGACCATTTCCTATTCCTCAGATACACCAGACCGGCTTAACCCAGATCGGCACGATAATTAGCTACCTCCAGAATCATGGGAGTAGTAATGCCTGTCCCGCAATCAGAGAGTGACCATTGTTGATCTTCGCTATTCGATCAACCAAGGGTCGAAGATCGCCAGTTGGTTGAAGCTGCCGGGCGATAGACCACAGAGTGTCACCTGGTTTCACGATCACGATTTGCCCGGCAGCCAACGTTTCTCCAGCCGCTGTCTCGAAAACTGTTCGCTGCGCAGCCGACGGCTGCTCTATTGCAGGTGAACCCGATAACGCACTCACCGTCAGCCACGCCGCACCCATTAAAAGAGCGAGGCAAGTTAGTCGACGACGCCAGTACGTCGCTGATGAACATCGATTGGTCATCATCTCCGCACCGCGCAGCAGATGTTCGGGCACTCCAGCAACCAGATGCAACTGAGGACCCCGGTGGTCATCTATGTAGTCCGTCTCGAATTCTTCTAGTTCTGCCCTGAGTACTGCAACCATCGTATTTCCTTAAACTTCTTGCCTCTTGTGGCCTACTGGCCAGCGATTCAATTGTGTAACCGGGGTGTGACACCCGTTTGCGGTCCGTAAGAACAGCCCTACGAACACTTGTTCGACTAAACCAGAACATTTGTTCGACGTCAAGTAAAAATCGAACACATGTTTGCCTACGGGTAAACCTACTGGTACCGTCTGAACGAACAAATGTTCGTAACCAGAAGGACCCACGACATGGCTGACCACACCATCACTGATCGCCAACGAGCCATTCTTGAATTCATCGAGACAACAATGCGCGAACGTGGGTATCCCCCAGCTGTCCGCGAAATCGGTGCAGCCGTCGGGTTGAACTCTCCCAGCACCGTTCATTCCCATCTAGCACAATTAGAGGCCGCTGGTTACCTACGTCGTGACCCAACAAAACCCCGAGCTATCGAAGTGCGGTTCGATGCATCATCGGGTGCCATTGCTGAACGACGACCAACCCGTCACGTGCCGTTAATAGGTGAAGTGGCTGCAGGTACCGACGTTCTGGCACAAGAAAACGTTGAAGAGTTAGTACCGGTCCCAGAAGACTTCACCGGCGATGGCGAACTCTTCATGCTCAAAGTCCGCGGAGACTCGATGGTCGAAGCTGGGATCCTTGACGGTGACTTCGTGGTTGTCAACCGTCAGAACACTGCAACAAATGGAGACATCGTGGTGGCCGGAATCCCAGGAGACGAAGGAACAGTCAAAACATTCACCAAAAAGGGTGACGTTGTCACGTTGCTACCGGCTAATTCGACGCTTGAACCAATGGTGTTTTCAGCCTCAGAAGTTGCCGTGTTCGGTCGTGTCGTAACAGTTATGCGTCGCCTGTAACGCCCAATCTCTGCCTAAGTCCCTCAAAGTTCGGGCGATGAGCTCAGACTTGTGATGGACTGCATCTGTGTTCACACCTGCTCCCAACCCTCCATCTGACCTTGACCAATCGGAAAGCGTTTGGGTTCCAGTCCGCTCAGGCACAGTATTTGTCGAACCTGGCGCCGGACTGCTCCGAAGCAATGCCGCTCCGATAGAAGCACCGCACCTTTTCTTGGGCCTTTTGGATGGCACTGCGGTCTATGCCATCGATCTTCATGACACGTCTGATGAAGCTGACCTCGAGCCAGTCCATCTCAGAAAGCTGTTCGGCCGAATTCCGGACGAAGAATGGGTAGTGGCTGGACGCGCAGAACAAATAGTCAACTATGAACGAACCCATGTTTATTGCGGGCGTTGCGCAACGCCTACTGAAACAAACCCACATGACCGGGGCAAGGTGTGCCCGAACTGCAAACACATGGCGTTTCCCCGACTCAGTCCGGCCATGATCGTCCTCGTAGAGAAAGGCGATCAGGCCCTACTTGCTTGGGGTCGTCAATTCCCGGGCCGTTTCTTCAGCACTCTCGCAGGTTTCGTTGAGCCCGGAGAGAGCCTTGAACAAGCGGTCGAGCGAGAAGTGATGGAAGAGGTCGGTTTGAAGGTCGGCGAAATCCGTTATTTCGGAAGCCAACCCTGGCCTTTCCCCCATTCACTGATGTGTGGTTTTCACTGCACGTATGAGTCAGGTGAAATCACTATTCAAGAGGAAGAGATCATCGAAGCCGGATGGTTCGACGCAACAGACCTGCCACCATGCCCAGTGGGCGGAATGTCAATTGCAGGTTGGCTCATCCAAGATTGGTTGCAACGCCAAGGTGTCAGTTAAGCACTGTGCTGCCGCAAACGAACTAAGCCCTGTTGGGCAACAGTTGCTACTAGTTCACCGCTCGCGGTGAAAACATCTCCGGTGGCCAATCCCCTCGTGCCTTTTATCTGATGTGGTGCGAGATCGAACAAAAGCCATTCGTCGGCTCGAACAACTCGATGAAACCAAACCGCATGGTCGAGTGAAGCAGCCATGTAGACGTCATCCCAGGTCATGTCTTGTGACTGGTTTGCGACCAGCGCCTGAGCTGGATGGGCGCTAACGACCGCGTCCATTGGATTGGTGTCAGACAAGTACGCCAATGCCGCGAAGTGTTCATCTGCGGTGTCGCCTAAGGGACCCGTAAATCGTGCCCAAACGCGGTGCCGGGCCGGGTCGGTTGACTCGTGCTCCAACCGAGCATCTATACCTATCCCCCACTCGATCTTTTCTGACTCATCAGGCGCTTTAACATCAGTTGGAATAGCTGATGTAGACACGTCTGGTCCGTCTTCATCGCGTTGAAACGAGCAGGACAGATTCAAGATCGCCCCGCCGCTTTGCCTGGCCACCACCCTTCTAGTTGTGAAACTCCGACCATTTCTCAGTCTGTCAACCTCGTAACGAACCGGTTCGTTCGGGTCGCCACCCAAAATAAAGTAGGCGTGAAGGGAGTGAACATGATGTCCTTCAGTGTCAACGGTTCGCATAGCTGCACCAAGCGATTGGGCAATGACAAGCCCGCCGTAGATACGGCCCCATTCGTATGCCGGGCTTTCTCCCACAAATGCGTCTGCCCCATGGGGCTCAAGAGAAAGAATCTTGGCAGCGTCGGTCATGTACGGTGCCAAACCACACCAGCAGGCGTGTCTTCGAGTACTACTCCAGCGTCAGCGAGTTGATCTCTGATTTGGTCAGCCGTCGCGAAATCCTTCCCGTCCCGAGCCTCTTTGCGCTGTTCAATCAGCGTTGCTATCTCAGCGTCATCTATCCCTGAAACAGTCACCTGATCTGCTGACCCGATCTCAATTCCAAGAACGGAGAACAGCATGAGTGCGGTGCGTGCCTGGAGACCAGCTGTGGTCAAATCTCCATCATCCAGGGCACTGTTGGCGCCACGGACGAGGCTAAACGTGTGGTCCAATGCGATCGGCGTTCCGAAATCGTCGTCCATCGCCGTCTTGAAGGCTGCTACTGCCGTCGAGTCTGTTTCGTCATCCGCTAAATCAATATCAGCGGCAACCATTCGTCGTCGAAAAGCATCCAATCGATCGATCGCTGTCGACGCTGCCATCAGTGCTTCTCGTCCCATTTCCATGGCCCGCCGGTAATGGGTCTGCATTGCAAGTAACCGGAGTGCTCTTGGCCCTGCGGTGTCGATCGCTTCGGCCAAGTTGGTGAAATTGCCCAACGATTTGGACATTTTTTCTCCAGCCACGTTGACCATTGCACTATGCACCCAATACCGAGCAAACGGCTGTCCGGTAGCGGTGACCTGGGCCCATTCGTTTTGGTGGTGCGGGAAACGCAGGTCATCGCCTCCACCATGAATATCAAATCCTGGACCCAACGCACTTAATGACATGGCTACACATTCGGTGTGCCAACCCGGACGGCCTGAACCCCATGGTGTTTCCCACGATGGTTCTCCAGCTTTCGCTGATTTCCACAAGGCGAAATCGAGTGGGGATCTTTTTTCAGTGTCTACATCTACTCTTTGGCCGGCATCTTCGAGGAGCTGCTCTAAATCTCGACCAGCGAGACGGCCGTAGTCGCGTAAACCTTCAACTGAAAAGTAGACACCCTTGTCCGCAACGACATAGGCCGCTTCTAGCTCCACAAGCTCGGCGATAATGCCGATCATCCCCTCGATGAACTGAGTGGCATGTGGTCGTGACTCAGCGGGCAGGACGCCAAGTCGCTCCATCTGTTCGTCGTAGGCCTTGGTGAATTCGGCGGCAACTTCAGGTTCTGTCCTTCCTTCACTTTCGGCACGATTGATGATCTTGTCGTCGATGTCGGTGACATTCGAGGCGACGATGACATTCCATCCTGTCCACTCGAGGTATCTACGAATCACGTCGTAGGTCAGGGCAGTTCGCCCGTGACCCAAATGTGGGACGTCATACACCGTTGGCCCACACACGTACATGGCGACTTCGCCCTCGGTTCGAGGGACGAATTGCACCTTTTGGCGCTCCATGGTGTCGTAAATCTGAAGGCTCACGTGGATGTCTGTACCTAAACCCATCTCAACTTTTTGGCGGCAAAGTTGCTAATTCGCAGGGTACCGCTACCCCTTCTATCAACAGTGCGTCATTAAAAAGATCGTTCCTCATCTACCAACAACATCTGGGCGGATTACTTCCTGCGGGGCGTGTTATTTCCAGCTTCATGGACCAGACTGACGCTGTGTCCGTGTTCCTATATCGCTTAGGTCGCGCCTGTGTTCGTCATCGATGGCGGACCATTGGGGCGTGGCTGATCTCGTCAATTGCCTTAATCGGCTTGAACAGCGCCATTGGTGGAGAAATGACCAACGGCTTCGTCGTTCCTGGTCTCGATAGTCAAGAGGCCTATGACCTTTTGGCAGATCGATTTCCGGCAGAAGGCGGTATCAACGCTCAAGTAGTAGTCGAAGCCCCAGCTGGGTCTCTGTTGAGTGACTCACCGCAACGTCAAGCTATTGAAGCAATCGGTGCCGCCCTAAGCGGTATTGACGGAGTCGAAGTCGTAGTGCCTCCCGTAGCTGGTCAAACGATTAGTCCATCGGGAACCATTGGCTTATTCCGTGTGGCCTACAACCCTGACTTCATTCCATCTCTCGCGATGTTGGAAACTCTAGAAGAAACCGGTCGTAATGCCGTCGGGCCAGAGGCAGCTGTCCGAATCGAATTTGGTGGCGATCTGTACAACGCTGTTGAGCAACCAGAAACCGGGCTCGGAGAAATGTTGGGCCTGATTTCAGCGGTGGTGGTTCTCTTGCTGGCGTTCGGGAGCATCGTCGCTATGGGCTTACCGATCGGGTTAGCACTGTTCGGTTTAGCACTCGGTATTGGTGGAATTATCGGGCTGGTCGCTATCGGTATGGACGTCCCTGAGTGGACACCCAACATGGCGTCAATGATCGGACTCGGGGTGGGCATCGATTACGCGTTGTTCATTGTGACCAGGTTTCGTGAAGGTCTAGCTGACGGTCTCACAGTCGAGGACGCAGCCGGAAGAGCAAACGCGACCGCTGGGCTCTCCGTGATCTTCGCTGGGGGGACTGTCGTCATAGCAATTCTCGGTCTAGCTATGGCCGGACTTCCTTTCATGACGGCGGCGGCGGTCGCAGTCTCAATTGTCGTCGCACTCATGGTGCTCGCATCCCTAACAATCCTGCCTGCCCTGCTCGGTTGGGCTGGACATCGCGTCAACCCCAAACGAACTCGTTCAAAACCAACAATTGAACGCGTCACGACTACAGGTCGATGGCAACGTTGGGGTGACCACGTCGCCAAACATGCCTGGCCGTACATGCTGTCCACTCTTGTTCTACTGGTGGCACTAGCAGCTCCGGTACTTGACCTGGAGCTTGGTTTCCCTGACCAAGGCAACATGCCTGAAGAACGCACTTCGCGTCAAGCCTACGATTTGCTCACGGAAGGTTTCGGTCCCGGCTTCAGCGGACCTCTGTTGGTAGCGGTTGACACATCGAAGGTAACCGATCAAGAAATCATGTCGCTAGCTACAGCTCTCAAAAACGATACTGGGGTGGCGTTCGTTCAAGCCCCGGAGCAAAGCCCTGTGGGTGAAGCAGCGACGATTCTTGTGTTCCCGACTACGGCGCCACAAGACCCTGAAACCGTTGATTTGTTGAATCGGATTAGGGGACCAATATTTGCTTCGGCTCTCAACGACGAGGCCCAGGCACATGTGGGCGGTTCAACTGCTTCGTTTGCTGATGTCTCTGACCGCGTGCAAAGTCGGTTACCTATATTCATTGCTGGAGTCATCGCCCTCAGCTTCGTGTTATTGATGCTGGTGTTTAGGTCGATCTTGGTCCCTATTAAGGCTGCGTTCCTCAACTTGTTATCTATCGGCTCCGCGTATGGCGTCCTGGTAATGGTTTTCCAATGGGGGTGGGGCCGAAGCCTGATCGGGCTAGACGAGGCCGTACCGATTGTTTCCTTCATACCGATGTTTATGTTCGCCGTCCTTTTTGGTCTCTCAATGGACTACGAAGTTTTCCTGCTCAGCCGTGTCAAAGAGGAGTACTTACTTAGTCGAAATAATTCTCAAAGTGTGATCTCCGGGATCTCTAACACCGCACGAGTGATCACGTCCGCTGCGCTCATCATGATCTCAGTGTTTCTAGGGTTCGTGGCTAACCCTGATCCGATTATGAAGATGATGGGGCTCGGATTAGCGACCGCGATATTTGTTGACGCGACAATTGTTCGCGTCGTGCTGGTTCCGGCATCTATGAAGCTAATGGGAGACGCTAACTGGTGGTTTCCTAGGAAACTTGGGTGGGTCCCTCGCCTAGACATTGAGGGAGAAGAACGACTTCCTGCTCGGGAATTTGACTTAGCCCGCCAGACCGCTGATTGACCAAATCAGTCCATTATGGGTGGCGTGGAGAACCAGGCCGGCCCACCACCCGTAGCGGACTCTTGCAATGGTGAACATAAGCCCCAACCAGATTTGTGGACTTACTACTAACGGCGCCACTAGGACCGCAAAAATTGACCATTCAACATCGAAATTCACAATGTGGATTAAGCCGAAAATAAATGTGGCGAACCAGATTGGTACTCGCGGGTTCGCCGACCATTTTTGTTGAACTGCCTCACAAATATTTGAATTGAAAACAATCACACCGACAGCTGCGGCTAAAGCCAGGATCGCCCAAAAGGCAACGCTGCCCGCTCCTGCAAAGAACAAGGCACCTATCGCCAATGAAAGTGAAACCAATCCAGGACGGAACCGGCGCTGCAACGGAAGTCGATAGATGGTTTCCTCGAGGAGCGGCGCGATCAACACGATCAGAATCAGCTGCTCGCTGACCGTCCACTGTTCCAATTCGGATTCAAGGATGCTTTCGTATCCCGCTGCTTCGGAAAGTGCACTGAAAATTTGCCACGCTATTACCGAGCCCAAGAATCCGATGCCCAGAAGTTTCGCCAAACCACTGATCACGCCACGTGGGTGTGGCATTTCATCCCAGTCGGGATCCAGGATGAATCTTGGACCGATTGTGGGACGTTCCGGATCAGACACTGTCGGAAGGTTTCTTCGACTCGGGATAAAGGTGCTTAAGAGATCCTGGCCGGATACGGCCAGCTTCAATAAATGCTTCCACGTCGAGGGCTTTTAATCGTATGACCCGTCCGAGTCGATAGGCAGGAAGACGGTCCTCATCGATAAACCGATACAACGTGCGTTGCGTGACACCAATTCGGTGAGCCGCTTCCTTGCTTGACAACCAACCATCTACCGGATCAACCATTCGATCAGGTTACGCCCAGCCCGTGTGTCACAAAACACTCCGTAGCACTGCTGTCCTCCTCGACTTCTCGCAACCGATTACGGGGCTTCAGCCCTATCCTCATCGTTCCGATCGTCCCGTGACTGACCCTGACCGTCTGAGTCATTGTTTGGTTCAAACTCTCGGTCATCATCGCGAGTCAATTCAGAGTCTTCTCGAACCTCATTATTGCTAGATCCGCCGGTAAACAAGTTGCTTACACCACCAGGATTAAAGAAGCTTGGCCGCGGGGCAGAGTTAGTGGAAGATGATGATGTTGCACTATTGGCGAAAAATGCGGCTGCCGATGGCTCGCTCTCTTCTTTCGGTTCAGCTTCGGGTTTGAAAAAACCAGTCTTCGGTACTTCCTCTTCAGCCGGGGCGTCGGTCTCACCCGGATTAAAGAAATCTTGTTTCTGAGCTGGTGCCTGAATTTGTTGGCTGTTTCCAAGCGCCGAGCCCGAATCATCGGCCTCTTCTATCGAGTCTGAAACTGGATCCGTCTTGAAGAAGAAATCTTTAGCTCCCCCCGGCATAGGACCCTGACCATCATCATCGGGAACGCCATCAGGTCCAGCCATGAAGAACTGGTTTAAACCACCCTCATCACCGTCTGGGCCTTCGAAACCACCCTCATCGTCCCACTGCATGAAACCACGATGGTCATCATCACCCGGACCGAATTGAGGAGCGTCATCATCGAAACCAAACGCTTTGAACATCTCATCACGATCAAAATCTTCACCATCACCCACCGGAGGCAACCACGAATCATCATCACCCGTCGGTGGCACCCAACCATCATCATCCCAGTCACCCTGCCCACCAGGACCAGGACCAAAGAAGCCACCAAACATCTCATCATCAGATAACGGACCCTCGTACTCGTCATCCATTCCCGGCATAGCCGAGAAGAAGAACCCTTTAGCTCCCCCCGGCATAGGACCCTGACCATCATCATCCCAGTCCCCTTCGTCCCCGGTAGGAGGACCACGCATGAAGAACTGGTTTAAACCACCCTCATCACCGTCTGGGCCCTGCCCCTCAATGGGCATGAAACCACGATGGTCATCATCATCACCCGGACCGAATTGAGGAGCGTCATCATCGAAACCAAACGCTTTGAACATCTCATCACGATCAAAATCTTCACCATCACCCACCGGAGGCAGCCACGAGTCATCATCACCCGTCGGTGGCACCCAACCATCATCATCCCAGTCACCCTGCCCACCAGGACCAGGACCAAAGAAGCGACCAAACATCTCATCATCAGACATTGGCCCACCTTGGTCGCCCTCGCCACCAGGGACCCTGTATCCGTCATCGTCACCGGGACCGCCGTGATCCCCATCTCCGCTGGGGGGTTGCCAACCGTCTTCACCGTCTGCGGGCGGAGGTCGGTAATCATTGTCCCCACCAGGGACCCTGTAACCATCATCGTCACCGGGACCACCGTGATCCCCATCTCCACCAGGGACCCTGTAACCATCATCGTCACCAGGACCACCGCCGCCGAAGTCACCACCGGGAGGATCACCATCACCGGGACCACCGCCGCCGAAGTCACCACCGGGAGGATCACCATCACCGGGACCACCGCCGCCGAAGTCGTTACCACCACCGCCACCGAAGTCGTTACCACCGCCACCGCCACCGAAGTCGTTGCCACCACCACCGTCTCCCGGAGGTGGCGGAGGTGGCTGAAAATGGTTGTCAGCTGAGGCGACAGACGTCGGCAAAGTCAGGAAAGCTGCTGCCAGCAAACTCGCTAAAACTCGACGGGGTTTCATCAAACCAGTTACTTCTTTCCGCATTCGAAACCCGCGGCCAGCGCGAAGAAGGAATCAGTGACCGCTGCTTGATCGGTGCCGCTGACCGTAAGCGCAAAGGACCTTCCACTGTTACCGCAGGTCCAGCCGGCTATTAGGGCAACACCTATAAGTTGGTCGTCCTCTGTCGCAGCGAAGGTCGCATAGGAGGCCGTTTGATCGTCAACGTTGAAGCCTTCTTGCCCCGATCCCGCTAGGGCGAACGCTAGACCGGTACTTTGCTGTAACACTTCGAAGGATCCGATGACTGACTCACCTGGTGTCAAGGGTTCTTCATCAGTTCTCCACAGCAATAGGACGCTTACTCCGCCTGCGGATGCCAGCAGCGTTCCTTCTTGACTGGTGGCTTCATCGGCCGTGATTCCGGTATAGGTGGGTTCGATTGTCGACGGCAGTGGGAACGCGAATCCATAGGTTCGATCCTTCTTCACTTCCGGGATAGTTGCAGGGGTGAAAGAAACGCTTCCGTCTTCGTTTTCGTTGAAGTAAGACTTCAGCGATTTCACCTCGGCAAGAACTTCGCTCAGTTGACTTTCAACTTTGGATAGGTCGACTGATCCCTCTGCAGCGGCTTCCACAGTTAGCTGAATTTCATCTTCCTCGTCTGGTGATACGTCATCATCGTCGCCTCCTCCACAAGAAATCGCTAAGAGACTCGTAGCTAGAACTGCTACAGCTGTCGTACGTAGAAACCGGGACTTGCGAACCATCAGGATCCTCTCACAGATGCCATTCAACATCACTGAATGTTTTTTGGGGCCGTAACCGACAACCCTACATCGGCAGACAAAACCAGTGGGAGACCACCAATCTTCTATCCAGCTATCAACGCAGCCTGACAGCTACTTCATTGGCGAGGAGCCTTCCTTCCGCGGTCAGTTTCAGATTGCCGTCGAGATCAGCTGGTTCGGTCAGGTGTCGAACTTCGTGCGGAACGAATTCCTGGGGAACACCACTGCTCGTTCGCAAAGCAAGTTGCCGTCCTTCAAGTGCCCACCCATCGACATCCAACTTTTCTGAACCTGCTTCCACCGAAGAATTTTTTGAGATTGCGCTTATGAACCGCTCAGGTGTTCGGACACTCCAAAATCTTTTGTGACCGATATGGCTATGCGCTGCGACACCGAGACCCAAATATTCTCCTTGGTTCCAATAAAGCAGGTTGTGTCGCGACTCTTTATCAGGGTGAGCCCAGTTTGAAATCTCGTAATTGGAATATCCGACAGCTGTTAGAAGGCGATCCGCTTCAATGTATTTGTCGGCTTGGTCATCATCATCAGGATGTCTCTCAATATCGGTTGCTAGCGGGGTTCCCGGTTCAACAGTTAACGCATACGTGCTGAAGTGAGTTGGTTCCAGCGATAGAGCTTTATCTAGGCTCACTCGCCAGTCTTCGTTGGTTTCTCCTTGCGCTCCGTAGATGAGATCAAAGTTGATGTTGGTTATTCCGGCAGATCGAATTTTCTTGACTGCTGATTGCACATTTTTTGGGTCATGTTCTCGGCCCAGCGAAGCAAGGACGTGAGGAACCATGGATTGAACACCGAGGCTGATTCGGTTGACTCCGGCATGCACATAGGTTTCGAGCTGGTCGCCACTGACTAGGTCTGGGTTGCATTCAACGGTGAATTCACTGTCGGTAGCTATCGGGAGTTCCGCGACAACATTCATCAATAGCTCTGCTGGGACGAGGTTGGGTGTTCCTCCACCGATGAAGATCGATGTGATCACGGGCAACTCGGGGGCCCACTTCATTGCTTGGGTCTTACACGCCGTCAGGTATTGGTCGATCAAATGTTCTCGGTCGGTCCAGGTGGCAAATGAGCAGTAGTCACAACGACGCGAACAAAACGGGACATGAATATAGAGACCAAACTTTTTTGGGTCTTCTTGATTCATCAGAAGAGACTGTCTTGCATGATGAACTCATCAATTTCGAAGTCACCGGTTTCGAGTGGGTGTGTAAGCAGCGGTTGAAGGTCGACAAGGAAGTTCTCTG
>JAYZKK010000005.1:0-14583 GCA_036163555.1 Actinomycetota bacterium
GGGCTTCCGGGAAGCCAACTCATGTAGTTCGAAAAGATGACTGCGACACCAACCAACAAAAAGGCCAGAATCAACCACCCGAACCACGCCGGACTTGGGGGTAGATCGCCCGAGAGCGTCTCTTCAGAAACAATTCCTTCGGGGCGTGTGCCCTTGGGGGTCAAACGGCTTGTTTTCTTTGGCCTGGCCATGACGACCGAGGATAGAGGGAGAAACTGCATCGACCACTGATCATGGAGATGATTTAACGCCAATTGCTGGGATGCTGTGGCTTTAGTTACCCGGTTCTACCGTCACGAAACTGCTGCCAGGGTTGGAACCGGTGCCAGGGCTTCCTTGGCCGGTGCCAACAACCAGGATTACCTCGGAACCCAACAAAAGGTCCGTTCCTGGAGAAGGATCGATGCTGATCACCTGTCCGATCAACGGGTTTCCAACACCCAATATTTGTTCAACTCGCTTGACTTCGTAACCAAGATTCTTCAGAGCAACCTCGACCTGTGCAGCATCTGTGGTGCCAAGGATCTCAAGTGATGGAACTTGGCCCGTCGCTGGACCTAGCGAAACCACTAAACGCACTACGCTCTCCCGTTCGGCAGAACGACCGAAGCCTGGTTCGGAACGAATCACGGTGTTAACTGGAAACTCCAAAGAATTTTCCATCACCACCTCTTCGAGTAACCCCTCACGAGCCAGAACGACACGGGCATCCGAAATGGATAGTCCCTCCACTGAAGGCACTTGTACTTCTCCTCGGCCTACAGAGACTGTCAACGTAATGACAGTTCCTTGAGGACGTTCTTCTGTGCTGGGAACGCTTTGATCAATTACGACATTTCGGGCGTAATCATCGCTCTGTTGTTCAATTCGCTCGACCGTAAAGCCTGCAGCGACAAGAATTTCTTCCGCTTCAAGAAAGTCCATTCGTTGCACTGCAGGAATTCGGACAACGGTGAGCCCCTTTGAAGCGAATAGCCGTATTGGGTTGTCAGGGTCGTTGGGTTCTGCGAGGAGCAGACCGGCGCGCGGGTCTTGCTGAAAGATCTGGTTGGCGGGCACGTCTTGGCGTTCTTGAAATTCGATGGTTATTTGTTCAAATCCGCCATCTCGTAGTTCGTTCTCTGCCTCTTGCCAGTCAAGTCCAACAACTGACGGCACCCGCAGCCTGTTGTCTGTTTGGCCGGCTATCTCAGGGTCGTTATCATTTCCTCCCGGGTCAAAACCGTTGACCAGCAAATAGACCAAACCCGCCACCACTATTAGCAAAACAACTAACAAAGTGGCCCACACTCGGGTCTTGTCCGAAGATGACCGGTTCGCAGCAGTTTCCTTCGGTGCCGTCGTTGAACGAGTTTCATCTGATGGTTGAACTGGTGTTTGTGGGGCGGGACGAGTGCCGGGTGAGGGAGTGACGCGTGTTTGCACGGTCGTTGCTGAGACATGACCGCCCTGTTGGGTTGCGAGAACTTGTTGGCCTGTGCGGAAGCGTCGTAAGTCACCGCGTAAGTCATCCGCAGACGCATAGCGGTCGTCAGGGTCTTTCGTTAACCCCAGAAGACAGATTGCTTCCAATGCAGGAGGAACATCGGCATTGAATTGTGATGGAGGATTCGGTGCCTCCTGCACATGTTTATAGGCAATAGATACTGGGGTATCGCCGGTAAATGGAGGGCCAGCGGTAAGCATTTCGTAGAGAACCACCGATAGTGAATAGACGTCGCTTCTCGGGTCAGCGGGCTGTCCTTGTGCCTGCTCAGGGGAGAGATAGGTAGCTGTGCCCATTACCGAACCGGTTTGGGTCAAGTTGTCCGACGTGTTCCCTGTTAACGCTCGAGCGATCCCGAAATCAGTAACTTTGACCTGACCGCCGGTGGTGACCAAAACATTCCCCGGTTTTACATCGCGATGAACAACTCCATTGCGGTGAGCGAAGGCCAATGCTGCCGCTATGTCGATGGCTATGTCAGCAGCGCGGTCCGGGTGGAGGGGACCCTCAGCCCTAATGATTTCTGCCAGGCTTCGACCTTCGACGTACTCCATGACGATGTAGTAAGTGCCTGCTTCTTGACCCCAGTCGTAAACACCGACCACATTTGGTTGATTTAGGTTCGCAGCGGCTTGTGCTTCCCTACGAAACCGTTCGACGAAAGAAGGGTCCGTCGCGTACTCCGGGAACAAGACTTTGACAGCGACGGGCCGATCCAGAAGTTTGTCCCTGCCCAAAAAGACTTCGGCCATACCACCGCGCGCGATGCGCCGGTATAACTCATATCTTCCGCTGAAAATAGGTCGGTCGTTCTCGGACATCGGCGTTTCTGGGGGTACCACTAGGAACCCCCTAGGTTAGAGTTGGAGAGGCGTAGAACGGCCTCGGTGATTCTTCTGGTAATTGCTGCAACGGTGGCTTCGGCGGTCTCTTGATCGTCAGAGCCATCACCCTCCAGAAGTACCGCAACAACGACCTCTGGACGTGTCACCGGCGCTAATGCGACCATCCAAAGATGGTTGCTTCCAGAAAATCTCGAAGCTGACATGCCTGCCACAGCAACATCGCTAAGCGCGAGACCTTGCGCCCTTCCGGTCCTGACGTTTTCTGACAGCAATTCAAGCAGCTTTGCCGCAGTCTCTTTCGAGACTGACTGATTCACTACATTTGGTCCGAAATTGTGGATAACGGACCCGTCGTGAGCGAGAACCCGTTCGACCAATCGAGGTTGGATACGGCTCCCGTTGTTGGCGATGGTCGCGAAGAGATGTGCTACCTGAAGCGGTGTGGCTTCCATAGCGGTTCCGACTGCCGCGTGGGCCGCTGACGGACTTAGAGTTGTTGGATTGAGATCTCCTCGCAGAGCATTCTCTGTTCTTAAAGGGTCCCCTTCGACTAGCCCGAAACGACTTGAAATATCATGCATCGCTTCGCGTCCGATCTCCTGACCGATAGCTGCCCATCCAGAGGCACAAGCATCGACCATCAAAGATTTGATGGTTCCACCGCACGCACTCCCGTCTCGGTTCGTAATAGCTGGGGAACCTTTACTAGCCGGAAATGAAGTGGTTGCAGAGACCGAAAGATCGTGGAGGTTGTTTTCGATAGCGGCAGCAGCGGTGATAATCGTGAAAAGTGAACCGATCTCAATACCGTGATGCTCAACTCGACTAGTTAAAGGCCGTCCACTGTCAGAATCCAATGCTTTGAAGTCGATTGTTGCTGCTTGAAGATCATGAGATGACAGGTGGTTCGGATCGAAGTTTGGGGTGCTCCACATGCCCCAAACGGAGCCAGTTGTTGGTTCCAGGACGACAGCGGCGCCGAGATGGCCGGCCATGGCTGCTCTTGTAACCAATTGCACATCATGCCTGATAGACAGTTCGAGCTGTCCTGTACGGGCCTGGTCAACAAATAGATCACGGTTGTCCTGTATGCGAACCGACAAGTCGTTACCAGCCAAGAAATCGTTGTGGCTCCGCTCGATCCCGGCTCCTCCGTGTTCTGCAGAGATGAAGCCAACAACATGGGAGTACAACGAGCCATAGGGGTATTGTCGTAACCGGTTACGTGCGCCGCTTACGGCGACGGTTTGAGCAATCGTCTCGCCATCAGCGGTCGTTATCGCACCTCTTGGAGCATCGAAATCAAGCGTGATCTCGCGCGTGTTTTGTGGGTGTTCTCTCAGATCACCTGCCCCAACAATTTGGACCATCTCGAGGCGGAAAAATAAAAGGCCATATATGACAAGGAAAGCTATTCCCACGTGGACCAAGCGACGAGTCATGCTGTGCCCTGGGACTTAAAGGCAATACGAGGGAGAATTTGAGTTCGGTCAGGGATGACAGGAACAGTTTCGGAGACTCTCAGCAGAAGAGCTAACGCAATACTGCAGGTGAACACAGCTGATCCGTTGGAAGCAACAAAAGGCAATGAAAGGTCGTTAGGTGGGAGAAAGCGAAGCGGTATGGCAATAGCCGCCCAGGCCTGACTACCGAAAAAAATTGCGATCCCGATAGCTAGAAGGCTTTCAAATTCTTTGCGAGCAGCGGTAGCCAAACGTAAACCGACACCAGCGAGTAGCAAATAGCTTGATAGCACTGCAGCACCACCCATGAAGCCGAGCTCTTCTGCTATTGGGACGAATGCGAATTGATCTGTTGCTCCAGTAACCCAGTCAGCAGAACCTTCTCCAGGCCCGGTCCCAGTCAGGCCACCACCAGCAAGAGCGAATGACGAACGGCTAATGGCTTCACCGAACTGAGAATTAGACCATGGGTCAGCCCACGCATCAAAACGGTCTTGGAGCTCGGGAACACTGCCAGCGGCTAGAAGAACCGAACTAACCACTGCGACCAAAAAGAACAGCAGATCGATCGGACGTCCGACCGCCACCCACCACATCGACAGAAATATGGCCACGAGGACAAACGCTGAACTCAAGTTGCTTTGGAAGATCACCACCACCGAAGTAATTAACCAAGCCCCAATGAGGGGAATGAAACGAGACGGATCACCATCTAGGCGATCCGCTTGACCCAAATATTCGGCAGTATTGCGTGAACGGTAACTTGCTAGCCAAGATCCAAAAAAGATGACCAAACACAGAATGCCCAGGTGACTTGGCTCGATCGCCACAGAACCAAACTGAAACGATGGGGAGGAGTTAACTTCGCCGCCACTCATTTTCAGAACTACAGAAATCGAAATGCACGCCACACCGATGAGCCCCAGTGGTGTTTGGAGTTTTCTTAGCTGGTTCAAATCGCGCAGACCCGCCAACACAGCGATAAAGCCAACAGTTGCCAACAGGCTCCAAACAAGATGACGCAACAGCAAGTCCGGGTTAATTCTGAGAACGAATGCAACCCCCAGCCCTTGCAACAACGCCGCGATTGGGAAGAGCAACCCGTTAGCGGTCGGTGCCCATTTTCTGAGCGACAGATGGCTGATACCCCACAACAACAGCAGGACAGCTAGATAGGGGATCACGGACCACTGGATCCTCGCACCCTCAGCGACAGCTGCGATCGCAACTGTTGCAAGCGTGATGAAAGCAGCGAGCAACAGGAGAGTCAATTCAACTATTCGTTGGTTGTTCACCTCAGCTCCCGCTCTCAGCTTCGACCAGCCGAGTTCGGAGATTTGCCACAAAATCTTGTGCCTCTGCGAGGTCGGACATCTGTTCACCGTCAGATAAGCGTCGGAGATCTTGATCAGTCAGTTGGACAGTTTGAATTTCTGTCCATTGCTGGAGGGTTGGTTCAAACCAGAGAAGCCCACCGATCCGGCCCTTTTGGATGACAACGTGATTAGCGACAACGCCGACGTGATACCCAGAACGCGCATACCACCCGATAGTCGTAACCATCGCGACGCTAGTGACCAACAGCACCATAGAAATAATGAGGGTTCCGAGCGTTATATGGACACGGTCATACAGCCAACTTCGCTGCTTTATGGTCGATGAACGACTTTGTTCAACAGACGGTTCTTCGCCGTCACTTTCGGGGAGATTTGGTTGATCCGGTGGTGCAAGAATTGGGCTCTGAGACTCGTCGTCCTCTTCGGGAAGATCCTCGTCGGTGGAGTCGACAAGTTCGACGCGGACGTCGACTATCAGGACCGTTGAATTGTCCCTCCCGCCGCGGTCGTTCGCTAAACCAACTAGGGCTTTGGCGGTAGCGCTTGGATCCTGTTCGAGTGCCAATTGTTCCGCTATTTCGCTGTCGTCAAGTTCGTTGGTAACGCCGTCGCTGCACAATATGAATCGATCACCAGCAACCGGGTCGAGAAGCCACTCGTCGATTTCGACCTCTGCGTGTACCCCGATGGCACGTGTCAACATGTTTCGGTAGGGATGAACCGCCGCGGCGTCTTCGTCGAGTTCACCGCGACGCATCAACTCTGCGACATAACTGTGGTCCTCGGTCAACTGTTCCAACTGGCCGGCTCGGTGGCGGTAGACCCTCGAATCACCAACATTGAGGATGACGAACTGAGGGCTCTCAGCTTCTCGACTCACTGCGAGCGCGGTCAATGTTGTGCCCATTCCGTGAAGCTCGGGTTGTTCGATAGCAGTCTCGTGAACTACTCGATTGGCTTCGATTATCCCGTCCCGAAGTTGGGCAAGACTTTCTCGGTCAGCCTTAGCGACAGTGCGAACAGCCAGGTTCGCTGCCACTTCGCCGCCTTGATGGCCGCCCATCCCATCAGCAACAACGAACAGTCCTGAGTCCGCGTACATGGCGTCCTGGTTGTTTGCCCGGATGCGACCTTGATCTGTAGCCCCTCCCCAAGAGAGCCGTAATCTACGCGTAGGTGAGACGTTCACGACATAACCTCAAAAACGGTTGAACCGATTTGGAGATGGTCACCCGTGCGGAGCGTTGTAGCCGAGGACACCTTTTCTCGATTCAGGTATGTGCCATTGGTGGAACCTAGATCCTCCAAAACGTGGTCGCCTTCACGTCGAAAAATTCGTGCGTGGATTTGGCTGGCGTAGCTGTCATCGATGGTGACGTCACAGGTCGCTGCACGGCCGACGGTTATCTCGATGCCGAGCTCATGTCGTTGACCGCTTAGCGTTTCGGGAGTTCGAACGATGAGAACACTCGCGGGCCTGTCATTTCGGATGAATCGATTTCGATAAGAACGAGTTTCACGAGTGGGCTTTATCCCCACCCAAATAGCTCGTATCACGCGGAACAAGAAAAGATGTATGAGGACCAAGAGAAGGATCGTTAAAAGTCTCACGAGTTGAGGTGACATCAGACCACCTCAACTCGTAACTGATGATCACCGATCGTCACGATGTCTGCATGCAACAAGCGGTGGTTGTCGACTGCTATGCCGTTGACCAAAGTCCCGTTAGTAGAGCCCAGGTCAACAATGAACAGCCCATGTTGGTCTGCTCTAATCTCAGCGTGGTGACGACTGACATTTGATCCGGCTAACACAACCCCACAGTCGTCGTTGCGTCCGAGTCTCTGTGGCGTCGTTATAGAGATTCTGATCCCATCTGAGGTTATTAGAACCGCTTCATCGCCAATAGGCGCATCTCGAAACTCGCCCGAAACGTCACACCGCCCGCTTCGGAAACTTGGATTTGTAGCAAAGTCAATAGATAGGGGCCCCGTGAATCCGTAACCCTTTGACCGGGCATAGTTGTGCGCCACTTCCACCAGTTGACGTCGCAATGTTTCCTCCGCCCCGCTATAGCGGTTTCGATCTTTTTGGGAAAAAGCAACGATCAAATGATTGGGAATGATGGGGTGGCCGTGCGTGTCAGTTGTCTGCTCCTTTTGGAGGAGACGGTTCACTTTTCGCCCAAGCGTCATAGGACTGATGGCAGTCCGAAAGACGCGCGAAGAAGCGCCGCGTATTTTGTTGGATATGCCTTGGAAACCCATCGTGACACGAGTGTACGACCGCCTACCCTGACGAAGGGGTCGCCTAGCTCGAACGCGAAAGCTTGAGGCTGCGGAAGAAACTTATTGTGCGGCTAGCCTTGGCCTTTCTAATCAGCGCGAGTGGCGGAACTGGCAGACGCGCAGGCTTCAGGTGCCTGTGCCCGCAAGGGTGTGAGGGTTCAAGTCCCTCCTCGCGCACCAGCGTTCAACTATTACCAGAAGTACCTTCGTCCCTCACCAATGTGGAAAGCTCGCATCCTATGAATGGGAAAGATTCTCAAACCTCCACCAATAATGATCTGGCTGCGGCGTTGGCTCAGTTCAACAGTGGCGTCACCACGAGCCGGCAGTTGGACAAAGAGGCGAAAGCCATCGCTAAAGCTGAGAAGCGTCGCGATGCGGCTGCCCAGAAACTCAAAGAGTTGATGGAGCAGGAAACGACTCCAGAAGATAAAGCAGCCGCAGAGGAGGAGTATCGGACGGCAGCTGATGAATGGACGCGTTTAACCAATTCTGACGCGACTAGTGCCGAACTATCTGAGGAACCATTGGTTGAAGGAAGTCCCAGTGAGATTTCCGTCCCCGAAGAAGCCGCGGAAATTGTGTCGCCGACAGAAGACACAGAGGACCAAGAACCGACTTAACCCTGTTCGGTTGAGATAGCTCCCTCAAGAAGTAGCAAATACTTTTTTGCTTCTAACCCACCGGCAAAACCTGTGAGAGACCCATTGGTTCCGATTACCCGGTGACAGGGCAGCACGATAGAAATTGGGTTTTTCCCGTTGGCGGCGCCGATGGCTCGTACCGCTCGAGGGCGCCCAAGATGTTCAGCTTGTTGCTTATATGTCCAGGTCTCGCCGTAGGGGATCGTTGCAAGAGCTTGCCATGCGGCTCGTTGGAAATCGGTTCCATGCAAATCAAGGGGTATATCAAAAGCGGTTCTTTCCTTAGCGAAGTACTGCTGTAGTTGAAATGCAGTTTTGGTCAGAACAGGGTCGGTCGGTGACGCGGTTAGCTCCGTCGGGAGAGATACCCGACTGTCGTCGTCGGGCCATAAGACGGCGCGAAGTCCGACCTGGGTGGCGACAAGGGTGAGATTCCCTACCGGAGTTGGTAATTTCTGGAATAGATGAGGTGCACTCATCAGGCACTCCTAAGAACTTCGGGTGCTTGCCACAGATGTTGAGCGGCCCATGAACGGAACGGCCTCCAAATTCTAGATTGGTTCTCCAATTGCTTTGGATCGAGATCTTGGTTCACAAGTCTGTTCACGGCTCGAAGTACCCCCAGATCAGATGACGGCATGGCGTCATCATGTCCAAGTACTCGCATAGCTGCGACCTGGGCAGTCCATGGTCCTATCCCGGACAGAGTGCACCAATGTTTCTCCATCTCGTCTAGGTCTTCTGACAAGCTCAGGTCAATCGTGCCGTTTGTTACTGCGCGCGAGAAGTTTTGTAATGTCGCTTTCCTCCGTTCAGTGAGTCCGATGTCGTTGAGGTCGGCGTTCGCGAGAACTTCAGGGGAAGGGAAAATTCGGTTCAGGTCCGATCCGGTTGAGACCTGCTGCCCCAAGCTGGCCGCTATTCGCCCGCTAATGGTGGTCGCAGCTGCCACAGAAATTTGTTGTCCGATGATGATACGAATTGATGTTTCGAACCGATCCCAACACCTCGGAACCCGAACCCAAGGACGTTGCGCTACCAAACGGCCAATAAATGGGTCCTGGGAAAGGTGCGCAACCGCGAAGGAAGGATCTTCATCGACAGCGAATAGGTAACGAAGACAGTCAAGGTCGTCCATGAGGTTGTCGTCGCTTCGTGACGTCGCTGTGATTCGTAGATGTCGACCATCATTGGCGTCTTCGACTTGGAGAACTCTTGGGATTCCAGCGTGAACGGTGACCCGCGAATAGATGTTGCCTTCAACGCGTTCGACGCCCGGTGTTGTTCGTGGTGCTAGATGATCAAGCAGTTGTCGGAACGAATACGGCTGAACATAACTCACCAATGTTTCTCGGACGATGTTCGAGTTGGCTCCGATGGTCACATCTCCAGTATCTGACGAAATGCGAAACGGATGAACCGTAACGGTCGGATGTTGACGGTTAAGGATTTATCGGACAGGTTGTTTCCAACTGTTGAGGTACGTCACTTCGTCGACAGATCTTCGTGGCGCAGGGTGGAAGGAATCACCGGTGTAAAAGGCGACCGGCAACAACGCGCACTGGCTGACCGTCTCGGGGATTCCAAGAAGTTCAGCGATTTTTGCTTCATGTGCAAGGTGAAAGGTTGTCCACGTCGATCCGAGGCCACGGGCTCTCGCGGCGAGTTGGAAGCTCCACACTCCCGGCAGAACCGATCCCCACCAGCCTCCGGCTGAACCTTCTTCATTCTCGCCCGACGGTGGCCGATCAAGCCGCAAAGGAATCACTAAAGCCGGGACTTCATGCAAATGGTCGATCAGATGAATCGAAGAATCAATAACTCGGTTCGTCCGATCATCGGTGCGAATGCCAGAGCTCGCTGACAGGTAGGGGCGTCCCACTTCGGCGTAGTAATGGGCTATTTCTGCTTTCAGTTCAGGATCGGTAACGATGATCCATCGGTTCCGTTCCAGGTTTCCGCCGACTGGGGCATGTCCAGCGACCTCGATGCAATCTAAAAGCAGGTCCACCGGGACGTCCGTCTCCAGGTCCAGTCGTTTGCGAACCTGCTTGGTTGTTGTGAGTAGGCGGTCTACTTCGTTGAGGTCAAAATCGGTCATCGGAACGACGGTATCCCCGTGATCTCTTGGCCGAGGATTAAGCCGTGGATTTCTTCTGTGCCTTCATAGGTCATGACTGACTCCATATTGTTGGCGTGTCGCATGGGGCTGTATTCGGTACTCACACCGTTCGCTCCCATCATTGCTCGCGCGGTTCGCGCTGCGTCAATGGCGACTCGACAGTTGTGTCGTTTTGCCATCGAGATGTGATACGGACGAATGCTGTGATCTTCCTTGAGTCGTCCGAGGCTCATGGCCTGCAGATTGGCGTTTGTCATTTCGGTCAACATGTCAGCAAATTTGATTTGGTTGATCTGGAAACTTGACAGCGGTTTGCCGAACTGGGGGCGTTCCTGCTGGTAGTCGAGAGCTGCGTTGTAACAATCGCGGGTGACCCCGACTGCCCCGAACGCTATGCCGTACCGAGCTTCGCTCAAACAACTCAACGGTGCACCGATGCTGACAGCGTCTGGAAGTCGCATGGACTCGGGGACTTTGACGTCATCCATGTAGAACTCGCCGGTCACCGAAGCTCGGAGCGAAAGTTTGTTCTGGATTTTGCGTGCTTCGAAACCGTCAGAATTCGTGGGAACCAGGAACCCCCGAAAGCCTTCATCTGTGTTCGCCCACACGATTGCAATATCGGCGATCCCTGCGTTGGTGATCCATCGTTTTGAACCGTTGAGAATCCAATCGTCTCCGTCCCGTTTGGCTCGGGTGGCCATAGATGAGGGGTCTGACCCATGGTCGGGTTCTGTGAGACCGAAACAACCGATGATTTCTCCGGCAGCCATTCCCGGTAACCATTGCTCTTTTTGTTCCTCTGACCCGTATTTCCAAATTGGGAACATGCACAACGAGCCCTGCACTGACACGAAACTCCTGAGACCGCTGTCACCGGCTTCGAGTTCTCGACAGGCGATGCCGTATGCCATTGCCGAAGCTCCGGCGCATCCATAACCTTCAAGGTGCATTCCCAACAAGCCCATGTCCGCGATTGTCGGGACCAATTCCATTGGGAATGTCCCCGCCTCGAAGTGTTCCGCGACAAGCGGTTTGAACTCGTTGTCGACGAACTTTTTGACCGTGTCGCGGATCATTTGTTCGTCATCGTTCAAGAGGACGTCTAGGCCATAGAAGTCAGAAAGGTCTGCCATACAGGCCAGTATGTCCGCAGAACGGTCAGCGCGGCTATTCCGTTACGAGACTTTTGGTTTAATTCGTTGCCACTGGCCGGTCGTTGCTGTTACTCCACTGCGACCATGAGCCGGCATATAAACGAGCTTTGCCTAATCCGGCGTGCTCGAAGGCCAACAAATTGTGGCAGGCACTTACTCCTGAACCGCAGTACATCACTGTCGCTTGCCCACTGGCGCAACCAGCATTTTCGAATCGCGCGCGTAACTGCTCGGGTGAATGGAAATGGCCGCTTTCAGTCAGGTTGGCAGCGAACGGAAGATTTGTCGCCCCGGGAATGTGGCCTGCTTGAGGATCGACGGGCTCGTTTTCGCCTGAAAAACGGTCAGGGCTTCGAGCATCAACCAACGTTTCATCAGGGGTTTCCCCGGCTAGTCCGGCAGCGTCAGCGTCGGCGAATAAGTCGTGAGGCCATTCACGTATTGGGTGGTCAACTGCTTCGCGAACAGTCGGGAACGTGTCCAGTTGAGTAGGCCAGGCTTGCAATCCTCCGTCAAGTAACGCTGCGTCGTGACCAACGATGCGTAACATCCACACCAACCGGCCCGCTGACATTCCTCCGGTGTCGTCATACGCCACAACAGTGGTGTCGTGACTGATCCCCAGAGCACCCATGCTCGCGGCGAACGACGCTGCTGCCGGCATCGGGTGGCGTCCCTCCGACTTCCTCGGAAGTGTCGCTAAATGCTCATCGAGGTCGACGAAAATTGCTCCCGGGATGTGTCCGTCGTTGTACTTTCGACGACCTGGCGTGCGGTCGAGATACCAACGAACATCGCAAAACACTATGTCTTGACGATCGGTGAGTTGTTCCGCGGAAATGATTGGAGGAAGTGGTTGGTTGCTCATTGGCCGAACATCATCATCCATTGCTCTTCGGACTCTGGTTTGAAGACGTAGTTCATTTCTCTGGTCATACCCATAGTTGCTGACGAGTGAAACGAATAGCGGTGACCCGGAAACAGAACGGTGTCATCCGGGATTTTTGCCAAGGTGTGGTGAAGAGAGTGATACATCGCCGCCGCATCACTTCCGGGTAAGTCTGTGCGTCCGCACCCTTCCAAGAAGAGGGTGTCGCCAGCAACCAGCGTTCCTTCCACAAGGAAACATTGGCTTCCGGGGGTATGACCGGGAGTGTGTAACAAGTCGATGCGAATATCTCCGACCAGAATGTGGTCGCCAGGCTGATGAACCTCGAGATCGCCGTCACTGACCTCTGTCACCTTTTTCACCATGTCGGCTTCTTCGGCCTGCACATGGATCTTTGTGCCCTTGATGTCGAGAAGTTCTCGAACGCCCTCAATGGTGTGCCCCATCATTGAACCACCGACATGGTCGGGGTGGTAATGGCTCGCAAGGACACCGCAGAGATTCATGCCGTCTCGGTCGAGGATCCCCACGATGTCACTCACGCCGTAAGCAGGATCGACCACTATGGCGTCACGAGTTTCCCGATCTCCGATGAGATAAACAAAATTGGCCATCTGGGAAGCCATAGGGTCATCCGTCGCGAAATCACGTCCCGAAAGAAGCTGACGAAAATAGAACCTGTCACTGGTCATGTAGGTAAGCGTAGCGAGGCGCAGAAAACCTGGTTGATTCAAGTGTCCCGAACCATTTTTGAAGTCGACGCACGGCATCATGGTGGTAATGAACCCCGAACTGTTCGATCTGCAATGAGAAACCGCGTTCTTCGTTTCCTGACATACGGGGCTGTCGGGGTTATCACTGGCCTCATCGTGGCCGGCGTCATCGTGTTAGCTGAAAAGGTTTTGCTTGAAGCAGTTCTGCATCGCAGTCTTTTGCAGCAAGCCTGCGCCCCTGCCATGGGGCTTTGGATAGCGGTGCTGTTGCTGCGATGGTCGGATTCGGGTAACCCATTGTCGCCATCCACCTCTGAGGAGTACATCCGCGGATACCACAACAAGTCCTATGTCTTGAAAGTCGTGCACCTCCCGTTCCGCCTGCTTGCCGGTGTCGCCACGGTCGGTCTTGGCGGGGCAGCAGGGTTGGAAGGTCCAGCTATTTACGCTGGTGCAACCACCGGCTCCGCTATTCAACGACGGTTGTCGTGGCTGTTTCGAGACAAAGACGGTCAAGCACTTCTCGTAGCGGGAGCAGCAGCAGGAGTAAGCGCTGTCTTCCAGGCCCCGGCGACCGGTGTGCTGTTCGCGTTGGAGTCACCATACAAAGGTGATTTGGGTCGAAGAGCGTTGCTCCCAGCGTTGCTGTCAAGCGCATCGAGCTACGTGACGTTCGTGCTTGTCAGCGGATTGGATGACGATCTTCCATTTGAAGTTCGGACCGATCTGGTACGAGTCGGATTTGGGCAACGTGAGCTTTTGGGTGCAGCGATCGTTGGAGCGTTGTGTGGCTTTGCCGCGATGGTGTTCAGTCGGGCGATCAAAGGAGCGAAACGTCTCCAACAATCCCAACCATGGTGGATGTTGGCTGCCGCTGGGAGTGTGATTGCCGGTGGACTAGTGGTGTTGAGCGATGTGTTGTTCGATGCACCGCTATCGATGGGTCCCACAGCTGAAGGCCAAGTTCTGAGATGGGTCTTGAACCCAGATGAGGCACTCCCGATGCTTGGAATGCTTCTGGCAATCAGATTGGTCGCGACGTCGACACTGATCGCCAGCGGTGGTGTCGGCGGCGTGTTCATTCCCCTTGCGGTATTGGGGTTGATCATTGGACGCATCGTTGGAGGATGGATTGACGTCGGGCTTGAGTCCATGGCGTTCTTCCCGTTCATCGGGGTGGCGGCATTTCTCGCCGCTGGGTATCGCACCCCGCTCGCGGCTGTGATGTTCGTCGCCGAGTCAACAGGAGCACCAGCGTTCGTCGTGCCGGGGTTGATTGCTGTGGCTGTGAGTCAAGTTGTCGTCGGAGGTTCATCAGTATCGGATTACCAGCGTGACACGCGCATTGGGCACCTGGAACGTCGTTTCCAGATGCCAATCACGTCTGCGATGAAAAGAGAATTCCAGACAATTGCAGCGACTGATTCGCTCACTGATTTTGTGTGGGGTTTCGCGTTTCCCAGAAAACAATTAGAGGCCGTCGTAACCGACGTAGATGGCCAGTTCCAAGGGATCGTGAAGGTCAGCGACGCTGGAGATATCGACCAAGATCTCTGGTCAACAACGAAATGTAGCGACATCATGATCGAAGGGTTATCGCCGGCCCGGTTGTCGTGGACCGTACGCGAAGTCAGTGCAC
>JAYZKK010000006.1:0-95580 GCA_036163555.1 Actinomycetota bacterium
TCGGATGCCCATATAGCTGAACCGACATCGGTATGGCAGGAGTACACCGATCCCAAATATCGAGAATTGGTGATGCAATGCCGACCCGTAGACAATTTAGACAGCATTTTTGTTGAGGACTCCGGGATCGGTATGAGCTGCGCGCCGGCCTGTATCCCCAACGCATACGGTACTGAGGTCACTTGGGACGACATTGTTCCCGGTAGTTATGACCCTGCCGAACGACTCAAGGTGATGGACGACGAGGGTCTCGATGCTGCACTCATGTTTCCGTCGCTGCATCTGCTTTCTGGCGACATAGCCGATGCAGACGTGGCCGCTGCTAACGCTCGTGGATACAACCGGTGGATGGCTGACTTCACGTCAGAAAACCCAGATCGACTATTTGGGGTCGGGGTTACACCGTTGCAGTCAGTGGATCATGCTGTAGCTGAAATTGAGTTCTGCGCGGAGGCAGGGCTAACGGGGATGACATTTCGACCTGAGCGATACAACGGACTTGAGTTGTTTTCTGAGGAGATGGACCGAGTTTGGTCCGCGGCTGAAGACCATGACATGACCGTTGCTATCCATGGCAGTTTTGGCTCTGATATGACCAGTTTCGCCAAAACCCGATACAGCAACCAGTTCTATGTCCACATGGTGTGCCATCCGTTCGAACAGATGGCATCGGTGATGGAGATCGTCGCTAGCGGCATCCTTGATGACCATCCGCGACTGAGAGTCGGTTTCTTTGAGTCTGGACTGGGTTGGCTCCCTTATTGGTTGGACCGATTAGACGAACATAAAGAGTCAATGGGTCATCTGGTGCCACGGTTGAAGCGTGAACCAACCGAGATCTTCTCCGAGCAGTGTTTCGTGACGATGGAAGCTGGTGAGGGGGAGGCTTTTGCCCAGCTTGCTGACATGGGTCTGGCACATACTGTCGTCTGGGGTTCGGATTATCCGCACTACGACTGCACCTACCCCGGTGCGCTAGCTGAGCTTGACGAGACTTTCGAACGAATTGGTAGAAACGACCTACGATCAGAAGTTATCTACACCAATGCTCGCCGGTTTATGGGTTTGGCCTAGAAACAGTTTCGGCGTAACCACTGCGCTCCGAACCTCATAGTCAGCTTTGAAGTCAGGCATGTCGAAACGCGCGATCACCACATAGGCATTTCAACTACTCTTTGACGACCTCCTGAGATTCGGCGGGGATTTGACTAAGGAAAAAGGTGAACTATGTCGGTTATGACTATCGCAGTTACTGCTGTCCAAGATCTCAATGGCTTTGTTGATGCCAGTAACAGTTACGGAAAACAGCGAGTTCTCGATATGGGTTGCAAACACACTTCGATAGCCAAAATAGTTATGGGGGGAGAAGCGGCAGGTCTTTGTGGCGTTTCCTTTGAGTGGGAGTCGGTAGACGCCGCTATCGCCGGATCTAACGCGATCAACAGCGACGGTCAGATGCTGCAGATGATGGGTGACTGTGGAGTGTCAGTCGTTCGTCGCAGCGTGCTGGAAATTCTCGCTGAGAGGGGCGAAACCAGGCCAACAAGTGGGTTTGGAACAGCGGTTTATATGAGCGGAAATATCTCTGCGGACGGCATCGACAACGGTTGGCGGCACATGCAAGAAGGAGCTAACGGACTGATGATCTCCCGAGCAATTGCTAACGGTATGGCTCCATGGACAGGACTCATCATGACGTTCGCTGACTCAGTTGATGACCTTTTAGCCGCGGCAGCTAATGCCTGGGCAGACACTTCAATGCAAGCTCGCAACTCCATGAACGATGTGAAACCACTGGGGCGACTTATCAACGAAATAGTTGCTTAGAGATTAATCCTTATTGATTGGAAGGATCCTTAGATGGGAACCACTATTCAAATCACGGCGTTAGATGGCAACACAGTCAATGCGTATCGAGCAGTCCCCGAAGGCTCGCCTAAAGGGGCAGTGGTTGTCGTGCAGGAGATATTTGGGGTCAATGACCATATTCGAAGCGTCGTCGATGGGTATGCGGAGAAGGGATATGTTGCTATTGCCCCCGCTCTGTTCGACCGGGTTGAAAAAGGAGTTGAACTCGGTTACGACGAATCAGGTATTGACATTGGGCGGAAAATTGCGTTTGAAGACGTGACTATGGACCAAGTGATGGCTGATGTCGAAGCTGCTTGCGATGTGGCATCTACAGCTGGAAAAGTTGGCATCGTAGGCTATTGCTGGGGTGGTTCGATTTGTTACGTAGCTGCCGCCCGGTTATCGGACAAGATTTCGGCCGCATCGGGTTACTACGGCGGCCAGATAATGCCCCATATCGAAGAAGAACCAAAAGCGCCCTTGATGCTTCACTTCGGAGCAGAGGACGCGGGGATTCCGCTAGAGAACGTTCGCGCGATAGCTGAGCGATGGCCTCACATAGACGTTCATATTTATGAAGAAGCGGGCCATGGCTTCAACTGTGACGCTCGGGGAAGCTATGAAGAATCCTCCGCCGCACTCGCCTTAGAGCGCACCTTGGAGCACTTCGCGCAGCACGTGGACAGCTAGCAACGACTCAACCTTTGTCGAAGAAGACAAGCCCTTGGTTGATGGCGGGCCCTCCGTCTTCGGTAAGTACCTCAAAGCGCGCTACGTCCTGACCATCAACTGGCGTTACGTCTAGAACTCGCACCGTGACAGTCGATGGCATAAGCACCATTGACGCCATCCGTCCTCTGATACGACGGACACGTTCGGGGTTACCTTCGGCAACCGTGGAGATGGTGGCGCTGACACCGAGCGCCAACGTAGCGGTCCCATGCAGAATGATTGCCGGTAAACCCGCGTCCGCAGCTACGGACGCATCGGTGTGTATGGGGTTCCAAATTCTTGCTGATTCCGTGTAGGTGTGAGCTGCGCCGTGGGCCACCGGAACTAAAACTTCTGCTAGGGGATCCTCAGGCAGAGGTCCAAGTTCGGGAACCACCGGACCGTCCTGTGCCGGTCGATCCTCTCCTTCTGCTGGCACCCCTAAGTACATCCCGCCTTGGTAGGTCGTAAAAACGGGGTGACCCTCTGCATCGACAGTTTCGAGTTTCATAGTTGTGTACGCACCGGGACTCTTATTCTCAACCCCTGTGTAAGTCAGGCGAGTTTCCAGCACGTCACCAGGCCGAGCCAACCGGTGAACTACCAGGTCGTGGGTGGCGTGAACAGACTGACGAGTCTCTTCTGGGGTGATGCCCCACTTGTCAGCCAATTCTCTGCCTTCAACTATTACCGGCCATTCGGGACACACTGCGAACATAGGGTGGGCGACAATTCCGTTGTCACGACGCGTATCGAAATAACAATCCTGGGTGTCACCAAGCGATGCCGAATAGGCCATAACCCACCGGGCGTCCACAGCGTGTGTCATCGGGCCTATCTGGTCCCCGACCATGTCAGTAGGAACGGGCATATGAGACTTCCTCTTTATGTAGTGACTCCTTGACTGTAGTTGGCACAGCGATACACACGACGTTCGATAGGTTCAACCGATCGCCAACGGCTAACTTCTCCGATGATGAAGGCATTCTTCTCACCGGACGGCCTGATGGGCAAGCTGTTCTTTAGAGCGGTACGCGGGTTTGTAAGAATATTTTTGTTCAGGTGGTTCCGCATGCGCGTGGAAGGCCATGAACGTCTACAACTCAAGGGTGGGGTGATAATCGCTCCGACCCACCGCTCAAACCTTGATGGTCCGCTGGTTGGAAGTTCCAGCCACCGTCGGGTGCGATATCTAGGAAAGGATTCGTTGTTTCGACCGGCAGCAGCAGGTTGGGCCATGCGTTCCTTGGGTTCGTTTCCGGTGCGACGTGGTGAAGCTGATTTAGACGCAATGCGTGTAGCTAAAGAGATGCTTGACGCCGGTGAATGCATGCTTGTGTTTCCCGAAGGAAGTCGACAAGAAGGAGACTCGATCGGTGAAATATATGACGGAACAGCGTGGTTAGCATCGAAGGCGGGAACACCAGTAGTACCTGTGGGTATAGCTGGCACAGAAGTGGCGATGCCAACGGGGTCAAAGTTCCCATCACGAGTTCCAGTCACTGTCGTAGTAGGCGAAGTTCTCGATCCACCTAAAGCGAAAGATGGTAAGAGGGTGAAACGCTCAGATCTCAAAGAGTGGACTGAAGAGCTGAGGCTTCGTTTGCGCGAATGTCAGACGCGGGCTCGAGAGATGTTGAACGAATAATGCGTCTTTACTGGATTGAGACACCAAGCGGACGACTCGCAACAGCACCAGCGCCGAGTGGAAGTGGTCTTGATCGTGAAGTCAAAGATCTGCTGCAGGAGAAAGTCACTAATGTCATCTCGCTCCTGACTGACCAAGAGGTAGCGAGTATTGGTTTGCTTGCCGAACAAAGCACTTTCAATGATGCAGGCATCAACTTCAGCAGCCTTCCGATTCCAGATTTTGGGATTTTGGACGACTATAACGACGCTAAAGACCTCGTAGACCATGCCACAGCGGACCTACGACAAGGTGATTCAGTAGTGATTCACTGTCGGGGAGGAATAGGGCGGTCATCGACAATCGCTGCGGCAGTCCTCACTCAGCTCGGGGTAAACCCTGAAGATGCGATGGATCGAATAGCGGAAGCCCGCGGGCTCAAGGTACCGGAGACCCCAGCTCAACGAATGTGGGTACACGGCTACGCAGAATGGGCAGGGAAGCAAGAATGACGGGTCAAACGCCGCGGGCTTTAGACAAGATCCGCATCTGCGACTTCACTGGTCAATTAGCCGGTGCGGGCGCCACCAAAATTCTTGCCGCATTCGGCGCAGAAGTAATCCGTGTCGAAGATCCAGTTCAGCGAGGCAAGTGGGACATCCTGCGCGGCGTGCCCCCATTTGTCGGTGAGGCGCGTGGAATAGAAGCAGGCGGTGCGTTCAACAACCACAACGCAGGCAAGCTCGGTATCACACTGAACTTACGAGACGCCCGTGCCAAGGAATTACTCCGAGAACTCGTCGCTGTCAGCGACGCTGTCACTGAAAATTTTGCGGCGGGAGTAATGGAACGCCTCGGGTTTGGATATGAGGACTTACGTCAAATACGAGAAGACATCATCTACGTGTCAAATAATGGTTTTGGTGCCACGGGACCCTATACATCGTTCAAGTCGTGGGGCCCCATTGCTCAGGCGGTATCTGGGCTGACGTTTACATCGGGCTTACCTGATTTACCGCCCGCTGGATGGGGCTACTCATTCATGGACCACACAGGTGGTTATTACATGGCGACCGCCGTCCTAATGGCGTTACTTCATCGACGACGAACAGGTGAAGGTCAATGGGTCGACTTAGCTTGCATCGAAGCAGCTGGAACGCTTAACGGCGTCGCGACCTTGGACGCGACCGTGAACCAACGACCGATGCGACGTCAAGGAATGCCAAACAGCAACCGGTCACAGTCTCCAAGAATGGCTCCACATGGCATTTGGCCAACTGAAGGTCATGACGAATGGATTGCGATCGCCGCCAGGGATGATCATGACTGGAAGATCTTGTCCGGAATCATCGGGGAAACCTGGTCCCGCGAAGATCGATGGACTCACATAGAGGGGCGGTTACACGATGAAGACGAACTCGAACGGCTCCTAACAACCTGGACGCAGAATCAAAAGCGACAAGAACTAGCTCAGGAGCTCATCGACGCTGGGGTGCCCGCAGCACCAGTTCTTAAGCCACAAGAACGAATCGAATTTGACCAACGAACGTCGGATCTCTGGGTGACTGTTGACCACACGGAAGTAGGACAGTCCAAAGTAGAGGGCCTACCAGTTCGCATGTCCGAAACACCCTGGTCCGTAACCCGCGGAGCAGCATGTCTCGGCGAACATAACCAATACGTGTTCGGAGAGTTACTTGGGCTCGACAAAGTGGAGATCGAAACTCTCGCCGAAGAGGGAGTTATCTAAGAATGACCGCTACCTCACCAAGCTCAGTGCTGTCCGGCTACCGAGTTATAGAACTCGCCTCTGAACGTTGCGCTCTCGCAGGAAAACTGATGGCCGATATGGGTGCCGAAGTAATCGTGGTCGAACCACTAGAAGGGTGCAAGACCCGTTCTTGGGAGCCATTCGCCGATGACTTAATGGACCCCGAAAATTCACTTCACTGGTGGCATTACAACACATCAAAAAAATCTGTTGTTCTCAATTTGGACACCGGGACGGGTGCTCAGCAATTCAGATCTCTGGTCATGACCGCTGATGCAGTGATCGAAGCTGAACCGCTGGGACGGTTAGAAGCACTCGCTCTCGACTGGAACCAATTCCGTGAAATAAATAGTGAACTTATATGGACCTCCATTACGCATCACGGACGCGATGGAACTGATCCACCCGCGACGGACCTGACCTTGTTGGCAGAAGGCGGACCAGCTTGGTCATGCGGTTATGACGACCATGACATACCCCCCATCCGGGGTGGCGGAAACCAGGCATTCCACACCGCCTGCCATTACGCGGTTCCGTCTATTCTCGCTGCGCTTATGTGGCGAGAAGACTCCGGCAAGGGACAACTAATTGACGTTTCGTTATTGAATTCATCCAATGCAACAACGGAATTCGCGACCTTGTGGTGGCTTAATGGTGAACGACAAGTTGAACGTCAAACGGGTCGACATGCCCTCCCAACGATGACCGAATGGACGCAAATCCAATGCGCTGATGGGCGGTGGTTCAACACGGGTGTACCGCCCAGGAACAAACGGGAATTTCAAGCCCTCCGTTCTTGGATCGAAGAACTTGACCTCGTTGATCAGTGTTCTGCGTACGAGATTTTGAAACTTGGGGACCAGTTTGAACGGATCGGCCTGCTTGAACTTGATGAAGACCCGTTGGCGGGCGAGGTGTTTCAGGCGGGAAGAGACGCGATCGAGTTCTTGGGACAACATTTGAAGGCGTATGACCTCTTTGTGGGGCTTCAACAGCGAGGTATGGCCTGCGGCATTGTGTATTCACCCGATGAGATGATTGAGGACCCTCACTTTGTTGAACGAGGTTTCCCGGAAGAAATTTTCTACGAGGCTCGAAACACCAGTCACATACATCCGGGAGCCCCCTACCGATTTTCCGAAACGCCGTGGTCGGCGACACGTGCCCCTCGATTGGGTGAACATCAGGCTTTGCTGGAAGATCTTGCCTGACTAGATATCGGCGGCCTCGGCGCGGTCAGTAGCGTGAGATCGAGCAGCTTTAGAGAGATCTCTCACCTCAGCGCGCTCATCATCATTAAGACATTCGAAATCAGGAGCATGAAGACGGTCGGTTAACGTCTCGATTTCGTCTCTGGCTGACTCCAAACTGCTCACATCTGGGTATGGCTTAGGCCAACCGAAAAACTCTGCATTCCATTCACCCGCGGGGCCGCTCAGAATAGCTTCGAGGGGTCCCATACCTAACGATTGCACGGCGATCGCGTGACGCCCGAAGCGAAGTTCACGCATGCACTGAGCCAACTGGAAAGTTCTTGCGGGCCCTACCTCTTCAGGAAGTTCTTGGTCTCGCCAGCCCACGAATGTGGGTACACCGTGCGGTGCAGCGTTTTGTACCACACGCTTCAGCAACTCACCCAGCCGTGCGTTGCCTTCGAAATCAGCTAAAGCTTCAGTGCCGTATTCTTGGCATATTCGTGCATAGACCCGGCCGCCTTCAATGGGATCAAAAGCGGCTCGTCCCTCTTCAACCATTGATCTCATGTAGGTGGGATCCCAGAAAAAAGCTGCGGCTACGACATTGTCGACTGGACAGTTACCCAAAACACCTAACCGGCCTACGGCATAGGCCCCTTGCCCTTCACCCATACCGGCTTCAGCCGCCTTCTTTTGGGTGGACGGAGCCATTAACCACGCCATCGCCAACATTCCCAACGAACCCCGCATGCTGCGGGCAACAGTGATGCTATCCATTGGGCCGACGCTACTCAGTTAGGGCTGTCTTTGCATCTAGTTGCTGGTCAGCTTTGGATCCGAATCAAGTCGACGACAAACAACAGGGGAGTGTTAGGTGGAATTGCGGCACCAGAGCCGCGCTCGCCGTACGCCAAATCGCTAGGGATTTTTAATAGACGTCTACCCCCTTCACGCATTCCCACTATTCCTTGATCCCAACCTTGGATAACCATGCCCACACCTATCGTTGTGGTGAAGGGCATTCCTCGACCCCAAGATGCATCAAACACAGTTCCGTCGGTAAGGGTGCCCAGATAATGGACCGTCACTATGTCCCCGGACTCCACCGAATCGCCTGTCCCTTCAGACAGATCTTCTATTTCTAGCGACTCACCGACGTCTGTGGGTTCGGGAATGGCGGGCGGTTCTAAGTCAAGAACTGACACCAGATCAACCACAAAAGCGAGTGAGGCGTCAGGTGGAATCGATGAACCAGCGCCAGAACTTCCATAAGCCAAATGGGGCGGAATGACCAATACTCGCCGGCCTCCCTCATTCATTCCCGTAATTCCTTGGTCCCAGCCAGGGATTACAGCACCCATCCCGATGGGGACAAAGAACGTCTGCGATCGGTTCCAACTCGCATCAAACTCGATCCCGTCGCTGAGGAGTACTCCAACGTAGTTGACCTCAAGGACGTCACCGATCTCTGCTTGCTCCCCGGTTCCGACAAAAATGTCTCTTACGACCAACTCAGTAGGAGTTTCGTTTCGAGGCAGTACCGATATGACTGGGCGACCGTTGTTTGATGAGACCTCCACCCATGGTTCGGCACTAGAGAGAGAAGTGGAAGTGTTTAAGGAAGTATCTGACTCAGCGACCGTTGGGTCAGATACTTCCTCTATCGCTGATTTATCCGGACTTGAACATCCCCAGAACAAGAGAGACACAAAAGCTGCGATCAGAATATGGAAACGATGCATGGGTTGCAGGTTACGGATGTGTGCGCCATGAGAGGTGCTTTCGTGGTGCTTGTTTGGATCGACCGAAATCGTTATCAGTGTGTGAATGGCTAAATACCAAGGCAACATAACGGAGTGCAATCGCAACTCCCGCCGGTGTTCCATCCAGATGCCGTAACCATCCCGTGGATGGCCGCCGTCCTTGGACGAGAGGCTGAGCTCACTGATTGCCAGCTCGAACCCATTGGCACAGGACAGGTTGGAGCGAACTATCGAGCCCATTTGACCTGGAATGACGATGGAGGGCCGCGCACCGTAGTCATTAAGTTCGCTGCACTTGACCCTCAGAGTCGAGCTACGGGAATACAGGTTGGAACCTATCAACGCGAAGCAGAGTTCTATCGCCGTGTTGCTCCGATGGTTGAAGTGGCCGTACCTCATCTCTATTACGTCGATTTTGTCGAAGGAACCGCAGACATTGTCATAGTTATGGAAGACCTTCATCCACGAGAACAAGGAGACCAACTTGGAGGGTGTAGCCCGAATGAAGCAACCTTGGCATTGTCGGAAGCAGCCAAACTTCATCGCCCATTTTGGGGTGACGAGACGCTCTTTGACCTTGCATGGGTGAGTAGACGCAACCCAGAACAGACTGCGCAAACCGTGGCACTCTTAGAAGGTCTACAACCGGCCTTCGTTGAACGCTACCGACGTGATCTCAGCGAAGAAGCGATCGAGATCAGTGAGCATTTTGTGCGGAATGCCTCCAACTGGTTTTCTGAAATCCCTAAACCTTCGACTTTGGTCCACGGAGACTTCCGACTCGACAATCTGATGTTCGCGCCGACAGATTTAGGAGTAACCCCACCAGTTGTGGTTGTCGACTGGCAAACCGTCGCTCATAGCCATGGAGCTCATGATGTCTCCTATTTCGTTGGATCGGCATTTGAACCTGAAGTTAGGCGCCACCATGAAGAGCAACTGGTTTCACATTATTTCGAAGAGCTAACAAAAGAAGAACCTATCCCTCCCCTTACTTGGGACGAACTTTGGCTCAACTACAGAAGATTTTCCTGGTCTGGGTTCATCATGGCGATTCTTGCTTCGATGATTGTGGGTCGAACCGATAGAGGTGACGAGATGTTCGTCGCTATGGCTAATCGTCACGCCTCCCAAGTGGTCGATCTAGGGGCCACTGAGTTCCTTGAAGAACCGAAATAAACAAGACAGCCACAAAGCGCTAGCGTCTGCCTGTATGGGGGAAGCAACTGCAGCGGTCTTGCATGACGTGGAAGACCTACGAATAGAAACCTTTGACCTACCTGAAGTGCGGTCTGATGACGCCGTACTGCGAGTAGAAGCATGCGGTTTATGTGGAACTGACCATGAGCTATTTATGGGTCACATCCCTGCTCCGTACCCGATTGTGCCAGGCCATGAGACTGTTGGCACTATTGAAGCCATCGGGGATCAGGCTGCTACCAAATGGCAAGTCAATGTTGGGGACCGAGTAGCTGTCGAATGTTGGCAAGCGTGCGGGACGTGTGACCCGTGCCGCACAGGTGTGTATCGACGGTGCACGAAACACGGTCAAACGGATTTGTACGGGATGATTCCGACCGATCGCGAGCCTTCACTTTTTGGTGGTTACGCGACACACCATTACCTCAGCCCGGACTCTCTAGTGTTGCCCGTACCAGCAGAACTGAACCCGGTAGAAGCGACTCTCTTCAACCCATTAGGTGCGGGAATCAAATGGGGGGTAGAAATTCCCGGAACCCAGCCGGGCGATTACGTGGCGGTTCTAGGTCCTGGAATTCGAGGATTGTGCGCGCTGGTAGCAACACGGGATGCAGGTGCCGAATTTATTGCCGTAACTGGATACGGCCCCAATGACCACCCTCGTCTGGAGATGGCTGAAGCGATGGGAGCAGATCTCGTGGTTGACGTGGCCGAAGAAGACCCGGCGAGGAAATTTCGAGACGCTACAGGTGGACGTTTGGCAGATGTCGTTGTTGATGTCACGGCGAACGCTCCGACTGCTTTTGGTCAGGCGGTGAGACTCAGCGCAGTTGACGGAACGATCGTCATGGCTGGGGTTCGTGGCCAAAAAGGAGCCCCAGATCTTCACGCCGATGCAATCATCTGGAAAGAGCTCACCGTAAAAGGAGCATTAGGAGTGGATGCACCTGTGTATCGACGAGCTTTAGAGCTTCTAGCTGAAAGGAAGTTCCCGTTCGATTTATTCAGCCGCCGAGAGGTGGGGCTCAATGAGACGGCAGATCTCCTTACGGACATGGCCGGAAAGGGATCAAAGCCGCCACCGGTTCACGGAGTGATTGTCCCCGGACTCTAAGAACGAATAAGTGTCATTATTGGAGACCAATATTCGATGGACTCTCAATGAACGGAAAGGTTGACCTATGAAATTCGGACTGATGTCAGCGAATTTGATGGGGAATGTAGAAGGAATCGCGGCGGGAGAGTTGGCCCGCACAGCTGAAGAAGTTGGGTTCCATTCAATATGGGCTGTCGAACATGCAGTCGTCCCGGTGGAGTATGCCTCTACATATCCCTACGACGAGGGCGGGCGCCTGTTCAAAGGAGCTAGTCAACTGGACCATTCCGATCCACTGATCTGGCTAGCTTTTGCTGCTGCTGCCACAAGCAAAATTCGTCTCGCTACCGGGATACTTATTCTTCCCCAACGCAATCCCCTTGTTGCGGCGAAGGAAATCGCGAGTCTCGACCGTCTAAGTGACGGCCGCCTAGATCTAGGCATCGGAGTTGGATGGCTTCGAGAAGAATTTGATGCGCTAGGAATCCCTTTTGAGGCTCGCGGAGCTCGAACAGATGAATACCTCAGAGCCTTAAGGGTTCTGTGGTCTGAAACTGAAGCTGAATTTCATGGCGAGTTCGTTGATTTTGAGCCCGTCTACTGCCAACCCAAACCGACTCAACAACCGATACCGATACTCGTTGGGGGTCACTCAGATAGAGCGGCTCGCAGAGCTGGTGAACTGGGCGACGTGTTCTTCCCTGCAGAACGACCCGTTGAAACGCTTACATCGCTGCATTCGCTGGCGAAGGAATACGCAGAGAAAGCAGGGCGTGACCCGTCTCAGATTGAGCTATGGACCTCTTCAACGGGTGACCGCGGCCATCTAGACCAACTAGTAGAGGCTGGGGTCACCCAAGTCATGGTCCCAGCTCGACCACCCGAGCAGCTTGACGACCGTTATTCGCAGCTAATTGCTGACTACGACTCAGAGGATGCCTCATGACCGATCCAGACCGGACCTCAGATTTACGTGCTCGCGCCGAACGTGTTCGAAATGAAATGGGCGGTATCGAAAAAGTTGCAAAAATGTCCGATGAAGGAGACCGGACTGTCCGCCAACACATTGACGATTTTCTTGACGACGACACCTTCAGAGAGATTGGGACCTTTAGCCGTTCACTCCGAGTAGAAGAACGGGAAAAAACACCGGGAGACGGAAAGATAGGCGGACACGGGACTGTAAACAGCCGCCCTGTCGCTGTCTTTGGTGATGACATCACTGTCTACCGTGGTTCGAGCTCAATCGTTGGTACTCGAAAAGAACATCGTTTATATGAGAGAGCTATGGCGATGGGTATACCTATTGTTCATTTTGGTGAAACTGGAGGCGCCCGAATACCGGACACTATGGGAGCTGAAGGAATCAGCGAGCCGGGTGGACTGTTTGAGCTTGCCAAGCGACAACACAGGGTTCCTATGGCGACCATGGTCACGGGACAATCGTTCGGCGGCTCATCTTTCCTGTCTGCGTTGTCTGACTATGTCGTGATGGTCCGCGGGTCATGTCTTGCTGTTACCTCGCCGAAGGTGTTTGAGATCGCTACTGGAGAGGTCATATCTTTCGAAGATGTTGGCGGAGTCGATGTTCATGCAAGAAAGACCGGCCAGATCGATCTGGGAGTTGAGTCAGACGAAGAGGGATATGACGCGATAAGAAAATGGTTGTCATATCTTCCTAGTAACGCTTGGGAGACAGCACCTCGAAGCGAAACCCTGGGCTCGTTGGATCACGATCCGGGCTTAGCGGACCTTGTCCCGGCGAAACGGACCCGTGGCTACGATATGCGACGAGTCGTGGAACGGATCGTCGACACCGATTCCCTGTTAGAAATCCAACCTTTGTATGCCCGTAACGTTGTTTGTGGCATGGCACGACTGAATGGATTTTCTGTCGGAGTGATAGCCAACAACCCAATGTTTGGGGCAGGGACCTTAGACCCACAGGCGTGTCACAAGATCATTCGACTTGCAACCGTCTGCGATTCATACAACATTCCCATCATTTTTCTTGCGGATGTTCCCGGCTTCATGGTCGGAGAACGAGTGGAACACGAACTTATGTTGCATTGGGGAATGAGAATGATGCACGCGCTCCAAAACTGTTCAGCACCTACGTTGACTGTGTGTATTCGTAAGGCCTTCGGACTGGCGTGGCAGGCCATGAATGGCTCTCAGATGCCAGCACTTGGGGTGTACAGCTGGCCGGGAGCTGAGATTGGGTTCATGGATCCCGAGGTTGGGGTAAACGTGGCATTCGGCTCGAAACTAGCCCGCATAGACGATAGCGAGACCAGGGAATCGGAGCGGGTCGCGCTAGTTCGAGAAGTAGGTGAATCAACGAACCCGTACGAAGCGGCTGGAACTATGAGAATCGACGAAATTATTGATCCAGGCGACACTCGAGGTGTTCTGGCGCATGACCTGGAGATGTTGACTCACCGATCAGTTCCGCCGCCTGAAGCGCGGCCTCTGTCCTATTGGCCAACCTGCTAACAACGAAGCGGCAGGTCACAGATCTGAAAGCAGTTAGATGAGAGCAGCATTCACTCGACAGGGAACCATTGTTGTTGACACCGCGGAAGACCCGGTCCCTTCATCAGGTGAAGTCCTAGTTAAAACGCTGGCGTGTGGAATCTGCGGCAGTGACCTGCATGCGCTTCGACACGGACACGAGATGGTTGCGAGTCAGAAAGAAACTGGCGGGCCTCTTGTCTATGACGCAGATAGAGACCTCATCATGGGTCACGAATTCTGTGTGGAAATTTTGGAACTAGGACAAGACGTTCCTGATCACCTTGCAATAGGCGACGTTGTTTGCTCCATGCCGGTCCTTCTTCGGTCCGATGGGGTTCACACTCTTGGCTACTCAAACGAGTTCCCGGGTGGATACGCAGAGAACATGCTGCTCTCATCAAGGTTGCTGTTACCGGTAAGGAACGGGTTAGCACCACAAGAGGCTGCGCTTACTGAGCCAATGGCTGTTGGGCGACATGCCGTAGAAAAGTCTGGCGCGACCAGCGACGATGTTTGTCTCGTCATCGGATGTGGGCCTGTGGGTCTTGCAGTGATCGCGGCGCTGAAGCAAAAAGGTTTAGGACCGGTAATAGCTGCGGATTTCTCTCCTAGGCGCCGAGACTTAGCTGAACAAGTGGGAGCGGACGACGTCATTGATCCAGCCCTGACGTCCCCTTATGAAAGTTGGCAGCAGACAGCCTGGCCCAAGGATGTCGACCGGAACGATCCGATGCTTCGCTTTAGCGGTGTCAGCCCCAAGCCAGGTCTCATCTTTGAATGCGTAGGAGTTCCGGGTGTCATTGATCAAATCATTCATGGGGCTATGAGAAACACGCGGATTGTCGTAGTTGGTGTCTGCATGGAACAAGACAGTTTCCGACCCTTAACCGGGATCGGAAAAGAACTAAACATTCAATTTGTTTTGGGCTACACAGCTGAAGAATTCGCGAATACTTTGACACTGATTAGTGAAGGAGAACTGGCCGTCGATCAGCTGATCACCGGGCGAGTCGGATTGAGTGAAGTAGGCCAAGCTTTCGACGATCTAGGCGACCCAGAAGCTCACGCGAAAATCATTGTTGAACCATGGCGTTAAGGAGACTTTTAGCTCAAAGGTCGAATACCCAAGGGGAAGTGGACAAAGCACTGGGATCGAAATGACGAGCGATCAGATCAAGCTCGTCAAGTGATTCGATGTTTCGTAACCGGAGACTTGAGAGCAAATGATTCAATACGTCCAGCTCTGACTCCCCGAGTGCCAATCGGTCGTCAAGAGTGACAGCACCATCTCGTTTGGCCAGCCGATCTCCTGAGTGGGTTAGGACGAGAGGCACATGGGCATAACTGGGGGGTTGGATATTTAACAAACCAAACAAATAGACCTGACGCGGGGTTGTTTGAAGTAAGTCGTCTCCACGGACAACCTCTGTTACACCCATATCGGCGTCGTCAATGACTACAGCCAGGTTGTAGGAGGGTGTCAGATCGCCACGGCATAAGACAAAGTCATCGACAGCCCCCTCGAAATCTCCCAGCTGGCGGTCTTCGATCTTGATTAATTGGCCCTCTGAAATAAGCCGAAGCGCTGGGTGGCGACCAGACCGTTCATTTTCTGAGATTTCTCTTGCTGATAATTGTCGACATTTACCCGGGTATGCGCCTTCAGGTAGATGGGAGTGTGGCGCAATGGCAGCTTCACGAATTTCACGTCGGGTGCACCAACACCTGTAGGTGAGACCCTTCCGCTTAAGGTCTTCGATCGCGTCCTGATATAGATTCAACCGCTCGCTTTGACGGAAAATCTCGCCGTCCCAATTCAAGCCGATGCGCTGAAAATCACGAAGTTGATAAGTGTAAAAGTCGTCCCTAACAGCCCCATCTAGATCTTCGAATCGCCATAGCAGCTCTGTGTCGGTGGATCGCGCGAATAGCCACGCCAAGAGTGCAGTACGAAGATTCCCCAGATGGAATTCACCAGTAGGGCTTGGCGCCCATCGACCTGTCACGAATTTTCTGCGAGTGCTTTCACGCCCTCAACACAACGTTGCATGTTGGCGAGATGTTCCTCCTGGCGTCGGCTGATGATGAGTGCTTCCTTGTCAGGCATTGCTTCGATAGCAGGAGTTAGACCAGATGGCCCCGGACCGAGTCGTACCGTGTGGCGGAGTCGACAACGTTGACCATGTAATTCATCTATTTCCCAACGCCAACGGGCTGCCGCGCTCTCCTCATCATCTCCCACGGCCCAACCCAACAATTCATTTTCTATGAGTTCGGTGATCGTAGATGTTGTTTGCCATTCTCCAATCTTTGGATGCTTATTGGTACCAACGAATTGAGCTCCGATAGCAGGGACGTCAGACGGCTCTACCCAAACAGCGCCTTGGAATTCCTCGGAAAACTTGGCTCCGATACTTATGTCAGTGAGCAAAGACCAAACCTTTGCCGGCGAAGCATCAACATCTACCTCGACGGTAACTCCTGGGCCTTCGCCCATAGCTCGGTCAGAGTCGTCATCACGTTGCTCCCAAGTGTGACCCCAGTTATCAAAGTAGGTAACTTCTTCAGCTAAGCGTCTTGATATTGATGCGAAGTCACCGCCGCTGCTGAAAGCGACAGGCAACAAAGCAATAGGCGTTACTCCCTCTGGAATTCCAAGAACCTCGCGAATTTCGTCGTCGTTGTTCAAAATTGCAGTCGTCCATGCAGTAGCCAGACCTCGAGCTCGAGCAGCTAGACAAAAGCTCCAAGCTGACTGAACCACGGAGTCAAACAACCCCGGCTTCTTACTGTCATCATGGATCCCCCATATGCATGGGATGACCAACGCGGGAACTTTTTCAAGATTTTCCGCCAGATGGGCAGCCGAACGCATCACACTTGCGTTCCGGTGATCGGTTCCAGCCAGCTTGTCTCTGGCGGAGACCATCCATTTGCCTGCGCTTTCCCAATACAACTCCGATAAGCGCTTTTTTTGCTCCGGATCGCGAATAATCAGCCACCTCCGGCTCGATTGATTCCCGCCGCCGGGGCCTTGTTCGGCTACATCAATGCACTCAAGAATAAGTTCGTTGGGAACGGTGCGATCGAGATCCAGCCGAAGCCTTACCGACCTAGTTGTCGAAAGAACACCGTCAACCGATGCTAAATCAACATTCTCTACGTCGTATCGAGCTGGAATATGGTCATTTGATCTGAAGGAATTCATCACCATAGTCAAGCGCACCGTCAGCCTTTTCGCTTGAACCAGTTAAAGGATGGTCAGAAGCCACGGGTGTCCAGGTCCTAACGTGTGAATTATGAGTTCACGTCAACCCTTTTTGAACGCCCGCCTGCAAGGTTTCGGCGCAACGATTTTTGCTGAGATGTCCGCCCTAGCGATGCGGACCGACTCGGTGAACTTAGGGCAAGGGTTTCCTGACAAAGACGGACCTCCTGAAGTGATTGAAGCTGCGACTTCTGCCATACGAAACGGGCTAGGTAACCAATACCCGCCGGGCATCGGAGTTCCGGAGCTACGTCAAGCTGTCAGTGAACACCAGAGACGCTTCTACGGACTTTCATACGACCCCGACTCAGAAATTCTTGTCACGGCGGGAGCCTCCGAGGCTTTGGCTGCGGCTGTTCTTGCTTTATGCGAAACCGGAGACGAAGTAGTCACATTTGAGCCCTGGTACGACATATATGGTGCAAATATCGCGATGGCTGGCGCAACTAAGAAGGTTGTCACTCTTCGCCCACCCCACTACGCGTTCGAAGAATCAGAATTTCTAGCAGCACTATCGCCGAAGACTCGGCTGATTTTGTTGAACTCGCCACACAATCCAACCGGCAAAGTGTTCTCTCGCGAAGAACTGGAATTCATAGCGAAAGTGGCAGTAGAACGCGACCTGCTCGTGGTCACTGATGAGGTATACGAACACCTCGTTTTCGATGGAGAACACATTCCTATTGCTTCATTTCCTGGAATGCGCGAAAGAACTGTCACCATTTCGTCAGGGGGTAAGACCTTCGCGTTTACTGGTTGGAAGATCGGCTGGGTGTGCTCAACTCCGGAGTTGACTAGTGCTGTGCGAATAGCGAAACAGTTCCTGACCTATGTCAGTGGCGGACCGTTCCAATATGCGATAGCGGTCGGCTTAGCGTTGGGGGACGACTATTACGAGAACTTGATATCCGACATGAGAGAAAAGCGAGACTTTCTGTCCGCGGGCTTGCGGTCTGCGGGACTTGAAATATTTGAACCTCAAGGCACCTACTTTGTTACTGCAGACGCGAGATCGGTGGGATATGAAGATGGCCTCGAATTATGTTGGCAACTTCCCGAAAAAGTGGGTGTCGTCGCCGTACCTAATGTGGTCTTTTATGACAACCAACACGAAGGGCAGCACCTGATTCGGTTCACCTTCTGCAAGAGCCTAGACATCCTGAGCGAAGCCGTGGACAGACTGCAGGGTCTGGCATGAGCCTCCCCGTAGCAGCACTTCAACATGACATCGTCTGGGAGGACCCTGACTCGAACTTTGAGAGACTGACGCCGCAGATCGAAAGCGCAGTAGCCGCCGGTGGGCGACTCGTAGTACTCAGCGAGATGTTCTCAACTGGATTCACCATGAATTCAGCAAAGTGGGCTGAAGCACTCGACGGCGCAAGCCATGAATTTCTGTCGAGGCAAGCTGTTAAGCATCAAATTTGGATCACCGGATCGGTGCCGATGCGATGGGAAGATGGAATCGCCTACAACACACTTAATCTGGTGGCACCGAACGGTGACACCCACCGTTATAAAAAGATCCACCCCTTCACTTTTTCCGCGGAACCCGAAAACTATGGGGCGGGAACCGAATTCCTCCAAGTAGATATCGAAGGGACACGAATCACTTTCTTTATCTGCTATGACCTCAGATTCGCTGACGAATTTTGGCAAACAGCTCAATCCACTGATTTGTTTGTCATCCCGGCAAACTGGCCTGCGGGTCGAAGAATGCACTGGCAGACGCTTCTTCGGGCTCGCGCCATTGAAAATCAGGCTTATGTATTGGGCGTTAACCGCGTGGGTGACGGAGATGGGCTCAGCTATGCAGGAGATAGCGCACTCATAGACCCATGGGGTGAAACGATCGTGTCAGGTATGTCCGATGAGACCCTTTTGATCGCTGACGTAGACGTCGAAGTCGTGAAACAGACCAGAACCACTTTCCCGGTGTTTCAGGATCGACGGAACTGAAAGAACAAGACCATTACCACTAATCATTTACCGACCGACCTTGGAGGCGAGCATGAGTTTCGTTGAAATGCGGACATATGAATTGAAACCCGGAACGGCGAATACATACGCCGCTCTCTACCTTGAAGAAGGCTTCGCGATACAAAAGAGTCATTTGGGTGAACCAGTGGGCTACTACGTAAGCGAAGTAGGAGATCTCAACCAGGTGATTCACATGTGGCGTTACGACAGTTTCGAAGAACGAACAGAGAAAAGGACGGCGTTATTTTCCGACCCTGCATGGCTTGATTACGTTTCCAAGATCGGACCGCTGGTCGTTACTCAAAGAAACGCGATCCTCAACGACATTCTGAATTAGTCAGCTCAAACCGATAAGCACAACAGTACTCATAGCGAAAACGAGACCTACCAGTCGCCTCTTGGTTAGCTGCTCACCCCAAACGATGCGAGCTAAGAGGACAGTCACAACCGGGTAGAGACTTGCGAGTACGGCGACGGGGCCCAGTTGTCCATAACGCAGCGCGAACAAGAAAGCCACGTTCGCGCCAGTGTCGCAAATCCCGCAGGCGATCAGCGGAATCCAACCACCCGCGGGTCGTAACTGCACCTTTCGCGTCAAAGCAACACATATCAGTACCAGCGCTGCAGAAAATCGGCCCGTAACCAGGGGCCAGGGTGCTGACTCAGTGCTGGTTTCACTCAGTAGAGAGAAGAAGAGACCGAAACCCAAGCCCGCCAACAACGCTTCGTAAATTACTGAAATGGAAATCCGAACATCTTCACCTGCTGGCTGAGAACTCAGGATAAAGATCCCAATCACGCCGACTACAAGCCCAAACCAAATCTGCAACCCCAGTTCATCGCCTCGAAAAACGCCCCAAATTACTGGGAACACAGCTGAAACAACTGCCGTGACAGGCGCGAAGATCGATATCGGACCCCGCGCGAGTCCTCGATAAAGAAGACCAAGACCTGCGATCCCCACAAGTCCTGCCACGACACCTAGAACCAGATCGTTCATGCTTGCACTCGTCGCTATAAACGGAGCGACAACCAAAAGAGGGAAACCACCGATCAAAGAAACTGTTGTTAGGACTCGGACAGGAGGATGTCGTCGCGAGTTCACTCCACCTAAGAAATCCCCGGAGCCATAGAGGAATGCGGTGATAACAGAAAGAAAGACAGCCATAACAGGACTGATATGAAAGCACCGAGGCCGTCAACGAGACAAACGAATTTGTGGATCCCTGCAAATTAAAGAACCAAAGAATGTGGTCTTGGAAGCTTGCTTGAACAACAATGAAGTGTCCGATCTGAGCTGATCTGAAATCAGCACCTGTTCCCGAAAGTTTTGATACATGTCAAATGCACTAATGGAGAAGTGGGCCGCAAAAACTGAAACGCTCGGCAGTTGGCTCTCGCTTCCCGACTCCCACGCCGCCGAAACAGTGGCACGCGTCGATTTTGATTATGTGTGCGTTGACATGCAGCACGGTATTGCTGACTACCAAGTCGCCGCGGTCATGTTGCAGGCGGTGACTATGACGGGAAAAGGAACGCCCATATGTCGAGTTCCTTGGAACGAGCCCGGAATCATAGGACGCATGCTCGATGCCGGTGCGCGCGGAATCATTATCCCGATGGTCAACTCGGTTGCAGAGGCTGAAAGCGCAGTAGCAGCGACGAAATATCCGCCCCTAGGTCAGAGAAGTTACGGTCCCACAATCATTGGAGCCCGTGCAGCAAATGCCGGGGAGGATTACTACCCGACCGCAAATCAGACCAACGCATGCATTCCTATGATCGAAACCCGTGATGCGGTGGAGAACCTTGATGCAATTCTCGCAGTCGAAGGAGTCGATGCAATCTATGTTGGACCCGCTGACTTGTCGTTGAGCTACGGGTACGGCCCGGCGTACAGCGATGACAATGACGAATACAAAGAAGTCTTGGAATACATAGTTGAGAGGTGCAACAAAGCGGACAAAATAGCAGGCATTCATTCCACGAGCGCTCTTGCCGCGAACCGTCGAGAAAAAGGCTTCATGATGCAAACGATCAGCGGAGATATTGCTGCCGTAGCCAAAGGCAGCTACCAAGATCTAAAAAACGCGGTCGAAGGAGGAGCCGGTGACGGTTCCTCAAAAATTTATTGACCTGTGTCCTGAATGAGGGGACGTTCACTGCGGCGCGTAACTAACACGAAACACACCCCAGCAGCACCAACTAAACAACCCGCAGTACGAAACGCCACCGACATTGACGCATTATCGCTTAACCAGCCCAGGGCTGGCGGTCCCAAAACGAAACCTACGTCGCCCGCAGATCGGTAGAGACCTACACCCAATCCACGCATCCGTTCAGGAAAGAGATCAGCGACGAAAGCAGCGGGTGCCGGTCCAGCAGTACCCGTACCCAACGTCAGGATTACATTTCCCAATACGAACCACAAGGGAGTCGAACTCGATCCCAGAACGAAAGTCCCCAGTGCAGCTGCCGTTCCAGAAAACAGAATGACCGACCCTCGACCGATATTTTCCGTAGCCCATGTCGCTGGCCACAATGTGAACAGCGTCATTACTCCGGTAACAGTGAATATCAAACCCAGTTCACCCGGACCCCACGCCAAAGTTTCATCGGCATGGAGTGGGACCAAGGTTGCTCGAGTGCCTGCTCGCGTCATAAAAATTGTGCCCGTCACGAAGGCAATTGCCAGGAAAGGCCCGCTTCGCGCAATTCGCGCAGCTTCGCGAGCTGGACTGTCAGCTTCAGGTTCGTGAGTCGACGACCGACTCGTTTCTGGGAGCCGGAAAACGGCGTAGACCGCGGCAAATAATGCGATGACTCCGACAAGGTGGAATGGCGCTGCGAGGCCCCACCGTTCAGCGACCAACCCGCCAATTCCCGGGCCTAAGGCAACTCCGACGCTTAAAGCCCACTGATTAGTTGCCACGTAACGGGCGCGCCGATCAGGTGGCGCGATATCGATCAGATAGATCAGTGCGCCACTCATGAAAAAGGCCGAACCTGCGCCAGCAACAAACCTCCACATCAGGAGTGACCAAATATCCCCAGCGAAACCTGAGCCGAACATACCTATAGAGGTCAAGATCGGTCCGCCTATGAGAAGTACTCGCCTCCCGAACCGGTCTGCAATCAGTCCCGCTGGAATGTTCAGAACTAACCGCGCTAGCGCGAATACCGTAAGGGTCAATCCGACCATGGTTGCGCTCACCCCAAAATCACGCGCGTACAGAGGCAGGACTGGGCCGACTACTCCTTGGCCCGCCATGACTAGGAAGGTGGCAAAGCAAAGAATCAGAAGCTTTTCCACTTCTTGAAACTTTTCTTTCAGCACGGACACCTGCCATTGCTATCACCAGCGAAGCACTAATCCCGTGATCTCAGTAGCATGCCGGTACTGGGGAAAGGAGACCAGATGCAGGTCAATTACCCAATCATCTCCGCAGACTCACACATTGCCGAAGCTCCTAACGCGTATGTCGACTACATCGATCCGAAGTGGCGAGATGTAGCTCCGCATGTCGTGGAAACTGAGGACCAGGGAGACGTGTATGTCATAGATGGAATGAAACGAACTATTCAAATGGGTCTGATCGCAGCCGCCGGCCAAGCACCCGAAGAATTGAACCCGCGAGCGAAGTGGGATGAGCTACCGCTAAGTGGATGGGATTCCGACTACCGACTGAAAGACCAGGATCGTGACGGCGTGTCGGCCGAAGTTATCTACCCCTCTGTGGGGATGGTTCTATGCAACCACCCAGATGCTGATTACAAAAAGGCTTCTATGGATGCCTACAACAGGTGGATCAGTGACTATTGCTCGGTAGACCCCCACCGACTTCTAGCGATTGCTCAGACCCCCCTCCGATCAGTCGAAGAAGGCATTGCTGACCTAGAAGCGATGAAAGCCAGTGGAATGCGCGGCGTCATGATGCCGGGAAATCCTGCAACTGATTTCGATTACGACGATCCGAGATGGGATCCGTTCTGGAAGGCAGCAATTGAATTGAAGCTGCCACTGTCATGGCACATATTGACGACCAGAGAATCAGGTCGACCGCGAGGACCCAAAGCGAACTCGTTTATGACCATCATTCGCGCCAACCAAGACATTATGGGAACTCTTGTTTTTGGGGGAGTATTCGAGCGAAACCCAGGGTTGCAAGTTGTCTGTGTGGAAGCTGACGCCGGTTGGGTTCCTCACTACATGTACCGAATGGACCATGCATACAAACGCCATCGTTACTGGCTTCCACCAGGTCAAGAACTCTCAAAGTTACCGAGTGAGTATTTTCGGGAGCACATCTATACAACCTTTCAAGATGACTGGATTGCCTTCAAAATGGTCGAACACGTGAATCACCAACGGCTTTTGTGGGCGAACGATTTTCCACATAGCGACAGTACGTGGCCGTGGAGTCAGGAAATGCTTGACGAACACGCTGCCAATCTCACTGATGAGCAAGCTAAAGATATCTTGTGTAACAACACGGCTGAACTCTATGAAATTGACCTCGCGGCCCTGCCCGTAGGTGGAGATGGTTTGGCCGCGACACTCTGACTGGAGTACTCAGTGAATTTTGCTTCCTCTCCTGTCACAGTTACTGACTTCGCGGCTGCGCAGGAGACCTACCACTCCAATGGTTGGACAGATGGCCTCCCCATTGTTCCGCCAACACCTGAACTGGTATCAGCGTGTCTTGACTGGGCGTTGTTGCCGCCCGAACATTTGGTCGGAATTGAACCTGTAAGGGAGCGTCTAATAACTGCGGAAAAACTTGCAGTTAACGCCGTCATGGCTGGCTGCCTGCCGGAACATTTTCCGCTGGTTGTGGCTGCGTTCACAGCGATGCTTCAACCCGAGTTCCTCCTCCACGGGGCGACCGCATCGACAGGCGGGTGTGCAGTATTAGTGATTGTCAATGGTCCGATTCGTCGTCAACTCGAAATGGTTGCGACCTTTAATGCGCTGGGCAACACTGACCGTGCTTCCGCGGCGGTAGGTCGGGCGATACGGCTAGGGCTCATCAACCTGTTAGACGTTCGACCTGGTGAAATTGACCGCTCGACTTTGGGTCATCCCGGAAAATTTTCGTACTGTCTGGCGGAAGATGAAGAAAATTCTCCATGGCCATCGTTAGGAGAAGAACGTCTCGGAGAACCTGGCGTCTCCGCAGTCACGGTGGTTGCCGCGATGGCACCTCGGCAAATAATGAACGAATGGACTTCAAATCCAGAAGAGATCTGTGACACTATCTCGGCGGAGATTCGGGCCAATCAACTTCATTACTCGATATGGGCCGGCAATTACGTTGCGGTATTACCTCCTCAACTTCGCCAACACTTCAGCGATGCTGGGTGGTCAAAATCCGATATCCAAAATTGCGTTTTTGATCGAGCCCGAGTGAAACGAGAGTCTTGGAAAGACGTAGGCAAGGGGTCAGTTGTCAAAGATCGTGCGGATCGGGAGTACCCAGCCATGGAATCTCCTGAAGACCTTATGATTGTCGCTGCTGGTGGACCAGCGGGCGGTTTTGCGCAAATTATTCCGCCATGGCTGGGAACCAAAAGTCGCGCAACTACCGTGGCGGTTGGCGCGTGTGTTGACTGCGAGGTGCCATAGCCATGGAATTGATGGATCCGAGTCATGAGCAGCAGATAGCCGGTTCCGAACCGCCAGCTCGAATAAGCAGCCTTGAGGGGGCCGTCGTAGGGCTGATATCAAACGGCAAAGAGAACACACTCCCTTTTTTCGATCGTGTTGAGTTCATTTTGCGAACCGAATACGGAGTTTCAGAAGTAGTTCGTAGAACCAAAAAGAACTACAGCGCCCCAGCTGAAGATGAGTTGATGCAAGAAGCAATCGGGTGGGACGCGGTCCTCAGCGGTGTAGGGGATTGAGGTAGCTGTTCTTCGTGCAGTTTGCACGACGCCGTGATCGCAGAACGAAATGGAGTTCCTGCGGTCAGCATCATGACAACGGCTTTTGTTGATGCCGCTGAACTTATGGCAAGGGCTCAGGGAGTGCCGCTCCACCCGTTTGCTGTCATTGAACATCCGTTAGCGAGTGTCGACCCCACGGGTATCGACGACCGAGCCCAAATAGCGGTTGTGAAGGCAGTAGAGATTCTTGCCAGTTGAGTCCCTAGGGAGAATCAAAAGCCGCGTAATCGAGGGGGAGTGCAGTAGTCCGTTTTAGTTCCTCCATTTCGAAAATGGTGCGAACGTCATAGAGAGCTACACGTTCAATCAGACGTTTGTAGAAGTCGTCGTACGAATTCATGTCGGGAACAACCACTCTGAGCATGTAATCAATCTCGCCACTAGTTCGAAAAGCCTCAACGATTTCAGGGAACTCTTCGATGGCGGCTGTGAAGTCAGCAAGCCACCTGGCCGAATGGTCGTTAGTACGAATCTGAACCAATGCGTTGATATCCAACGAAAGTCGTGATGCATCGAGAATCGCTACTTCTCGCCGAATAATGCCTTCTTGTCGCAAGGTTTGGATGCGTCGCCAGCACGGGGTGGGGGTCAACCCAACCTCGTCACCTAACTCCCGAGACGAACGTGTCGCATCTTCCTGCAGAAGCTGCAGTATTTCCCGATCAATAAGGTCCATGACGCAATAATATTGCTATAGATAGAAATATGACACTATATAGTTGCAAAATAATGCTCGAATACGACGGGCTAGGCAACAACATGTCGTGTCCAAGGCCTTACTGTCTTCGTATGGGACTCAAGGGTTATTTCACAGAACATCCGGCATCTGTTGGTGAAAGCTACGGGGAACATTTTCGGGTAGCGGGCCATTTCTCAAAAGAGCTGCTTATCGCCGGAATTGCATGCGCGGTGCATGCGGTAATCCCCAATCTGTTCACCACCACAGGAAGTTCCAAAGTCCGTCAACTCCACTCAGAGATGACACAAGGGATGCGTAACCAAGTTCAACAAGACACCGAAATCGAGGCAGCGGCTGAGCCGCAGCCAGCTAGCTAGTTGATCGACTGAGGGTTAGTTGCCGCAGCAATCAGTTTCAGAAGAGACCACGACATTTTCGAATTGTTCGTTGTCGCCCTGTTTTACGTACCATTCCCATCGAACGTCATCAGGTCCGTCGATCCAAGTTTCCGTCTTGTCCGCGTAACAGCACATTGTTTCGTCGATACCGGTAGTCGTTAAACCTTCGTCTGTCATTCGAGCATCAGCTTCGTGCACCATTCGGACATCGTCGACTTCCACGCCGAGATGGTTGATCGAGCCACCATTCTCGATGTCTTCGAATAGAACTAGCTTGAGTGGTGGTTCCTCGATAGTGAAGTTCGCATACCCGGGCCTGACTTTGCTTGGTTCACTCGAAAACATTTTTGAGTAGAACTCAATTGCTTCATCAAGATTGGCTACGTCAATAGCTAGCTGTAAACGACTCATCGTGAAACCACCGAAGACTTCTAAAGATTTTCTTCGTCCAATTATGCCTCAGTAAATAGTTGAGCATATACAGCAACCGCGGTGCTCGACTCACTCTCGAAGGAAAGCCAATTCGCAGCGTCGCGATGCAAATCGCCAACCCTCAGCGGTGCGTACAAATCGATCGTGGTACTCACCTACATACTTTGGTAACCCAGCCGGAGCCGGTGACTCAGCAATTCCTGTCAGCGAATCGTGACGGAAGTTAAGCAAGTAGCAAAGACTCGTCGCCTCATCTTCCTCGACGCTCACTAAAACATTCGTGCAGAGATGCCGGGATTGACGGCGCGCCACCTCTTGTCTGGCGGAGAAACCAGCTCGGATCTGATCTTGCCCAACCATCTCAACCCCAGGCCCTGACCAGTAACCATCGACTGTAAACAAATCAGCAATTGCGCTGGCATTGCCGAAGTCGACCAGGTGGCAATACTCAGCGATGAGTTTCTCACAAGCTTTCTCGTCAACCAGTTCTTGTAGATCCTTATTCACAACTTCTCCTTGGGTTTCTCACTCAGTCTTGCAGTTAAGCCAGAAGACAAACCAACGTTGGCTTTACGGTTATTTTCGGGGAGATGAGTACAGGAATCAAAACCCGCAGTGACGGCCTTTCCGTATGCCCATGGGGCGAACGAGATACGGACTACGCGCACTACCACGACACTGAGTGGGGAATGCCGGTTACAGACGACGTCAAGTTGTACGAGAAAATGTGTCTTGAAGGCTTTCAAGCAGGTCTGTCTTGGCTCACCATTCTCCGGAAACGAGACAACTTCAGAATCGCCTTCGCCGGATTCGACATAGAAAAAGTTGCTGGCTTTGGCAACCAAGAAGTGCAACAACTTCTCAATGACTCTGGGATCGTCAGGCATCGAGGCAAGATCGAAGCCACGATCAACAACGCGCGAGCTGCCATATCGACCGTTGAGCAGCACGGCTCACTGGCACAGTTCTTTTGGGGCTTTGAGCCAACGCACCATCAACCAGCACAAAAACTGTCTGAAGTAGCAGCAAAAACCCCCGAATCGGAACAGATGAGTAAAGCGCTGAAGAAACTCGGGTGGCGATTCGTTGGGCCGACCACCTGTTACTCACTGATGCAGGCCGATGGCATAGTCAACGACCACCTCGCCCAATGTTTTCGTCACCCGGAAATTGAAGTCGCGAGAAAGGCAGCTAAAAAGTCGATCTAAGATTCCTGCGACAATGATGGGGGATCCATGCTTGACAATTACCGCGTTATTGACCTCACCGACCGTCGAGGTTGGATGGCAGGCTTTCTTCTAGCGCAACTGGGTTGCGATGTTGTTCTTGCCGAACCAGCGAACGGGTGGGAGCGTGACCATTGGTTTGAGGCGTACAACAGAGGCAAAAGATCAGTCACCGCACAAAGTGCAGCGGACATAGGCCAATTGGCTGCAGACGCAGATTTTGTCATCGACTGTGGAGCAACTGCCTTTCCCGTCGACTTAGAGAAGCTCCGATCCGATAACCCCAGCCTGATAACAGTGTCACTAACCCCATTCGGAGATGATGGACCGAAAGCAACCTGGTCGGCTACGGACCTCACCCTCGTCGCGGCCAGTGGCCAAATGATTTGCAACGGAGATGGGGATAGACCGCCGGTTCGTATATCTATTCCGCAGGCGTGGTCCCACGCGTCATGTCAGGCAGTTGTCGGCGCGCTCGTAGCGAGCGACGAGCGATCTAGATCAGGACTTGGTCAACATGTCGACGTATCCGCTCAGCAGGCGATGTCGGAAACCGCTCTGCCAGCGAATTTGCACGGCCCCGCCGGATTAGCACCACAAGAACGGATGGCTGGTGGCGTTCAACAAGGCCCAGTGCATCTCAGATGGACATATCCATGTGCCGATGGCGAAGTAGTAATCACCGTTGCTTTCGGAGCAATGATCGGCCCGATGTTCCAGCGGTTCATGGATTGGATGTGCGAAGAGGGTGGCTGTGACGAAGCGACTAGAGACAAAGACTGGGTGGACTTCGCAATACACATCCAACAAGGCACCGAAACCCTTGAGGAGCTGTCGAGAGTAATGGATCTGATAGCCGACTTCGCAGCGGATAAGACCAAGGCAGAGTTTCTGAAAGAGAGTTTGGAGCGAGGTCTGCTCGTGACCCCTGTCACAGATCTAGCCGATGTGGTTGAGAGCGAACAGTTCGAGGCCCGCAAATTTTGGGATGAAGTTGAAGGTATTCGCCATCCAGGACCATTTATTCAAGCAAGCGAAACCCCTCTTCGTCGTCTAGATGCGGCCCCAAGATTGGGAGAACACCAGTCCGAAGTTGATTTGCCCAGAGAGTCAGCTTCTGAAATACCGGAGCCCAGTAATGCGACAAGAACCAACAAACCATTAGAGGGCCTAAAGGTCCTAGATTTCTCATGGGTGGCAGCCGCACCCCTGAGCACGAAAATCCTTGCCTATTGGGGAGCTGAAGTTATTCGACTCGAATCAGTTACAAGGCCCTGCCTTCTCAGAGGAGCGTTGGGTCATCGCGACGATGTCCCCGACCAAGAAAACGCGATCGGGTGGCATGCTGTCAATGCGAACAAGTTGAGTCTCGCTATCAACCTTTCTAAGCCTGAGGCCAAACAAGTGGTCTTGGACCTCGCGAATTGGGCCGATGTAGTAGTCGAGTCGTTTACCCCGGGCACTTTGGAATCCATGGGTTTCGGTTACGAAGCTCTTAAAGAGATCAACCCAGGAATCATCGTTCTGTCCAGTTGTGTTTTTGGTCAAACTGGGCCGATGAAAAATTTCGCAGGCTTTGGCAACTTGGCCGCAGCTGTCGCTGGGTTCTACGACATCACCGGATGGCCGGACCGAGGAGCAGCAGGGCCTTATATGGCCTACACCGATTACACCTCGCCCCGCTTCACCACCGCAGCGCTTTTGGCAGCCCTGGATTATCGGCGCCGCACTGGCAAAGGGCAATATCTAGATTTTTCCCAAGCCGAAGCAGCAACTCACTATCTCACCCCGGGACTTCTTGAATATCAAACGACAGGCCGGATGCCGACGCGTGCAGGTAACGCTGATGTCGAAATGGTTCCTCATGCGGTGTACCCCTGCGCGGGTGAAGACCAGTGGTGCGCAATCGCCTGTGAGAATGATGACCAGTGGAAGTCCCTATGCGTGGAGATGAGACGTGACGATCTTGCTGGCCTGAACTTGCAAGAACGGTCGCAACAGGTAGAACTAATTGACGAAACAATTGCAGGTTGGACCCAAGGTCATAGTCCCGGAGGACTACAAATTCGTCTCCAACGCCACGGCATCACCGCTCATATGGTCCAGGACACAGGCGATTGCATGAACGACCCACAACTCGTTCATCGCGACCATTTCCCATGGGTTCCCCATCCCGAAGCTCGACAAGTGATGATCGACGGTATTCCTCACCGCTTATCACGATCTCAAGGCGGCTTTGACTGGGCCGGTCCCACCTATGGTCAGCATTCGATGGAAATTTTGGAAGGAATACTGGGATATGACGGAGACCAGATTGCAGAATTGGCGGTAGCAGAAGTTCTGGAGTGAGGTGGGCGCGGATTGTCTTGAATGCCTACGATTCCATATGTGACAAAACGCCCGAGGGACTATTCCGTGCAAACCCCACCTAGCCCCTACCCACTTGAAAGATCAGGGGTTGACCAGTGTTTCGGTTGCTCAATCTCCAATGAGAAAGGTCTCAGGCTGAGCTTTTTCAGATATGAGGATGGCACTATCGAAACGCGCCACCTGACGGAGCAACATCATTGTGGGTTTGACACAGTCATCCACGGCGGAATCCAAGCGGCGATTCTGGATGAGGTAATGGGGGTAGCAGCTCAAAGTACCTTGACCCATGAAGCACCTGATTTGGCTTGCGCCACAGCAGAAATGCATCTCAACTATTTGAGGCCAGCGTTCTTAGCCGAAGCAGTGATTGCCAGAGCTTGGGTCACAGAAGTTGAAGGGCGCGACATCTTTGTAGAGGGCGTTTTACTGTCATCTGAAATGGTGGAAGTTACAACTGCGACTTCACGCTGGCGTCAAATGCGATACGAGCCGACCTGAACTAACTGAGCGGGCCAGCAACAGAGCGCACCCCGGCTTCAGATGCTAGGTGGGTCATTGGAATGTCATGAGATTCCGTCGGTAATTCGTCGAATATGAATCGTTCCGTCGCAACTCCAATTCTGAGACAGTCACTGGGGAGCCGAGAAAGAAGTTCGTCATAGTAACCCGCTCCGTGACCCAGTCGATTACCTCGTGTATCTATGGCTAGGGCGGGGACAAGCGCCACTGAAACTGAGTTAAGTGGGACAGTTTTGGCGGTCTCGACTGGCTGCATATAGCCAAATCGGTGCAACTCCATGGAGCCGGTCGCCGGATGAACGGTGAGCGGGCCAGTCTCTGGTGTTCGAGTGGTAACGAACCGGTTCCATCCGAGTTGATCAGCCAAACTGTCCAGTTGAAGTTCATTGGACATTGCTCGGTAGAACAGAAGTGACCCGCCAATATGCTCCAGGAAGGTCACTAAGTGAGCAACGACGGTCATCTCCGTGGAGGGATCGACCTTGCTTTTAAGTGGTCTCAGTTCTTTTCGCCACGTTTCCTTGGCCGACTGTGGGTCAGAGTTAACCGCCACTTACGTTTGCCTCCGCGTTCGAAGCAAGCGTTACATCTTCATCGGGGTCTGCTAACCAATTTTCGGGCAGTGCAACCTTACGTGGGCCACCAGTGTGACTCCGTTTCACGCGCACTCCCTCGGGTGGCAGTACGGCCTCCTGGTCGAATTCTTTAATAACAGCTGCCAATTCATCGAAGCTGCTTACAGCGTGAAGACGCCTTCGAAGCTCTTTTCCAACCGGCCAACCTGCAACGTACCAACCAGCGTGCTTGCGGAACCGGCGCACGATCACGCTTTCATCCTCATCATAAAATTTCAGTAACCGGATTAGGTGGTCGAGCATGACTTCGGCGACCAACCCGAGCTTTGGCTGAGTTAACTGAGGCTCTTTTCCGCTAAGCACAGACACCAGATCGGCAAAGAGCCACGGTCGTCCCAAACAACCTCTACCGACTTCAACCCCGGCTGCTTCTGTGTGGCGCATCATTCGCAAAGCGTCCCACGGTTCCCAAATGTCGCCATTGCCGAACACAGGGATATCGATGTGTTGAACTAATTCTGCGATGGCATCCCAATCTGCGTGACCTGAATATAGGTCTCTAGCGGTTCGTGCATGCAAAGTAACTGCAGCACAACCCGATTCTTGAGCGATCCATCCACTATCGAGAAAGGTCAAATTCTCGTCATCGATGCCTTTGCGAAATTTAATTGTGACCGGTATCTCATCGGCGGCTTCTACCGCTGCGTCGACTATCGAACCGAGGAGTCGACGTTTCACTGGTATCGCGGCCCCTCCACCGTTCCGGGTGACCTTGGGAGCTGGGCACCCGAAATTCATGTCGATGTGGTCAACGCCTAATCGATCTTTCAGCATTTGAACGGCTAAGGACACATACTTTGGATCTGTCCCATAGAGCTGAATCGAGCGGGTCATTTCATTTGCACCGAACTCGGCAAGCTTCCATGTCAACGAATTCTCTTCTACTAAAGCCCTCGCTGTAATCATTTGATTGACATATAGAGCAGCACCCCAAGCCGAACACAATGACCGAAAAGGCCAGTCGGTTACCCCCGCCATGGGTGCCAAGACGACAGGAGTTTCAAGATGGATTGGCCCCAGTTTCACCGGCCGCACTTCTCCCTGTCGAAATGGTTCCAGGTTCTCATTGAGCGCACTTTTGTAAGCGTTCACGATGCCCTGTTTCGGTCCGGGGACATCAGATCAACGCCAGCTCTGTCGAGCAGGCTTGCGGTTTCGACGAGAGGTAAACCGATGACATTTGAATGGCTGCCGTTAATAGCTTTGATGAGCGAACCTCCAGCACCCTGAAGCGCGTATGCCCCGGCTTTGTCCAAAGATTCACCTAAGCCTAGGTACCAATCAATTAGTCGTTGATTCAAGGAAATAAACTCTACGTCGGTATGAACAACGGTAACCATTAGTTGCTCGCCGGACCGGACCGCGACACCAGATACGACCTTATGCACCTTGCCAGATAACTTTTGAAGCATCGCTTCAGCATTTTCGAGGCTGACCGGCTTGCCATAAATAGTGCCCTCTAATGCGACGCATGTGTCGGCTCCTAAAATCACTGGCCCTTGGACTGCCAAGGCCTTCTCCGAGGAAACCCGCCGGACATACGTTGCTGGGTCTTCGCCTACATGCTGCAATTCGTTGATTTCGGGAGCATGGATCGTGAAGTCAACACCCAGAAGAGACAACAGCTCCTTTCGGCGGGGTGAACCAGACGCGAGAACAAGGTGCTTACCCATGCACCCATTTTGTCCGATCAACAAATCGGAGAAAGCAATTGGTGCAACAAATCCCTTCTCTAGCGAGAAATTCGACCCACGTTTCAAGAACTGCAGCGCTTCAGATTGGTTACTGTCTCGTCCGTGGAATTCAACCTGGCCAGGGCGATAGCAGCAGTTGCAGAAGCGCACCCCGACCGGACAGCACTCATCCACCGAAGGAAAGAGGTTTCCTTCCCTGATTTTGTCGGTCGCTATCGCAGGTTAGGAAGCGCCTTAGACGCCGCGGGTCTCTCCTGTCGAAAAGAACGTTCAGAATTAGCAGGGCATGAAAGCGGTCAAGATCACATAGCCCTATATCTGAATAACGAGTTCGAATATCTTGAATCTATGTTGGGCGGCTGGGCCGCACGAGCAGCCACATTCAATGTGAATCACAGGTATATGGCAGATGAACTGTGTCATCTCTTGACTGATTCAGAAGCGAAGGCAGTGGTCGTCAACTCCGCTTACGCACCAAATCTCGCTGAAGTTCTGCCTCAATTGCCGAACATAGAACTCATCGTTCAAGTACCAGACGAATCAGGAAATCCATTACTCAAGGGCGCTATTTATTACAACGACTTCATTCAAAGCCACGAACCGAAAGATCTGAACGACTGCTCTCCCGACGACTTATATGTCCTTTACACAGGGGGTACTACGGGACTGCCCAAGGGTGTGCTTTGGCGTAACGCAGATTTTTTTGTGGGTGCTTTAGGTGGATTCAACAGAAAAGAAAACCGCGAGTACGACTCCTACGCTGAGATAGCTGATGCAGCAGATAGGGGCACACTCCGTTGGATGACCAGTGCGCCATTCATGCATGGTGCTGCTCAGTGGATAGCACTCCAAGCGTTATCGATGGGACACACAGTTGTTTTGCCCGACATCACTGATCGCTACGACGCCACGAGTGTTCTTGAGGTCTGTGAACGTGAAGATGTCGACTTCTTGCAAATAGTTGGGGATGCCTTCGCTAGACCTCTGTTAGACGCTTCAAAATTTGGCCAACTGATTCCGCGTTCGTTGCGTTCAATCATCAGTGGAGGCGCAGTGTTGAATGCTGAACTGAAAGAAGAACTCAAACAGCAGTTTGGTGGACTAACCATTCGAGACTCTATTGGGTCGAGTGAGACCGGTGTGCAAGGAAGCAACGTGAGCACCAAAACGGAAAGAGCGAGTACGGGCGACTTTGAACCAGCAGCAGGGAGTGCAGTCGTTAACTCGGAAATGGATGCCGTACTTGAAGCAGGATCGGACGAGATTGGTTGGTTCGCTATGTCGGGGCGAGTGCCGTTGGGGTATTTGAACGACGCGGAGAAGACCCAGAGAACTTTTCCAGTCATAGAAGGGGTCCGGTTCTCTGTTCCAGGAGATCGAGCGCGCTTGCTTGAAGATCGCCGGATTCAAGTACTGGGTCGAGATTCAGTAACCATCAATTCTGGTGGAGAAAAAATTTTTGCGGAAGAAGTAGAGAATGCTGTGAAGACGCACCCCGCTGTATATGACGTCGTTGTATGCGGCCGGCCGAGTCCGCGTTGGGGCACCGAAGTCGTTGCGATTGTTCAGCTTGTAGAACGAGCAAAGGCTCTAGAGTCAGACATCATTGAACATTGCGGTGACTACATCGCCCGATACAAGAGACCCAAAGCAATAGTCGAGGTCGACCAAATCAAACGGAGCCCAGCGGGTAAACCGGACTATCGATGGGCGCAAACCATCGCGCGAGAATCGAGAACGGTTTGACTGATAACACAACCGACCGTGGCGCTGTTCAGAAGCGCACCGTTCGGGTTCTGCAACAAGGTGTAGTTCCAGGTGGCCTAGCCATGGGAACTTCATACTCGGTAGCAGCACTCTTAGGAAGTGAGATCACCGGTAGCGACACTTTGGGAGCCCTCGCCGCGGTTGGTTTGAGCATCGGTCAAAGTTTGGCGGGCATCCCAGTCGCGGCCATGATGGCAAAACGGGGGAGACGTATCGGCATAGGCACCGCCTACTTGGTGGGGTCATTGGGAGCCAGTTGTGCTCTGGTGGCGGCCTTTACTGAGACCTACATTCTTCTCGTGGTCGGAATGACCCTTTGCGGTTGTGGACAAGCTGGAAACCTAGCTGCGCGATACGCAGGCTCTGATCTTGCAACTGACGAAAATCGGGCGAGAAGCATCAGCTTGGTGGTCTGGGCAAACACAGTTGGGTCAGTGCTTGGACCGACGGTGGGTCTGGGGCTCAGGTCGCTAGCAGGCTCATCCGAAGGTGGAAGCGGATTCGTCCTTTCGTACCTGGTCTCTGTCACCCTCTTTGTTGTTGCTTCCGGGACTATTTTGAAACGCCTAAGACCGGATCCGTTGCTACTGGTAGCTGACGCAAGCAAAGTTTCCATTCGAGGCCCCCGTTTTTCTGATTTGGGTTTGATCCTTTCGCACCCCGCCGCACGAATCGCGCTATTGGGAATGATGCTGTCGCAAGGCGTGATGGTTGGGGTCATGACCGTAACGCCGCTGCATATGAGGGACGGGAATCAAGACCCGCTCATCATCGGTTTGATGATTTCGCTGCATATCGTCGGCATGTACGCCTTCTCCCCCTGGATCGGAAGAATTGCTGACCGATTAAGTAAAGAGCTACTGATAGGAGTTGGTGCTGTTATTACAGCGCTCGGTTCTGAGATTGCATCGCACACTGACGCCACCGACGCAACAGGTCATTTTGTGGGACTGTTCCTAATCGGCATCGGATGGTGCTCTTCACTCGTCGCGGGCAGCGCGCTCATGACAGAGGCGTTTCCACCCGAAGTTCGCGTGGCCACTCAATCAACGGCCGACGTTTTGATGACTGCGACTGGTGCAGCTGCAGGAATCTCGTCCGGGTTAGCCGTAGAGCAACGCAGTTACCATGACCTAGCTCACTGGGCAGCCCTTGTATCAGTGTTATTAGCAGTAGTTGCAGCGATCGCGGTCGTGCAGGGCGCTCGCGTCCGCGAAACTGGAGTGCAAGCCGACTGAATGGAGAACCCATGGCATTTCACCATGTCGCATACTCAACCAAAGACCTGGAAGCCACGCGACACTTCTATGAAGATCTTTTTGGATTCCCACTAGTCAATACAGAGTTCCAGGATCGGGAAGAGGGCTGGATCAAGCACGTGTTTTTCGACACCGGAAACGGACAATGTATTGCGTTTTTTGCGTTTGAGAACATAGGAGAGAGAGCTGACTGGACAACGGATGTGAACGAAAGTCTTGGAGTGCCGGTCTTTGTAAACCACGCGGCGTTTGAGGCTACTGAAGAAATGCAAGAGGAGGTTCGTTCCCGCATGACATCAGAAGGTATTGAACCCACGATGGAAATTGATCATGGCTGGTGTTACTCGCTGTATTACCTCGACCCCAACCAAGTTCTCGTAGAACTTTGCCGCGATACCACAGGAATGCCGGTAGACGAAAAGGAAGCGGCTCGTTTATTGGCGACACCCGTTGGAGAACTCAGCTGAGCGGGTCAGTTGAACGAGAATTTGTCGGCCTTGCCTCTCCAGTTGTTGGGCGTGCGGGAGCTGGAGGTCACCCCTGCCAAGGGATCTACCATCGACCCCGAGGGAGTCGCCCCTCCGTTGCCGTAATAGCGACCCACTACAATATCGATTTCAGTGAGCATTATCTTGCTGACCTTTGTGCCCGTCGCGGAGTCGGATTTCTCGGATGGAACACTCGCTTTCGAGGTGCTGAACCCTACTTTCTGCTGGACCATGCAATTGCTGAAATAGCAGTGGGGGTTCGCTGGTTGCGGGACGAGGCAGGCGTGCAAACTGTCGTGTTGCTCGGCAATTCAGGCGGCGGTTCACTCATGGCTGCGTACCAATCACAATCGATGCAGCCGAACCTTGAACCAGAATATGGACGTAGTTCGATTGTCCCGTCCGCTCAAGAAGTACCCGGCGCGGACCTCTACATTTCAGTCGCTGCTCATCCTGGGCGACCTGAAGTATTGACGAATTGGATGGATCCGTCAGTTGAACGAGAAGACGACCCGCTGAGCGTCAACGACGATTTGAATCCGTTCGCAGAGGGCAGACAAATCCCGTTCGCTGAGAGCTTCATAACTCAATATCGTGAAGCTCAGCGAGAGCGGAATCATCGAATCACCCAGTGGGCCCGCGACGAAATCGACCGCATTGTTTCTGCAGGCCATTACGACCGGTTGTTTACAACGCCGCGTTTATGGGCCGACCTCCGAATGATTGACGGCTCCATTGATCCAAGTAACCGTGAATTTCCGAGTTGTTATCTCGGTGATCCCCGCAGAGCCAATTATGGGATTTACGGTGTCGGGACTGTTAGCTCCCTGCGAACCTGGCTGTCTATGTGGAGTCTTACTGATTCGCAATGCAACGCAGCGCCGCATCTACAACGGATCACGATCCCCGCCCTTGTCGTTGACGCCGACGGAGACACAGGCGTCTTCCCCAGCGACACTCAGGCCATTGTTGAAGCACTTGGCTCAGATGATCTAACGACAAGCACTATCGAAGGTGATCACTACCTCCGAGATCGAGATGACGCACGCGACGAAGCAGCTGATCTGATCGTCGAATGGATCAGGCAGCGCGTATAGCCACCTAGGTGTCACTAAGTGACGTTGCTTTACTAAGTGTCGAGAAGGCCACTTAAGGCCTCACCGAGACTTGAAACTGGTGGAGGAGACAGGGCAACGATCCGTGAGAGATAGGAGACCGATATTTCATCGTTCATCACAGCGCCCGCGTCAACTTCGGGGGACTGAAAGTTCTCGTCACCCCATGACATTGATACCTGAAAGGTTCCCTCCTCGGGAGTTGGATGCAACTCAATGTTGTCGATTGCTCGGGGAGGTTGGGCACCGAGTTCGGTGAATCGCCATCCTCGAATTTGATCGAGTTCGAGATTGGGGACATTCACGTTGACCACTGGACTGTCGCCTATGTCGTCTCGAAGTAAGCCGTCAACGATGGTGCTCGCTACCTCCGCCGCCACGTGCCACTTTTGGCCGACGATTAGATCTTCCCAAGCCTGACCCTCGATGTCTAGACCAGTCAAATGCTGGCTCACTGCAAGACTGGGGATGTTGGTGTGCCGAGCTGTGAGCGCCGCACCCACTGTGCCCGAATGGTAAACGGAGCGACCGACATTGGCACCCGGGTTGATCCCAGACACGACCAAGTCCACATCTCCGAATAGGCCAAGCCGAGCGAACATCACGCACAACGCTGGGGGTCCGGAGACAGACCACGCCGTATCGATTCCGTCGAGATCAGCTGATCTGACTTCAGGTTCACTCAAATGAAGAGGCCCTATTGCCGCTCCCGCACCGGAATATTCGCTATCAGGAGCTACGACGACGACTTCTCCATGTCCTCTCATAGCTCGAGCGAGAACGTGAAGGCCCTCGCTCTCGATCCCATCATCGTTGGTTACCAAGATACGCACGGCTAGAAACTATTCGCTGAAACGGCTTCGACGTGTGAGGGAATGATCAACTTCGATCAGAAAATAGAAAATGTCAATCGGCTAGGTGAGCAGGAAATCCGCCCTGTGAAACGGGACTCCATGAGGCGATAGAAAGACGAAGCAACGCTTTGCCTTGCTGAACCATCGCGTCGCGATATTCATCCCAATCAGGATGCTCTCCGCTAACCGACCTGAAATAGTCGCATAGCGGATCGAGCGCCTCCGGAAGATCGAGAACTTCCAACTCCCCGTCGACTTGGACCCATTCGCTATTGAATTCCTCTCCCATAACAAGCAACGACGCGACCGGATTCCGTCGAGCATTCATAACTTTGACGCGTTCGGGATAAGTAGCGACTACAACTCGCCCTTCATTATCCAAACCCATAGTGATCAACGACATTTGGGGTCTGCCATTGGATCTAGTTGTTGAAAGGATCCCGCGATGACGTGGCCCAATAAAATTAAGCAATTCGTCTCGCTTCACGGTTCTGTTAGTGGCAATCTTTCGGGCCATGGGCATGAGGCTAGGACGGTGAAACAAATGGTGCGAATGCTTCACACGTCTGACGTGCACATAGGGCACGTCAGGGGAAGTGCAGATACGCACGGGGAAACATGCCAGTGCCCCGCCCATGGGCTTGCTGATGCAGTCGTCGAATATCAAGCAGACGTCTTGATGATCTCTGGTGACCTGTTTGATCATGCACGCCTACCTGACAGTGCTGTGAGATCCACATTGGAAATATTGAGCGCCCCAGGGGTGCCGGTGGTAGTTATCCCAGGAAATCACGATGTTCACGACGACAAGTCGCTATGGCAAAGATGTCGCAAAGATGTTGAACGAACAGGGATACGACTATTGGAAGAGTTAGAGGGCTCTTCACTGACTCTGGAATCGAATCAGATGACGATTTGGGGGAGAGCGATGAATGATCATGAGCCGGGTTACAGGCCACTGTTGAATGTTCCACCTCGCCCCAGCACCGAATGGTATGTGGTGGCCGCCCACGGCCATCTCAATCTTTCCAGCGAAGACGCTCACCGGTCATCGCCGATTACCTACGAGGAAATATCTTCCACTAACGCAGACTACGTGGCGCTGGGCCATTGGCACGTCCCTACTGACGCTAGCCACGGATCTGTAACAGCATGGTATCCAGGTGCTCCGATGGGATCTCCAGGAAATGGCACAGCAGCTTTGATCACATTCAGCGAAGAGGTCCAGGTAGAACACGTACCGGTTGTAGAACCCGTGAATGGTTGCGCCTAACGTCAGTCGCTTTCCGCTTCTGTCCTAGCTATGCGACGGAGCAAAGTTTCGTATTGGTCCATTAGCTCTGAGGCCCGATCCTTTAAGTGGTCATGCTCCTTGCTGAGTTTCGTCACTACTTCAGAGTTTTCGTAGGTTGAACTGTCAACAAGCTGAGCCTGTATTTTTGCTAGTTCACCTTCGACTTGCTCCCAGGCTTGTTCGACCTGATCGCGTTCCTGTCGAAGTTCTCTTGTCGCATCGTTTACCCGACTTCGACGGCGCGCTTGGTCTCTGCGCGCTTCACGAAGCTGATTGTGTTGGTTTGTTGATGTGTTATTGGTCTCATCTGAATCGCGGGATTCGGGGGGAGCCTTCAAAAGATCTTCGTTCACGCCTTCGTGCCATGTTGCGGTCCCGTTTCGCACGACGATTAGGGCATCAGCGACGCTGCGGATGAGGTGGCGATCGTGGGTAACCAAGATCAGAGTTCCCGGATAAGCATTTAACGCATCTTCTAAGTGATCACAGCTTGGAAGGTCAAGATGATTTGTCGGTTCGTCGAGGATCAGGAGATTGACCGGGTTCGCCATCGTGATAGCTAGAGCCAATCGAGTTTGTTCCCCGCCAGACAAATCACCAACCTTTTGATCGACCTGATCGCCTCTGAACCCAAATCCGCCTAGAACCGTTCGAAGATTTCGATCGCCTTGATCTCCAATCGATGCAGTGAACTCTTGCAAGACTGATCGACCAAGATCCAATACCTCCGTCAAATGTTGAGCAAAACGCGCGTAGTCCACCTTGTTGCCGATACGTGCCTTGCCTTTCGTGGTGTCTAATTCACCGAGCAGTAGCTTCAACAACGTTGTCTTTCCTGCCCCGTTGGGACCGACCAGCGCCACCTTCCTGCCTCGTTCTATGACAAATGAGATGTCGGTTAGGACAACCTGATCGCCGTAGGCGGCTGTAGCCTCGTCGAATTCGACGACAACCCTTGCTGATCGTCTTGGTTCGGGGAAGTCAAACTTTGCCTTAAGGCCGTTTGAATCGGGAACTTCGATCCGGTCTATCCGGTCTAGGGCTTTGACCCGACTTTGCACCTGTTTTGCTTTGCTTGCTTTGTAACGAAACCGTTCGATAAATCTTTCCGTTTGAGCGAATTTACGACTTTGTTGCGCAGCCGAAGCTTCCAATTGAGCCAACCGCAGTTCTCGAGAAGCGACAAAGTCAGAGAATCCGCCCACGTATTCGTGGCTAGAACGCCCATCAAGTTCGATCACCCGATTAGCGACACCGTCAATGAAGTCTCTGTCGTGACTGACGAACAAAATACAACCAGCCCATGTTGAGAACTGATCCTCAAGCCATGAGACAGAATCCACATCTAGATGGTTTGTGGGTTCATCAAGAATCAGAACATCTGGTTCCGACAAAAGCAGACGTGCAAGGGCGACACGCATTTGCCACCCACCAGATAATTCAAGAGCTTCTTGATGCATCATCTCGTGATCGAAACCCAGACCCGCCAGCACTCTTTGAGCTTCTGCTTCAACTGCGTAGCCGCCTAACTGTTCGAAACGGCTTTGAAGATCACCATATTCTTCCAACAGATGACCCTGATCTTCTCCCTCTCTGAGGCTGAGCTCTTCTCGTATTTCGATTAGGCGTTCCTCCAGGCTGATGATGTGAGATGCGCCTTGGAGGGTGACCTCAAGAGCCGAACCCACCAATTCTTCTTCAAGGTCTTGAGGTAAGTAGCCAATTGACAGACTCGATGGTCGATGGACACTTCCAGAGTCAGGGTCCTGTATTCCGAGCAGGATCTCAATCAGAGTTGTTTTGCCGACTCCGTTACTTCCGACAAGAGCAATTCGTCGCCCAGAAGACAACTGAAGACTCACGTTTTGAAATAACTGTCTGGAGCCTTGCTCTTTACTCAGAGCTGTAGCGGTCAGCACACCAAGAGACGCTATCTAAGATCTAGTCGTTGAGCGGTGGTCACGGCTTGCCTTCTGAGGTGGCTGGACCAGAAGTGATGCCAACATTGCAACTGCGGGAACAATCGCCAAGAAATAATTAAGACTGACGTAATTTCCTGCAGCTCGAAATCCCAATGCAACTATCAGCGGGCCAACAGCGGAAGCTCCTACTCCAAAAGCGGTCGCCACCCCGCGAATAGCTCCAATATTTTCGGTTCCGAACCACTTTGGATACAAGGCTGAAGCAAGCGCGCGGATTGAACCACCGTTAGCTCCAAGTAACAGCGAATAGAACGCGGCACCCAGTCCAGGCCTCACCCAGGCGTAACTCAAATGAGCACCCAGCAACGAGGCTTGACACGAAATCAACAAGAACCTCGCGGATGCCCGGTCAGTGAGCCATGCCCAGAAGAAACCCGCTATGACAGTCCCAACCATTTGGGGAACAAACACTGCTGCTGCCTGAGCCGTGGTGAGACCCGCTGCTTCCATGAGAGCAAAATGGTGAAAGGTCACTCCCGTAATCAAAGCTGAAGACACGACCATGACGCCGGTCAATACCCAGAAGGCGTTCGTAGCAACAGCCTGTCTAACGGTGTAGTGAATTGTCGGTGGCGCGGCGTCTTCGGTGACAACAGAGCGGCCGTCGGGTAGTTGCCCGAGTGACTCAGGGCGGTCTTCCATCCAACGCCAAGTCGCAGGGACTAAGACAACGAAAATGCAGGCGGCGCTAATGACCCAAGCCCAACGCCAACCAAAATTCTCTATTAACAACGTCAACCCGAGGGGTCCCAAGGACATGAGACCAGCTGATGCTGTCATTGAAAGACCGAAGGCCAATCCTCGTTTCTGGTCAAACCAGAGAGCAATGCTTGTTTGGCCCACCAAACTTAAGGCGCCCTGCCCCAACATTCGAATGCCTACAAATCCGATAATTAACATCCAGAAGTGCCGGACCGTACCCATATAGGCGACCGCGACAGAGAAAGCACTTGCAATCAACATCATCGTTTTTCGGACTCCGGTCCGATCTATCCACCGTCCGATGGTCGGCATTGCCAAAGAACCGGAGATAGTGCCAATTAAATAGGCAGTCGACAACGAGGTCGCACTTATGGTGAGGTCGGCGGTTAGGTGATCAGCAAAAGAAGAGACGCCTATTGTTTGACCGGGAAGAGTTAGAGAAATCGCCAAGGTTGAGAGACCAAGCAGACCCCAACCCCGGAACGGCTCCACTTTGGTGGCCTGAACCACCTAATTAACCGGCCAGATTCAAAGTTACCGAACCAAGAGTTCCGCCGTCCGTCGCGACTTTTTGACCCGCCCCGGTCACGTGTAGCCCCGTCGCTGCCCCAGTTGTAACGACACTGCCGGAGGGAAGAGTCAGACCCCGTTTGTTCAGATGGTTGCACAACCAAGCTAAAGATTCGTATGGGTCTCCCAATACTTCAGCCCCGGTCCCAGCGGCGATCTCATCGTCGTCAACCAAAGTGCGAAGCTCGTGGGAAACCAAATCAGGGACCGCCTCAGGTTTCAAGCCCGGCCCCAACACCAAACCGGCGTGCAACGCGCCATCAGCAACCAAGAGCGCAGGGTCGACCTCGAAGTTCTCCTCGAACCTTGAACAAACCAGTTCAATCGCGACATGAACGGTTGCAACCATCTCGCGTGCCATCAAGGCGCTCATCGCGGGGCCGCCCGGTCGAACCGTCAAACCGATTGTGAAAGCAAACTCAGATTCCAGACCCGGTTGATGATGAAAGTCAGACAGATCAACGCTGCCCCCAGAATCGAACATTGTTCGCTCGAAAACAGGTCCGCAAATCGGGGCCTTCACCCCCAACTTGTGCTGACTAGCAGGACTGGTCGCACCTACCTTCCATCCGGTAGACGGAGAATCAATGAGATCGCTCAATTGATCCTGTGCGTCATAGGCAAGCGACGCGGACCCGGGAGTTTCGACTTCAGAGGATCGGACAGCATCCATGACCAAACGAGCGTGCGCTAGGGCAACAGGTAAAGGAAGACTCACCGACGTCAAGGTACCGTCCTTCGACCGTTGATAGTTGCTAACCGCCTCTCAATCTGTCTATTCGTCTCCGGTCGCGTTTCGTCGGCCGACCGGCACCTCGTTCGCGTTTCGCGACTGGTGTCAAGGAAATTGGTGGCTCATCTTTTTCGGGTAATGGGCTGTGATCAATGTAGTAGTCACCAGCAAGCGCTGGACCTACACGCTTTTCGAGGATTTGAGTGACCTCTAACTCTTTGAAAGCACCACGCGCCTTCACTTTCACTCGATCTCCAGGCTTCACATTGGAAGAAGGTTTCGCTATCGATCCGTTGATTCTGACAGCCCCCCGAACGCAGGCCTGCTTAGCTAAGGAACGAGTCCTGAACATTCGCACTGCCCAAAGCCATCGGTCTGCTCGACATGAACTCTGATTCATTGTTCGATTAACCGACCTGAGGGGTCACGTTGGTCATAAATTCACTGAGAGCCTCAAGTCGACCATCAACGCCTCCGCGGGCAACAGGATCGACCAAAATATGGGTGACACCAATGTCTTGGACTCGGCCAATAGTGTCAACCATTTGGTCCGCGGAACCCCCTATAGATTTGATTGGTTCCATGACCTGGTCAGGATCCAAAAACATTCGAAGCGAAAGATCAAGACTCTCCGGGTCTCGCCCGATGGCTTCACATTCCTCACGGACCTGACGCCATTCATCTTCAACGGTGTTAAGCGGTTCAAATGCTGCATGAAACGCGTGACCGAACCGTGCTGTTCTGCGGAACGCTGCTGTGCTATTCCCACCGACCCAGACTGGAACGGGTGACTGAACTGGTTTTGGTTCGAATCGGACCTCGGGAAAAGAATAAAAGTCGCCGCTGTATGACGGGAGTTCCTCGTTAAAAAGTGTCTCAAAAATTTCGAGTTGCTCATCGGACCTCTTGCCGCGATTATCCCAAGGCATGCCAAGAACTTCGGCTTCTTCTCGCATCCATCCGACGCCCACACCCAAAATCAAACGGCCTTCCGATACAACGTCAATAGTTGCCAACTGCTTAGCGGTCGCCACTGGTTGCCGATACGGAAGAATTAGAACTGTGAAGCCAAGTCGAAGATGTTCAGTGCAACCAGCGACAAACAACAGAGTGCCAATCGGATCTAACCACCCAAGACCAGCCGGCGCAGGGAAAGACCCATCGCTGCTGTAGGGGTATTTGGAATCGAATTCAGCGGGCCAACAAACGTGATCACTTGTCCAACCCGAATGAACCCCCAACTCTTCGGCCCTCCGAGCGAAACCTATTAACGAATCCCTACTTACGTCCCGTCCTAAATGCGGTAAATGCACTCCCCAATCCATTCCCCCAAAATATCTGCTGCTGAACTCCTTTGCGATTATGTGACAAGTCCTACATATAGGGCATGAGGATTCGTGTTTCCTCGCTGATCCGCCTAGCGTGCTCTGAAGTCAACTTCACGAGTGTTTAGTTGATACACCCATAAAAACCTATAGAGGGGGCTCCAGATGGAGATTCGACGCAATATATTGCGTCTGCTCGCGGTTCTGTTCGCTTTCGCACTTGTTGCGGCAGCTTGCGGTTCCAGCGACGACGATGACTCTTCGAGTAGTTCTAGCGAAAGCGCTAGCGAAACTGCTGAAGACCATGGTGATGACTCAGCCGAAGAAGAGGCTGAGGAAGATACTGGCGGAACTCTGAGCCAGGACGCAGTCGAAAAGGCTGTTTCCGGTGAAGACGACGGTTCAGACGATGCGCCTGAAGAGGTCAGCGACTGCCCAGTCGACCGATCCACTGTCGAAGGTATCTTTGCGGAAGCTGATTGCAACCGTGACGCGATTATCGCCATGATCACTGAGAAGATGGAAGCTGGCGAGTGGGGTGTCAACTCTGACAACCACCTGATCGGCCCAACAGGTATGGATATCGACCTTAATGACTGCCCTGCAGACTGGGACGATAAAGCAGGCCTTACCAGTGACCAGATGCGCTTCGGTCAAACGACCGTGCAGTCAGGCAACCTTGCTGCTTACGGCAACTTGAGTGTCGGTATGCAAATTTGGTTCGATTACATCAACTCACTCGACGTGTTGAGCGGTCGTGACATTGAATTCATCATCAAGGATGACGGCTATGTTGCAGCTCAAACCATTGAGTACGTTGACGAACTTATCGAATCAGCAAACATTCACTTGATCCAAGGCCTTGGTTCGCCAAACGGTCTTGCTGTCTACGACAAGATCAACGATGAGTGCATTCCTCACCCGTTCTACCTTTCAGGCCACCCAGCTTGGGGTGACCCAGAACTTCACCCATGGACCACCAGCTATCAGATGTCATATTCGACTGAAGCTGTGCTTTGGGGAACCTGGATCAAGGTCAACCTTGCTGATGAGCTTCCTGTAAAGGTTGCTGGTCTTGTCATGGACAACGACTTCGGTCTTGCTTACGAAATGGGCTTCGAGTCCTATGCTGAGCAAAACCCCGACGTGGTTGCGGAATACCTGCCGGTTCGTCACGACCCAGCAGCACCGACGCTGACCAACGAGGTAACCACCATCGCAGCGTTCGACCCAGACGTGTTCATCTCGATGACCGCTGGTAACCCATGCTTGCTTGCAGTTCAGGAAGTAGAGGCCTCAGGCCTTTACGACCGCCTGTCAGCCGCATTCACTCCTTCGGTATGTAAGGGAATCGCTGCATATATGGCTCCTGCCGGAATGGCAGCTGACGGCTACTGGATTGTTGGCGGTGGCGCTAAAGACACCACCGACAGCGTAAAGATGAAAGAGCCGTTCATTGCCTTCGCACGTGACCTCATCTCAGATGCAGGCGAAGACCCAGGCATTTCACTTACAGGTGAAGGCATCTTCCGTGGATACGCATTCACCGAAGCATTCCGGATTGCGGACGCTCTGCCAGGTGGCATGAGCCGTACCAACCTGATGCTTGCGCTTCGTAACTTCAAGATCTATCACCCAGGTCTCCTGGATGGTCTTGTAACCGAGCTGAAGGGCAACTCAGACGCCTACTTTGTTGAAGGTTCCGAGTACAGCCAGTTCAACGCAACAGATCAGACGTGGGTCATGGTTGGCGACGTAGTTGACGCCAACGGTGGAACACCGAACTGTCGCTGGGACAAAGCAAATGGTGGCTGCCGCTAATAGCTAGCTACCACTGCAAGTGCCTTCGAGGCACTCGCAAATAAACGCATAAGGACCGTCGGGCTAAGGCCCGGCGGTCCTTTGTTTTTCGCAATGAAATGTGGAACAGAAAGAGGTGGATTTGTTCCAAGGAACCATGGGCGCGAATTCGCGACTACGGTAACGACATCGATTACTTAACGATCGATTATTTGGGAGTCGACGCCTCGTTGACTCCTCTAAGAATCAAGGGGGGGCCCAAATGGGACTCAAACGCAAATTATTGCGTCTGTTAGCCGTTCTGTTCGCGTTCGCTATGGTCGCTGCAGCGTGCGGTGGGAGCGATAGCGATGATGACAGCTCGTCGGGTAGTAGCGACTCTGACACAGCAGCTGCAACTGCTGATGAGAGTGAAGACGAAGCTGAGGAAGAAGAGGAAGAAGAAGGAGGTGGACTCTCTCAAGATGCTGTCGAAAAAGCCGTATCTGGTGAAGACGATGACGAAGAGGAAGTCGATGACGATGCACCTACCTTTGACCGTTCAACGCTTGACGGAATCTGGGAAGAAGCTGCCTATAACCGGCAGGTAATGATCGATGAGATCACAGGAAAGATGGAAGCCGGTGAGTGGGGCGTTGGTAGCGACAACGTACTTCGCGGACCTGCCGGCTTTGAGATCGATCTGAATGATTGTCCCGGAGACTGGTCGGACACACACGGCCTTCTCGACGATGAACTTCGTGTTGGTCAGACAACGGTGCAGTCAGGCAACCTTGCTGCTTACGGAAATATTTCGGTCGGCTGGGAAAATTATTGGGACTGGATCAACGAAGAATTTGGTGGCATCGGGGGTAGACAGCTCAAGATGATCATCAAGGACGATGGTTATGTCGCAGCTCAGACAATCGAGTTCGTTGACGAACTGATCGAATCAGCAAATATTTTTGCTCTTCACGGACTTGGTTCGCCGAATGGTCTAGCTGTCTACGACAAGATCAACGCCGAATGCGTACCGCATCTGTTCTACGCCTCGGGACACCCTGCATGGGGTGACCCTGTGAACCATCCGTGGACGACAAGCCATCAGATGTCCTATCTGACTGAAGCCGTTCTTTGGGGCACATGGATTAAAGGCAATCTGGCCGATCAACTGCCAGTCAAAGTTGGTGGTCTCGTCATGGACAACGACTTCGGTCTTGCCTATGAGAAAGGCTTTGAGTACTACGCCGAGAACAACCCGGACGTAGTTTCGGAATACCTGCCAGTTCGTCATGACCCGGCAGCTCCGACTTTGACCAACGAAGTGACCACCTTGGCGGCCTTTGACCCTGACGTGTTCATCTCGATGACTGCCGGCAACCCATGCCTCTTGGCGATTCAAGAGGTAGAGGCCTCAGGTCTTCTTGACCGTTTATCTGCCGCATTCACACCGTCTGTATGTAAAGCCATTGCTGCGTACATGGCTCCTGCCGGAATGGCAGCTGACGGTTGGTGGGTTGTTGGTGGAGGCGTTAAAGACTCAACTGACCCGCAGTACACCAGTGAACCATTCATCGCTTTCTTGAATGAGACCCTGGAAGCTGGTGGACTTGATCCATCGATTTCGCTTCTGGCGACTGGCTACTACTTCGCTTACCCATGGACCGAAACGCTCCGTGTTGCGAACGAGTTACCTGGCGGAATGAGCCGTACCAACGTCATGTTGGCCGCCCGAAGCATCGACATCTACCACCCGTTGATGATGGATGGCGTGGCTTATGAGTTGGACGGAGCAGCTGACGCCTTCGCAATTGAAGGTTCAGACTTCAGCCAGTTCGATGCGACAGGCCAGACCTGGAATATCGTCGGCGATATCGTTGATGGCAACGGCGGCTCCCCCAACTGTGCTTGGGATAAGGAGAACGGCGGCTGCTAATCAGTTAACGAAAACCAACATGGCCAACTGGCCATGAGACGTCGAATACCGTAAGGACCGCCGGGCACAAGCCCGGCGGTCCTTCGCTTTGTTGGAACGTTGCAGAAAGATTGCAATTTCTCATCTTGTCCTGTTCAGGGTGACGGCCACCGGAGTTGCGCCTAGAGTCCCGATAACGAACTGTAAGAACGTTCGTCTGGGAAGCCCGGTACGGGCTTTCACATCAATCCAAACTCAAATTAAGAGGGGGAGTGCCAAATGGGCATGCGACGTAATCTTTTGCGTCTCCTTGCTGTTCTCTTCGCTTTCGCAATGGTTGCGGCAGCGTGTGGGAGCAGTGATGACGGAGATTCATCAAGTAGTAGTTCCGAATCGGATACAACTGCTGCACACAGCGACGATGGAGGTGAAGAAGAAGAAGAAGACACCTCGATCGGTGGCGGCCTGTCTCAGGATGCTGCTGAGAAAGCGATAGAAGGGGACGGCGAAGAAGAAGCAGTCGATGAAGATGCCCCTACTTTTGATCGGAGCACACTTGAGGGCATCTGGGAAGAAGCTGCCTATAACCGCCAGAAGATGATCGACAAGATTACGGCGAAAATGGATGCCGGCGAATGGGGTGTCGGCGACGACGACATTCTCCGAGGTCCAGCGGGATTCGAAATCAACATAGGTGATTGCCCAGCAGACTGGAGTGACACTGGCGGCGTAACTGATAGTGAAATCCGTATCGGTCACACCACCGCACAGTCAGGGAACCTCGCCGCATACGGCAACATCGCCGTTGGCTGGGATAACTATCTGCAGTGGATCAACGCCAATGGCGGTATCGCCGGACGAGACGTAACGCTTCTTGTTAAGGATGACGGCTACGTAGCGGCTCAGACCATTGAGTTCATCGACGAACTGATCGAATCGGAGAACGTGTTCACGCTCCTAACACTTGGGTCACCGAACACGCTGGCCGTATACGACAAGATCAACGACGAATGCATCCCACATCCGTTCGTTATGACCGGGCACCCTGCATGGGGTGATCCTGTTAACCATCCATGGACCACCGGACTTCAGTTGTCCTACTCGACTGAAGCCATCCTTTGGGGTACATGGATCAAGTCCAACCTCGCTGATCACCTTCCAGTGAAGGTCGCTGGCCTGGTCATGGACAACGACTTCGGTCTTGCCTATGAATTGGGCTTCGAAGCCTACGCTGAGGGCAATCCGGATGTAGTAGCAGAATATCTGCCGGTTCGACACGACCCAGCAGCTCCGACACTGACCAACGAAGTCACCACCATCGCAGCATTTGAGCCTGACGTGTTCATCTCAATGACCGCAGGTAACCCATGCTTGTTGGCAATTCAGGAAGTCGAAGCAGCGGGCCTGCTGGAAGACCTCCTCGTCGCATTCACGCCATCTGTATGTAAAGGCATCGCCGCATATATGGCTCCTGCCGGAATGGCAGCCGACGAATGGTGGATTGTTGGTGGCGGTGGTAAGGACACCACTGACCCGAAGCACATCGACGAACCATTCATCAAGTTCGTCAATGAAAACCTTGCGGCTGGTGGACTTGACCCTGCAATTTCGCTATATGGAATCGGTTATGCCTACGGGTACCCACACGCCGAAGCCATGCGAGTCGCAGCTGAACTGCCTGGCGGTTTGACAAGGACCAACTTCATCTTGGCTGTCAGAAACATCGACATCTATGCCCCGATGACGCTTGACGGAATCACGACGGCAATGAACGGTGCAGTCGATGGGTACTTCGTTGAAGGTTCAGACTTCAGCCAGTTCGATGCAACCGAGCAAACCTGGAACATGGTTGGCGACGTTGTTGACGCAAATGGTGCCTCGCCTAACTGTGCTTGGGACAAAGACAATGGTGGTTGCCGATAAAGGTTTTACCGCCATCAGCGTTTGAAATAATTAGACGCTTCGGAGAGGGCCGCGGGGGAACTTCCCGGCGGCCCTTCAGTTTTCGATTAATCGTCAGCTAACAAGGCTCGACTGATGACCAACTTTTGGATCTCACTGGTGCCTTCACCGATAATCATTAACGGTGCGTCTCGGTAATAACGCTCAACTGGATATTCCGTACTGAAACCGTTCCCACCATGAATTCTCATCGCGTCTAGAGCCAACTCGCTGGCCGTCTCAGAGGCAAACAGTTTGGCCATCCCAGCGGCTAAGTCGACGCGCTCACCAGCGTCCGCCTTCCTTGCGGCCTCATAAGTAAGGAGGCGAGCCGCCTCTAGTTTGGTTGCCATTTCCGCCAACTTGAAAGCGATCGCCTGATGTTGACTGATGGGCCGGCCGAACGCCTCACGCTCTTTGGCATAGGACAGGGCAGCGTCATATGAGGCTTGCGCTACCCCTACACCCCGCGCAGCAACGTTTATCCTGCCGAGCTCCAAGGCAGACAACGCCCAGCGAAGCCCGTTCCCGATGCCGTCGTCGCCGCCCAATAGTTGGTCATGACTCAAACGATGATCGTCGTACGACATTTCCACTGTCTCAAGGCCTCGATAGCCGAGCTTGTCAATCTTTCGACTGACTGTTATCCCTCCACTTTGCTTCCCAGGAGACTTTTCGACAATGAAACACGTAATCCCACCAGCCTGGGTGCCATCTTCATCGGGAACACGAGCCAGGAGCGCCACAACTCCCGCCTTCTCACCATTAGTAACCCACATCTTGGTGCCATTAATGACCCACTCGTCGCCGTCACGTTCGGCTCGACAACGCAGCGCACCAGCATCAGAACCGCTATCGGGTTCTGACAGCGAAAAGCAGCCACGCAACTTGCCGGTGGCCATTGATGGAAGCCATCGCGTCTTTTGATCTTCGGAACCGAATTTGCTGATTAGCTTCGCGCATATCAAATGGCTGTTGATGATCCCAGCGAGAGACATCCAGCCTCTCGATAGTTCCTCAATCACGCGTGCATAGGTCATGTTGTCTAGATCGAGTCCCCCGTAGTCAGCGGGGATTGTCGCTCCGAAAAGGCCGAAATCTTCCATCTGTAACGCCATATCGGTCGGATATTCATCTGGCAGTTCGAAGTCGGATGCATTAGGAATTACCTCCGCCTCAACCCAATTTTTCAGTGCCGAAATCATCTCGTTTGCAACATCAATATCGGTCATAACGATTCCCTTTCGCATTGGGGCCATCTATTTCCTACTATCCAAGGTGAGTTCGTGCCCCATCGGGCAGCGCAAACTCCATAATTAGGCTCAATCGACAGGATTAGTTGTATGCAAATCTCAATGGTTATAGGTACCGGAGCAAGCCTCGACCCCAATGGCTTGGCCCGTCACGTCCAAAACCTCGAAAGCGCAGGTGTTGACCTCGTTTGGGGCGGTGAGATTTATGGCTACGATCTCGTCTCCACTCTTGCGTTCGTGGCTGGACAAACCAAAACCGTCAAGCTTATGACCGGAATCTTGCCCGTCTATTCGCGAAGTCCTGCCCTCATCGCTCAAACTGCTATCACCATAGACACCCTGTCCGAAGGAAGATTTGTGTTGGGGCTAGGAACATCAGGCCCTCAGGTCATAGAAGGCTGGCACGGGGTTCCGTTTAAGAAGCCGCTGGGTATGACTCGAGACGTGATCGAAATCTGTCGCAAGGTGTGGTCAGGCGACAAAGTTGAACATGAAGGGCGGGCTTTCAATCTCCCATTGGCCGATGGAGAAGGCACAGGCTTAGGAAAACCGCTGAAGCTCATGTGTAAGCCCCATCGCCAAGACATACCCATTGCGGTCGCGTCGATTGGACCCAAAAACGTCGAGATGACAGCGGAGCTAGCGAACATATGGCAACCAATCCACTTCCTACCGGAAAAATTTCACGACGTGTGGGGCGACGCTCTTCACGCTGGCAAAGAAAAGAGATCACCTGATCTAGGTGACTTGGGCATCGTTGCAGGTGGAACTGTCGCCTTAGGTGACGGAGCACATGTTGACGCAGCCCGAAAAGCTGTGCGAGACAACACCGGATTTTACGTAGGAGGAATGGGCGCCCGTGACCAGAACTTCTATAACGACTTGTTCAAACGCTATGGCTATGAACAAGAAGCAGAGGAAATCCAGGACCTTTTCTTGAGTGGTAAGAGAGATGAAGCTTTTGCCAAGGTGCCCGATGACTACATTGATCGGGCGAGCTTGACAGGTGACGAAGGCAGAGTTCGTGAACGCATCGAGGTATACAAAGAAGTTGGGGTCACGTACCTCAACATCGATATTCCTGCCGACACAGAGAACCCTCTCGAAGTGATCGAAAAAGTAAAAGCCTGGGCCGAGTAAGGCCCGATGAGTCGGATCACCGCGAATGAACGATTCAGTTCAGCTGCCGCCCTCTTAGGCGTCAAACCGGAGATCGTTCGATTTCCAGAAGACACCCGAACGGCCACCCAGGCAGCGACCGCTTTGGACTGCGAACTCGGCCAGATCATCAAGTCGCTGATCTTTGAATGCGATGGACAGCCAGTTTTAGCGTTAACGGCAGGCGATCAACAGGTGGATACCGAAGCATTGGGACTTCTGTGTGGCGGAAAGATAGGGAAAGCAGACGCCGAACTAGTTCGCACAGCCACCGGGTTCTCCATAGGCGGAGTGCCACCTTTCGGGCATTTGACGCAGCTTTCATGCTTCGTCGATCAAAGCATTTATCGCTATGAAATCGCGTGGGGAGCAGCGGGTACCCCAGATACAGTTTTTGCCATCCAAACAGCGCAGCTTGAACGTCTTAGTGGAGGACAAATCACCGAATTTGTTAGGTGAATAGATGACTGCTTATACGTCGCCGCTCTTCCCGTTCTAATGTCTGCATATGCCTGCGCATCGAACAACAATAATTCCTCGGTTCGGGGAACTTGACCCCTACAACCACGTCAATCACGCGGCCTACATCGCGTATTTCGAAGCGGCGCGTTGCGTAGCCCTCGACGACATAGAAATGTCGTTGTCGGACCTGAGTGAACGAGGTTTACAGATAGTGGTGACGAAGCTTGAAGTGAAGTTTCGCGAACCAGCCACAGCCCGCGATTCTCTCATCGTTGAAACTTATATCGATGAGATGAAACGAGTCAGCTCAACATGGAAACAACAAATTCTGAGAGCAAACGACAATCGAACGCTCGTTGAATCTGAAGTTACCCTCGGTGTATGTGATGCCAACGGGAAGCCGACGAGACCTCCCGCTGATCTCAATGAATCTCTGGCCCGCCTCACCAATGACGAATCCTAGCGACCAATATCAGCAGCGGACTAGATTGCGTGCCTCAAACAACAGGCGTTAGTCCGCCATCGATGTTTATCGAAGCTCCGGTTAGATAGGAAGCAGCGTCGCTCGCCAAGAAAAGTGCCAGATTCGCGAATTCCTGTGCTTCGCCCATCCGACCCATCGGAATTTTGGCGCCGATCATTTCAGTGAACTCTTCAAACGTCTTATCGGGATGCTCACCCTGCCAGCGGGTCACCCACTGATGGCTCACTAGAAAGCCCGTGTTCAGCGCGTTGACTAAAATCCCGTCAGACGCGAATTCGGAGGCCAAGGCCTTTGTCATGGCCATCCCGGCGGCCCGAGCGACCGAAGTCGGGCAACTAGCAGCGCTTGGCGCCTTTGCCGCCGAATTCAACGTATTGATAATTCTCCCCCAACCTTGTTCGCGCATATCAGGTATGCAGAGCCGGCACAGCTGAGCAGCGGAGAAGAATTTTAGATTGAAATCGTCGAGCCAGTCTTGAGCGCTGACCTCGAGGAATGGTCTGGCGTTTGAAGTGCCCGCGTTGTTAACGAGGATGTCGACCGGACCAAAAAAGGAGACCGCCTCGGTGTGGGCACGTTCAACTTCTCCCAGGTCACTGACGTCAGCAGAAATCCCCAAAAACTTCCCTGAGGGACGAATAGCAGCCAACGATGAACAGGTCTCATCCAAAACATCTGACTCTCGAGCGACGATCACAACGTCTGCCCCCGCAAGAGCGAACGATTCAGCCATGGCGCGACCCAAGCCTCTACTTCCACCAGTTATGAGCGCCCTATGGTCCTTGAGGTTTATCTCCATAGACCGAACCTACATCTGGTGCTCCACTTATGTCAGCTATCCCAACGGATCAAACCCTCTTGCATACAGGTCGCCACCAATTTTCCTGTTGAGTCAAAAAAACGGCCACTGCCCAACCCACGACTGCCGCCGGTGGTTTCCACTCGCTGCTCATACAAAAGCCAATCGTCAGCTCTCGCTTCATGATGAAACCACATTGAGTGATCCAAACTTGCACCCGTTAGTCGATTGTCCTGCCAGCGAAAACCATGAGGCAATAAGACATGATCAATCAGCGTGGCATCAGCGATGTATGCCAGCGCCACTTCCTGCAAGCAACGATCGTCACCTATCAGCTCGTTGACGCGTACCCACATGAGCTGAGGCTCTGTGACAGGAGACCCCTCAGGCAACTGTGGTGGATTGATGTACAGAATGTCCATTGGTCTGAACCTTCCGTGCCACGGTCCTTCCAAATCTGTTGACTGTGATTCCCAGAACTCGTAGTAGGACATAATTTTGGCATCTGGTCCCGGGACGTCAAAGCGAACCTGAGGAGACCATTCCAAGCCAACCTCAGGAACCTGGAAAGAGAGAGTGCTTCTAAACAGTTCGACGGCCCCTTGGTAAGCGATCACTTGCCGAACGCTGAAGCTTCGACCGTCTCGCACCTCTTCAACTACTAGTTCCGTTGTCGCGTCAACGTCTCCCGGACGCAGGAAGTAAGAGTGAGACGAATGAACTGACTTATCGGAGTCCACAGAGAACTGGGCTGCCCGCAAAGTATGTGCGAGGAGCTGACCTCCAAATGTTCTCTGCCCACGTTCAGGTGACGCCGGAGCGATAAATCGTCCATCACCGAGGGCCTCGAGTTTCATAAGATCTCTAAAAACATCAGACACAAGCACGAACTTAGCGAGCCAAAGGGGTGTCCGGCCCTCTAGGCTCCCCAAACCGCCTGAAGATTGGGAATCAAGCGTGAGTTGGGAATCTGAAATTGATGAGTTACGCCAGCGGGAAGCCTTCGCTGATGAACTTGGCGGTGCTGACAAAATTGAGCGCCAGCACCATTTCGGCAAGCTGACCATTCGAGAACGCATAGCGGCGATTGCTGATTCGGATTCGTTTCATGAGATAGGCAAAACAGCGGGTGTAGCAACCTACGACGAGGATGGAAATCTCATCTCCTTAACCCCATCCAATTTCTTGTTTGGTTTAGCGCGCGTTGATGATCGCCCCATTCTGCTCTCCGGAGACGATTTCACTGTTAGAGGAGGATCAGCCGACGCAACGATCCCCGAGAAACGCAACACCGCAGAAGGAATGGCGCTGGAGTTAAGACTCCCGCATTTACGACTGGTAGATGGCATGGGAGGTGGAGGGTCGGTTAAGACAATCGAAACAGCTGGTAGGACCTACATCCCCCAACTCAAGGGATGGGAAACGGTAGTAAACCATTTAGCTGTGGCACCCTCGGTCTCACTTGCCCTGGGATCGGTAGCAGGCATCGGAGCGGCGCGCGTAGCAACATCGCACTATTCACTTATCGTGCGAGAAACCGCGCAAATGATGATCGCAGGACCGGCCCTCGTCGAGCAGGCCCAACTAGGTGATCACGGAAAAGAGGAACTTGGTCACGCCAACATCCATACGGCTAATGGCGCAATAGACGATGCCGTCGACTCAGAAACCGAAGCGTTCGAACGAGCTAAGGCATTCCTTTCCTACTTGCCTTCAAATGTTGATGAACTCGCACCAAGAACCATTTCGCAAGATCCTGTTGATCGACGAGACGAGGACTTGCTGTCTCTGGTACCTCGAGAAGCTCGACAGGTCTACCAAATGAGGACAATCATCGAGTCCGTATTCGACTCAGGCACCTTTTTCGAGATCGGCTCCGCGTGGGGTAAATCCATAATCACAGGGTTCGCGCGCTTGGATGGCTTCCCAGTGGCTGTATTCGCCGAAGATCCCTACCAATACGGAGGAGCGTGGACTGCCGACGGCTGCCGGAAACTGATCCGGCTTTTGGATACCGCCTCAACATTCCATCTGCCGGTCGTCCATCTCGAAGACTGCCCTGGATTTCTAATTGGCAAAGAATCAGAAGAGAATGCGACCATCAGGTATGGATCCCAAGCCCTAGCGGCGCTGGGACAACTGACCACGCCATTTGCCTGTGTCGTGATCCGAAAAGCGTTCGGTGTGGCTGGCGCTGCCAACAACAAACCGGGATATCACAGCCTTCGTTACGCGTGGCCATCCGGTGACTGGGGGTCACTCCCGATCGAAGGTGGAATAGAAGTTGCCTACAAGCAGGACCTCGCTGACGCGGAGGATCCCGAAGGTCTTCTCGACGAAATCAGAGAACGACTCAACCGTGTCAGGTCCCCCCACCGGGCTGCCGAGTTTTTCGAAATTGAAGAAATTATCGACCCACGCGACACCCGTCCTCTCCTATGTGAATGGATCGATCTAGCTCAACGTGCCTTGACGACTGGGCCCTCTTCGTTTAGTTACCGACCATGAACGCCATAATTGCGATAGAAATTCGCCCATGACCACCGCTGGTAACACTTGGCGACTGACTTCACTCTAGGAAACACATGCACCCGAGCTATGACCAAGAAGCCGAAACGTACCGACAAAAGGTGCAGGCCTTTTTGAGTGAGCACCTACCAGCTAACTGGGCAGGGCTGGGTGCTCTCGACGAAACAGCGCGCAACGAATTCGTAGACGAATGGCGGTCGCTTTTGGCAGAAAATCGTCTGCTTGCCGTGTCATGGCCCGAAGAATACGGAGGAGCTGGCCTCAGTGAGATCGAACGTATTGTGCTTGCCGAAGAATTCGCCAAAGCGGGGGTTCCAGAAGGCAACGAAAACGACGGCTTTTCAATCACCATGGTGGGAAACGCAATCATCCAATGTGGAACTGAAGAGCAAAAGAGAACGTTCCTCCCGCGGATAATAAGCGGTGAAGATCGGTGGTGTCAGGGCTACAGCGAACCCAACAGCGGCTCAGACTTAGCGAACCTCGGAACACGCGCTGTTCTTGACGGAGACGAGTGGGTTATCAACGGTCAGAAGGTATGGACCTCGAGTGGGCACACCGCCAACTGGATATTTGTCCTATGTCGCACAACTCCAGATGCTCCCAAACACAAAGGCATCTCCTTTCTCCTCGTTCCAATGGACCAACAAGGAGTCGAATGTCGACCCATTATCAACATCAGCAACCGACACGACTTCAACGAAGTCTTTTTCTCTGACGCCAAAGCTCCCAAAAGCAACGTTGTAGGTGACGTGAACGACGGATGGCGAGTAGCGAACGTATTGCTTGGTTTTGAAAGAGGTCATGGTGCCACCACCGACGCGGTGCGATTCCGAGATGAACTTGAAAGAGTCTGCACGGTCGCCGAAGAACGAGGCGCCACAAAAGATCCCATGATGCGACAAGATCTCGCCCGCGCCCACAGCAAAGTCGAGATCATGAAATGGATGGGACAGCGTCAAGTCACCTCAGTGCTCGCCGGAAATCCACCAGGCCCCGAATCGTCCTTACACAAATTGCTTTGGAGTGAATATCACACGTGGTTCACCGAAAAGACCATGCACATCCTCGGAGCGGACGCAATGACACCCAATGGTCGAGAAGCCGCCCATGGTATCCAGACAGACGCGATCGGTGCCTCGTTTTCCAGTCTGGCGTGGGTCCAAACAATGCTTGGAGCGCGACCTGGAACTATTTACGCTGGTACATCAGAAGTGCAACGAAATATCGTGGGGGACCGCGTACTAGGTCTGCCCCGCGAGCCACGAGCTGATAGTGGCCCGTGGAACGAAATTGGAAAAAATTGACTCAAACGCCAAGGGGGAATGCAACATGGATTTACGGCTTGACGGGAAAACAGCGCTTGTAACAGGGGGCTCTGCAGGTATAGGCAAAGGAATCGCCAAAGCGTTTGCCGATGCTGGTGCTCAAGTTATGATCACCAGCCGCAAAGCCGAAAAGTGCGAGGCTGCTCTGATCGATATCGGAGGTGATAGCGATTACATCGCCTCCCACATAGGCCAACTTGAAGAAGCTGAACGAGTCATCGATGGAACTATCGAACGTTTCGGGGCGGTCGACATCCTGGTAAATAACGCAGCCACAAATCCCTGGGCTGGACCCATGATTGACTGCGACGTCCCCCGCTTGGACAAAACCTATGAAGTCAACCTCCGCGCTCCGTTGCAGTGGACTCAAACAGCATGGCAAAAGTGGATGCAAGAAAACGGTGGTTCGGTGATCAACATCTCTTCTGTAGGTGGATTCACAACCAGCGAAGCTTTGGGTGTCTATTGCATGTTTAAAGACGCTCTCATGCATATGACCCGACAATTAGCTGCAGAACTCGGACCAAAAGTCAGAGTGAATTGCATTGCACCGGGTCTCATCCGCACTGACTTCGCCAAAGTCTTATGGGATGGACCGCGGGGACAAATGATCTCCGACATGTTGCCACTGCGACGTTTGGGAGAACCAGAAGATATTGGAGAAGCTGCTCTGTACCTCTCCGCGAGCGCGTCATGGATGACAGGCAACACTCTGACCATTGATGGAGGCGAACTAATTCGTATTGCCGGTGAGTTACCCCTCGAAGACGGTTGACCCCCTCCAAATGGCGGGTAGCTCCGCTATTGGCATGGACCTACGTTGTATGGGTCTCTCGATCCAGAACCGTACTTCTCAATGATCAACTAAACGCCGTAGAGCTTGCCTGGCGGTTGTTGGTTGCAGCTATTTTCCTGACACTTGCATCAGTTGTGCTGTTTCACATGGTGCGCGGTACCAGAAGCTGGAAGTCGCTCCAACTGCTAGCACTTTGGTCCACAGGATTCTGGATCATCCGCGGTGGCGGGATCCTCATTGACTCTCAGTGGACCATCGGGTTCAAAATCGTGCACACCCTTCTGATGTTCGGCACCTTTGCACTAGTAGCCGTATCGATGAGTGGAAAGCGACGTTAAGTCAACGAAGCGACGTTAGAAAACCAACTCCATACAACCTCAGGATCCTCAACCATGACGTTGTGACCCAAACCTCCAAAAACATGGGGCATGCCGGTAGGCATCTCCGCATGGTCGTCGGGAGATACGAGCGCGTCATGTTCCCCTAGAGCCATATACACGGGCGCCAAGAGCCCATTGAAAATTTGAGAAAATGGTGGCGAACCCTCAACAACCAAAATGCTTTTTGGATCTTGACAGACCCGCCAACCACCCTGATCTTGGACAATGCCTGATTCGACGAGAGAACTATCCGCCTCCACTACACCTAAGAGCCCCGAAAGTTTCAAGAACCAATCCGCGGCCCCGGCACGGTCATCGAAAAATCTTGACGGTTTCGCCGCGATTTCAGGAAGTTTATTTAGCTCCTCCTCAGTCCAAACCAACTTCACTCCGATAGTTCCCAATGCCAACGGTGTCGCGCCGAAAAAGCCTGTCGACAAAGCTGCACCAACTCCGCCGCCCATCGAATGTCCGAGAACCACGTAAGGCTCGTCAACTTCAAGCAACTCGCTTACATCAGATGCCATCGCCCCGAACGAATAAGAATCAGCCCAGCTGGTAGAACCATGACCACGTAAATCGGGGGCGATGACCCGCCCGGACCAATTCGCAGTTTCTATGAACGAGTCCCATACGCGACCAGTTGCGCCCAGCCCGTGAAGCAAGACAAGAGTTGGATTCTCAAAGCTCATCAGGTCAATAGTAATTGCCGCTGACAACTAACTAGGAATCAACAACGAGTGACTTACCGCTTAGTCGACCAACCGGTCGCCGCGAATGCGTTGCTCCTCGGCAGCAATATGTTCTGGCAAGACCCGTCCAAATAGTTGGGTTGTGCGCGCCACTCGACCGATGACTCCAGGCTGTTCGGTGTAGGCAAAAATAGCGGCATGGCGAGCCACGCTGTCAGTCGCGACGCGTGTCACTTGATGAAGAGAATGCCGACCCCGAAAAATCTGCAGGTCTCCGGGCCGTAAGTCCAACGTCGTCACCTCAGAACGGTCTCCTCGTAGGACATCTGCAACGCTGTCGAATCCCTCGTCATCAACGGTTCTAATCCCCGGAACATACTCAAATAGGCCGCCCTCATCTGCAGGTTGAACCAAGACAGTTACAGCAAAATCATTGGTGTCAAAGTGCCAGGTAAACAGTTGGCCGGGTTCCAAGATATTTGATGTCAACCCAGCCAACGGATCTGCGTAACAATGCAGTTCACCCACTTGCAAACAAGCAGCAACAAATTCAATCAATTCCCTAGAGCGAAACAGTTGATTCATTGGTCCACCAGGACTCCAACTATCACCGGGGATGAAGCCGCTAGACCGTTCAAGAAACGTGTTTATTGGATGATCAGCAGGAAAGTCCGGATTTTCGTCAAAATGAAAATACGGGTTCATCTTCTCGTTGGAGAAATGAGTGGCGCCTTTCTGTGAAGTGATTTCTTGGTTGAGTAACTCGATGCCAGAAGAACTAACCAAGTCCTTGACCACAGTGCAACCGTCTGCTGCGAGTTGTTCTCGCGCAGTTGACACAGCCGTTCGGTACATCTCACTGGAGGGGTCATCCAGTGGGTATTTTTCAAGATGAACAAGGTCACCCAACGGGCGAGATTCTCCGCGGGATATCAACTTCAACCCTCCCAAGGCGGTGTCCAGTCACCGTCCATTCTAAATGACAGGTTTTGATCGTCTTCTATTCGTTTCGCGACATGCAGTTCGCCGACATCTCGTCCATAGCGCTGCGCAGCTTCTTCAAATAGTTTGTTCGCCGCTGGAGTCAACGCTAAAGGCGTACGTAACGAAGCCGACAAACCTTCGATCAAGCTGAGATCTTTCAAGCACAAGTCAAGTGAAAAGCTGGGGTCGTAGTGCCCGGCAAAAATTGATGGAGCGTCATGGCGAGCGACAAAAGAATCACCTACTGACTCCTTGATGGCGTGCCAGAGCGTCTCAATGTTCACACCGTTCGCGAGTCCCAAAGCCAGACCTTCACCCAAAGCCGCGGCATGAATGAACCACAACTGATTGGTTACCAGTTTGACCACGTTGCCCGAACCCAACTCCCCGGTGCGAATCACAAGACCAAGATTGTCGAGTACCGGAACTACACGGTTCACCGCTTCAGACTCCCCACCAACGAACAACGTCAATGAGGCGTTTCTGGCGCCATCAACGGCACCCGTCACGGGAGAATCGACTACTTGAACATCGATCGGAGCTTCACCTGCGAGCTTTCGCACCAAGTCGACCCGATTGGTCGTTAGATCAACCCAAATGCACCCTGCTCGCAACGATTGCAGAGCACCATGGGCACCGGCCATGACTTCTTCGACATGGTCCGGTCGAGGTAAGGAAGTCAAGAAAAGATCCGCGACCGAAGCACAAGCCGAAGCTGACTCAACTGCGACACCACCAGCTTGGGTTGCATTGCCCAGCGCTTCTGGATCAATGTCATAGACATAGACCGAGTAACCAGCCCGAACAAGATGCTTACACATTGGGCCACCCATGTTTCCTAAACCCACGAAACCTATTACTTCCTTCTCGTCTGTCATGTTTCACACAACCAAAGCACGGACCTCATTTTTGGTCCCCCCTTTTTCATTAGCACTAATGCCGCGAACCTAGCTGCGCAATGGCACCATGTAGCGATGCCCGCTCACCGATCACCCTTCCGAGGTTGGAAGGTTGTCAATGCAGGCATCGTGATTCAGTTCATACAGAGCGCCTTAATCATGCAAGCCATGGGAAGTTATCTCGTGGTACTCGAACGACAATTCGGGTGGAGCAAGTCTGTCCTTTCAGCAGCTTTTTCAGTAAACCGTTTCGAATCGGCGCTGCTCGGTCCACTCCAAGGTTGGTTGCTGGACCGGTATGGTCCCAAGCGCATCGCCAGAATAGGTTCCTTCTTCCTAATAGCCGGATTTGTGTGGTTCGGCCGTATACAAAACCTGTGGGAATTCTTCGCCTCCTTCCTGTTCATAGCGATTGGTGCCGGGCTGAGCGGTTTTCTCACCGTCACAGTTGCAATAGTCCGCTGGTTCGAGCGGCGACGGGCCCGTGCCCTCGCGACCGGAAGCTTAGGTTTCGCGGCAGGTGGACTGGCAGTCCCCATAGTGGTGTGGTCGATGAACACAAATGGTTGGCGGACTACAGCCTCAGTGTCCGGCGTAGTAGCAGGCATCGCCGTCTATTTCTTCGCTCGGTACCTTGATGGTTACCCGACCGATTACGGACAAACAGTTGATGGGATACCTCCCGAAGACAGCGCAGAGACCCCAGCTGCCGAAGGACTCACCTCAGTCCACTTCACTGCCAAAGAAGCGATCCGAACCCGCGCCTTTTGGATGATTTCGCTCGGCCACATGAGCGCCTTATTTGTTGTGGGCGCCGTCATGGCCCATCTGGCTCTGTTCCTCACTTCCGAACGTGGATATTCGCTGCAGCAAGCGAGTTACGTTGGCGCCGCGCTGCCAATCATGCAAATAGTCGGCATGGCAATCGGTGGTGCTCTCGGAGACAAGGTCAATAAACGCCTAATAGCATCGGTCGCCATGTTTGGGCATGCCGGTGGGATCCTTGTGCTCGCTTTCACCCAACGGGGATGGATGATCGGACTCTTTGTCGTACTGCACGGTTTGGCGTGGGGAGCCAGAGGGCCGCTTATGCAGGCGCTCCGAGCTGACTACTTCGGGGCCTCATCCTTCGGTTTCATAATGGGGTTGAGTTCGCTAATTGTCATGTTAGGAACCGTTTTAGGACCGATCATTGCAGGAGTCCTAGCTGACATGACTGGAAGTTACCGGTTAGGTTTCATCGTCCTGGCTGTTCTCGCTGCGCTCGGCATGATGTTCTTCGTGCTGGCTACTCCGCCCGACCCCCCGAAGCGGGACTTGGCCCCAAGCATCCACTAAGACAGATTCCGCTTCAGCAGCAAGAAGCATCGAGGAAGCCGACAGATACAGCCAGATGAGCAGCACAGCGACCGCACCCAATGAACCGAAAGTCGCCTGCAACTGGTCAGCGGAGGCGGCGGCAACGCTCATCCCGAAGGTGCCCCCAATCCATATCAGACCGCCGATCACAACAGCGACGACTCGCGCTCGAATCCGCGCTGAAGGACCGACAACCATTCGGTATATCCACCCCAGTGACATCGACGCAAGCACTAGTACGAGAGGCCAACGCGCAGCCTCCAACCAAGGGCGAGCTCCGTCAGTAAAGCCAACCGCTTCAAGAGTCCTTGGAAAAGCGATAACAGCCCAAATCACCACAGTGGTAACGACCATCGCGACGATGGAGAGCTTCAAAGCAAAAATTCGTCCCTGCACCCAGTTGTGAGGGCTTCTCCTAGCGTGCGCGATTCGAATGGCCATGACAGAGGAATTAAAGGCGTTTGACACAAGCCACAACAAACCGAACAGACCTATAGCCAGGCTGATTCCGACACGTCCTTCTCCGATTGAAGTGACACCTCGCAGTTGAGTAACGACTAGTTTCCCGGCTTCGTTTGGAAGCGCATTAGTGAGTGGCTCAAGTTGTTCAGCTACTTCATGAGGCTCGGCCACTAAACCATAAATAGAAACGATGGCTACCACAGCGGGGACTAAAGCCAGAGCAAAGAAATAGGCAACTCCAGCAGCCGCCAAGAGGGTGTGGTGGTCCGACACGTTCGATGTGAATTGACGAAATAGCCGCCAGAACCCGGGACGCCTGCGACCATCGCCGCCGCCAGGTTGGGAACTGTTCATCTCAACAGGGTGCCAGCCAAATAGCCCTCGACCAACTATCTCGAACTAACCCAAGTCAGAGCGAGTACAAGTCGTGGTAGTAACAGACGTATGGAAAGTGTCCGATTGTTCGACCCAGCCACCTATGCACATGGTGTCCCGTATGAGTTAATGGCGACAATGAGGGAAGTCGCACCGATTCACTGGATCGAGGAACCATCGGTCATGGGATGGGAAGAAGGTCCCGGATATTGGGCTGTCCTCACCCACGAATTAGTGAACCGAGTGCTGCGCGACCCGGCGATATTCTCATCTCACCAAGGTGCCACTCAAATCCGAGATCCAGGAACGTCAGACATGCTCGCCTTTGTGCAGCGGATGATGTTGAACCAAGACCCACCTAGCCATACTCGACTTCGACGGCTACTGACCAGGTCCTTCACTCCGAGTGCCGTAGCAAAACTCGAAGATGGCATCACCGAACGAGCCAAATTGATAGTGGACCGAGTGGCATCAACCGGCCATACAGATTTCGCCAGAGAAGCAGCTGAATTACCGCTGATGACTCTCGCTGAGATTATGGGAGTTCCCGAACAAGACCGAATGTTGTTGTTCGATTGGAGTAATCGGGTGATTGGATATCAAGACACCGAATATTCCTCCTCAGACCAGTTCGATCCACAAACCGGTACCCAGATGGCACAGAAGGCCCGTGCTATTAGAGATCAAATCGGGTCTGATGACAGCGGTCGCATGCCAGACCCGAGATCTCGCGAAGGGCTGGCTGACATGTATTTCTACGCAGGCGAACTTGCCCAATATCGGAGACAACATCCTGGTGACGATGTGGTGTCCACCTTGCTTGCAACTGCTGACGAACAAGGAGCCATCACTACCGAGGAGTTTGAGACCATGTTTTTCCTGTTTGCGGTAGCAGGAAACGAAACTTTAAGAAACGGAATTCCGGGAGGTCTGCTTGCACTCCTAGAACATCCAGCGCAGATGGATAAGTTGATTGACCGGCAAGAACTGCTCCCATCCGCAATCGAAGAGATGCTGCGCTATTCGCCTCCAGTTATTCATTTTCGGAGAACCGCCACAGAAGACATTGATCTTGGAGGGGCGAAGATCCGTAGCGGTGACAAAGTGGTCGTGTACCACGCAGCAGCGAATCGTGATCCACGGGTGTTTGAAGATCCTGACAGATTCGATATTGAGAGAAACCCAAATGACCATGTCACATTTGGAGCTGGCCCACATTTCTGTCTAGGTGCGCACCTAGCTCGCATCCAAATGACTGCGATGTTCGATCAAACCCTGACTCGTTTGCCGAATCTCTCTTTAAACGGAGAGCCAGAACATTTAGTGTCTAATTTTCAAAACGGACTGAAACATTTGCCAGTGAAATGGGACCTTTAGTTGTGGCCGCATATGTCGATGTTCCATACCTGAAGAGGCAAGATGAGATATTTGTCGCGCGAGTATGGACTCCGCCGCAGAGTATCGGCCGAAAAGCAGTGATAGTCGATGTGCACGGAGGTGCCTGGTGCGACGGTGACCGTAAGGCTGGTTATCACTATGACCAACAGTTGGCGTCACAGGGTTTTGTCGTTGTTGCTGTGGACTTCAGGTGTGGACCCCAGTATTGCCACCCAGACGCTTCAACAGACATAGCGGCCGCGGTTCACTGGGCTCGCCTCCAGGCCGAGGAACTAGTCGGAAGCAGCGCTCAAGTCATAACCATAGGAAGTTCAAGTGGCGGCCACCTGGGTCTCTTAGCTGCGTTGAGGCCTGACCTCCAAGACAAACAAGGAACTGAACTTTGGATTGATGGCGAATGGGTCACCCAGAGTTCCGTCGACGGTCGGGTCAACAACGTTGCCGCATTTTGGGCTCCGGTGGACCCTCTATTGCGTTATCGCTACGCCAGCTCGCTGGACACACGACTAGGGCGACGCCTGAGTACTAACACGGTGGCCTACTTCCGCGATGAAGACTCGATGCACGATGCGTCAATAACCCGAATAATGACTGAAGAACCCCCGGCACACATTCCAAACGTCTGGTTTGCTAGAGCGGGTAAAGATCAGAACGTCCCTTCCGAACTTGTCGACCAACTTGCTCGAACATACCGGGCTGCCGGAGGATCGTTCTGGTTAGAGGACTATCCAAATTGTGAACATGGCTTTGGTCACGCAGACAGCGAACACACACAACAGTTTGTCAAAGACCTGGTTTTCTGGATCAACAGCACTTTGTGAGAGTGAACTTCTGTCAAAGATCGTTCAGGACGCTACGGTGCGATCATGGCATTGACCTTTGAACACTGGAATCCTGAAACGGCGGAACGCTTCAAACAGTTCGACCCCAAGAAAGGCATCGATGGATTTCTCGGAATTCGCATCGACGACGTCGAACCAGGCAAGCTCGTCGCCTCATTTGACGTAACCGATGAGATGATCACCATGATCGGCAATATGCATGGCGGTTGTCTTTCAGCCTTTTGTGACCACGTACTCGGCGTAGTGCTTTACCCCGTAATGCCCAAGGGCTCATGGGCTGCAACCACAGAATTCAAGATAAACCTGTTGAAACCAGTCAGCGAAGGCACCTGCACCGCGACCGCAGAAGTAATTTCGATGACCCGCACCACCGCAGTTGTGAGAATCGACGTAGCGAATGGTGACCGGCTGGTAGCCGCGGCACAAGGAACCTGCCTAATAATGGCTCCCAAATCGTGACGCCAGTACGAGTGGGAGTAACCCCTGGTATCGACATATGGACTCGTCCATGGGACGAGCGTCGCAAGGTCGTAGAGCTAGTGGCTGACGCCGGAATTGACCACGTCTTCTTCGCAGACCACGTCAGTTTTCGAGTAGGACACGGCCACGATGGCATGGTCGTCGCGGCAGGTGTCGCCAACCTGCACCCGACGTTGGGTATATATATCGGGGTATACCTATTGCCTCTGCGACACCCGATTCCCGTAGCTAGACAACTCGCGAATCTCGCAGAAATGGCGCCCGGCCGCATCAGCTTCGGAGTCGGCGTCGGTGGTGATGACCGTCACGAAGTAGAAATATGTGGCGTCGATCCACGTACCCGGGGCAGGAGGACTGACGAGTCACTCGACATCCTTCAACGTTTACTAGCAGGCCAAACAGTTGATCACTCTGGCGAATTTTTCAACTTTGAACAAGCGCGAATAATTCCAACGCCAGATCCACCGATCCCTGTATACGTTGGTGGACGAGCTGATGCAGCGCTTCGTAGAGCAGGTAAATACGCTGACGGTTGGCTCGGTATTTGGTGCTCGAGTGATCGATATGCAGAATCAATAGAGATATTTAACCAAGCTGCAGAAGAAGCAAAAAGAGACGTTCAAGCGGACCACGGAATCCAGCTTTGGGTTGGAGTTGGAAAGGACCGAGCGGAAGCAGCATCTTTTGTTGGGCCTGCTATGGAGGGCTTCTATCGTGTCCCCTTCGAAAAATTCTCGCGGTACACGCCTCATGGGACAGTCGATGACATCGTGGATTTTTTGGCCCCATACTTAGAAGCTGGTTGCCGTCACTTCAACCTCACACCAGTGGCATCCACAGCAGAAGCAGGGATCGAAGTGATAGGTGAAGTAGGGGAACGTCTACGCGGGATGACTGACTAATCTAATGTTGGCGTCGTGACTATCGCTGCTGACTCGAATCTCCTCATTAAGCCCATAGCGGGTGCGCTGGGCGCCGAGATCAGCGGTGTGGATCTAGCAACAGCTTCAGAGGCTCAAATTAATTCGATCAGGGAAGCATTCAACGCCTACCACGTCTTGGTTTTTAGAGAGCAGTTGCTTTCTCCGCGCCAACAAAAGCAGTTCGCTCAACAGTTCGGCTCGCTCGAAACTCACCCGTACATAACCGGTCTTGAAGAAGATCCTGAAGTCGTAGCGATCATCAAAGAGCGCGACGAAAAAATCAATTTCGGCGGAGGCTGGCACACCGACATGTCATTTCTCCCGAAGCCCCCGCTCGGTTCCCTCCTCTACGCCCTCGAAGTCCCCGAATATGGAGGAGACACGCTCTTCTCCAACCAACATGCTGCTTACTCAGCACTTTCGGAAACAATGAAAGCCATCGTCGACGACCTTGTGGGAGTTCATTCGGCAGCAAGTCAATATGGAAGAGGCGGGGATTCCGAAAAACGTAATTACGGGTCGATGAGCCTTGAAGTGTCAGACCAAGCTCATGAGCTAGTCGAACACCCAGTGGTGCGAACACACCCAGAATCAAATTTGAGAGCTTTATACGTCAACCGACCCTTCACCGAAAGCATCAAAGGAATGCGAAAGCCTGAAAGTGACGCTCTTTTGAAGTTCCTGTGTCGGCACTGCGAACAAGAACGATTCACCTGTCGAGTCAAATGGGAAGTCGGAACCTTGACCATGTGGGACAACCGAATCGTTCAACATTACGCATTGAACGACTATCACGGACAGAGACGCCATATGAACCGAGTAACCGTTGAAGGCGACACTCCCCGATAGAGAGCCACAGATCGTCAAAACAACCGAGCAATAAATTGACCCGTTAGCTCTATGTAAATCCACGCGCGAGACTGCACTCCTGACTTAACCCCATACCGGGGTATCAATAGGGGGTACAGGTGCGACCGCTTGAGGGAATCAAAGTGCTTGATCTCAGCCGAGTGTTGGCAGGCCCATTCGCGGGACGCATACTGCATGATCTAGGTGCAGAAGTTGTGAAAGTAGAACCACCAGAGGGCGACGTAACCAGGAATTGGGGGAAGGTCAGGGCCGGTCTCGCTGGCTACTACACACAACAGAATGTAGGGAAGCGCAATGTCTGCATTGATCTTCGTGCCGAAGGAGGAGCCGAACTTATCCGTCGACTTGCCGCGGAAGCTGACGTACTCATAGAAAATTTCCGACCCGGAATTATGAAAAAATTTGGACTTGCCTACGACGACCTCAGGCCTATCAACGAAAAGCTGGTCATGCTTTCAATCTCGGGGTTTGGCCAACAAGGCCCGGAGTCTGGCCGCGCGGCTTACGCCCCGATATTGCACGCTGAATCAGGATGGCTTCAACGAAGCGCAGAGTGGAATCAACAACCTGTCACCGATCTAAATCTTTCGGCCGCAGATACCAACGCCTCGCTGCATGGCACGATCGGTCTTTTAGCCGCCTTGCGAGTAGCCGAACTTACCGGTGAAGGCCAACACATAGATATGTGCATGCTCGATGCGTTTCTAGCTACCGATGACACAAGCCATGTTGGCCTCGATGATGTCCGGTACACATCTGCTGGCGGTTTGGTGTGGGAAGGCGTGGGCGGACCCGTGTTGACAGCAGGCGATTTTCGGTGGATTTGGAAGCAACTACACCAAGTTCACGGTCTTGAAGACAAAGCTCCCGCCGATGCTGATATTCCCACTAAACGCTCATATAGAGAATCAGCGATCAACGAATTCCTCAGTTCTTTCGAATCTCGAGACGCAATGTACGAAGCGCTCGATCAATGCAATTTGGCGTGGGGAGACATTAAAACGACAGCGGAAGCTTATGACTCTCCCACCGCTGAACATCGCGGTTCATCTATCGCCATAGATGCACGAGACGGATCGACCCGACGAGTCGCTCAAACTCCCTACCGATTTTCGAAAAGCTCATCAGGGTTACAGCCCGACGCCGTCGCGCCGTACCGAGGAGAACATAATTCGGAGGTTCTACGAGGCTGGCTGGATACAAGCCAACACGAGATCGAAACTCTCTCGCGAGCAGGTGTTCTCCTAGAAGAAAGCAACCCTCAGGAGATTTGAGATGAACAGACTTGATGGAAAGGTCGCGGTTATAACGGGAGCCGCTAGCGGCATGGGAGCAGCAACTGCGCGCCTCTTTGCTTCCGAAGGGGCACGAGTACTAGTTACCGATATGGATGATGAGAAAGGTCAAAACATCGCCGAGGAACTCGGAGATAACGGCGACTTTTTTCATGTAGACGTATCGCGAGAGGAGGACATTGCTAGCGCCATAGTTCACAGCACTTCGACATGGGGACGCTTAGATGTCATGTTCAACAATGCCGGATTCGGAGGCGCGAGAGGTCCGATTGAATCAATCAGCGAAGATGACTTTGACCTGACAGTTGATGTGTTGCTCAAAGGAGTGTTCTTTGGCATGAAACATGCGTCGCCGGTGATGAAGGAACAAGGCTCAGGATCAATCATCTCAACTGCGTCGGTCGCAGGACTTCAGGCAGGCGAATCCCCCCACCTGTACACAGCCACAAAAGCCGCTGTTATACATCTGACTAAATCCGTCGCGCTTGAACTGGGACAGGAGGGCATAAGAGTCAACGCAATATGCCCTGGCGTTGTTGCTACGCCGCTAGCTCACGGACCCTTAGATGAAGAACGACGCGAGAAGTTTCGAGATCGATTCGGACGCCACCAGCCAATCGGACGCGTAGGCGAACCAGAAGACATAGCTCAAGCTGCGCTTTTTTTGGCTTCGGATGATTCGACCTTCATTACAGGAACTGCCATGGTCGTAGATGGCGGAGCCAATTCGGGACGCGCTTGGCATCGCCAAAGCGAACTCATGACAGGACAAGGACCCATCAAGCTGTACAGACCCGAGGGTAGATGAGGGCCCACTCCCGATAACTTTGTGGAAAATGGAACCAGTCGATCCGCATGAACGTCTCAAACTATGGAAGAACTAGCCGACTTGGATCAACAGGTTGTATCTATGGTCATGGAAGTCGAGGGAAGACGAGTGGCTGAAGACCCACAGCGGCACAGCACTCTTCGTTCGAATGAAGCTCCGCTGCCCGCAGACGGGCACCGAGATTTTGACGCCTTCTACGCCGCCAATCGCGACCAGATAGCGAGAGCTCTTAGCCTGAGTTTAAGAAATCCTGATCTCGGAGCTGAAGCAGCAGACGAAGCTTTCGTCAGAGCCTGTCAACGTTGGGCCGAGGTCTCCACTTTCGCAAACCCACAGGGATGGGTCTACCGAGTAGCTATGAACTGGGCACGTTCCTGGCTCCGTCGGGCGCGAAGGGAACGAGAGAAACGTCCCTTGCTTGTAAAAGCCGAGTTCGCTGAAGACAAAATAGTGGACGTTGACCTAGAGCGAGCCTTGGAGAGTCTGGCGCCAGCTCACAGAACTGTGGTGGTAGCCAGATTCTTCATGGAATGGTCAGTCGAAGAAACAGCAGAGGCGCTCGGGATTCGACCCGGAACAGTGAAAAGCAGGCTCAGTAGGGCACTTAATCAACTTGCCGGAGAACTGGGAGAAAATCCGACGTTCGGTCCTGCATCAGATCGGGAGGACAAGCACCTTGAATCTTGATGACGAAGTGCGTCGCCATTTACGCGACACAGGCGAACAGGTAGCGCTAACCCCCGGGTTAGTAGACGCGGTACGTGTTCGTGCTGCCGCTCGAGCGCGCCGCCGCCGCCTGTTGTTTAGCGGGCTGAGTTCCCTGATAGCTATTGCAATGGTTGGCGGATTATTTGCGGTTCTGTTTGGAGGAAGTGATCAAGATCCCAGGTCGTTTGAAGTCGCGACACAGGCCGAAACAGCTAGCAAATCTGTAGATTCTCAAGACAACACAACACAAGATTCTGAGGTCCAGGCGTCGATTGCCTCTACCAGTCCCACATATGAGACTGTTCCCTCCGCGACCGACAACGAATCACAGAGTTCTGCTCTCTTGTCCAGAAATTCCGCCCAGACGGACTGGATCGAAGTGACCGGCCCGGTCCCGGGAGCCAGCACGGAATATGTCTATTCAGGCGACACAGTCCTTGCTCAAGTTGGCACTGAGTGGTTCGTGAGAGACGAATCGTCTTGGCGGCAACTTGAGGTACCCGATTCACTCGACGTAATCGCAGTAGATCTAGGCGTGGGAGAAGATTTCCTTCGAGTTGCGGGCTGGTTGGGGGACGATCCGTGCAGCAGAGAACTGGTGATTCAAGTTAAGAACGGGAACCAATGGGAACAATATGAAATCCCCGATCAACTGGCGCCTGGAGTTGTTAGCTCAGTATCCGGAGCCCGACTTCGTGTCACCGACCACGAATTGGCCATGTCACGCATCGAAGAAATTGCAGTTGACCCTGTGTGTCTTCTGCAGAGCCTAGGAATTGACGCGGTCGAAGCCGAAATTGTCGACGACCTGGTGTATGCAACCGACCCGAAATCAGGACGGGTCATATATTCGTTGAGTAAATTTGGGCCATTAGAAGCACAAGAATTCATTACTAGTGGTCCGAGCGAACGTTCTCTGCTGGTCCGATCCACCGGAGGAGGGAAGTGGACCACAACGGCTCTCCCGGATTATGAAGTTACCGAGCTAGGTGTCGTCGACGGGATCGTCATGATGGAGGATGCCGAACACACCGTTCATGACGGGCAACGTCTGAAACGTACCGAAGTGATTCCAAGTGACGCCGAACAACTAATAGATGCACTTGTCACCCCGTCTGGGATGTCAATGTTGTTTGAACGAGATGAAAAAATTTGGCTCCGAGATACCGACGGAGAGCATCTCCTCGACCCGGTAAGCGACCAACCCGTTTTGTGGGGCAGACTGGGACGGGTTTCCGCAGAAGTAACCATGGTTGTCGAAACTCAACAAGGCCAGGCCCTGTTGGTGTCAGGTCAGTGACATAAGTGAGGGGTTTACTGTGACCGACGTAGCGCTTCTATCAACGGTAGAACAAGCCGGTTTAATTCAACGGGGAGAAATTTCTAGCAGAGAGTTGACCGAACACTTCATTGAACGAATCGAACGTTTGGACGGCGAGATCAATTCGGTAATTACACGAGATTTTGAGACTGCGATAGCTGAAGCAGACGCTGCTGACGCCGCCCAACAAAAAGGTGACCCCATGGGAGTTCTGCATGGGGTTCCGATAACTGTCAAAGACGCTCTACAGACCAAAAACCTCAAGTCGACCGGGGGAGCGACGGAACTTCGAAACAACGTGCCCCTAAAGGATGCTGCGGTGGTTGCTTCTGTTCGCCGCGAAGGAGGGATTGTGATGGGCAAAACCAACCTTCCGCGTTGGTCCGGCGACATTCAGGCTTATAACGACATTTTTGGTACGACAAACAACCCCTGGGATATATCCCGCGGCCCTGGAGGATCTTCAGGCGGAGCCGCAGCAGCAGTGGCAATGGGTTTCACATCTTTCGAAATCGGAACAGACATCGGCGGCTCGATCCGGTTTCCAGCAGCGTTTAATGGCGTATGGGGACATAAGCCGAGTTTTGGAGTCATTCCAACTACGGGGTATCTAGACCACGTAAACGGAGGAGTAAACGAAGCAGATATCAACGTGTTCGGACCCATAACAAGAAGCGCACAAGACCTCGAACTTCTATTGGGAGTGATGAAACGAGACTCGCCTCCTTGGGTTGCTGAATTAGGAAGCGCCCCTGAGAATTTGAACGATCTAAAGGTGGGAGCTTGGCTGGACGACGAATTTTGTCCCGTGGACAATGAGGTACTTGAACACCTTGACAAGGTTGTCGATGAACTAGAAAAAGATGGCGTATCTGTTGATCGAACAGCCAGGCCTGAACTGGACCCAGACGAGGGAGCCATGTTGGGGTTGTGGCTGGTTCAAAGGGCCATCTCACAAAGCACCGACAGTGATGGCCCTGGCCACCGTATTTGGCTTGACCAGCATGCGAGGCGCGAAGAACTGAGATTGAAATGGGCTCAGTTCTTCAGCAACTATGACGCTGTGATCATGCCGGTGTGCTTCGTGCCACCATTTGAACATCAACAAGAAGGTGACTTCGAAAGCCGAACTCTTACGTGCAACGGAGAAGAACGCGGTTACATAGATGTTGTCAAATGGACGACCATGGTCGGAATGGCATATTTACCATCGACGGTGCCGCCGACAGGGCTGGGGGCGTCCGGGTTGCCGATTGGGTGTCAAGTAGTGGGCCCCTACGGCGGTGACAAGCTGACCACTGCGTTGGCTGGACGGATCGGCGGTCTCATGGGTGGCTACCAGCCGCCCCCTCGCGCTCTATAACTTTTCGAACATCAACGATCGCTTCTCGAAGGTTGGGTAACGAAGCGCATATTGCTTTCGAATCAGGAGACAAGAAAACGAACACGACGCTGCTAACTGGTTGGCGGGTTGTTTCTTCGAGCGCAACGGCGTACGTAGCGCCTTGAAGGCGGTAGCGGTCAACCTTGAGGTCTATTTCGTTGGGCTCGACCTGATCGGTTTTGTAGTCGACGACAACCAACCCTTGTTCCGTTTCATACACAAGGTCCACGTAGCCTTCGACGATTTGTTCCCCTATGGGACATGCCACATGAAGTTCACGCCAGTACCTGTTTTGGATAGCGAGTTGAATTTCTTCACTAGCAATTGCCGACGCGGCCAAGGAGGCAACTTCGTCTGAAAGTTCTGCTATTCCTTCAGCCTCGGCATGAATTGTGGCGAGGGTTGCGAGGCCTTCCTCGCTTTCCAAATTGACTGTTTGAAGTACTCCGTGGACAGCGCGCCCAATAGCGGTGCCGTATCGACCTCGACCTTGGATCGGTAACTCTGATTCGTCACCATCCTTTAGCAGCCCAGGTTCGAGAGTTTCGCTGCCAGCAGAAACAGTAATCAAGCCGTCAGTGGCCTGGGCTATTTGAGTGGCGCTCATAAATCGAGGTCGACCGCTGAACTCGATAGCGTCGTTGTAGCGGTCACGCCATTCAGACAAGCCCAGACGTGAGACAGAAAGCGTTGGTCGCCCGCCGTCCCAGACCTCCCTGTGATTTGAGTAGTCGGCTTCTATGTATTCGGCACCCGTTAAAGCACCAGCGATGAGATGTCCTGGGGTTTGAATTTGAAGGTCAGAATTTGATGGAGCCTCTTTGCGATGTAATGAAACGACCAAGTGGTCGCGTGCACGGGTGCAAGCCACGTACAAGGCTCGAATTGACTCGTCATGTGTAAAGAGTTTCTCTGCCTGGGCCCATTGATCGAAACCGAGTGTTTCGATCCCTTCGCGGATTTTCACATCAGGCATATCGGTGTTGGGCGTATGTCCCACCCTCACCCCGGACTCGGTCTTTGTTTGAAGCGGCAGTCCCGCAACTACCGCAATTGGAAACTCAAGGCCTTTGGCAGCGTGAATAGTCATGATCTGGACGGAATCATCGTCGTCTTCGGACAGAACCGTTTCGACTGACCTGGCATTTTCTGCCGTTTGCTGAGCAATCCAAAATATGAATGACTGGAGATTTCCGTTACCTGTATCGGACCACGCGCGAGCTTGGTCAACCACATATCGGAAGCGCCGCAGGGATTCACGTGGATCTTGACGAGTGGCGCATTGTTCTGTGAGTTGACGATCTGTGATGATCTGCCCGATCAACTCTGAAGGAGTCAGGATTGAACATTGCTCACGCAGTTCAGCAAGGTGGGCTAACCCGGTGGCAACAGGGCCGCCACCTTCAGCTCGTTTCGCATGTTCTTCAATGGTGACCGTGTCCCACGCCCACGGATCTGAGTTCTTCGTCTTGAATTGGTACAAATCGTCGTCGCCGCATCCATAGACCGAAGATCGCAATGCGGACACGGTGGCTAAGGAGTCAGATGGGTTGTTGATAGCCCGGAGACACATAACTAGGTCCCGTATCTCCTGACTTCGCCAAACATTGTTGGTGGAAGCAACTCGATATGAAACCCCAGCCCTATCGAAGTCTCGTTGGATGTTGGTCATGGCTGACCTGGTGGGAACCAGTATTGCAACATCACTGAATTTTGCTTCCCTCCACTCGCCGTCCTGGTGCACCGCCCAGCCTTCGTTGACCATATGGAGAACTGTTTGAGTGATGTCGTGAGCTTCAGAGAGTTGCACATTGTCTGCAGTTGGCTTTTCGGTTCCCGATGTTTCGTGTGCAGCAGCACCTAACAAAGTGACCGCATCTCCGACTGGTGCGCTTTCTCGGATCGGAACCAGAGGTGTGTATATGGGCTGACTGTTGTCACGATGCTTAACTAGCTTGCCGAAGACCTCGTTTATCCAAGAAATTATCTCGGGGGTACTGCGGAAATTTGTCGATAGCAGGAATTGGCCATCCCCATATTTTCCTTGGGCATCTAGGTACAGGCTGATGTCTGCTCGGCGGAACCTGTATATCGATTGTTTGGGGTCCCCGACGAAGAACAGACGACCGGGAAGAGTCGGTGTGGTTTGCCACGAGGTCGATGATTCGATGTCGATTGGAGATGCAATTAGCGTCGCGATTTCGACCTGGATTGGATCCGTGTCTTGAAACTCGTCGATAAGAAGGTACTTATATTTGGTATGCACTTTTGACCGGATCAACGGACCTCGGGTCGAGTCGGTAAGTATCTCCCGGGCTGAAACTAAGAGGTCGTGAAAGTCGAGGCGGCCCAGTTTTCGCTGTTCGACTACACCATCCAGTATGAAGTCTGTGAGACAAGCGGTGAGTCGACGAAGAATAAGGTCAGTGAGCGATGCCCGGAAGAGGATCACTTCCGCGGTGTAGCTCTCGAATTGAGATCTAAGGCTTTCTATATCAGTCCAGTTGGTTTTTCGTCCCTTTCTTTTCCCTGAGGGCAACTTGGTGTTGGCAAGGGTGTCTATTTGTTGGATCTCGTCAAAACCGGTTTCGAGTTCGTGCACAAATTTGCGGATTGCTTCGAGACTTTTGGTCATGGAATCTGAATCAGCGGAACCGATGAAGGTGTTTTCCTGCAGAGCTAAGGCATGGCCCTTAGCAATAAGGTCTTCGAATTGAACGGCAGCGGGTTCGGGATGACTTGTTGGTTTCAGTAAATCCCAATTCTTATGTAGTTCGTTGGCCAATGGCAGCAGATCTTTGGCTGGATCGATGCCGAGTGCATCGCTGATCAATAGTGTCCGGGACCACTCGGGATCCAGTAGGAGCGAATCCAAGAATCTTTCGAATCTTTCTATGAATTCAACTTGGCTAGAGATTTCGTCAAGGACCTCGAAATTCGGTGGAAGTCTCGCTTCTATGGCGTGTTCGGTGAGGAGGCGCCGCGCGAAGCCGTGCAGCGTCGAAATAGCGGCATCATCGAGTTTCGTCAGCGACAGATCCAATCTTTCTCGTGTCGCTGATTCGGAACAATCCGCTAAGAGTTCTTCGAGGCGGGATCTAATGCGGTGTCGAAGTTCTGCGGCTGCTTTGTTTGTGAAGGTGATCACGGCCACGTCGTCGAGCGACACATGAGAGGAGGTGACGAGGTTGATGACTCTGCCGACCAAAGCTTCAGTTTTTCCGCAGCCGGCACCTGCTTCTACAAACAAAGTCTTGCCATGATCAGACGCGATGACGTCTCGTGCTTGCTGATCTGGAGGTATGACGTTGCTATTCATCGGCACCCTTTTCGTCACCGGCAATAGCGCCTTCGCCTCGAAGTTGGGTGTACGGGCCGAGGGAATCCAGTAGTGACAGTGCCTTCCATTTCTCTTCTATTTCTCTGGTGCCGAGTTCGTCGGGGTCGCAGAAGATACATTTGCCGACACCGCTCCATCTGGATGAAGAAGGCGCTGGTTTGGGAGGAAATAGACCACCTTCTATTCCGTCAACGATGACCTCGATCGCTTCGTCGAACGCATCAAGAACGTCACGGCTGACCAAGTAACCCCTCGTCGCCCATCGTTGAGAGTCACTGGTGAACCAATAGTTGGCGTGGACTTCCTTGACGTCCTGACCCAGATAACTATTTGCTGCGACAGCGTAGAGAGGGAGCTGAAGTTGAGAACCCCCCAATATGGGGTCCTCAGGACTGAGGTTTTTGTAGCTATCGATTTTGCCGGTTTTGTAGTCGACTACTACCAGATTTCCCGCGTCTGTTTTTTCGACACGATCGATGCTGCCCCTGAAATCCACGGTTCGTCCAGATGGGAGCTTGCGTTTAACGGGTGGGAAATCACCATCCGGTAAACCGAATTTTAGTTCTGTAGCGACAACGGTTCCTCGTGGTTCTCGTTGGTGGTCGTATTTCAAGATCCCGACTAAGTCGCTGAGTAGATGTTCGCGATCTCGATCCCAGAACAGTGGTCTTCCCACAAGACCCTGGGTTTCCAGTTCTGTTGCGACTTCAATGCCAATTTGTCTCATCAACGAAATGTCATGTTCGCTGTATTGCCGATCCGGACCCGGCGGGGTGTCTTTGGAAACTTGCTCGCGGAAGAATCGGTCCGCTGCCTCATGGATCAGGGAGCCGCGAATGAGAGGCGAAATGCGAAATTCATGTCGAAAAGACTCCGGTTCATCAACACCCAGGACGTAACGCATGAAATAGCTGTGTGGGCAGTCAACCCACTGTTTCAGACGTGTTGGTGACAACACGTTGGTCCGAACTGTTGTTGGGTTGACTAGGCCGCTGAGATTGCCGTCGAACCGCGTAAAAATGCTGCTATTGCGACCGTCGATCAACTGCCGACCGGCTTCGAACGACGAGGTGTTATTCAATAAGACCGTTGTGGGGTCTCGGCCTTCATCTCGGCCATCCAACAACGACGCTAAGTCGAATTCCTGAGGTGATGCGGGAAAGTTCGAATTCCGAAGGCCGAAAATAAAAGATGGCTGAAGTAGCGCCCATGAATGTCCTGGATCCCTGAAGGCTTCGGAGAGTGAAGGGGCTCCCATGAGCTCGGCCATTTGCTCTAACCACCGTGCGGGGTAGTTCTCTTTGTGCTGACGAAGATCACCACGTGGAAATAACAAGGTGCTTTCGTTAGAAGACGATAAGGCGGCAAGAAACCGCCGGTGGTCATCGTTGGTGACGTCGCGTGATATCGAGAGCGCCCCATTGAGGCGGGCCCGGTCTTCGTCTGAGATGACACCGTTCCTGCGGGGTGCCGACGGAAAAGTCCCTTCAGCTAAGCCAAGAATGAAGGTGTGCTCAAAATTGAGACCCCAGGCTTGGCGTATATCACCGACAAAGACACCTTGGCCGAGTTTGCCAACACGTTCGTTATGGTCTTCTAGCTGCATTTCCAAGCTTCGGCGGAAAACGCTGAAAGTTGTATTTGGTTCAACTCTGGTCAGATTTTGTAACTGGTCCAGAACCTGTTCGACTGCTGCGAAGTCGCCTTTGTGGGGTCCAACCTGGTTATTTGGCCCCAAATAGCGTTCGATGGCCTGCCTCAGCCAGGAACAGAGTCCCGCCCAATCGGTGGGCAAGCTTTCAGGATTCACAATATGGTTCAGTTCTGTGACGAAGGCCAACAGGTCATCGACTTCGTGTGCTCTTCTTTCGTGACGGCTTGCCTGACTGTCGTCTCCGGCGCGAACCCTTTCCTTTTCGGCGGTAGCTAACAGTTGGTCTCTATGCCGGGAGAGTTTTTCTGACCAGTCCTCTAACCCAGCACTCACTCCGGCAGCTATGGCTGCTTGGGACCAAGAAACCGAAGGGGTGGATAGTGGGCTGTCGACGTGGATCCGAGTTTGGGAGCTAGAGAGAAAGTCGAGGACCGCGTTGACGTTCAAGTTTTTGTCTGGCAAAGCCAACAAACTTATGATGAAGCGGCCCAGCATCGAATCAGCAACTGTTCGAGATGAAACCCCGCTGAAGCAGATTGCCGATTGGTTGAGGTGTTCCTCAAGGAGCCGGGCATAGGGGTTTCGTTGCGGATAAAGGACCGCTATCTGACTGGCTGTAACACCTTGATCGAGCAAACCGATGACAGACCGGATAGTGGTTCGAACTTCGTCGTCGGGGTCACTCACTGAAATAATTGTGCTGGCAGAAGCGGGAGCGACGTTTGAACACGAGAGTTGTGTGTTGAAAAGATTGGCGACCTTGTTGGAATCGCGATCTGCTTCTTCAGCGCCGGTTAAGCCGATTAGGGCCGTTATGGGGGTGGCCTCAGATAAGCGAGAGAGAAATGCTATTTCGGTAGCAGCTAGCCGTTGGGGGAGAAATAGCACCAATTTGCCGAAATTAGAGACCTGCTCCGCAGCTAGGTCCGTGGATCGAAAAAGATCGAACTCATCGAACCATTCGTCCTCGAGCAACTGGTTGGTGGCGCTGTAAACACGAACTACTTCGCTACTCCTCTCGCCCGACGACGCGAGTGCATCCAGGTCGTCCTCTTCTAGATCGCGGAGTTCGCGGTACACGCGAACTAGCTCCCGTTCGGTTGCCCCGTGGTGAGCGATCGGTTCGAAGATGCCAGGGTCATCGGCAAGTATTTGGCGTATCGCGGCGCCAATGACAACACCGCGTACTGGTTGACGCCCTTGGGCTAAGAAGCTGTGACCAGCTACTGCTTCCGCAAGTCGGTACGAAGTTAAGAAATCTGTTCCAACCAGGCCAGTACCAACCCACGATGTCGCCCCGTAATCACCGGTCGCCAGTTCTCTTCGCAGAGTAACTGCCACATAGTTACTAGGAACTATCACGCATACAGAGGCGAACACATCCTGGCTTTTGGCATCGAGAAGCAGTCGAGCGAGTTGCTCGTTAGCTTCACGACCAAAGCCGACTTCGCGAGCGTCAATCATTGCATCAACCATAGGGCCGGGGAGTGACTGTGAAGTCTGAGCAAAACAACTCAGACCTATATGTCAGTCATCTTTGCAACCACCGGTGCCATGGCATCCACCTCACCTTCATGGATAACCCAATAACTTGTCCCATACAGCTCCCGATATCGGTGAAGTTGGTCACAAACATCGTTGATGGTTCCGGCTAGGACCATCGGGATAGTCCGTGCTTGCTCAGGGGAAAGACCAAACATTGGCGCCATACCCTCAAACATCTCATTTGCCTCTGAGGTGGTATTGGTTACTGCCGTCATAAATGTGTTCATCTGCAACTCAATTTCAGGAAACCGATCCCCAGCTGCTTCTTCAACCCAATTGCGACGCTCCAAGAATCTCTCCCCAAGAGCGGACAACGCTGTTTCGGGACCTACAGATCCGGCGTGGAGTGACGCGTTAAGGCCAACAATGTCGGCTCGCAAGGCTGCCTCGGTTAGAACTCGTTTCCCACCCCCGCCAACGATTATCGGTGGACCACCTGACTGATGGGGAGATGGAGTGCCAGTTAAGCCGCTGATCTCATAATGACTGCCCCGAAAATCGAAAGGCTCACCGGACCATAAACCCCGCATAACTTCAATGGCCTCGAGCATTCGATCTATACGAACACCGGGTCTGTCGAACTGGATACCTGCAGCTTCATAGTCATGAGTCATCCAACCTGCACCAATGCCAAATTCGACTCGACCACCCGAAACGACATCAAGAGTTGCGATCTCTTTCGCGAGTGTTACTGGGTGTCGATAATCAACGTCATACACCAGCGCCGCCACTCGCAGATTGGTTGTCGCTTCGGCCGCCACCGTCAAAGCAACTGTTGGCGCCCATTGGTCATCAAAATGGTCGGGACAAAACACCGTGCTATAGCCCAGATCCTCTATTTTGCGGACAGTTTCTCTGTACACATCACCTGAAGCGGATGTTGAAAATTGAACGCCGAACCGAAACGGATGCATTCCCGCACCCTAACGTGGTTCGATGCCCTCTCTTGCTCCGAACGAATATCCACCAGCTCTGTTTTTGCCCCTAAACGGAGAGGTGGAATCGACTGAACTGACACGCGGCCCCTGGAGTCACGGCGTAATGCATGGTGGTCCCATCTGTGGATTACTTGCATGGGCTATCGAAAAAAAGCTCGACCGAGATGACCTTGCATGCACTCGACTGACGGTCGAAATACTTTCCGGCGTGCCCGTTGACAGATTAACGACGTCATCTGAGATAGTTAAGAACGGTAAACAGACCGCAGTAGCTGAAGCATCTATATCCCACCAGGGAAAATTGTTGGCCAGAGCTACATCGCAGTGGCTCGCACAGCCCCAACAGCTAGCTGCGAACTCAGAAGAAGTTCCAGAGATCCCCGTAGAGCGAGCAGACCCGGGATCTCACCCTGATATGGAATACCCCCGCCCCGGGTTTAACGCGGACGCCGTAGAACTGCGAATACTTTCCGGCTCAACAGAAGAATCTGGCCCGGGCCGCATTTGGGTCCGTCTCGATCACCAGCTCGTAGCAGGAGAATCACCTTCAATGTTCCAGCAAGTAGCGACATTGTCTGACCTTGGAGCTGCTGTCGGTTGGGAACACTCCGATGATGATCAGCCGTTTATAAACACCGATGTAACTCTTCAGTTGCTGAGACCCCCTCAGAGTGAATGGATTTTGTTTGAATCTGATGTACACCGCGTATCGAACAATCTTGCGTGCTGTAGGACGACTCTGACGGATCTCACTGGCCCTCTTGGATGGGTATTACAGAGCCAAATGGTTGCTCCTGACACACTCCAATTTTGATTCGATAGCCCGTGAAGTAACGCCAATGCGGTAGATCTGGATCAGGAGAGCTCACCAACAGCACCGCTATCTATGAGGATGTCGATCTCCGCGTCACTGTGGCCTGCATCAGCCAAAATTTCGCGAGTGTGCTGCCCCAACTTTGGGGCGGGTGCCTTAGGGCCAACTTCGGCGTCGACGAACCGCATGGGCGCCGCGACTGTGCGATATGGACCGATATCTTGGCTATCAAGCGTTGGAAATAGGGACAAGGCATCTGCTTGAGGGTCAGATGCCACTTCATGAAGTGCGAGTACGGGACCCCAAATAATCCCGTTCGAGTCAAAGATCTCCCCCCACTGATCCCGACTTTTGTGAGAGAGGGCGTCATCAATGACAGCCACGATTTCTGGCATGTGTTGGAAACGCCCTCGAATGTCTTGAAACCTCTCATCGTTTAGAAGATCTTCACGTTCGATGACTCGACACAATTTGGGCCAAGCACTCTCCTCAGGCATGTTCAGAACAACCCATTTCCCGTCGCCGCATGGGTAGCGATTGGCGGTCGGAATGATCATGTTTTCTCTGGCTCGAGGACGAAGCGGGGCTCGGTCAACAGCAGTGATTGCGTAATCAGTCGCTTGAGTCCAAATAGCGGTCTCGTAAAGGGAGGTTTCGACCGTTTGAGGCTCTCCTGTTCGTTCAGCGAGCCGGAGAGCCGCCAAAATAGCTCCAACGAATGCGAGCCCTGTGGTGTGGTCACCTTGTGCAGGCCGAGCCATTGGCACCGTTCCCGTCTCACCTTCGCGCATGGCGTCATACAAACCAGAGCGACCGAAAAATGCGGTGACGTCATAGCCGGGTCTGTGAGCTTCAGGCCCTCTTGTCCCGTAGCCGGTGAGGGTTGCATGCACAATTCGACTGTTGACCTTTTGTAGGGCAGAGGGATCCAAGCCGAATCTTTCTTGACGATGCTGCAACAGGTTGCACATGAATACGTCAGCTGAAGCCACCAAAGCGAACACGACTTCCATTCCTGCTACCGATTCCAGGTCGATAGCTATCGATCGTTTACCGCGGTTGGAAACGTCAAACTGGTAGTCGAAATTTTTCTTTTCCTCAGAGACTTTGGCGGGACGCCCCATGTCGCGCATCGGGTCGCCAGTCAATGGTTCAACCTTGATCACATTGGCTCCAAGGTCAGCAAGAATCGCGCCCGCGCTGGGAGAGGCCATCCAGTTATCAATTTCGACGATAGTCACATCTTCCAATGGTGCAGCCAATGAATTACCTCCCAAACGTCTAGGGGGAGACTAGTCAAATAAGCATTACAGCCTCAGAGTTGACCATGCCCGAAACCATGATGTCTCAAGGATCAAAGCTTCGGCCAAGCAGTTCTCGTCGTTGGTCGTTACTCTGCTGACATGCAGATAAAAGACAAAGTTGCCATCGTGACCGGTGGGGGTAGCGGAATCGGTGAAGCGTTGGCGAAACGCTTTCATGACGAAGGTGCCAGTGGTGTCGTCGTAGTCGACAGGGACGGATCAAATGCTGAACGTGTCGCACAAACAATTGGCGCTACTCCGGTCGAACTAGATGTGACGGACGAAGCCGGAATCGTTGACCTCGTCAACCAGACAGTAAAGGACCATGGAACCCTCGACATTTTTGTTTCCAACGCTGGCTACGTAACCCAGGGCGGGGTGGAAGCCGACAACGACGAAATTCAGCGCATGTGGGAAGTCCATGTCATGTCCCACATATACGCAGCTCGAGCTTCAATACCTGTGATGGCGACAAACGGAGGCGGCTATTTACTGAACACGGCTTCAGCGGCGGGTCTTCTCACCCAATTGGGGTCGATGCAATATTCGATCACTAAAGCAGCAGCTGTTTCATTGGGAGAGTTCTTGGCCATTACATACGGAGAGCGAGGTATCCGAGTTTCGATGCTTTGCCCACAAGCCGTAGAAACCAACATTCTTGCCAACAGTCCTGACCGCCTAGACCAAGACAGAGGCACTCCAGGAAGCGCCGCGGGTGACGGTGTCCTAACAGCGGAACAACTAGCTGACACTGTCATTGATTGCATGAATGAAGAGCGGTTTCTCGTGTTGCCGCACCCTGAAGTCCAGACATATCGAGAACGAAAAGCTAATGATGTCGATCGATGGATCAGCGGAATGCAGCGCTTCCAAAGCCAACTTTTCGCTGATGGTGATTTCACGCCAGCAGATTGGCTATTGAGCTAGCAATGAGTAACGCCCCCTTCGAAGGCGACTTCGATACAGATATTTCACACCTCCAACAGCTCCATCAGCGGGAATACGAAATTCGCTCCTACGTGAAAACACCCGAAACGATTCTGATTAGAGGAAGGGTGAAAGACACCAAACCACCCGGTGTGTACTTCGAGGACGACCCCAACCCATTAGAGATTCACAAAATGGTGATCGATTTAACCATCAAGTTCCCCGACTTACTGATAACCGACACCAATGTGCGGATGGAAACTCACCCACACGGATACTGCCCCAGCATTGTTGACCACTACCGGGAATTAATTGGCCTGTCGGTAGCTCGCGGATTCACCCACAAGGTGAGGGAATTATTTGGGGGACCGAAAGGCTGCGCTCACACCACGGCACTTCTTCAAGCGATGGCGCCCGTAGCTGTTCAATCCATATGGTCGATGCGGGTCCTGTCACCGACTGAACAAATGGTTGCGCCGCCCATTGCTGGGGAGGCCACCCCCGAAGAAATTCGAGCCGGGATGGCTTTCAACCTCAACACCTGCCACATTTGGTCTGATCCAGGACCGATGTTCGACGCAATCGATCGTGGCGAAGAAGTTGATCCACCCTTGTGGGCAATCAAACGAGCGGATGAACTCGGTCAATCCTTAGTTTCTTGGCGAGAACGGCTGTCAGGTCGGTCACCTACCAACCCCTCCAACTGAACTAGTTGTTCCTCGAGATCGACGAGCCCACGCACGACCGAGGTAACTTGACGATTACTAGGTTGCATCTTCGACTTAGGTTGGCGCCTCTCGAAGAGATGCATGAAGCCCTTCCCTTTAGTTAAATACGCCGTTGCAAGAAGAAGAGCCGCGTAAATAAAGCCTTCCGACTTCACCAAACCAACCCAGCCGTATTCGACTACCCAGTTACGATCAATTAGCCACACCGGTAAGAAGATCAAAATAATTGCACCAGGGACCGCCGAAATGAGCCGGGAGCCTCCAAAGGCCATTGCCAGGGCAAACATCTTGATCGAAAGTTCTTCGGGGAAATGGGTGTAGTCATTGAAGTTGGTGGGAATCATCAATAGACCACCAGCGAGCCCGGCCATGCCTCCACTCAAAGCAACCCCATAAAGTCTGAGCCGATACACCGGAATACCGAACGCGCGCGCTGCTTCAGGCTCATCTCGACTCGCAATAAACGCACGTCCGATGGGCCCACGCAATAAACCCTGAACGAAGAAAAGAGTTACCGACGCGTATGCAGCAACAAGAAAAAATTCCCAAATGTGTTCGTCGTTCTCCGCAATCCCTGTCCAAGAGGGCGCTACGAACTCACCATTTAAAGTCACAGGCAAATTCCCGTCGATCTGCCTGAGAATGATGGGGTAGGCGACGGCCAGCGAGAGAGTAAGGAGAGCCAAATACGCTTTTGGTAGACGTAGAGAAGGAATAGCAACTACCGCGCCAACCAATGTCCCGGCCAAAAGTCCCGCGAGAGGCATCCACATCACTGGTGCCCCAAAATCGTTTACTACGTGCAACGCGGCATAGGCACCAACACCGACGAAAGCCCCCTGCCCCAATGAAAGAAGACCTAGATAATGGGTCAATACCACTAACCCGGCGAAGGCAAGCGACAACGCGACGACGTTGGATAGATCAGTAACGATCTTGGGTGTCGCCCAAAACGCAACCCTGAGACACACGGCGACAAACGCCGCCGATGCGATGATCCAAGCTGCGCGCGTCACCGAAGAAGTCTGAGATCTCTGCACCCTCATCGTTGTTGCCATGCTTCTGTTCGAGGCATCAGGCCCGAGGGCCTCACAAATAACACAATGATTAATACCAACAAGGCCCAAACCAAGGTGACTTGGCTGTCCACAAAGCTCACGTACCCGCCGAGCATCGTCTCAAGAAAAGCAAACAAGTAGCCACCCACGAAGGCAAGAACTGGACTACGTAACCCTCCTAAGGTCGCGGCTGCAAGGCCGAACACCAGCAAGCGACCCATCATGTCAGGTCGAACGTTGATCTCACCGGCTATTAGCCCTCCAGCTAATGCCCCGATGCCCGCGGCCAACGCCCATCCGAGCATAAGAACCCGACTCACCCTGATACCCACCAAGAGTGAACCTGTGCGATTAGATGTCACAGCCCTGAACGCCAGACCAGCTTTTGTTCGCCGTTGCAACACCGCCAAGAGGCCCAAAACAGCGACCATCGTTAGCGTGATTCCAACGCTGTCGTGCCACAGACGCGCACCACCGATGTCCCAACGATCGTCGACCGTTTGAGGAAACGGCGATCCTAAAAACATCGTTCGCCCGCCCCATTGTTTGCGAACGAAAGCCCCCAGTAGCAGATACAAACCCAAGGTCGCTCCCACAGCAGCCACAGGGTCAGCACTAATAGGCCGAATGATGACCCGCTCAGTGAAAGCGCCGATCACCATAGAAATAGCTATCGCCCCGAGAATTGCTGCCCACACCGGCCAAGCCGCGCCTATCAGGTCCGTGTTGGACGAAAATTTCATATACGGGCTGGGACCCGTAGCCAGAACCAAAGCGATATAGGTGGAGAACATTGCGAGCTGACCCTGGGCAAGATTCAAAATGCCGGTCGAACGAAACACCATGGAAATGGCGACGGCCAGAGCCGCGTACGCGGAGCCATTGGCCAAAGAATCAAAAGTTCGTTGCAAGAACAGCGACATACATCAGGAAGTTTGTCACTCTCGAACGCCAGAAGCATCAATCAACTGGCCATACTCAAATCAAGAGTTCATGTCAGGATGTTTTACGTGACCACAAGCCGCTACCTCGCTGACTACGCGATCACCTGCGACAGTGACTTTTCGCTCCTCACTGATGCCGCGATGGACGTAACAAATGGACGGATCTCATGGATAGGTAAAGAGAGTGATGCACCGTCCCATCCTGGGCCTACAACCACATTAGGAGGCTTAGTGATGCCGGGACTCGTCAACAGTCATGCTCACACCCCGATGACCTTGGTGCGCGGCGCAGGAGACGGACTTCCTCTAATGGACTGGTTAACCAACGTCATGTGGCCACGTGAAGGTCAGATGACACCAGAAGATGCCCTATGGGGAATGAGACTCGGTGCTGCCGAAATGCTCCTAGCAGGAGTAACTAGTACTTGCGAAATGTACCTATTCGAAGAAGCGCTTGTTGAAGCAGCAAACGAAGTTGGTATCCGCTTAGCGATGACCCCTGGAATAATCTCCGCCCTTCACGGAGACAGCTTCGGTGCCACCGAGAACCGAATAAACCACATCGCAGACTTTCACTCTCAACATCATGACCCCGACTCCCTGATCACCATCGGCTTCGGACCACACTCCGCCTACGACCTGCCGTTAGAGCTATGTTCCGAAATCGCCGAGGCAGCGCGCGATCTGCAAGCCCTTCTTCACATTCATGTTTGCGAAACGAAAACCGAAGGCGCCGAACTAGAAGCCCAAAATGGCGATGAATCAACCGTTCAACTATTAGCGAACCATGGAGTCCTAGATGGCCGGGTGCTTGCAGCTCACAGTGTTTGGCTAAATGACTCCGACATCGAAATTTACGCACAAAAAGGCGTCCGGGTAGCACACTGCCCAGTCAGCAACATGAAGCTCGCATCGGGAACGGCACCGATTCAGGTAATGCGTGCAAAAGGAATCGAAGTTGGATTAGCCACCGACGGACCAGCATCAAATGACGACCTTGACCTTTGGCAAGAAATAAAATTTGCTCCCCTGCTCGCCCGTGTAACGACGCTCGATGCGTCATCGATGACGCCACAAGATGCTTTAACCATGGCCACAGTCGAAGGATCTCGAGCAATAGGCAACGACGACACCGGAACACTTCAGATCGGATCGAAAGCCGACTTCATCCGGCTCGACCTCGACGACCCAACATTTGTCCCCGTTACCAACAACGACGAACTCATCGCTCACGTCGCCTGGGCTGGTAGTGGTCGACACGTAACAGACGTATGGGTCGGAGGCACGCAAGTCGTTGCTAACCGACAACTCACAAATTTCGACCTTGAACAAGCCTTGCAGCAAGTCCAAAGCCGCGGTCAACGACTCGCTAAAGACTCAGGTACATAACCCTGCGCACGACAACACACCATTAGTTCACCCACGAGCACCAACGCGCGTGCAACGATGGCCACATGATCGGGATCATTGCAGGCAGCGGCTACTACGAACTTCCAGGCCTACTTCAACGAAAAGACGAACTCTTCACCAACGAATATGGGCAGGCCACCGTCTCAACAGGCATCTGGGACAACGTCGCCGTCGCCTTCGTCGCCCGACACGGAGGCGATCACTCGATACCCCCCAATGCGATCAACTATCGAGCAAATATCAGAGCACTCGCTGACCTCGGGGTCGGATCAGTGTTCGCCGTCAACGTAGTCGGATCGATGATTCCCGAACGCGGCTCAGGGTCACTCTTCGTACTCGACGACTTCATCGAATTCACACAAGGTCGACAATCCACCTTCTTTGATCGTCCCGGCGAAGTAACGCACACAGACATGACCTCAATTTATGACCCTGAGCTCCGAGCGATCCTCATACGCGCCGCTGAACTTGAAGGTCAAGAAGTTACCAACACAGCGACCTACGTCTGCACCGATGGGCCCAGGTTCGAAACGCCCGCGGAAATTCGTATGTTCGCCCAGCTCGGAGCCCACGTAGTCGGAATGACCGGCTACCCAGAAGTTGCACTAGCCCGAGAAGCAGGTCTGAAGTACGCCTCGATTGCGGTCGTATCCAACCTCGCCGCGGGCATAACAGACGATGTCATAGAAGAACAAGAAATCTGGCGAGCGTTAGAAGCAACCAAAGATCCGGTGTTCCGCATCCTTAAACGAGCCACCCAGCTGAGCACCTCCGGTGAATGTTGAAACACACCTCGATATCCGCGGCTGACCTCATCTCACCTGACCCCCACCCGTTCAAATGGCGAATGGGTGTCAAACCACTCGACCTTGACCAATGGCTACTCGTCGATCAAGAACGCGACACCGACCTGGAAGAGATCGGACGACTTATCGACGCTCACCGAGACGAAATCATCTATTGCGAACCCAGCGCGCACGAAGGCTGTGAAGAGCTATCAACTGAAGTGCTTCAACACCTCCAGCAAATACCTGATCTCAAAAAACTCAAGATTGACCAACAGGAAGACAGGGCACCAATAGAAGCCATTCGCCGCGTCATCCAGGAAGACCTGTGCCTTTTGGAAAGACGACCCCGAGGGTGGACGATGACCGCTTGCGCAGTTGCAATACCAACGCAATGGGATGTGCCGTCAAAGTATGGAAAGACCCTTGATGTAATCCATGAGCCAGTACCCCGATACGACACCGACTTATCTCAACCCATGGGCACTTTCTTTGACCGCTTACGACCCGAGGCACCAGTCTGGAGAGCGAACCGCACTCTCACCGACGATCCAAGCTTGAGACTGGCGTCTCAACGGCGCCACCATCCCATGCGAGATGACATCACCATCAAGAACGTGGCCGATCGGGTATGGCTACGCGTCGAATATCAGACGCTTCGACGGCTACCTCAAAGCGACGTCATCATCTTCACCATCAGAATTCTCAGACAAAAGATTGCTTCGGTCGCAGACCATCCCGAAACATTGGCCCAACTTGTGAGCTCCTTGGACAAAATGCCGACTGATGTCCGTGGCTACAAGGACAGCACCTGGCGCCATGCCCAACTGATACGGGAGTGGGCCCTTTCCACAGGTCAGGTAACGAAAGAACAACTCACTTAAAGCTAACGAACGTTCGTGTGTATACTTCAGGTATGCGGACATGGCGCGACATGGACGAATTCGAAGAATTTCTAGACGCCGGAGGCATCGTCGAACCCAACGACGACATCCCGGAGCCCTACCGACACGCCGTATTCCGCTTCATTGAACTCCACGCCAACAGTGAATATATGGGTGGACTCACCGAAAGAGACTGGATCCCCAAAGCCCCAGGGATGCATCGAAAATTGACAGCGCTCGCCAAAAGCCAGGACGAAATAGGCCATGCCCATCTCCTCTACATGGTTGCAGCTGATCTCGAGGTCAAGACCCGCGAAGAAATGATGGTCGACCTACTCCAAGGACGAACACACTTCCACAACGTTTTTCACTATCGCGTGCATAGCTGGGCTGACCAAATAGCAGTGGCTTACCTGGTTGACGCGGCTGCCCTAGCGAGCCAACAAGCCGTTTTCAAAAACTGTTCTTACGGCCCATACAAGAGAATCCTCCGCCGAGTGATCGCAGAAGAAGGATTCCACATGCGCAACGGTGAAGAAATGATGCTGTTGATGGCACATGGAACAAACACTCAACATGAAATGATGCAGGAATCCATCAACCGATGGTGGCTACCAGCAGTGCAACTCTTCGGCCCTGACTCCCGATCGGACGATGAATTGCTGAGATGGCATATCAAATCAGAACGAAACGAAGACTTAAGAGACCGCTACGTCCAAAAGTTCGTACCCCAACTGTTAAATGGAGGCTTCACTATTCCAGACCCCGGTCTCAAGAAGGACCCTGCTGACGGCAAGTGGAAAATCAGTGAGATTGACTGGGAACCTCTCAAGCAAACGATGCGAAATGGTGGCCCTGACAGTGCGCGTCGAATTGCTGATGCTCGAAGTGCCTGGGAGAACGCTGACTGGGTTCGAACAGCGCTTGATGCCGCTGCGAAGGCACATGCATGATCATTACAAAATCAACTCTCAACGCAGTGCGCTCCGCCGTCGCTCTAGTCAAAGACCCGGAGTATCCAGATCTCAATATCCAACAGCTAGGAATTCTCGAAGATGTAGTTATTGACGCCTCATCTATCCGCGTTGACCTTGTCCCCACGATTCTCGGATGTCCCGCTTTGGACACCATTGAACAAGACGTGTTAGCAGCAGCTCGGGCGATCGGATGCGAGGTAACCGTGAGATTTTGTCACTCGCCTGCATGGACGCCGGATCGCATAAGTGATGACGCTCAAGAAATCTTGGCAAACGAGTACACCATCGCCATAACCCCCCGAACTGGAAACACAGAATGCCCATTATGTGGGCACACCTCATTAGAAAAACGGAGCGAGGTCGGCCCAACGGCGTGTAGGTCTGTCCACTGGTGCCCAAACTGTCGCAACCCGATAGAAGTCGTGCGCTCCAGAAAGGCACAGGATCAGTGACGCGACGAAACAGAGCGGACGTCGTCGCCGCCGCACGGCTGTTGTTCGCCGATCAAGGCTTCCACGGAACATCAATGCGAGACCTAGGCAAGGAACTCGGCATTCGTGGATCCTCGCTCTACAGCCATGTGGTTTCCAAAGACGAATTATTGGTGGACGTGGTGCGAGAAGCGGCATCGCGCTTCCAAGTACTTGCCGATGAGGTGAACGCCATGTCGGGGACAGCGACGCAAAAATTGTCCAGACTGGTCCAAGGGCACCTCCACATCCTTGTAGAAGACCCTCATCAAGCCCGAACCTTCCTCAATGAGATTCGATTCCTCCCAGAATCTGAACGAGAGGAGGCAGTCGTGATGTTTGACCGGTATCAGCAGACTTTTCGTGAAGTCATTGAAACAGGTTGTGCTGCTCACGAATTTCGAACTGATCTAAATGTGCCGTTGACAGCCAACCTGATTCTCTCGCTATTGAACGGCACAACAAGATGGTTCAACTCAGATGGGATCTTGGACACCGAGACGCTGGGTGATGAAATCCATCAGCTTCTTACGGTCGGACTGGGCCCTCTATCAAAGGCTGACTTGACATGAAAACTTACGAAGTATTCCTAAAAAAGGAAGGCAAAGATCCATTCAGCCACGCAGGATCAGTCGACGCACCCGATGACGAGTTAGCACTGACCTACGCGCGCGAAGCCTACGGTCGACGCAACGAAGGAGATCAAATGTGGGTCGTCCCTCGCAGTGACATCCTCATCGCTGACGAAACGGAACTTAAGATGGCTGACCGAAACCACAAACACAATGATGGGCAGTTACTAGCCGAGCTTCGTCGCACCACTTCAAGCGACGAAAGTTAGCCAGATGGTCCTAACCGAAGAAGCTCACGAACTTGTTCTTGCTTTCGCCGATGACGAATTATGCGTAGGACAAAATCACTCGTGGTGGATCGCCATCGGACCGTTCTTAGAAGAGGACCTAGCGTTCACATCAATCGCCCAAGATGAGCTAGGCCACGCACGAGCCCTTTATTCACTGCTCTCAGATGACATAGACCATCTGGCATATGGCAGAACCCCTTCTGAATACCGGTCTGCGCACATAGCCGAGTTCCTCTGCCACGACTGGTCCTGGGCGTTAGTTCGCCATGTACTTCATGACATGGGTGAACAGATCCGCTGGTCCGCTATGACTAATTCGAGCTGGAAAGAACTAGCTACTACAGCTCAACGAGCCCTTGCTGAAGAAAATTTTCACATACAACATGGTTTGTCCCTGATGCGTCGCTTGCTTTCCAACGAGGACGGACGCCGACGATTAGAACCAGTAATCCTAGAACTCGCACCCTACGGGAGGGAGTACTTCGCTAACTCCGGCCATGGGTTGGTCGACACAGGGGTGCTGACAATGTCAATGGCCGACCAAGAGCAAGAGTGGGTGAAGCAAGTTTCGGATTTATTTGGTGAATTCGAAATTCCCGTCGATCTCAACATCGAAACCCCAGCATCCGGCCGATCCGGAATTCGGTCAAAAGATTTCGCCGCACTCCACGACGAAATGACCGCAGTACTTCGGATTGATCCGAGAGCTCAATGGTGACTATGTCGTCAGAGCTTGGATCTCACGCCAGACCTTTTCTGGAGTGAGCGGCATATCCAAATGTCGAACTCCAAAATGGCTCAATGCATCAATAACTGCGTTTTGAATCGCTGGAGTTGCCCCAACCGTCCCAGATTCACCGATGCCCTTCGCTCCGAGAGAATTGATGTGAGTAGGAGTTTCCAGAACAACCCGCTCAAACATCGGTAACTCGGTTGCTGAAATAACCGGGTAATCAGCAAAGTTGCTAGTAAGAGGATTCCCATATTCGTCGTACCGGAACTCTTCTACTAAAGCTTGAGCCGCGCCTTGGGCAAGGCCACCATGAACCTGACCGTCGGCAAGCAACGGATTCAAGATCACCCCAGCATCGTCGCACGCGATTAACCGCTGCAATTCAACAGCACCAGTTTCAATATCTAGCTCTATCAAAGCAACGTGGGTGCCGAACGGGAAAGTAGGACCTTCGGAGTCGAAGACCTCCTCGGCATGCAAAAGACGAGGACCATCAGTCTGAGCTCCGGCGAACTTGGCTATATCTTGCCAGGACACCCCAATAGACGGCGTCCCAACCACGTGAAAGAGGCCGCTGTCGGTATTGAGAGATAAGTCTTCTTCTGATGCTTCTAGCAAGTTCGCTGCAATCTTTTTTGCTCGATCGACTAGCAATACTGACGATTCCCATATGGCGGTGCCAGCTAACTGCACTGAACGCGAACCGCCAGTGATACTTCCCTGAGGGATTTCGTCGGTATCGCCGTGCACCACCTCAATATCGTCCATTGCGACACCAGTAGCGTCGGCAATGAGCATTGCCCAGGCGGTGTGGTGTCCTTGACCATAAGGAGAGGACCCGGTCCTAGCCAGGAGTTTGCCTCCGCTGAGCAGTTCCACGCTTCCGTACTCTGAGCGGCCCGCACCCGCGGTGCGTTCCACATAACTTGCCACTCCGATACCTAAGAGGCGTGTCTCCTTATTCAACCGACGACGTGCTTGTTCGGCTCTGAGACCCTCATAGTCACTGGCGGTGAGAGCAGCATCGAGACTCGCTTCGTACTCACCACTGTCATAAGCCGACCCAGTTTTTGTCACCAAAGGAAAACTCTGAGGACTTAGAAAGTTGCGCCGACGAACCTCCGTTGGGTCCATACCGATTTCCAAAGCGAACGCGTCAACCGCTCTCTCAATGGCAGCCGCGGCTTCAGGTCGACCGGCACCCCGGTAAGCACCCGTTGGAGTGGTGTTAGTCACTACTGACACGGAGCTAAAACCGACGCTTGGTATGTCGTAACAACCAGTCAACATCGCCCGGGCGTTAGCCGGAAGACCAGCGCCGCCTGCGGGATATGCGCCCGACTCTTGGACTACGTGAAGATGATACGCGGTGATATCTCCATCGGCGGTACCCCCAATACGGCAGTACTGCACTTGACCTCTACCATGACCGAGACCGACCATGTCATCACTTCGGCTCGGAATCCAAACGACAGGCCGGCCCACGCGTTTCGAAATCCAACCCAAAAGTGCCTCTTCGGGAGATGGACGAGCCTTGGCACCAAAACTCCCGCCAACATCGCGAGAAACTACTCGTACTTGTTCTTTCTCGATC
>JAYZKK010000007.1:0-55192 GCA_036163555.1 Actinomycetota bacterium
CTCTTTGATTCTTGAGGGTACCATAATTCACCAAATAGACGGCCCCCCGCTGTGACGGGGGGGGCGCTTCTGTTCACCTGAGATGAAGTCCTAACGAAGACCGTTACGACTTGACTGCGCGAGGACCGACACGCACATCCACAGGTGGGATGGTCCGGGTTGGAGTCGCCACCTCTTTGATAGTTCTCAAAGGAGGCTTCCTCCCAAGTTGGTAGGCCGCCTCAGCGCCCGACCACCTCCAGAGTCCTCTTAAGTATTGGCATTGTGTGGACCACCTCCTTTCTCTGGTGCCCCGATGGTGACACAATCTTCGTTGAGTTAGGTGGCACCAAAGTGCTTTGGTCCTCTAAGTCGCGGTTATTTCACAGCGTTACGAATCGCTAGCGACACTGCTTCTGTCCCCAGTGCAGTGACCAGGTCGGGCGTGGCAACGATTTCTTGGGTGGCGAGAAGAAACAGCGCATCTCCGTCAACTGAGGTGTGAGGTGGGTTGATGGACCTCGCAATTCCAGTGTGCGCCAGGTCGGCTACTCGACACGCTTCAGATTTAGTTAATTGGGCGTTTGTCACTAAACATCCGATGGTGGTATTTGCTTTTTCTTCTCCCGACTCCCAGGCCGATATTTCATCGATTGGCACATACGGGTACCTCGCAGCTTCAGGGGGCGCTGAAGAGCCGGCAATTACCGAGCCATCAGAATTGAGCACGTCACCGAACGCGTTGACAGCGACGATCGCACCCACGATTAGATCTCCTGATTGAGCAATTCCTATGCCCTGCCCGCCAAGACTCGCGTACGCCCGTCCTGCGGCCTTGCCCACCGTGCACCCTCTACCGACTCCCACCCGTCCGGAGTCGGGGTCTGCGCTGGTCGCCGCCTCACAGGCTGATCTGCCAGCCGAAGGGCCGGGTCTGGGATCATCGGGTCCAGTTATGTCGTATACCACCGCCGCGCCAACAACTGGCACAACTGCTGATGCCAGTTCCAAGCCTCGTCCTTGGTCGACGCACCATTCCACAACACCATCAGCCGCGGCTAATCCAAAAACGCTGTTACCGCACAAGACAATCGCGTGGCACTCCACTCCAGATCCGGTGGGTCCAAGCGCTGCTGCCTCTCTGGTCCCAGGCGCTCCACCTCGCACCGCTAACGCTCCAAGAGACCCCTTGGGTGGGAGGACGACCGTGATTCCGGTCCCGTTCTCTTCGTCAGTCCAGCAACCCACCTGTACTTCTTCGATTCCAAGCGCCATATGTCGACCTCACGTTTCCATACGCATTAGAAATATACGGTGCCCGAAGGCCACACCATTCATCGGTTATCCAAAGATTTGCGTTCTGACCTAGGTGCAGGCATCGTGAAAGCGACTTCGCCACAGGGTCGATTCGAACATGGTGCTTCTGTCATAAACAACAAATCATTGGTAACAAGCGAAGCTTGGGGAAAGCATCTATTTCTAACTTTCTCGGGGGAAACGATCCTCCATATTCATCTCGGTTTGATCGGTAAATTTCGCCCGCAAGCTCTTGAACATGAACCATCAGACACAGTTCGTCTTCGTTTAGAAGGAAATAGGGCTTGGCAGCTGACAGGTCCACAAAAATGTGCGCTTATAACGAAAGAGGAGTCCTTGAGAGTCATTGATGACTTAGGGCCTGATCCGCTGCGCCGCGGTAGTAAGTGGGACGACTTCGCATCTGGATTGACGAACCGCAAGACTCCAATCGCCATATCACTCTTGGATCAATCAGTAATAGCCGGAGTTGGAAACGTTTATCGGGCGGAGTTCCTTTTTCTGTTGGGCATCCATCCCCAACGTCCTTCCTGTGACCTCACACAGACTGAACTTGAGGATCTATGGAAGGTGTCTGTATCGCAGTTACGGCAAGGAGTTCGATTAAACCGGATCGTTACCGTCAGCCAGACCGATTCTGGAACATCGCCGGGCCGTCTGAAACCTGAAGATGCCCTTTACGTATACAAACGCGAGGGACAACCTTGCCGTCGTTGCGGTTCCTTGATCAGGGTGGCCAAACTCGCCGGCAGAAGTTGCTGGTGGTGTGACAGGTGTCAACGTCGATAAAACGGCCGAAGCCACCTACCCCTGAGCGACCTCTCGATTGCCTGTTACTTAGCAAATGGGCTTAAGGTTCCGCTATGTCGAATAGGAGTATCCCTCGCAAGGCCTGGTTGGCTCTAGTCGCAGCAGGTCTGGCTATGTTTTTGGTGGGGGTCGATGGGTCGATAGTGAACGTCGCTTTCCCAAGCTTTCGACGAGATTTTGAGGGCGTGTCTAACGCTCAGTTGTCTTGGGTTCTCAACGCCTACGTGCTTGTCTACGCTGCGCTACTAGTCGTGAGCGGGCGACTCGCTGATCGGGCCGGCAGATTGCGCGTGATGTCAATCGGCTTAACAGTTTTTGTGGTGGCGTCCCTAGGAGTGGCACTCGCGCCGGTTCCTTCTTTTCTGGTCGTTATGCGCGGTTTTCAAGGAGTAGGCGCGGCCTTGATCACTCCGGCATCTATGGGGCTCGTAATTGCCTCGTGGCCGCCCGAACGTCGCGCCACTGCAGTAGCTCTTTGGGGAGCCTGCTTCGCAGTCGCTAATGGTTTCGGCCCAGCAATTGGGGCGGGCATAATTGAGCTATCCAATTGGCGTTGGGCATTTCTGATTAATTTGCCTATCGGAGTAACTGCCTTTGCTTTGAGCCAGCGGTTCTTCGCAGAAACCCCTAAGGATGCCTCGGCCGCTAAACCAGATGTGCTCGGCGGGGCTCTCCTTTCCTCTGCCACTGCCCTGGTTGTGTTGGCCATTGTTCAAGGGCGTGACTGGGGTTGGCTTTCGGTCGGCACTGTGACGCCGGTGTTGATTGGGATCGCACTTTTTGGTTCCTTTATGTACCGCAATACAAAGCATCCTGAACCGATTCTGCCGAAAGCATTGGTACAAATTCAGTCGTTTCGCCGGGCGTCGGTTGCGTTGTTTATCTTCACGCTGGGGATGTACGCCTTGATGCTCTCACTCGTTCTGTTCTTGACCGATGCTTGGGAATATTCGATAGGGGTAACTGGTTTATCTACTGCACTTGGCGCTCTAGCGGTCACTGGAGGGGCGATGTTCGCAGGTCCCCTCGCCGATCGCTATGGGCATCGGTTGGTCGCAGGTCCGGGGACCTTTATCTGTGCATTGGGGATGCTTTGGTGGATCACGATGCTCAACGAACAAGCCAACTATTGGGTTGGATACATGCCAGGGCTCTTGCTCAGTGCCGCTGGTATGGGCATGACCTTAGGGGTGCTCGCCGCTGCTGGGGTTTCAGAGGTAAACCCTGATTATTTCAGTCTTGCCGGTGGTGTAACTCAAACGGCTCGCCAGTTTGGAGGTGCACTCGGCTTAGCGGCAATGTTCGCTATTACGGGCGAACCCTCCAATCCGGGCGAAGCTTACGACCTCTACAAATGGGCTTTCACTTTCATCATGGGTAGTTCCCTTGTCGCTTGTTTATTGACTTGCCGAGTCAAGACTCCCAGACCAGAAACCATTTGAGCGTTGATCAGCGCGCCTGGCATTGGGGGCACCAGGTTGTCGTGCGGGCATCAATGACTGTTGATCGAAGAGTGGAGGCACAAACCAAACAAAGTTTGCCTGCTCTGCCGTAACACTTGAGGTGATGCTGATTTGAGCCTTCACCTTCAAGGTTTCGATAATCGCGAAGCGTCGTACCGCCTCGTTCGATCGCTTCAGCAAGCACGGTCCGCAGGGCGTCAAGAAGTCGTTGTGCTTGAGGTCGACTGATCGACCTCAAAGAGGGATTGATTCGGGCAAGGAACAATGCTTCGTCTGCGTAAATATTTCCTACTCCGGCAATTAGACGTTGACTCAATAGTTGCGTTTTGATTCGTCTCCTACGTCCCCGTGTTCGACTCCAAACCTCGTCGCCGGTCAGTTCAGCGGAAAACGGTTCAGGACCCATATCTCTAAGCGTCGGTATCTTCGAATAGTCGCCCTTATCAACAACAGCTATACGTCCAAATCGTCGAACGTCCCTGAAAACCACCGTCTTCCCATTGTCTAACGACCACCAGGCTCGTTGGTATTGGTCAAGAATCGTCGAATTTTCTTCTCCACAATCAATAAGCAACTGTCCAGTCATCCCTAGGTGAACAATTAACTCTGTCTGCCCGTCGCATTCTGCGATCAGGTATTTACCTCGTCGACTTAATCCGGTGAACCGTCGACCTTTGATTTCTCTGGCGGCCAAGAATTTCTGAGATTCATGACTTCCAGCTCGAACAACAGTCTGATCAATGATTTCGCTACGAAGTTGTCGTCGGATTGTTTCGACTTCTGGAAGTTCAGGCACTCGAACCCGAGTCCTCAGTGTCGTGGCCCATACCGTCTCTCAGCTTCAGCTGCTCCCTCAGGGCAATGATCTAGATACGGGCACCAATTACACAGAGGCCCCGTGCGATAAGGAAATTTTTCGTTGTCAATCGCCTGGCACAAGTCGTCCCATGTTCGACGGTGGACATCTACAGCGCCAGCGACTGCCAAAGAATCTAGAGGCCGGTCGATGGATCCACTCGTCAGGTACATGAGACGTACTTCCGACACATCAAAGTCTTCTTGAGCCAGTGCTGCTGCATAGAGCCAGACTTGCGAAAGTTTGTCTTCCAGATACTTCGGCCCGGGGGCCTTGCCTGTTTTGTAGTCCACAACTCGAAGGCCAGAAGAAACTCGTTCGGTTAAATCGACAATCCCATAAAAGGGGACCCCACCTATTTCAGCCGATAGTTTTTGTTCGGCACGAACAACCTCGACCTCTGATGGATCTTCGAGCGAGAAATATTTTTCTATAAGTCGCCACGCCTTCCACATGAACGATTTGGTTTCAGTCTCTGAAAGGCACAAACCAATGAAGTCTTCGTCGGTGAGAATCTCATCCCACAGCCTTCGAGCGATATCTCTGGCCGTATCGATCGATCGATCCGCTGCTTCGAGGCTTAAGAGTTCTTCAAGTACTTGGTGAACGAAAGTGCCCAGTACTGCCGGTTCACCTTTGGGGTCCGGCAGGTTGTCGATGTACCGCAGTCGCCATCTGCGTGGGCATTGGCGAAAAGTGGAGGCTGAGCTAGGACTCAAGTGACGAGGACGGAAAGTCGGAGACTCAGGTTCAGCGGAAGTCACAGTTTCAATCTTGGACCCGGGGGCGGACGTTTGGTTCCATTATCGGCGTTTCCCCAGGAGACGACGCCAAACCAAGAGGAGTAAAGCCAAGCCACAGAGGCTCCCCAATACCGCCATCATCGGCACTCTTCTATCCAAGGGCGGAACTGTCTGAGGGACACTTTGGAGCGTTGGAGTAGTTTCGTCTTCCCCTCCAGTGGCGGTGTCCACTTCAAATTCACCTTCTCGAGTCTTCTGAGAATCGGGTTCCGGATGATTGACTAGCGGGTCACCCGGGAGTCCAATAAATGCCCCACTATCGGTAGGTCGTGGTCGGTTGGGGTCATAGCCAGCCATGGCCACTCCTTCACGAGTCAATAGTAGTAGTTGGCGTTTGTGAGGAGTGCTCTGACTCTTCAATGCCCCCTGATGGGTCTGGGTCAGTACTTAGTGCATCCCACAGCGCATCGAATTGTGCTGCTGCCTCTGCTGCACCTGGTCGCTTTCCTAACGCCCGAAGCGTTGTCGATTGGCCGGAGGCCTCTGCCACGGCCGCGCGGAGCTGAATTCGTGGGAGTAGCAGACTTCCAAATCGTTCGTGCAGTTGCTCACTCCAGTAGCGATTATCGCGAGTTCGACCAACACGATTCATGATGATTCCGCCTAGTCGTGGTGTCCCCAATCGGCCCGATACGCGTTCAACTGTGTTGTGCATCAAGTCAACTCCATCCGCTGCCCATGCTGCTGGTTCGGTGACGATGACTGCCCGATCGGCGGCAAACAACCCGTTGATGGATAGCAAGCCAAGCGATGGCGGACAATCAATGAGGACGAGGTCGTGGGCGATTCCTGCCAGGGCAAGTTTCAATCGATCCTGAGCACCCACTGGATCTGCCGCAAGCAGTGGTTCTCGGCTTGCCAGGAGATGACTCCCCGGGATGAGATCTGGTAGCGGACCGTCATCGGGCCAACACGAACGACAGATCGCTTCACTAGCTGAGCCAGCTCTGGGCTCGGCCATCACGTCATCTATCGATGGTGTTCCGTTCCATACACCCAACCCGCTCGATGCATTCGCTTGAGGGTCTAGGTCAACAACCAAGACCTTTAATCCAGAGGCAGCCGCAGCTTCTGCAATACCCAAGGTGATGGTGGTCTTACCCACGCCCCCTTTTTGGTTAACGACCGCTATTGAGTGCATCGGTCACAGGCTAACCCCGCAAAGCTGTCACATCGGGTAGCCCTCCACCCGGCAGCATTTTCAAAGTTGTATTCCACACAAAGATGCCGCCGCGACGAGACAGCCTCGAGGTGAAGTCGATGTTCCTGCTTCGATTGCCTGGGCTTCTCTAAGCAAGAGTTCACGTATTCGCGGGGTATCAAGATCATCGTCTAGAGCGTCGCGTACTTCGTCTATTAGAGGACCTTCGATGACCGGTGCAACCCCTCCTCCAGAACGAACGAGGAGTTCGAGGTCTCTTTGTGCTTGCGGTCCTTCTTCATCAAACCATTCAAAGTCGGAGCGATAGTGGTGAGCCATAAGCGCCAAGCGGATGGCTCGAGGGTCGATTTCTTTCCTCAACTCTGAAACGAACACCAAGTTCCCTAGCGACTTGGACATCTTTGTTCCTTGATAGGCGACTAATCCTGCGTGAATCCAGTACCGAGAAAAACGTTCACCGTTTACGGACTCGCTTTGCGCGATCTCACACTCATGATGGGGGAAAATCAGATCGGCGCCGCCACCGTGAATGTCAATCGTTGATCCCAAAGCACGCATGCTCATGGCGGAGCACTCAATATGCCATCCAGGTCGTCCCGTTCCGAAAGGTGATGCCCAGCTTGGTTCGTCATCTGCACTTGGCTGCCACAGGACGAAGTCCAATGGGTTGGTTTGTTTCGGGTCATCGGGCCGTCCGCCTCTTTCGGCAGCCAATGCAATCATCTCTTCTTCATTTAAATGAGACAGTTTCCCAAAGTCCGGAAAGGTGCTGACATCGAAATACGTGGTTCCCTCAGTTGTGTAGGTGTGGCCTCGATCTACCAACTTTTCGATGATTTCAATCATGTCATCGATGGATTCTGTTGCACGTGGTTCAGCGTCTGCACGACGAGTATTTAACGCGACCATGTCTTGGTCGAACCGATCCATTTCCATCTCAGCTAATTCGAGAAAATCGATCCCTAATTCTCTGGCTTTGGGCAGAATGCTGTCATCTACGTCAGTGACATTTCGAACTAATTGCACTGAATGTCCGAGGTCCTCGAGTCGCCGAATTATGAGGTCGTAACTCAGGTAGGTAGCCGCATGGCCGAGATGCGTTGAGTCATAGGGCGTGATGCCGCATACATACATGCGGACATGGGCGTCTAGGTCGATATCAACCACGGCTGCTTGCGCTGTGTCATAGAGACGCATAGTCATTGAATGTTTCACTTTCTGAACTCGCAACCGCGATGGCTCCTTCACCATACGTCGCGTAGAGGTCAACTGGCACGGTCGACCGGGCCGAATATTGATAGGCAGCTATCGCTGAACCTTTATCGCTGGGTACTCTCGGTCAGGTGACTGTTCACGGCGATGACGCGATGCTCGAAACAATTGAGCATTTTCGACAACGTCGTCGTCTTTCATCGATCGACCCGGGACATCTAGACCTAGTTATTGACGAAATTTCCCTGGCGGGGCGCGAGCCAGTGGACTATGTCTCAGGTTTGTTCACTCGTCATGAAATAGTTTTCGTTGGGCACAATCTTCCTTCCCGGAAGACCGGCATGTTCCTGCAAGAGTTAATCCCTGCCGTCAGCGCTGCCGGTGTCCACCTTCTCGGTGTCGAGTGGGCATGCGTAGACGATCAATCGTTATTGGATGAACTGGTGAACGCCCGCCAGTTTGACGAAGGGATCGCAAGGTCGGCTCTGTTCCGTTGGGGATTGCGTCATCATTTTTCGTTCGTCGAATATCTAGACATTCTCAGGGCAGCTTGGGCTGTTAATCGAACCCGAAGTTCTAACTCGCCTATGTTTCGAGTAGTGGCACTGGACTATGACATAGAGGTTGACGCCGTTACAGACAACGCCGATTTATTGTCACCCTACGCATGGGAGCATTTGCGTCCTAGGGGCCCTGCTTCGAGACATATGGCTGATGTGTTACTGAGGGAGTTCGTTGGGCAAGGACATAAGGCTTTAGTCCTAACTAGAACCGGTAACGCGTTAACTCGAATGAGAAGGCGGCCCCACGCGACCCTGGATCGAATCGATAGTGACGTGGTTGACGGGAGAGTGGTTGGTTGTGGAAACCATGTATATAGCGTCATCGCCGATCAGGCGGCGACCGTGCTCATCCATCAGCCGTTAGCTGCCGATGGGGAGCATGGACTTTTTACTCTGCCCGCGGATGGCTACTTAGATGCTGCGTTTGCTCATACGGGCAGCCCCCATTTTCCAGTTGCCTTCGACGTAAGTTCAGGACCTATCGGAAGACTTTCATGTTCCACCTCGATCGATGGTGGCGATATTTCTCAACTGACTCACGGATGGATATTTCTTGAATGCCCTAGGGACGTCCGCGGGCCAACTCCTCTGCAAGGATTGATCAATGATGCGAATCTTGCCGAAGCACGTAGGTGGTCACTTGATCCACATCTCAGGCGCGCAGATTCAAGTGTTAGTGATTTTAATAACGCTATTAACAACGCTGCGGCAGCGGCTGAACTCGGCTGGACACAGATCGTCTAGCGAGATGATGGACGCGAGATGAACGATTCAACACAAACAAACGAGGAGCAACACTCATCTTTGCAATCGGCATCTGTTCATCTCGTCGAATTAGCGAAATCTAAACAGTTGGTGTTGCTGGGCGATCAGGTTGGGATTGCGCAACATGTAGCGTTCATTTCAGAGGTGTTACCAGAACTCTACGAAGCTGGCATACATAACTTGGCGTGGGAGTTCACCAACTCAAGGGCCCAAGAGTCTCTTGACAACTTACTTTCAGCAGAAGACTGGGACGAACTGGGATGCACCAATTTGTTCATTGATTTGCTGGGTATTGGCTTCACATACCGTGAGTACGCCGACGTTCTTAAGGCTGCTTGGTCCTTAAACAGAAGCCTTGATGCTAACGACCCCCAATTCCGGGTCATTGGTTTAGGTCTACCGACCTATGTCGAGGACCCATCACTTCTTGAAGGCAGGTCAGCCACAGAATTAGAGCTTAGAAATTGGTGGATGGGCGGGCATTACCGAGATGTGGCGGCATTTCACATGGCCAATACTTTGACGAATGAAGTGCTTCGCTCGGGCGGCCGCGCTGTTGCCTTACTGTCCGGCGAGCGCACTACGACAAAGCTTGTTCAATGGAAGGACGGGCTACCCACGGTAAGTGTTGGGAATCTTCTTCATCGTTGGATGGGGGAAGGGGTCGCCAGAGCAATATTTCACGGCGCGGTGGCTGACGGCCAAGCTACCGAACGCGTCGAGGCGCTGATCGCTGCGGCTCCAGAGAAACCCGAAACCTTTGGAATCGCTCTGGACCTTGCGACTCTAGGGAATGTCGGGTTGAACGAAGTGATCGGCTCATTGGACGGAAACGAGACCTCGTTAAGACTGAAGGATGTCGCCGATAGCTACATATGGCTTGGGAACATCGAAAGTTGGCGACCCTGCCAACTCATCGAAAGCGTCGTAACTGAAAAGAATTTTGAACATTTAGAGGCACGTTACCGAGCGTTGGATCCGCGGCCAGAGCGTTGGACCCCTGCTGAACTTGAGACGATTCGACGAGAAGGCCAATCGAAACTTTCCGAATCTTGGACACAGCTCCCTGTCCCCGAAGAGGCTCCAACGAAACGAAATAAATTTGGAAGGCGTCGATCGTGAATGAGTTCATTTTTGGGGTGGATCTCGATGGTGTCTGCGGGTTACACACCGAAATATTTCGTGAAATCGTGGCAAAAGAATTAGGGGTGGATGAAGAATCGCTTCCTTTGGAGCGAAGTTGGGATTTCCGAGAGTGGGGATTTGGACCAAACGATTTTGAGCGACTTCATCGCATTGCCGTCATGGAACACCGCATGTTTAGACATATGGAGGTAGTTCCAGGCTGTGCTGAAACCCTTTGGCGCCTATCGGACGCTGGTATATGGATTCGGGTAGTCACTCATCGTCTCTATGTGAACTGGGGTCATGCCGTGGCGATCGCCGACACGGCCCAGTGGTTGGATGAGAAGCGAATTCCTTATCGCGATGTTTGTTTTGTCGGAGAGAAACCTGATGTGGCGGCTCATGCATATGTTGATGATGGCCCCCACAATGTGGAGGGACTTAGAGAAGCTGGTTACAACGTCATCACCTTCGACCATCCCTACAACCGTCATATCGAAGGGCCGAGAGTTTCTTCTTGGGCTGAGCTCGAGGGAGTGGTGTTGAAATTAGCTGCAGATCACGCCGGTTCTGTTGCCCAACAATTACCTGGCCTCGACGCTGGTTCTGAACGATTGGTGCAAAAGACCAGGGAACAACCATGACTGAAGTACAGGAACCCATTGACGCTGCAACAGTTGTGGTCGCGCGCGACAGTTCCAACGGAATAGAGGTCCTGATGCTCCGCCGGAATTCCAAGATTTATTTCGGCGGGATGTGGGTCTTTCCGGGGGGCAGAGTCGACGCCGATGATCGCGTCGATACTAAGACGGTGGCCATGTGTGATGGCGGTGACGGCCGCGGGTTTCACGCTGCTGCGATTCGTGAAGCGCAAGAGGAAGCAGGAATAGATCTAACGGACACAGAGCTGCATCATTTCGCGCACTGGCTTCCGCCTGCCGTTCGCCCCAAACGTTTCTCAACTCAATTTTTCTTGGCTGAGGCTCCCGAAGGTCTTGATGTTTCTATCGATCACGGTGAAATTACTGAACATCATTGGATGACTCCTACTGAAGCTCTGCAGCGACGCTCTGACGGAGAAATAGAGATGGTAACTCCTACCTTCTGCACTCTAGATTGGCTCCGCGCTTTCGATTCGGTCCAAGACGCGTGTTCCTCTGTTCAGCAGTCTCAGTGCTTCCACACACACATAAAGGAAGTAGGTGACCCAGATCCTGGGATGGTGGCTTTCTACGCGGGTGATGTCTCTTATGAATCTTTGGATCTAGAAGCGGAAGGGCCTCGGCGACGCTGTTACATGCTCAAGTCATCTTGGTGGTGGGAAGAACACTCGGGGGAATCTCCAGCGACCTAGCAGCCAAATTAGGTGGTCCGTTCTCAGTGGTCGTGACCGTGTGGACGTTCAACATATTCACTTGATCGCAGATCTAGTTCAGTGGGGTCAACTAGGACCTTGCTGAAAAGTAGCTGTTCCAGTGCCGCCACCCAGCAGGTGTAGTAGTCCCATGGTGGTTGGTCTGCACTATCGAGGGCTTCCCAAGCCTGAATGGCTTCGATCAGTTGTTGGCGGAAATCATTCCAACTGAAAGCTCCGGAGTCGACAAGGTCCGCCGCCACACCGAATGCGCGACTTTGCCAGGGTGCTTCAAAAACCAACTCTCCATTATCTCGGGGCGGTGCTGCCTGAGAATTATCTAATACTTCGACGCCGGTCACTGAGCTTTCACCTCGGCGACGCCGATCATCGAGTCTCGCGTGACGAGTTGAGTCAAAGCTTCGAGGTCTAACTCTTCGGTCCCCGATGGGCGTTCCGGAAGAACTAGGAATCGGGTTTCTGAACTGCTGTCCCAAACTCGAATCTCTGTATCGGGATCGAGTGATAGTCCCATTTCTGCGAGTACTTTGCGAGGTTCCCGCACCACCCTGGATCGGTATTCAGGACTTTTGTACCAACTTGGTGGTAATCCCAGTAAAGCCCATGGATAGCAAGAGCAGAGAGTGCACACAACGACATTGTGTATCCCCGGTTCGTTTGCTTTGATCTCAACGTGTTCAATCTCGGCGCCCTGAATTTGTTCGTCCTGCAGGACTTGATCAGCATTGCCCAAAAGCTTCTCTCGAAATTCTGGTTCAAGCCATGATTTCGCTACTAGACGGGCCCCGATCATGGGGCCTAAGTCATGTTCGAATCTCTCTATGAGGGCATCAACTCGCGCCCTGTCGATCAAACCTTTTTCTGCAAGCAAATCCTCAAGAGCTTCGGTTCTTATCTCTGGCGAATTTGGGTCGCTCCCGTGATGGTGGCCGACTTCTTGACTCATGAGACTCCTTCTTTCAGTTCCACGTAGCTTTCGTACAGGTCAACATTCACCACTACATCTTCTTCAGCGTCTTCACCCCAGAGGTCTTTAGCTTGGTATGCCACGCATAGGACGTGCTGAGGTCGGTCGCCAAGGTTGTGTGCTGTGCTATCTGGCAAGACTTCTGCGGGGTGAATCTTCACGACCGTCCCAGCGATCCCTCGAACATATTCGGGCAGTCGGGTATGTCCCAATTCATTGTTACCCGCGGCTACAACGCGATCACCTATTTGAAATTGTGGTGGCTCGTCAAGTTCGCGCCTTACTGTTCGGCGTTCTGGAAGCGGTGTGTCGCGATCCGCTGGCAGGCTCTTCGGGTTGACCTCAGCGACGTTCGCTGATCGGTATCCGGCACTCGTGCCGTGTGGCACTCCTAGTCGGCTATCAAGTTCTGCCTTATCGACATGACCGTATTCATGTAAGAGGACTTCCATGCCTGCTCGCCATCGGCCGTAATATCCGTCGGCACAGAAATAGTCTTCTGATGCCAATCTTTCGAGAGCGTGCCGGAATTCTCCTGGTCGTTTCGCTGTGTGGGGAAGAACTTGGAAAAGCAGGCCTAGAACCCGACGTTCCCAATCGTCATGAAAGACCGGTTCGTTTGGATCGTACGGGACCTCTCCCCACCCTTCGGTCCCTCCTATGTCGTGAACACGATGGTCGGTACTCATCTGCCGCCTGTCGAACCGCCGTCTACGGGGTATATCCCGCCGTTGATATAGCTAGCGTCATCTGAAGCCAGGAAGGCAACGAGCGCTGCTACTTCGTCGGGTTCGCCGTAGCGGCCCATTGGGTTCCTGGCGGCGAGGTCTTTGCGAATCATTTCGGCCTGGTCACCTCCGAAGCCTTCTTCAAGGCTTCTCATCATTCGAGTTTCGATAGGTGATGGGCACACTGCGTTAACTCTCACGCCTTGGGGCACAAGTTCAAGAGCCGCTGATTTTGTAAGTCCGACGACGCCGTGCTTACTAGCGACATAAGCCGACAAGCCACGGGCACCGATCAGTCCTGCAGTTGAAGCCGTGTTAACTATCGAACCACCGCCGTTAGCGAACATCGCCGGGGCCGCGTATTTCATTCCGAGCCACACGCCACGAAGGTTGACGTTAATAACCTGATCAAAGTCATCCTCTGGATACTCGAGGAGGCTCATGATTCGACCCTCGATGCCAGCATTGTTAAACAGCACGTCAAGCCGACCGAATTCGTTTACACATCGATCAACGTAACCTGAGACCTCTTCGGCCTGACTGCAATCAGCTGAGTGCGAAAGCGCATCAACTCCGAATGGCTCTGCTTCAGCCAAAGCTGAATCCAAATCTGATCCTTGGAGGTCCACTGCCAAAATGCGCGCACCTTCTGAAGCAAATCGGCGCACCGCGGCTAGCCCTATTCCACCTGCCGCTCCTGTTATTACAACAACCTTGTCTTGAAAACGCATGGGCACAGCCTCCCACGGATGAGCATGGTTTACGAGATCCTGCAACAATTGCAGGCTATGAGTGAAGCAACTAACCCTGAAGAGATAGTCAACACGTTCATTTCAAAGATTGAGGCACGCGACCTCGATGCCGCACTTGAGCACGTTTCGGAAGATTGTTATTACGACAACGTTCCGATCGGAGACATGACCGGTAGAAGCGATATGCACCAATTTCTTAGCGGTCTCTTAAAAGGCGAAGGGCCAGTTGAATTTGAGGTAGTTCGTCAAACATGCACGGGGAACACCGTGATGAATGAGCGGCTCGACCGTTTCAACACTGCAAGCGGCCGCACCATTGAACTTCCGGTAATGGGCGTATTTGAAATAAACGACGGTTTGATTACTTTCTGGCGAGATTATTTCGATAACGGCATGTTCCTTCGACAGATAAAAGACGAAAGCTAAGATGGGTCCCAAAGAGATAAGCAATAATTGAAGCGCATCACATTGACAGGGGTGGACAGTGAGTACAACAACTGAGTTTCACGATCCTCGGGCTCAACCGAAAGCGGTTGCTGAACCGTACGAAATCAAGGTCAGCCTAGATAGTCCCTTGACGATCGGGCTGGTCGCCAACGGATTTCCTGACAGTGTTCGCTTTTTGGACCACGTCGAGAAAACACTTGCCCAAGCGGTTCCATCGGCATCTTTCGTGCGATACGACAAAGGCGATGCTTCATCGGTTGTCGGCGGCAAGATGCTTGAAGACATTCAAGCGGAGTGTCAGGCGGTCGTTGCCGCGTACGGCCATTGAGGCAGCTGCACGTCTGGCACCGTGCGTGACAGCATTTCAATAGCTCGGCTGGGGATTCCAGCGGTTGCTCTCGTCACCGAGGAGTTTTGGCCTCAAGGCGATTTCTTTGCAAACTCTTCAGGCATGCCTGAGGTTCCGAGAGTGAAATTACCTCATCCCGTCGCCGGCACTGGTGAGGACAAAATGGCTGAGGTGGCTTCGGACATCACACCGTCGATCGTTGAACTTTTAAGTTCCTGAACAGTACGAATCGGTCAAAATGAGTTTGCTTGACGCAGCCTCGGAGCACGACGCTCTAGAGCTACTGCACGACCTCGGCTGTACCGACGGTCTGCCTGTGGTTATCCCAACCGAAGACCGAGTAGCTCGCATGGTTCTTGCAACTGGCTACGAACCGGACTTAGTCCTCGGAGAAATGGGACCCGTTTACGGTTCAGCAACCATCGAAAAGGTCTCCACAGCAGCAGTCATGGCTGGATGTCTTCCCGATCATGCCCCGGTGGTTGTTGCGGCGGTTCGGGCAGTTTGCCAACCAGAATTTGATCTCACCGAAATGCAGGCAACCACACATTGCACAGCACCGCTGATGATTGTTTGCGGTCCCGCTCGACACACTTGTGGCGGAATTGCTTCCGGCTTCGGGGCTTTAGGGCCTGGGCATCGGGCAAATGCGTCTATTGGTCGCGCTCTACGGCTCGCGATGATCAACATCGGCGGCGCTCGACCGGGTTCTTCCGACATGGCTTTGCATGGGCATCCGGGAAAATTTACTTACTGCGTCGCAGAAGATGAGGAGAACAGTCCCTTCCCGGGGTTACACACAACCTTTGGTTATGAGCCAGATCAAAGTGCGGTCATTGTTACCGGTGCCGAGGCACCTCACTCCACGTTCTTCACCGGTGATCGAGACGACCCCAACTCCGTGGAGAGTTTGTTGAATGTCATAGCGCTCGTCATGGCAAATCCGGGAAGTAACAACGTTCATCTTCGGGAGGGCGCAATCACGGTGATCATGAATCCAGATCACACGGAGGTCATCAGACGCGCTGGGTTGACTCGAGAAGACGTGCAGGCCGAACTTGCGAGTCGCGCAACCATTTCGGTCGGGACTATGCGACAAATAAATCCGACATTTTTCGTGCAAGGAATAAACGCTGACGACAAGGGTCGCTTCAGCGACGCGGCCGACGACGACCTCATCCATGTCCTCAAGGACCCAAACCGCGTCCTTGTTCTGCAAGCTGGGGGAAGTGGTTTGTACACCATGGTTATGCCGTCATGGTGCGCAGGTCCTCACCGCAACGCGATAGTGCATTCAGAAATTGAGCTTGATCAAGTGTGCGAGATTCCAGGAATGACCCTTTGATCTGCTTGACCTCAAATGAAAGGAAGTGGTCGTGACCGAGGATCGACCCCATGGCGGACTCTGGTTCGAAGAGCTCACCCCGGGACTTGTTATACGTCATCGTTTACGTCGAACGGTTACCGAAACCGACAACATCATGTTCACGACGATGACCATGAACCCGGCGGCTCTGCACCTCGATTTTGACTATGCGGAAAAAGAAACCCAGTTCGGGCGACCATTGGTGAACTCGATGTTCACCGCCGCGTTGGTTGTAGGAATTTCGGTTCACGAGACAACCCATGGAACTACCGTCGCGAACTTAGGGTTTGAAGAAATGAACTTCCCAGCGCCGGTTTTTCACGGAGACACAATCCGCGTTGAATCTGAAGTAGTGAGTGCCCGAGAGTCTTCAAGCAAGCCTGATCAAGGGATCGTCTTATTTGAACATCGGGCACACAACCAAGAGGATGTTTTGGTTGCCACTATGCGGCGCAATGCCCTGATGTGGAAACAGCCCACCTAGAGAACAACTTCCAAGACAAACCCTCGCAGGGAATCGCGAGCTGGGCAGATACCGTCATCAGTCCATCTCCCCGTTTTGGAGTGTCAACGATGACCTACACCGCCCCTACAGACGCTTTCCGTTTTGACGAATACAGGTCAGCGGTCGAAGGTAAACGTGTCTTCATCACAGGCGCGGGCAAAGATGGCGGCATCGGTCAGGCGTTCGCTTTGTCGACCGGACTCAACGGTGCCGCATCTGTGGGTGTCCATTTTCATCGCAGTTACGAAGATGGATTCGATCTCGTCAACCAACTACGAGCTGAAGGAGTGAATGCCTTCCCGGTTCAAGCCGATGTAACAAACTTGGGTGACTTGTGGGCAAGCAGAAGCTATGTCATCGAACAAATGGGTGGTCTTCCACCCAATCTCGTGATCTGCAACTCAGGACTAACTGAATCGGGTTATAGCTTCGGTCGAGCTCTCAAAGAAGAAGATGGTGAACCCGTCGCCGTCCGCCGAGCACGGGTCCGTCAACACTTTCTCGACAACCTGGGCGAGTCACGTCTAGTTCTCGACACCAAAATCGACGGCTTCCTCGCATCAACACACCTCTGGGCGGGCGAGGCCGTTCATCACAACGAACCAATCCAGTTGGTATATGTGTCGTCTCGCCAAGCAATTGATCCTGGGCCCGCAGTCCCGGGTTACGCGATCAGCAATTGGGCAGTCCTGCAGTTACCCAGAGTGTTGAAAGTAAACCTGGGTAAAAGCTCCGATCTGGTTCAAAGTTTCTCCTTAATGTTTCCATTCATCCGCACAGGAATGACTGATGAGTACGTCGACAATGAGCGGGTTTTTGGTCGATGGCAACCGCGAATGCTGGAACCAAGTGAGATGGCACGGGCTTTCATGGCTCTGTTAGCACGCCCAGGTGAAGAGATCGACAACGGCATGTTCGAATTGATGGTGGACCCGGCGGGTGATGACATCGAGGTGACCTGGCGCCAGGTCAAATTCAATCTCGCCGAAGAACCTCTCACATGGAGCGCCGAGAACCCTCTCAGGTTCTAGAAAGCCCGGTACCGAGAACTACGGAGTGCCGGCTCCTGGTATCTCCACTTGCACTCGCTCTATTCGTCCTTCGCGACGGTCAGCGGCTCCCCCCCTGCCCGACGTTGGGGCTGTCACCAAGTACAAAGTCTTTCGATCCTGACCTCCAAGCATGCACGCGTAACAATTAAGTTCGAGGTCGAGATGGTCGGTAACTTCTCCTCCTTCAATCACTCTGAAGACCGAGTGGTTGGTTGGGTCGCCAACCCAGATACCTCCCTCTGCATCGAGGCAAATTCCGTCCGGAACCCGCGAACCTAGGTCCGCAAATAGTTGTCTCCCAGTTAGGGAACCGTCCTCTTCGATGTCGAATGAAAGCAGCCGGGAACCGTATGATTCTGCGATGATCAACCGGTCGCCTTCGGGGTTGATGACCGTACCGTTGGGGAAGTCGAGACCATCGGGGCCTTTGCGGACTTTGCCATCCACCCCGACGACGGCAAGTGTGGCTTGAGAAAATTTTTCTCCTTCTTCAAAACCAAAGTTCCCCACGTACGCTGTGCCATCAGTTGAAACGACCATGTCGTTACAGGGCCCGCCAGCAATACCTGATAGGTCTGCGTGGAGGGAGACATCACCTGAGCTGTCCATCCGTTTGAGGCTTCTGTCCAGCATTGAGACGAAAAGCAAATCGCCGTCAGGAAGCCAACCCAAGCCTGATGGTTGGGTTGGAACTTCTAGGACTAACTCTTCGTTGCCGCTTTCATCGACACGAAAAATGCCGTGCCGATAAAAGTCCGAAAACCATAGGTGGCCATCTCTCCAGCGCGGGCCTTCACCAAATGCCAATCCTGTCAACACAATCTCTGTTTCCACTGCAACTCCAAAGCTGAGTTATAGAAAAGTCGAATCATCAGCTAAACCGAAGCTAGCGTCCTGAAGCGTGGGAGAACTGAGCCACCAAGAAGCTTGCCTGCGAATGACAGTGACTCGCGACGAAGTGGACGCTATTTCGGGGGAACTCTGGCGACTCGGAACGTTGGGCATCGAGGAAGTGGATGCTGGAACTACCGTCACCCTCCTGGCTGGCTTCAGCTCAGCCATCTCGGCTGATGACGCAGCTAAACAACTTAAGAGGTTCGCTGTAGTCGAAGAATTCGGTTCCGGAGATTACTTAGATGTTTGGCGAGATTTCGCCTCGATTTACCGTGCGGGGAACCGTCTTGTCGTTAAACCCCCATGGGTGCGTTACGAGCCGAACGCAAGCGAACTGGTTCTGTGGATAGATCCGGGGCGTTCCTTCGGGTCAGGTAGCCATTCCTCTACGAGGCTTGCCTTGGCTCAACTTGAACAGCTTCTGGAGGGAAACGAATCGGTCTTGGACGTTGGCTGTGGCAGCGGTGTACTCACTGTCGCGGCCGCCCGACTAGGGGCGACTCGGGTAGTGGGAATAGATATAGATCCTGCCGCTCCTCAGGTGACGCTTGATAACGCCAAAGCCAACGGCGTTGAAGAATTTGTTCAAGCGTCGACAACATCATTAACCGATCTCACAGATAGATACAGCGTGGTAGTTGCAAACATGCTGGCTTCAACTCTCATTGAATCTGCGACACCGTTGGTTGAGAGACTTCGCCCCGGGGGCAGACTAATAATCTCTGGCCTTTTGGAATCTCAAATCGACTCCGTGGTTAATGCTCTCCATCCATTGACCTTGCTCACCACCAGAAGTAGCGATGCTGAGGAGGGGGTCTGGGTGTGCCTAACTTTGGGTTAGGTCCTTTATCGTTTGACCACCATTTGGCGTTGGATTGGACCGACGTGCAGGTGACCGACGCGTTCCATGTCTCCTTCGAGTCTTAGTTCTGGCAACAGCGGGATCACAGATCGGAAGAATGAGCGCAGCTCCCAGCGCGCCAGATGAGTACCGAGACAAAAGTGGGCTCCGTGACCAAACGCGAGGTGGTCGTTTGGGGTCCTCTGAACATCAAAGCGGTATGGCTTCTCAAATTGTCGTTCGTCTCTATTGGCGGAAGCATGCCAAATGCCAACATGATCGCCGGCCTTGATCGCTTGGCCGCTGATTTCAGTGTCTCGCGTGCACACACGGGCGAACTGGATCACGGGTGAGGTCCACCGAAGGATTTCTTCAACGCCAGTGTCGACGACATCGGTCTCTTCTAGGTGATCGCACAAAAATTTGAGTTCCGTAGGATGTTCTAGAAGAGCGATCATCCCTCCTGTGGCCGCATTACGAGTTGTTTCATTACCGGCAGCAATTAGCACTCGTATGTATCCCAATAATTGCTGCGCTGTGAGGGGTTCGTTAGCAATTTCGGAACGCAATAAAATCGATATTAAATCTGGTCCACTGCAATCGGTTGCACGACGTTGCGCAATCTGCTCAAAAATCCAATCTTCAAATTCGACGAACATCCGCCGCCGCATCTCTTTTTTGGATTCTCCTTGCTTGGCGAACCGCATAAGCGCCGGATCGTCAAACAAAATGGCCGTCCAGGCGTGGACTTGTTCCCAGTCCTCTGGTGAGGCTCCCATCATCTCGCAAATAGTTGCCAAAGGAAGCTTCACAGCTAAATCTTCAACCAAATCCGCTGTTCCCTTCGCCTCAAGAGTTGCCGCGAATTGGTCGGCGTACATCTGTGCATGGATGGTGAGGGATTCTTCGCGCGACCGCATTGCCTTCGGAGTGAACTCAGGAGCAACCAAACGCCGCATGTCCCAATGGACCGGGCGATCGGTGTAAATGAAGTCAGGGGGTTCGTCAGGATCCCAGCCTCGTTCAGTCATTCGTTCGCGATAGCCGTCCCAAAAACGTGTATCTCGCTCAGCTAAATCCAAGCGAAGTCTGCCTTGACCGTTGGCAAAGGTCTCGTTGTCACCCGAAACCTGTTTGACGTCCGCGTATCGAGTAATCGACCAAAAGGGTGTAATTCCTTCACGTTCATACCAATAGACAGGAGCTTCGTTTCGAAATAGATCCCACTCATCCCAGGGATATCCTTCACTTCGATACCTGTCTAAGTCGTGGATAATTGCCTCATCAATGTGCATGACTTCTCCCCGGTAGTTCCAATGTAATGAGAAACCAGACGTCAAGTCGGGTGGAACATCATGAGGAGAATTAAAATCCTAGGATGTCTGATTCGCCGACTATTTGGTTCGACCGACGTCCAGCTCCAGAGTTAGCTGAGCTTGCTCCCGCCGAGGCAGATATCGAATGGCCTGAATCAGGTGACCCCCTCGATGGGATCGATCGCGCAGACGGCGTAATAGCTGGTGCGGCAATTATTTACGACCGGACTGTTTTCGCTCAAGCTTCAAAGCTGCGGGTCCTAGTTCGGGCAGGGATCGGATTCGACAACATCGTCTTAGACGATGCAACTGAAGCTGGAGTTGCTGCTTGCAATACGCCCGACGGACCAACAATTTCCACGGCAGAGCATGCTTTAGCCCTGATCTTTTCGGTCACCAAGGGATTAAAGCAAAGCGAAAATCGCCTCCAACGACAGGAGGGCAACTACGGAGCTAGCCACAATGCACTAGAGCTCGACGGAGCGCGGCTTACCCTCATTGGTCTAGGTCGAATTGGTTCACGGGTAGCAAAGGTTGCTATCGCTGCCGGTATTCGTGTCACCGCATATGACCCGTTTGAGTCCGATGAACGATTTGTGGCGCTTGGGGTCGCGCGTTCGACCGATCTTGAAGAAGCGGTCTCCGAAGCTCAAATCGTATCCATCCATGCCCCACTTAGTTCTAAGACCCGCCACCTAGTGGATGGCAACTTGATTGGCGGCATGCGTGACGGAGTTTTCATCGTAAACACCGCTCGAGGTGGCCTGATAGACGACAACGCTCTTCTTGATGCTTTAAAGAGCGGAAAGGTTGCCGGCGCGGGCCTTGATGTAACTGAACCAGAGCCACTCCCCTCGGGACACCCTCTCTTGCAGCATGAAAGTGTTCTCGTGACACCTCATGTCGCGTCCGCAACGACCGAAGGGAGAAACCGAATTTTCACCATGGCTCTAGATCAAGTTGTAACCGCTCTCGCTGGTATCAAACCCTCACATATCCTCAATCCCGAGGTTTGGCCGGGTAGGAACGCCAGCAACGAGGGCACCTAGCGCATCTTGACGTCGGAAGTTTCGGTTCTAAGCTCCTATCCATGACAGACCATGGCAACAAGGCGACTTGGACGAACTGGTCCGGGAAGCTTTCAGCTGAGCCTCAAAGCATTATTCAAGTCGGCACCGTTGATGCAATCAGAAGTGAACTCTTGGCGGCACGTGAAGGCGGGTGGACTGTTCGAACTGCAGGCACTGCACATTCTCACTATCCACTACTTCCCACCAACGGGGTACTTCTTGATACTCGCCCTCTTGCTGGGCTTGTCTCCGTTGATAGCGAAGCAATGACAGCAACTTTTCGTGCTGGCACGAAGATTCACGCCTGCGGGAGACCGTTGCTCGACCACGGAATGGGTTTATTGAACCAAGGCGACATTGATCAACAATCGATCGGGGGTGCCATAGCCACCGGCACTCACGGCACCGGAGTCAACCTTGGAAGTTTTTCGAGCGCTGTAACTCAACTGTCGCTCGTGCTAGTTGATGGCTCGGTGGTGACTTGTAACGATAAGTCAGAGCCCGATTTGTTCGAGGCTGCTCGATTGTCGTTAGGGGCTATCGGAGTTGTTCTGGAGGCCACGATTCAGGTCCGAGAGGCATACAGACTCGAGGAACATCAATGGCTCGAACCGCTCGACAGTGTCATGGAAAGAGTTGATGAGCTGACACAAGCGACTCGACATTTCGAGTATTTCTGGTGGCCTGGACAAGATCGAGCCGTCTGCAAGTCGATTGATCTCACCGATGAGCCATGTCGATATCCGCTCGGGGATGAGGGCCAACGCTTGGCCTGGAGTTTCGAGGTGTTACCAAACCAACGACTCAACCCTCACACCGAAATGGAGTACTCGATTCCAGCCGAACATGGCCCTGCGTGCGTAGCTGAGATCAAGGAATTGCTTGAGCGCAAGTTCCCCGATGTCGCGTGGCCGATTGAATATAGGACCGTCGCACCTGACGACGTGTGGCTCTCACCTGCTCGGAAGCGTCCAACCGTGACGATTTCTATTCATGAAGATGTGGTTCGGGACGAAACAGCTTATTACCGGTCCGCAGAGAAGATCTTTCGGTCTTACGGCGGCCGACCCCATTGGGGCAAAGTGCATTATCTAGACGCCGATGAGTTGTCGGGAGAGTACGAGCGGTGGGCGGACTGGTGGAACATCCGAAACGAGCTTGACCCTACGGGGACACTGCTGAATGAAGATCTTAAGAAGCTTCGTTCGCCGTGAGTTCGCCTCAACTAGTTGACTATCTCCCTTCGCAACCAGACGCTGAAAACTTGCTCGATGGGTTTTTGGACTGGGCCTTAGCGGCCGATATTGAACTGTACGAGAGCCAGGAGGAAGCTGTACTTGAGTTCTTTTCGGGGCAACATGTGATTCTCACGACTCCAACTGGTTCCGGAAAATCTCTGGTAGGCACCGCAGCTCATTTTGATGCCTTGGCTAACTCAAAGCGCTGCTGGTACACGGCTCCTATTAAGGCTTTGGTTTCGGAGAAGTTTTTCGCTCTTTGCGAGCAACTTGGAGCCGACAACGTAGGAATGATCACCGGCGACGCGTCTGTGAACCCTGACGCGCCAATTATTTGCTGCACTCAGGAGGTGTTGTCAAATCTTGCTTTGCGTCACGGCTCTGCAGCACCTGTCGACACTGCTGTTATCGATGAATTTCACTATTACTCAGATCGTGATCGGGGTTGGGCCTGGCAGGTACCTCTTCTGGAATTGACCGACACTCAGTTCCTTTTGATGAGTGCGACTGTCGGCCCAGCGGAGTTTTTCCTGCAGGACTTAGAGCAACGAACCGGTCGTTCAGCCGTTGAGGTCACCTCCACTCAGCGACCGGTTCCCTTGGATTGGGAATACAGAGAGTCGACTCTGCTCGAATCAGTTCATGAGCTGGTCGAACTTGATCGTGCACCGATTTACATCGTTCACTTCACACAACGTGCAGCCTCCGAACGGGCTCAGGCGTTGACCAGTTTGGATGTGCTTTCTCGCTCTGAGAAAGATCAGTTGCGAGAAGCGATCGGAGACTTCCGCTTCGATTCACCTTTTGGGAAAGATGTCGCTCGGTTCGTTAAAGCTGGGATCGGTGTGCACCATGCTGGTCTGTTGCCGAAATACCGCCTACTTGTTGAACGATTAGCTCAAGATGGTCTGCTCAAGCTCATTTGTGGAACTGACACACTTGGGGTTGGTGTTAACGTCCCGATTCGCACCGTTCTTTTCAGCCAGCTGTGCAAGTTTGATGGACACGACACGAAGATTCTTAGTGTCCGAGACTTCCATCAAATTGCGGGTAGGGCTGGACGCAAAGGATTCGATGATCAGGGGTATGTTTGGTGTCAGGCACCTGAGCATCACGTCGAAAATCTGAAAGCGGCAGTGAAGGCCGGTGACGATCCCAAGAAGCGCAGGAAGATTCAACGCAAGAAACCTCCCGAACGGGGCTACACCCATTGGGACGAAAAAACTTTCGAACGGCTGCGCACAGGTCAACCGGAAAGGTTGAACTCTAGTTTCGCTGTGTCGCATTCAATGCTTTTGAATATGTTGGATCGGCCAGGGGACGGCTGCAGAAGTCTCCGAACGCTTCTCACCGCTAACCACGAGTTGCGGCCGCAGCAACGCTTCCATATAAGACAAGCGATCGGCATGTACCGTTCTCTCATTGCCGCTGGGATCGTTGAGACTCTTGAGGAACCCGACGCCGAGGGCCGTCTCGTGCGAGTCAACGTTGATTTACAAGCCGAGTTTGATTTGACCGGGACCCTTTCGCCATTCGTCTTCGACGCTGTAGAACTGTTGGACTCGACTGATTTGGTTTATGCCCTTGATGTGGTAACAGTCGTCGAATCTGTTCTTGAAAATCCGAACATTATTTTGGCTCGCCAGACGGATAAGGCACGCGACGAGTTGTTCGTTGAGTTAAAGCGCGAAGGAATCGAGTACGAGGAACGTATAGCTCGCCTTGACGAAGTCGAATGGCCTAAGCCTTTGAGGGAATTCTTGTACTCAACTTTTGACGCTTGGGCTATTCACCATCCCTGGATCGGGCAAGAAAATCTTCGTCCCAAGTCGATTGTTCGCGACATGTATGAGCGGGCTATGACGTTTCGCGAATACGTCAACTTTTATGGGATTAAAGGTTCTGAAGGAGTGCTGCTTCGCTACTTAACTGACGCTTACAAGGGATTAATCAAGACAGTTCCGGATACTTCTTGGACTGATGATTTGAGCGATGTAAGCGAGTGGTTGCAAACCTTGGTTCGTCAAGTAGACAGCAGCTTGATTGACGAATGGGAGCGTTTACAGAACCCGGAAGATGTGTCGATCGAAGTGCGACCTCAAACACTTGACATCACTGCCCAAGTCCAAGCCTTTAATGTCATGATCCGCAACGGCGCTTTCCGATGGCTCCAACTTTTTGCCAGCGCTGATTACACAGCTTTGGCCAATGATGCTCATGGTGAGTTGACTGATCCGGCTCTGTTGGGGCAGGCGGCAGCGCCGTATTGGGAAGAATTTGCTGATGTTCTTACCGATGCGGATGCCCGTTCCAAGAATTGGGTGATCATCGAAACGCCCTCAGGGAACCGTTGTGGAGTTGAACAAATCATTTGTGATCCCGAGGGTTTCAACGAATGGCGCCTTAGAGGTTTTGTCGATCTTGAAGAATCTCGCGAGGTTGGCGAAGCTGTCATGAAGTTGACGGAAATTACCTCGCTATAAAAGCCCGCCGTCAATCAGATAATGACCACGTAGACGCAAAGCGCAACTATCGCTAGTCCCACCAACCATCCAAAAATCCGGTACCTCGCTGGTCCGGGCCAATCATCACTCACGACGGAAGACGGTAGTTGGGTGCCTCTTTCGTGATCATAATGTCATGAGGATGACTTTCTCGTAAGGCTGAAGCGGTGATTTTCACAAAGCGGGTCTTCGTTCGCATCTCATTAATGTTTGCAGTCCCGCAATAGCCCATGGCTTGTCGCAAGCCGCCAACTAGTTGGTGAAGCACATTGGAAATCGGTCCTTTGTAGGCGACTCTTCCTTCTATGCCCTCAGGCACAAGCAAATCCTCGTCCCGAAGGTCCTGGAAGTAGCGATCTTTGGAAAAACTTCGGCCCTTCATCGCACCAATAGAGCCCATCCCCCGGTATTCCTTGAACCGTTCGCCCTGGTAAAGGACCACTTCGCCCGGACTTTCGTCAACCCCAGCTAGTAGTCCTCCGACCATCGCACACTCGGCTCCTGCGGCAATTGCTTTCGCAAGGTCCCCCGAAAATTGCATCCCGCCATCGGCAATAACGGGTATGTCAAATGCGGCCGCGGCGGTAGCACAGTCAAACACGGCGGTGATTTGAGGTACGCCGACGCCCGCCACGACTCGAGTGGTGCATATCGAGCCCGGTCCAATACCGACCTTGATGCCATCAGCTCCGGCATCAATCAAGGCTCGTGTGGCCTCGGAAGTAGCTACATTGCCAGCCACAACATCGACCGAATAGTTGGCCTTGACCTTGGAGACCATTTCGATGACATCTCGACTGTGACCATGCGCTGTGTCGATCACTATTACGTCCACGTCACGCTCAACTAATGCTGCTACTCGGTCGTCAACTCCAGGACCGACTCCAACTGCCGCCGCTACTAATAGGCGTCCGCGCTCGTCTTTTGCCGCATCGGGGTACCGGATCTTTTTTTCGATGTCTTTGACTGTGATCAAACCGATTAGTCGATAGTCATCGTCAACAATGGGTAACTTCTCAATTCGATGTGTGCCGAGAACAACTTGAGCTTCTTCGAGGGTGGTGCCTTCTCGGGCCGTAACTAAGCCCTCAGATGTCATGACTTCTGAAATGTTTCGTCCGTAGTTGGTCTCAAATCGAAGATCACGATTAGTCAGGATGCCGACAAGCCGTTGTTGTTCGTCAGTAATTGGGACACCGCTGATTTTGAATCGGCCCATCAATTCTTCCGCTTGGGCCAAAGTGGCATCGGGAGGCAATGTGACCGGCTCTACGATCATTCCCGATTCGGATCGTTTGACCTTATCGACTTCTTTTGCCTGGTCGTCAATATCAAGGTTGCGGTGCACTACGCCAATGCCGCCATGGCGAGCCATCGCGATCGCTAACCGCGCTTCTGTAACGGTGTCCATCGCTGCGCTGGCCAGCGGAATATTTAAGTTGATGTTCTTACTGAAGCGGCATTTTGTGTCGACTGTGTCTGGCAACACTTCGGACGCAGCGGGGAGCAGAAGCACATCGTCAAAGGTCAGACCCTCTATCGCAAATTTTTCATCCTCAGCAGGGAAGGAAAATGGGGAGGAGGCCATGACGAACGATACCTCGGGTTCCTTAGTAAGGGGTGCACTGGTCGTCTACCGTATGCGCTACGACAGGAGCGGCATGGCTGACTTTCAACAACAAGGTCCGATTACCACGCTGCATCGACTGGTCGACAGCGAAAGTGCGGAGGCCTCCAACTATTTCGCTCAGCGCGATGTCGGCAACGGAGTTGCTTTAATTTTGCCGTGTCTCGTTAGTGAGTTTGACGGTTCCGCGTTGCCTCGAATGGTTGAACAGCTCTCCGAACTCAACTGGTTGGGAAGAGTGGTCGTAGGCGTTGATGGCGCTGACAAACACTCGTTTGAAGCCGCTCAAGAACTGATTTCTCAACTCCCACAGGTGACCAGCGTCATTTGGAACGACGACGACGCGATGAAAGCGTTCGATCGGAAGCTGGGTATCGCTCCTGGTAGCGGTAAGGGCCGAAACCTGTGGCGATGTTTGGGAGTAGCTATCGGGTTCGACGAGATTGACGCCATCGTGGTTCACGATGCCGACATCTCAACCTACGAAGCTTCTTTCGTCGCCAGGCTCGCCCACCCAATAGTGGACGATCGGCTGGGGTTTGACTTCGTTAAGGGCTTTTATCCTCGTTTCGATAACGCGGGATTGAACGGGCGCGTCAGCCGGCTACTAGTGGGACCTTTGCTCGAGTCACTTATCTCAGTGGCACCTGAAAATGCTGACCTTAAATATCTCGAATCCTTTAGATATCCGTTGGCAGGAGAATTCGCTTCACGGATTTCGGTCGCACAGTCGATAGCTATGCCCGAGCATTGGGGCGTTGATATTGCTTTGCTCACCGCTGCAAGATCTTTGGGCGCCGCTGTCGCGCAAACCGATCTGAGTGACCGGTATGACCACAAGCATCAATTGCTTTCAGCAGACAATGCGGAGCTGGGAATCCATCGAATGGCTCGTGATGTCATTAGCACATTGCTGTCGATTGCTGGTTTAGACAAGGTGGACGCAGATCGGTTCGATGAAGAACTGCGACACGCAGTATCTGCTCACCGCGCGAACGCAATCAGTAACGGCCTTCCGGCAGGCGAAGGTGATGAGGAAGTAGCGGCCAGACTATTTTCCCAACTAATTCGCGAAACTCAACGTGTTTTGCCTCCCGATCTCCCGTCCTGGGATCAACTTCGTCTTGATTTTCCCAGTTGTGTTCAAGATCTAGCTTCAGTTGTAGAAAGCCAAAACACGTCTCCTGGAGCGATGAGGAGTTCACCCTGAAATTCTCGTTGTGATAGGAGGTCGAAGCTTCGGTCTGGGAGATTGAAATGCACGTCAGTGAAACCGAGGTTGGCGATGACCCGCACAGACGATGGTTCTTCACCGCGGACTACGCCCAATAGAGGGCTTTCGAGATCCATTACATGTTGGCTTGCTTCGGGATGAAAAGCTGACAGCTCTCGTCGCACACTTAATCTCCTGAGTAACTCATCTCGGGCGGTTGCGCGAGCACCAGTGAGTTTTGCCTGACGGATAGCCGCAGTTTGCTTAGGCCTGTTAAGAGCACGGTTGTCGCCTTCTCTCTCAGCAGCCTCTATGTCGTTTGGTTCGCCCTCCACAGCTGGGAGATAGAAGGCGGGTATGCCTCGCAAGCTTGCTAAAAGGGTGTGGGCAGTTAATAAGCGATCGATCCCCAACAGCGATGCCGCCGAAACATTGAGTTCATAGGGCAGAACGTCTTTTCCGTCGCTTCGACCAGACCACGTCCCGTTTGCTTGAACAGATGCATCCACCAGGCCTTTGATTTCGTTGACACTGAGGATGCCTTCAGCTGGTCGCAGTCCGATGCCGTCATGACTGGAAAGAAAGTTGAGCAAGGTGGTCTGTTCGGGTGGTTGCTCCGCTTCACGCAACCATTTAGCGATCTCGTTGCTAGAACCAGACGTCAAGGCATACGCGAGAAGCGGAGCGAGCGTGAAGTTATAGGCAACGTGTGCTTGTTCTCCGTCACGTAGGTAAGAGAGATTTTCATCGTGCGGCACATTGGTTTCGGTGATCAGCACAGCGCTGGGGTTTCGCCAATTTAAGAGGTCTCTGAATAACCGCACGAGCTCATGTGTCTCTTCGAGATGTACGCAGTTGGTGCCCACATGTTTTTGCGCGTACGCCACCGCATCAAGACGAAACCATCGAATTCCCGCGAGTAGTAAGCCTTGTAGGACCCTCAACATCTCCAGGAGAACTTCGGGTTCCGCCCAGTTCAAGTCAATTTGGTCGGAGCCAAAGGTGCACCATAGGTACTTCGTACCGCCTGCAGTTTCGCAGGGAACTAACAAATCTGAAGTGCGAGGCCTCATGACTGCAGACAAATCGTCGTCTGGTGAAGCAGTCTTTAAGTAACTGCGTCCGGGTTCAACATCGGCTCGGAATTCTTCAACCCAACGGTGAGAAGAACTGACGTGGTTCAGCACCAGATCTGCCATTACTTGGTGAGTGGAAGCGATGGAGCTGATGTCGGCCCAACTACCGAATTGTTCGTCAACTACATGATGATCAATAACCGCGAACCCTCCATCGGAACTAGAGAGAAAAAATGGAAGTATGTGGACCGTCGAAAACACCCCGCCCATCTCTTGCAAGATGTTTTCGAGAGACGCGAGTGGCGGTCGGTCGTCTTCAACAATTTGATCCGGGTAGCAGATCAAGACAGCGTCTCGTTCGGACCATCTTCTCAACTCGCTAGAGGTTTCAGGTTCCCCCAAAGCAACCTTGCACTGATCTAATAAATCGCGCCCATCATGGTCGGGGTACAGCTTCCCCAGTCGGTCCAAGATTTGCTGTTCTAAGGGCATAACGGCAGAGCGCCGATCACTAACTCAGTTCTTGAAGATCAGTTAAGACCGTTGCAGCGTGCTCGGCGAGGTCCGGCTTGTCAGCGAAGTCATACACCTTGGCTATGACTCCAGCGGGGTCAATCAAAAAGCTCGCCCTTCGCGGCCATCCTGCGAAGTCATGGTCCGGTTTACGGGCAACTCCATACAACTCGCCTACAGTTCGGTCTGCATCTGACAGCAGCAGAAATGGAAAGTTTTCTTTCTCGACGAAAGCCTTCTGTTCTTCAACGGTGTCAAAGGAGGCGCCCAAGATAGCGACGCCAGCTGCTTCGAATTCTGAGGCTCGATCACGGAGCCCCTGTCCTTCAATCGTTCAACCCGGAGTCGCTGCTTTCGGGTACCACCAAAGCAAGACCCATTGCCCTGCGTAGTCACCGAGAGACACTTCATTAGCGTCCTGGTCAAGCAAGGTAAAGGGCGGTGCCGAAATTCCAGCCTCAAGCATTCAAGTCCTCCAAAGTCTGCTCTTGCAGAATAGGGAAATTCATGTCACTCGCGACGTTATTTTCGGTTTCATTCATTCGGACCTAGTGTTTACCCATGCATCCACTCTCAATGATGACAGAAGAAGAACTCGAAACCTGTGTCGAGGTGTTACGTGAAGCCGGCCGAATTGACGACACATCTACTTTCCACGGTTGCTGCATTCATGAACCACCGAAACACGAGGTTGCTGATTGGCAGCCCGGCGCGACCACGGATCGGCGCCTGGACTTGGTGGTTCGCCACTCTGGTGAGGTATTCGAAACCCGGGTATCGGTAACTCGTCGCGAGGTGGATCGTTGGGAGGCCATCCCGGGCGTTGTGCCTCGGGTCGGATTCGTCGAGTTATTCAAAGTGATGGAGGCATGCAGAAGCAATCCAACTTTCCAAAAGGCTTTGGAACAACGAGGCATAACTGACCCGTCGACGGTTCAAATTGACCCGTGGCCAACTGGAGACTACGGATTCAACTTCGAGGACGGTCGAAGAGTTCAACGGTGCATAGCTTTTCACCGGCCAAGCCCTAACGACAACGGCTACGCGTTCCCTATTGATGGCTTGATGGTTCATGTGGACGTGGACAGTTTGGAAGTGTTGCACGTAGAAGATTTTGGGCAGTGGCCTCTAGCTACAGAACGCGGGAATTACGACGTGGATTCGGTAGTTAACGATTACGGGCCGCTCAGGCAGGACTTGAAGCCAGTAGAGATAACTCAACCCGAGGGCACCAGTTTCTCCGTTCAAGACAATGAAATCACTTGGCAAAAATGGCGCTTTCGGGTGGTGGTCGACGACACCGAGGGGCTGGTCCTGCATCGAGTGACGTACACACAAGACGACGTAGAACGTCCCATTATCGATCGAGCATCTTTGGCGGAAATGGTTGTTCCCTACGGTGACACTCGCCCAAGCCAGACATTCAAACATGCCCTTGATTCAGGCGAATACGGGTTAGGTATGACTGCTAACTCGCTGACTCTTGGCTGTGATTGCTTGGGAGAAATTTACTACCTAGACGCAGTTCAGATGCTCGATGACGGCAGCGTCGTTACTACAGGCAACGCCATCTGTATTCATGAAGAAGATTTCGGCATTGGCTGGAAACACACGGACATGCTCACGGGTGACGTTGAAGTTCGTCGGTCACGACGGTTAGTGGTAAGCACCATTTCGACTGTCGGGAATTACGAGTACGGGTTTTTCTGGTATTTCCATCTAGATGGTTCCATCAAACTCGAAATCAAGTTGACCGGAATATTGACCACCCGTGCACATGGTGATGGTGACGATCTCACGTTCGCTCGGCAGGTGGCTCCCAACGTCGCTGGACCAATCCATCAACATATTTTCTGCGTGCGTCTCGATATGGCGGTTGATGGAAACACCAATAACGTGGTCGAAGTCAATACCGAGCCGTTACCTCCCGGCCCCGACAACCCGCACAACACCGCCTTTGCTGCACGGGAAACAGTTCTGGTGAGCGAGCACTCAGCCATGAGGGAGACAAACTCGGCGACAAGCCGCTATTGGAGGGTTGAAAGTTCTGAGAAAACGAACCGGCTCGGACGCCCCACTGCTTATCGGTTATTGCCCTCCTCAACGGCAACCATGTTCGCTTCGGAAGATTCACCCCACGCGCAGAGAGCAATGTTCGCGAAGCACAACCTATGGGTCACCCCCACGGACCAAGCCGAACGTTATGCGGCCGGTGACTATCCCACCCAACGAAACGCCGGTGAAGGATTACCAAGATTCACCGCCGATGACCGTTCCATAACCAACACCGATTTGACCCTGTGGCATAGCTTCGGGCTCACCCATGACGTCCGAGTTGAGGACTATCCGGTTATGCCCACAGAATATGCCGGCTTCTTGCTGGTTCCGGACGGCTTCTTCGATAGAAACCCGGCCATTGACGTAGCTCCATCTGAGGCAGGTCATTGTCATTAATTTCGAATTGTTCTCAGAAGCTAAAGCGACGAACATAGAACTGTAAAAACTACTTTGGAGGGCCATTGTGCGAATTATTTCTGACCCACTTTTACGAGCAGAATCTATGCACACGACGAAATTGGCTTTTGTCTGCGGCGATCGGACTAGGACATTCGAAGAGTTCGTAGATAGGTGTCGACGGGTAGGTTCAGTTCTTGATCTGCTTGAAGTAGACACCGGTGATCGCGTTGGCTTGCTAGCAGCGAACTCTGATATCTATGCCGAATTGTATTGCGGCGTACCGGCTGCCGGACGCGCGATCGTTCCTCTCAACAGCCGCTGGGCTGAAACTGAGTTGGCGTACGCTCTGGAGGACGCCGGTGCCAAACTTTTGATCACCGATCAAGACGCTGGCGGTCTTGGCGAATGCGTCGATCGAGTCATCTCTTTTGATGAATACGAGCAGCTACTTCAAGAAAGCTCCCCCAAGGAATTCGCTGATACGAACGAAGAGGATCTCGCAGGCCTGTTTTATACAGGGGGTACGACAGGTAAAAGCAAAGGCGTCATGCTCAGCCATCGCAACCTCGTTGCAAACACCTTGCATAGTCAAATCACTATGCCCCTGGATGGAGATGACACGTATTTAGTTGTCGCGCCGATGTTTCATGCAGCAGGTTCCAACTCAGTACTTCAGTGCTTGGCCCTAGGGGTCTGTCAGGTGGTTGTGCCTGCGTTTGAACCGAACTTATGTCTCGATCTAATTGAGGAGCATCGATGTTCCGCCACGTTGGCCGTTCCCACCATGGTGGCGGCACTTGTAGAAGCCCAGTCTGCAAATCCCAGAGATACGTCAAGCATGGCGTTGATTTGTCACGGAGCATCACCCATCGCGACTCAGGTCCTAAAGCGCGCTCACGAAGAGTTCCCCGAAGCTGAGTTGCTTCATCTCTACGGCGCGACCGAAACTGCACCACTGGTAACAGGGCTCCGACACGAAGAGAACCTGATAGGAACAAGTCGCGGCAAGTCTGTGGGGCATCCTTCACTCGGGGTGTCTCTAAGAATCGACGGTCGACCTGGAGAAGCGGGTGAAGTCTTGGTCCAAGGCCCCAATGTCATGCAGGGATATTGGAACAAGCCTGAACAAACCGCTGCTGCCCTTCAAAACGGTTGGTATCGGACGGGAGACATCGGCTATCTGGATGACGAGGGATACCTGTACCTCGTAGATCGAGCAAAGGACATGATCATTTCGGGTGGAGAAAATGTTTACTGTTCCGAAGTTGAAGAAGTCATTTATCAACACCCCAAAGTCTTGGAGGCCACTGTCTTCGGTGTCCCTAACGAACAGTGGGGTGAGCAAGTTCACGCGGTCGTTGTGCCTCGGGACGAAAGCCTGACATCTGATGAGCTGATCGAATTTTGCAGAGAATCTCTGGGGGGCTACAAACTTCCTCGATCAATCGAATTTCGCTCAGAGGAGCTGCCAAAGTCAGGCCCAGGCAAAGTCCTAAAACGTGAATTGCGAGCCCCGTATTGGGAAGGAAAAGATAGATCAATCAACTGATCCAACTGCAATAAATCGAACCAGAACCATCGGATGAACAATCCAGAAAGGAACTATGAAACTCGCATTAATGCTCGGCTACTCCGGCGGCAAACTCCAACTGCCAATGGAACAGATCAAATTGGCCGAAGCGTTGGGTTATCACTCGGTGTGGACGGCTGAAGCCTACGGGTCTGACGCAATGACTCCGCTCGCGTATATCGCGGCTCATACCGATCGAATAAAGCTAGGTACAGGAATCATTCAGTTAGCGGGTAGGGCGCCGGCAATGGCGGCAATGCAAGCGCAAACGATTGATGCGCTTGCCGGCGGAAATCGAATGATCGTCGGGCTTGGCGTATCCGGCCCTCAGATAGTCGAAGGTTGGTACGGCCAACCTTGGGGTAAGCCCTATTGGAGATTGCGTGATTACATCCAGATTATGAGGAAGATCTTCGACCGGAACGAACCAGTGGTGCATGATGGCCGCGAATATCAGCTTCCTTTTATCGGGGACGGCGCTACCGGCCTAGGAAAGCCTTTGACTTCGATACTTCATACCAATGCTGATCTCCCTATTTGGTTGGGAAGCGGCTCCGAAGCAACTGTGAAATTGACTGCCGAACTATGCGACGGTTGGTTGCCAATGCACTTTGTGCCTGGACGGATGCAGCATTTCCGTCCATGGATCGAAGAGGGCTTTGAACGAGCACGACGGCGGGGCGTTAACAAAGGTTGGGAAGACTTTGAGATTATCGGCCAATGCCCGGTGCAGATCACCGATGACGTGGAACCCATATTTCGCAAAGCAAAGGACAACATCGCTTTGTATACGGGCGGCATGGGACACAAGGATGTCAACTTCCACAACCAACACATGGTGCAGAGGGGTTATCCAGATGTCGCAGCCCGCGTGCAAGAGCTATACCTAGCAGGCAGAAAAGCAGAGGCCGCTGAAGCCATTCCGGATGAGTATGTTGACGAGGCGGGGCTATATGGGTCTGTCGACCGGATAAAGCAAAGATTTCTGCAGTGGTCCGACAGCGGATTAACTGGACTCAGCATCAACACCGGCCAAGAGGAAGCAATACGTCTCATGGCTAATTTGGCCAGAACAGGCGAGTAACGGTAGGAAGAGAACGTGGAATCAGCGATATTCAGTCTTGGAGACAATCTGGCCCATCCAAAGACCGGTGAGTTGTTGACGGAAGCGGACCGACATAGGCAGCTAATTCGTTATTCAGTTTGGGCATCCGAATCAGGATTTGACGCAGTCCACATCGGGGAACATCACTTCAACGATTACATGCTGAGTTCGCCACCTGTCGTGCTTTCGGCGATCGGTGAACGAGTTCCAGATCTAATCTTGTCGACCGCTGTCACGTTGGTACCCACCCTTGATCCTGTGCGCACTGCCGAGGACTATTCCACCCTCGACAATCTTTTCCCCGGCAGAGTTGAAATTGTTTCGGGGCGCGGCAATTTTTTCAGCCGGAGTTATCCGGCATTTGGCTTGGACGTGCATGATGCTCGAGAAATTTTCGAAGAGAAGCTTGAGCTCTTGCAGATTCTCCTTGATCAGGAGAACGTACACTGGTCGGGCAAATTTCGGCCGTCCTTGAGCGATATCACCATTCGCCCTAGGCCAACCGGAAATATCCCAATGTGGATCGGTGCCGGATCTCAAGAATCGGCCTTACTCGCAGCGAAACTTGGCTGTCGCCTTATGTTGCCCTCGGTCTTCGGGCACCCAAAAATGTTTGTGCCAATCGTTGAGCAGTACAAGGAAGCTTGGGTCCAAGCAGGACGAAATACCGATGACATTGTTATCGGTTCGTGTTCTCACGCATTCGTCGGATTGGACCGCGCGGATATGAGAGAACGTTTCGTCCCCCGTTATGGCCATTACTGGAATTTCGTCGATCAACTCATTAGCGACAACACCGGTGGCAAAGTTCAGATGCCCTTTGATCTCGAGTCATTTCTGGCAGGCCCGGCAGTGGCTGGAAGTGCCCAAGAGTGTGTTGATCGAATGGGCGAGCTACATGAATTACTCGGACACGATCGACAGCTATTTATGTTCGATTTGGGAGGCATTTCCGACGACGAACTCGAAGAAACCGTGCGACGCTTCGGCGAAGAAGTCCTCCCCCACCTTCCTGAGTAACTACTAACGCCTCCATTTGGCTATGTGTTCGGGAACAGCTATGTCAGAAGCAAGTCTGGGGTCGGGCAGCGGCTCTCCTACCTCGATTCCGATTGGCAAAACCCCTGCCCAAGTGTCCAAGAGATAGTCCTCGTCTTCGTCGATCGGCGGTCCGCTGCGAACCTTTGCGGAAGCCTCAGATATTGGCATCTCGAGTACCAAGGTTCCTTTGACTTCTTTTTCACTGTGGGGACGCGTAGCTGCAACCCGTCCAGGAATCACATGCTCACTTATGACATCTAATACGCGTCTCTTCTCGGTCAAATCTTCGACAGGTGAGGCTTCGCCCATGACGACAACAGAGCGATAATTCATAGAATGATGAGCTAAGGACCTAGCTACAACCAGACCATCCACGAGGCTGACCGTCACGCACAGCTGCACACCGCGTCCTTCGCGGAGTAAACGACTCGCGGGTGATCCGTGAAGGTAGAGCGATCCTCCATCACGGGCGTACAACATCGGGATAACTATGGGTCCTTCAGGAGTGACCATACCGACATGTGCCAAGAGCCCTTCATCTAGAATTTCGTTAATCCCGTCTCTGTCGTATCGAGCTCTCTCAGGCATACGCCGAACGGTGACTCTGTCTGATGCTCCCTCATCGTCGTCTTGCATGGATAGAAGGTAACTCACTCAACTACTCTGCAAGTAATGGATACAGACGCCGTCGCTCAATTTCTTCCGATTGATGAAGCGCGGCTCTTGGTTAGCCCCGTCTTAGACGCTCTTGAAGCCCAAGCAAGTAACGCAGACCAAACTCGAACAGTCGCGAGCGAAGTAATCGAAAGTCTACGAGGTAGCGACGTAATGCGAATGGCCGCAACCGCCGAACTAGGTGGGGTCGAGTCGTCAATTCTTGAAATGGGGCGCGAATTCGAAGCCATCGCCGCTAGGTGCCCTTCCACGGCGTGGGTTCTCTGGAATCACCTCGCAGTTTTTCACCTGTTTGTAGGAACCCTCGGCCCTGAACATCACCAGTTCCTTCAAGAAATTGTTGAGCTTGGCGAGTGGGTCTGTTTTCCTGCTGGTGCTGGCAGCGGCGTACACGGACGAATTGAGGGAGACGAAGCGGTCCTCAATGGGAAAGCGACGTTCGGTACTGGTGGCAGGTACGCAGATCACTGTGGTGTTGTTTTCGCGGTCGTTGACGACGACGGTGATCCTGTTCGACCTATGGATTTGCGGTTTTCGATAGTGAGCACGTCTATTGATGGTTTGAAGATCGACCCGACATGGGATGGGTCTGGTCTTAGAGCCTCAGCCACTGATGACTTTCATTACAGCGAGGTTCGAGTACCTCTGGATCGCTGCGTCCCATGGTATGGAGCAAATCGTGCTGAATCTCTTCGCACTGTCCCGGTTATTCACCATCGGTACCGAGAAGATTGGGTTGGTATCTCGGACCTATGGCTCGGTTGGATGGCTGTGGGCTTAGTGCGTCGCAGTATTCAAGAAGCAGCAGCTTCTGCGCGTGAGCGTCGCGTCATTATGGGCGGCAAAATGGTCGAAAAGGCGGCCGCTCAAATCAACATCGGTCGAGCCACTGCTCTCTTATCCTCCGCACGGGCCGCCGTTGAAAATGCTTGTCTAGAAATAGACCGAAGAATTGAAGACCGGACCGTTCCTACCGAAGCCGACTACCTGCGGCAAATGTCGATTATCTCGATGAGTGTTGAGCAACTAGCGGAGGCAATGCAACTTCTAGAGCGAACGCAGGGTGGCAATGGGCTGCGCGAGGGAGGAAGTTTCGAACGCAGGTATCGAGATTTTCGTGCCATGCCGTTGCATATCAACGTTCACCAAGACCGCGTGACTCATCAATTAGGACGTTTTGTCCTCGACATCGAGCGGGATCCTTTTTAGAGAATCGTTTTTTCTGCATCTCCTCAACGCCTAGATCTACGCTGTCTCTAAATCAGGTCTGGCTGGAGTGATTTGAATATGAGTTTCGACATAGTTGTTAAAGATGGTTTTGTTTTCGATGGAAGTGGTGCTCCACGAGTTCGCGGCGACGTGGCTATTTCTGATGGTCAGGTCGTTGAGATAGGGCGGGTAAACCATCGAGAGGCAAACCAGGTAATTGACGCCACTGGCATGCACGTGGCACCGGGTTTCGTAGATCTTCATACTCATTATGACGCACAGGTCTTTTGGGACCCGTATTGCACTTTGTCAGGCTGGCACGGCATTACTTCGGTAGCCATCGGCAATTGTGGTTTCGGTTTTGCTCCCGTTGCACCGGATATGCGTGACTACGCAATGAAATCAATGGTCCGGGTGGAGGCAATCCCATACGAATCGATGGCTCAGGGGATGCCTTGGGATTGGGTGACCTTTCCGGAGTATTTGAACAGCTTGGACCGAACGCCCAAAGCGATGAACATTTTGCCGTATGTCCCTATCGGTCCGATGCTTCTCGAGGTTTTAGGAGTTGATGACGCTAAGGCTGGTCGCATGCCGACCGAGGCTGAACATATGGAGCTAGCCAATTTACTGCGGACCTCAATGGACGCCGGGGGCTGTGGTTGGTCTGCCCAACGTCTTCCACCAACGGGTCCGGCAGCAGTCCAACGTGATTGGGATGGCACTCCTATGCCTACCGACATGATGAATGACGAAACCGCGAGGGTGCTGGCGGGAGTGTTGGCAGAGCGGAATCAGGGTGTCGTCCAAATGACTTTGACTACCGATGACATCAAGCATGACCTCGCTCATTTAGAAGAAATCGCTTCGATAAGTGGTCGCCCTCTTTTACATAATGTGGTTCAAGCGTTCGAAGACAAACCCCATGTCCACCAACGCCAAATCGAATGGCTCGAACGGTGCAGGGAACGTGGCATTCCCGTCTACGGGCAGGGAGTAACTAGTGACGCCGGATTCACTTTCACTCTCGAAGACTGGAATCTCTATGACGACTCCGAGGCGTGGATGGAAGCGTGCATGGGCGATAAAGCAGAACGCCTGGCGAAGTTCTCTGATCCTTCCCGTCGTCAGGCTTTGAAGGACAATCTTCCGTCCACGGCAACGGCTCCGTTGGGGACTGTAACGATCCTTTCTCCGCGATCAGACAACACGGAACAGTACAGAGAAATGTCGGTGTCTCAGGCTGCTGAATTAAGCGGCAAACACGAGGTAGATGTGATGCTCGATATTGCAGTGGAGGATGGACTTGACACCCTGTTTTTCGTCGCGCCACCTCAGGGCAACAGTGAATTACTGAAAGACATTGTGAGCTATCCCCACATGTTGTTCGGGGTTTCTGACGGGGGGGCTCACACCAAGTTCCTCACTGCCGGCCGCTACCCAACGGAGACCCTCGTTGAGCATGTGCGCGAAAACCATTGGATTTCCTATGAGGAAGCACACAGACGCTTATCGGCTCTGCCCGCACAACTAGCTGGCTTCCGTGATAGGGGCGTCTTGCGATCAGGTTGTCCTGCAGATGTTGTTGTGTACGACCCGGAAAATCTCAAAGTTCTTCCGATGGAAGTGGTTCATGATCTTCCCGGCGGCGAGTGGCGGCGTATACAAAAAGCTTCGGGTTATCGAAATGTAATAGTCAACGGGCAAGTGACTATTGAGGATGACGCCCAGACCGAGACTTACAGCGGAAGACTTTTGCGCCACGGAATGTAGGACCACTTTCGGAGATCCGTCGTTAGAGGTTGAAGTGTTTCATCCCATGTTGAGTAGTTGGGCGGCTCGTTCAGCACGTTCAGTAACAGAGTCTCTCATTCGCTCCAAATCGATCTCTTCGTCTTGTTCGCCTTGCTGGCCACCTAAATAGCGCGCATATACACCTTCGGCTATGCAAGCGAGCCTCCATTGGGCGAACGCTCGGTAATAGCTGATTGATGTCATATCGACACCCATCGTTCTCGCGTACAGCGCGGCCATTTCATCCTGGTCAAGGAATCCTGGTAATCCAGTGCTTTCGGCGTCACCGCTGGGATCAACTTCTTGGGGGTCGTGCCAATAGCCAAGTAGCCCTCCCAGGTCCGCCATTGGCTCACCCAAGGTGCATAGCTCCCAATCCAAGACTGCTATTACTCGTCCTTGTGCATTGACCATGCAATTCGATAAGCGATAATCACCGTGAGCGATGGTTGTTGGGTTCGGTTCAGGCATTCGCGCTATCAACTCTGAAGCCACCGCGTCAACAACGGGTAAATCTCGTGTCCGGGAGTTTTCCCATTGACCAGTCCATCGTTTGACTTGTCGTTCTATGTAGCCACTTCGTTTGGCTAAATCACCTAAGCCAACCTGGTCGATATCGACGCGATGTAACGCCACGAGGGTGTCGATTAGTGACTCTGACATGGTCTGTCGCGCCGCAACATCCATCGTTGACGCTATTTCAAGATCTCGAACGACTATCCCGTCAACAAATCGCATGACATAGAAGTCTCGGCCGTTGACCTCTTCGTCTTGGCAGAGACCAACCATCTGTGGCACCGGAACATCACTATCGCGGAGGGCGTCCATTAGGCGGTGCTCGCGAGCCATGTCATGGGCCGAGGGCAGTAGCTTTCCCATTGGTGGTCGACGTAACACAAACAAGATCTGGTCATCCTGCTCAACTGTGAAGGTCATGTTCGAACGCCCACCGGCAATCAAGTGGTAAGTGAGAGGTCCTTCGAAATCGGCGTGTTCGCCGATCCACGATGTAACTCTTTCCGCGTTTATAACTTCAGGGGAAACCTCAACCACATCAGGTATCTAGCAGAATTCAATAACTCCATGCCGGTTAGTCAGCTAGAAACCGCGGTGGGCGGCCCTCTCGGATTGCCAGCATCGCCTCTTGATGGTCAGCAGATCGGATGCTCGCTATGTGACTCTCTTGAATTTGTTGTATGTCGGGATCGTTCCCGCTCAAGTCATTAATCGCTTTTTTCGTCAACGCGACTGCGTTTGGTGACAGCTCTGAAATTGATTCACACAGTTTGTCTATTCGTGAGTGGAGCTCCTTCTCTTCAACAACCTCAGTGAGGTATCCGATTCGGAGAAGTTCCTGGGCGTCAATGACTTCAGCAGTCAAGAAAATGCGTTTCGTGGCGGCGGCACCGATTTGTTGGACGAACCGTTGAAGTCCAGTGGCGTAATATTGAAGTCCTATTCGAGTAGCAGGCATACCCAAAACGATTTCGTCTACCCCGACGCGGATGTCGCAAGCCATCGCCAAGTCGGTTCCTCCTCCGTGAACATTGCCACTGAGGACTGCCACGGTGGGGGGTCTGGTCAACATCAAAGCATCACAGACTTCACCAAAACCGAACTTAGGACGCTCACCCTGAGATAGGGCTCCTAGGTGATAGCCCGAACACCATGATGGGCCCTCCGCCTCGATAGTAACTATTCGAACCGAGCTGTCCTTGTCGATCGTGTCAAGGTGACTCATAAGAGCCTCTAGGTCGGTTGGCTCGAGCCGGTTCCGTTTTGCTGGTCTTTGGAGAAAAATTTGGGCCCGGCCATCAGTGACCTTTAACAGCGGAACATCGCCCTCGTTGTCAACGTCCATGCCTAGTCAAACACCAGTATCGAGCGGCCAGCAACCCTGCCGTTTTCAAGGTCTTCGACAGCAAGTCCAATATCGTCAATCGCGTACCGCTGAGTTACTAAAGCGTCAAGGTCAAGAGTGCCGTTCCGGTGCCACTCAATAAACCGGGGTAAGTCTTCACTAGGTTCGCAGGAACCTCCGAGGCTGCATATGTAAGAGCGTTCACCCATAAACATGTGGCGGCTGTCTAACTCAATAGGTGTTTGGGGAACCCCGACTAACACTGCTGTTCCACCTTTGGACTGACCAAACTCTCCACTCCGTGCCAGCTCCGAAACCTGTTTCATCGTGGAAGCGTGCCCTATGCAGTCAAACGCATAGTCGACTCCGGCAATGGATTGCCGGAGAATGTCGAATTGGCCAGAAACTGGGGTCAGTGCCCGTGTTGCCTCCACGACGTCGACGTCAGTTGCGTTAAGGCCGTGAGTAGCTCCAAATTGTTTCGCAAAGTCAAGCTTTGCGTCGTCGAGGTCAATGGCGATGATGGGGTCAGCTCCTAGGTGTGCGGCTGCGGCTACAGCAGATAGTCCAACCCCGCCGACACCGACTATTGCAACACTGTCACCCTGTTTAACTCCTGCCGTGTGCAGCACTGCTCCGGCTCCTGTGATAACCGCGCATCCAATGATGCTGTCCGTCTCTCGGTCGATGTCATCTGGAACTTTCACGACATACATTTCATCTGCGATCGTATGAGTCGCCCATGTGAACACGTTGATGGTGGTCGCCACTCGTCCGTCGGGTAACTCCAGGGCTGTGAAAGCACCTTGTCGACGAGCCTGATCTCGATTCTTAGGCACCCAGGTAACCATCACCGTGTCACCAGTCGCTAAGTCTGTGACTGACTCCCCCACTGCCACAACTTGGCCCGTTGATTCGTGTCCAAGTACAGCGGGCGCCTGTCGGGGGTTATGGATGGTGTGAAGTTGGCTGTGACATATACCTGAAGCGAATTGACGGACGACTACTTGGTGGGGTTCGGGATCGGGAAGCGTTACATCTACTACTTCCAATGGTTGACCTTGTTCCTGCGGGACTACTACGACGCGGGCCTCAGTTGACATAAGTATTCCTCTTTGTCCTATCCATGCCGAAAATTGGTTCCGACGATCTTGAAGATTAGGTCGGAATGCGCAGGGGACGCCCATCTATGTCGGGTCGACTATCAGTTGACAACCACAACTGTGTTGGTTCTGAGTCAGTCCAAATGTTGGCTAATGCCATAGGTCGAGCATCGAGTGCTCCCCCGGTAGCTAGATCAACGGCTCCACTAAAGACGATTTGGTTACCATTTGAACAATCCAGCACCGCCACCGTTTCAGACAAGCTCCCTACATGCACCCCGATGCGTAGCTTTCTATGAGGGTCGTTAATTTCACGTTGTACGCGCCATTGTCCGACAATCGACGCTTCTACCGCTGTGCTTGGATCCCCAAATGCGGCCACAACGGGTAGTTGGTGGTCGATTAAGGACGCCCCGCTGTCGGAAAAAATATTCTCTATGAGACTCTTAGGTTCCAGACCCTGGGGCACGCCGTCAATTTCGTAGTCGACGCAGACATATGTGGTGAGATCATCGTCGTTCGTGTCGGGGTTCGATGACGTCAATTAACTGGCGCTACTTTCGTTAAGAAACTCAACACAGCAGCTATAAAGATGTCGTTTCGGTCCCCGGCGACCATGTGAGCTGCCTCGCCGACATTTGAATACTCAGAATGGGGTACTAACTCTAGATACGCTTGGGCTCCTTCTTCTGAAAGTACGTCGCTCAAGCCACCGCGAATCAGCAGGGACGGACATCTGACGTTCCTTGCGGCATCTTCCTGTCTTGGGACACGATCCGCTAAGGAGCGTTTACGTCTCATAAATTCTGGGTCCCAGTGCCATCGGTATCGTCCGTCCGGCCATAGACGAACGTTCTTCGCTAGCCCGTCCAAAGATCGGGGCCGTTTCCGATGTGGTTGATAATTACTAATTGCGTCCGCTACTTCTTCTAGTGAGGAGAAGCCGTCTGGGGCTTGTCTCATGAAGTCTCGAATCTTTCGAACTCCGCCTGCCTCAATTCGGGGAGCGGTGTCTACAAGAACCAACGCCTCGGCATCTACTCGTTCTTCGCCAACAGCAGTTAACGATGTCCCTCCGCCCATTGAGGCACCAACAAGGATGGGGCGTTGTCCAAGGTTCTCAACAACGGCAACAAGGTCTTCGACCAGGGCCTCGTTGGAGTAGTCGCCATCAGGGGCCCAGTCGCTGTCCCCATGTCCGCGGGCGTCGAGGCTGACCGCTTGATATCCAGCTTCAGCTAGTTTTTGGCCCGCTCCTTTCCACGCGTGGCGGGTCTGTCCTCCGCCGTGTTGCAGAATGACGAGCGGCCCTGTCTGACCGTAGATGTCCGCTGCTATATGCACTCCATCTGAGGCCGGGATCATCTTGTGCGGCTCTGGAGCTCCTTCTAAGCGAACGCCCCTGTCAGCCTGTGTCACATCAACCCCTACCTCGGCCTTCAGCTTTCACTTTTTCCTGAGCGGAGCGGCGTTGATCTCCCGCTGCCGCCAACGCATCTCGGTTTGAGTCATCAACTTTCATGAAGTGGTGACGCCAGTCCTCGTTTGCTTCGGTGTCCCATACAAATGGGGTTTGCACGGTGGTTCGCGGTTCCCATGCGCGCTCTAGCAGATCGAGCGCTATTCCGGTTATTGCTGATTGCATTTCGACATCGCCTGGTTTTCCTGTCGGATTACCTAACGGGAAGTCGGTATAAACGAACCGACTAACTCCGCATTCTTCGACTATGTCTCTTGCGCTTCCCATTACAACCGTCGGTAAGCCAGCTTCTTCGAGGTGACGCGAGACCAGACTCACGGTCTGGTGGCAAACCGGTCAAAGCGGAACAAGAATTACTGCGTCTAGTTCATCCTCTTGAGCGAATTCGAGTATTTGAGGGGCGTCTCTGCGGCTAGTTCTTCTGTGGCTGTAGTCAGTTGGCACTCCGTAAAAGCGATCTCCCAATGATCCAATTCTTCCTTGGTCGGCAAATTCTCGGAGACGGTTAATCGGCAGGTAGGTATCAAGGTCTTCGGTATGCGTGTTGTCCTTATCCCAGAAGAGATCCTTGTTGTAGAGACCACCGAGGGCGTCATCGCATAGCGCCGCGTATGGCTCTTTGGTGCCTGCACCGGCGACAGCTGTTTTGTCGACTTTGCGTTCAAAGAAAGAGGTGGTGACGAGGCCTATACGACACTCGCTCAGAGGTTTATTCAGAGATGCAAATGGGACATCATGGTTGTAGGCCCACTGATAAGGCTGCGGGTATCCCTGTGCGCCGTAGTAGTTACGGGACTTATCGATATAGCTGACGTGTGACCGATGGGTGCGCCGATCAACGGCCATGTTTTTCTCCCCTAGTAGGACAACACATCTGATGGTAGGCGGAGAAAAGGGTCAGCGCCTCAATTATCGGGCTACGGTCACGGGAAGAACGTGTAGGAGGAAGTGATGGTTGCTGACTTACCGCCAAGGCCGCACCGCGGTTGGACCTTTCATGAACTACCTGTTGGAAAACGGTGGAGTACTTCCAGGCGAACTGTGACTGAAACAGACCTGATGATCTACGCAACCCAGTTCGGTTTTGTCGAGGGGTTATTTCTTGACGCGACGGGATCAGAACGAGCTGGCTACTCCGGTCGCTTGGTTCCCGGAAGTCTGGTCATGTCGCTTGCCGAAGGGCTAATTATTAGTGGCGGCGCAATAGCCGGGACAGGAATCGCCTATCTCGGAGCCGAGGTTCAGGTTAAAGGACCAACATTCGTTGATGATTCTTTGCAAGTTATTGCGGAAGTGACCGCTGCGAGACTGACTTCAAAGCAGGATCGCGGCATCGTCACCACAAAGAACGAGGTGTTCAATCAAAACGGTGATGTGGTCATGGTTTATACCCCCACCCGGATGATTCGTGTTGAACATGTCGACGACTGATTGATTAGCTACCCACGCATCTGGCAGTCAACAAGTTCTATTTCCTCTGACGGGACTACTCTCCAACTGTGAATTCATTGAATCTTGAAGCGTTGAGCGCTACTGATCTCGCGGCCATCGAACGCGCAACTGGATGGGCTCAGTCTTTCGTTGCTGATCGAGCCGAAAAATGGGAGTTCGAACGCCGTTTTGCCAAGGAGGGTTTTGAAAGTGCAGCTAAACATCGGCTGACTGGGCTTCTCGTACCCGAGGTTGATGGTGGAGCAGCACTCAGCACGCTCGGCTTGGCGCGAGTCCTTGAAGAAATCGCCGCTGTAGATTTCGCTATCGCGTTTTCGCTCGTTTGCCACAACAACTTGGCTGGATCCGTAGCAAGAAACGCCACCGGAGACCTTCGATCAGAGACCTTACCTGGGCTAGTTGACGGCAGTTCTTTGGGAGCTTTCTTGTTGACTGAGCCAGAGGTGGGTTCCGACGCGGCGGCTATATCAGTGACCGCTGTTTCAGATGGAGATGAATGGATACTAAATGGAGAGAAGGCGTGGGTAACGAATGGATCTGACGCAAATGTTCTGTCGGTTTACGCGCAAACAGACCATGCCGCGGGCCATCGCGGAATCGCGACCTTTCTCGTTGATGCAAATATTCCAGGGGTTGTCAGGACTCCGGCCTACGAACTAATCGGGGGTCACGGCCTCGGTGCTAACGGGATTCTTTTCGACGATTGTCGGGTACCTGGAAAATCATTGTTCCTGCCTCCAGGGGAAGGTTTCAGAGCTGCTATGGAGGGTATTGACCTGGCTAGGGTGCTCGTCTCAGCTATGTGTTGCGGGATGCTTCGAACGAGTCTTTCAACCGCTTCAAGCTATGTTCGCGACAGAAACGCGTTCGGTGCCCGCCTCGCCGATTTACAGGGAATTCGATTCAAACTGGCAGATGTAGCAACAGACCTTGAAGCTTCTCGTTTACTTACGTACCAAGCGGCTCATGCACTGCACGATGGGGGTGATGCTTCAGTCGAGGCCGCCCATGCCAAGAAGTTCTCTACTCGGGTGACTGAAACCGGAATTGCTTCGTGCATGCAGGTAATGGGAGCAAACGGAGCGAAACGGGATCATCCATTACCACGACATCTAGCAGCGGCACGGTTGACCCATTACGTAGACGGAGCGACCGAGATACAGGATGTAGTGATTAGTCGGTCCCTGCTTGATTGAAATGGAGGAGCTGTGAACCGTCAGCGTTCTGGGAAAAACACAACCGTCGACGAGGCCATCGATGCGATCTCAGACGGCAGTCGCGTATATGTAGCACAGGGCTCTGGTTGTCCGTATGGGCTCTTGACTGCTATTGACCAGCGCCGAGGATCTTTCAAAAGTCTTGAGTTTGTTTCAGCTTTTCTCTTGGAACGACCCGCTCCTATCGATCATTTAGGAGATCCCTTCAGATGGCTGTCGTTGCAACCAACGGGTGCCATGCGGGACGTACTTGACCACGAAGCTTTCGGCATCATTCCGGGTCGTTATTCAGATCTCGACGGTATCTGCAAGCCGAACGCTCCGCTGGCGGCAGACACAATAATTTGTCAGGTCAGCCCGCCAGATTCGTCTGGCACGTGCAGCCTGGGAACCGGAGTTGGAGGCCACGTGTCACTTATTAGTGATGCTCCCCTGGTGATTGGTCAGGTCAACAATCACATGCCCTTTGTGCATGGTGAGGGCGAGTGCCACATAGAGGATTTCGACTTCTTAGTGACCATAGACGAACCCTTAGCTGAACTTCAGCCAGCGACCATCGATCCAATATCTTCGGCGATCGCTGAGCATATAAGTCCGTTCATTCCAGATGGTTCGACGTTGCAGTTCGGTATCGGAGCAGTGCCTGATGCTGTTCTATCGACTTTGCAGGGGCGTAAGAACCTAGGTCTCCATGGCGGCATGATCAATGACGCTTGCGTGGATCTGATCAAATGCGGCGCCGTGGACAATCTCCACAAAGGATGTGACGAAGGGGTGTCGGTCGCCGCTGAAATCATGGGTACTCGGGAGCTTTATGATTGGGTCGATCACAATCCTCTAATCAGGATGGCTCGCGGATCTCATACCCATGGCATCCCGGGAATGGCCTCCGTTCGGAATTTCGTTGCGTTGCAGTCAACTGTAGAGATGGCTTTGGATGGTTCGGCCAACAGCGAATTCGCGTCAGGCCGCTTCATATCAGGCCCAGGTGGAGCTCCTGATTTTGCATTCGGAGCTTCCATCGCAACCGGCGGCCGTTCGATAATCGCGATGCCATCAACAGCAGCTAAGGGGACCGCTTCGCGAATAGTCCGGCGTTTAACCGAGGGGGCGCCAACGACGCTCCCTAGCTATGTCGCAGATGTGGTCGTTACCGAATTTGGCGCGGTTGAGTTGCGGGGCAGGACGCTTTCGGAGAGAGCTGAGCTTCTTGTAAGCATCGCTCACCCCGATCACCAAGATCTTCTATGTAGTCCATAACCGGAAAGATCAGGATGAATTATCCGGCCTATCAAAGGCGTCTGTAGGTTGCTGTCTGACCGCTGGTGCCATATGCCATCCCGGCCATCCGGTGCAGATTACGAGAGTTATGCATTCGCCCGAGCATCCGCGGACCGCTAGCTAGTAGACCCCCGTCAACAATGTGTTCTTGGCCAGTGACGAAAAGTGAGTCATCGCTAGCGAGGAAAAGGGCCATACCAGCAATGTCTGAACCCTCTCCACGTTTGGGTAGTGGTTGAATCTCGGAAATCACTTCTTCTGCTTGTTCTTCGTTGCCGCTGTGCATGAGCGGGGTGAAAATAACGCCCGGGCATATCGCGTTCACTCTTATCTCAGAGGCCGCGAGTTCTATCGCAGTGGTTTTCGAAAGACTCACCACCGCAGCCTTAGCTGCAGAGTACGCCTGGGGGCCGGCGCCACCTCCCATGCCAGCGATGGAGGCTGTATTGATTATTGAGCCCCCTTCTCCCTGATTCAGCATCACCCGCGCTGCGTGCTTCGTTCCGAGAAAAACTGAACGCACGAGAATATGAAATGTCGCGTCCCAGTCATCAACTTCTATTTCAGTGATCGGTCCAAAAGCTCCACCAATACCTGCATTGTTGAACACCACATCAAGACGTCCGAAAGAGTCAACGGCGAGTTCCGTCATTGCTGCAACATCGTCTTCAACAGACACGTCTGTCACCGTGAAGCGGACCTTGCCCTCATATCCTTCAGCATTGAGCTCCTCGAGAACAGCTCGGCCGTTTTCTGCGTTGAGATCCCCGACAACCACCGAGGCTCCTTCTTGCAGAAATCTGCGGACGGTCGCTAACCCCATTCCACTGGCTCCGCCCGTAATTATTGCTACTTTCGATTCGAGTCTTCCGCTCATCATTTCCCCTTGCCTAACTTCAGGTTGCCATTGTCGCTCAATTGCGATGCTTCGTGCTCGGCATCCGAACTACGGTCAACTCATGGATCTCGGTTTGGATGGAAAACGAGTCGTCATTACTGGCGGTTCAAAAGGCATTGGACTCGGCTGCGCTATCGCTCTTGCCCGAGAGGGATGTCATATTCAGATAGCCGCGCGGAGCCAAGAGACCTTGATTGGCGCCGAATCAGCAATTCGCGAATCTGTTGAAGGTGTCACGGTCATAAGTCATGCGGTTGACTTGTCAACCACTGAAGATCAGATGGCTCTGGTAGAAGCTGCCGGTGAGGTCGATATTTGGATCAACAACGCAGGCGCGATACCTGCGGGCGACATATCGACTATCGATGAGCACACATGGCGAGCGGCTTGGGATCTCAAGGTTTTCGGCTACATCAATTTGTGTAGAGAGGTTTATCCCACAATGGTCAAGCGGGGACGTGGCGTAATCATCAACGTAATAGGTGCCGCCGCGGTGCGACCACAACCTACCTATGTTGCCGGAGCAGTCGGAAATAGTGGTCTTGTTGGACTTACTACAGCCCTTGGGAGCAGAAGTCTTAACCATGGGGTACGAGTAGTGGCTGTAAATCCAGGTTTAATCGTCACCGACCGAATGGGAGACATTTTGAGGCGCGAGGCCATCGACCAATTCGATGACGAGGGGCGTTGGGAAGAACTAATCCCCGATGATCCTGCGCCGGGTTCAGTTGAACAATGCGCCGATGTCATAACTTTCTTGGCGTCACCGAGAGCTAGTCATATAAGTGGGACTACGTTGACCATAGACGGAGGGGCTTCGGCCAGGTAGGTCGACACATCTAGCGAATAACTGTGAGTTTGGGGAACAGCATGAGTACAACTATTCAACGTGACGGACTCCCGGCACGAGAAATGCATGAGGTCCATCGGATCAATCATGAAGGCGCAGTTGACGCCGACGGACACATTCTGGAACCGCCTGATCTTTGGGATGAGTACTTGGAGTCCAAATACAAAGATCGGGCCTTAAGAATACGATTGGACGAAAACGGGCTCGAAGAATTGGAAATAGGCGGCGAGCGGAGCACTATGAGCCGTCGAGGTTTCCCTGCCACTTTGGGAGCGATGGGGGCGCCTGATCTAGCGGACATACAACGTAATCCTGACAGGACCTACCTTCATGAAGCTCCTTTCGGGTCAATGGACCCGCATCAGAGACTCGAAGTTCTGGACGCTGAGAATCTGGATGCGGCAGTGATTTATACGACTGTGGGTCTGCTGTGGGAAGCAGAATTAGAAGATCCCGAACTGAGCCAGGCGTACACCCGCGCCTACAACCGTTGGGTAGTTGATTTTTGCAGGGATAGCGGAAACCGTCTCATTGCTTCTGCTCATCTTTCTTTGAGTGACCCTGAAGCAGCTGCGACGGAACTCCGACGCGCCGTCGATGATGGCGCCAAGGGCTGCTACGTAGCGCCATTTACCCACGGCGCCACCCCGCTAGGTCACCCAGATAATGATGTCGTATTCGCGACGGCACAAGAACTCGAGGTGCCTTTCGCTATCCACCCGACATTTGAGCCTCAGTGGACCAAAGGCGGCAGGATGGGCACCTGGGAGAACGTGAAACAACTTCGTCTAACAGCCTCGGTGACAGCATCAGACGGAGTCCGCCACCAATTCACAACCATGTTCGATTACGGCGTCTTCGATAAATTCCCAGACCTGAAAGTTTTGGTGCTCGAGTCAGGTGGCGGGTGGATCGGCTACTGGCTTGATCGGATTGACGCCGTCTACTCCCACACATTTGTGGGAACCCGGGTTCCACTAGAACTGAAACCAAGCGAATACTTTATGCGCCAAGTCTGGATCAGTTGCGACCCTGATGAACGCACAATTCCCTCACTTGCTGAACGTTTCGGATATGACCGTTTCATGTGGGCGTCGGACTTCCCTCACGCCGACCACACACCCGAATACGTTCATGACCTCAACCAGTTGGTCGACATGTTTCCCGAAGAACACAGGCGGGCTTTCATTGGTGATAACGCACGAAAGCTCTTCGGAATCTGAGGTTTTTCGTCTAACAGGCGATGATGAGCACACCTGATCGTGCTTTAGGAAAGAAGTAGGTCGACTTCGGGGGCATCACAAGGCCTTCATCAGCAACGTTGAACACATCTTCCAGTTCAGCCGGGGCCAGGCGAATTGTCGCCGGGCTGCTTGCAACCCCGGCACCCGATGGGCGATAGGACAATCGCGGGTCATCAGCATCGTTGATGCCAAACAAGTCGGGTAGCAGCGTCGTATGAACAAACTCGGAATCCAAACCGGTGGGTTCTTTGCGCTCCGCCCAATACCAGTCATCACCAAATCGGAACCGTAAGACCCCTTTGTCAACTGGCTTCGTGGATTCTGATTCAGATGACCCACGAACATCACACCAGTTCGCGAGTTCATCCACTGTCTTTCTAGGCAGGAACTCGAGTTCGTCGATATCTCGATCGAAACTTCCGATACAGAGTTCAGACGGTGGCACATAGGCCACTAGGAGATGATCGAACTTCGCCTCACGTGCCGCTGCGATTCGATGATGACCATCAATGATGTACACCCGTTCGAAGTCGACGGTGAAAGTAGGGTCAATCTCCCACAAAGTAAGTTCAGTTCCGTCGGTCGCAACGAAACTTGTCACCAATTCTGTTTGGTCCGACTCTTCCAACCGTCGAAGGTCTAAGTCATCGGATCGCGAGGTAATCACCACCGGGCTCGACATTGAGCGTGCCTGTCGAAAATGGGCTGCCAGTGCCTGCACACGACCCGGGTGCACAGCCTCATGTGGCATCGGGTCTACTTCAGACAACTTGATCGCCCCAACAATTGATCTTTGAGTTACGCCTTCGGCTTCTATTTTTTGGAGGAAGAGTCGTTCCTCGGTTCGAGGTGTGTATGCCCCCGCCGCGATGAGGTTACTGAGAGCAGAGTTCCCCTCGGTAGCTAGTCGAAGATGTTCCGTTGGGTGGCCGTGGCTGGCGTCAGCCGACCTCGTGACATGGAGGAAGGAATGAGCATGTTCGCCAAGGTGTTGCTCGCGTTCTTCTCGAGTTAAAGCGTCGTAGGGCGGTGGAACTACAGCTGGCGCCCAACTGGCATCTATAACAGACGCAAGAATCGGTCGGATCATGTCATCCACCCCCTTTCGAGAAGCCCGAAGCTAGTCCAGGTTGCGGACTGCTGAAAACCCCAAGTGAGTCCAGGTCACTACGAGCAGTGATACCGCTCCACAAATAGTGACGACGTTGCCAGCTCCGATCGAAGATGCCGCCCATCCAAGTCCCAACGCCCCAAGGGGCATCAAACCCGCTTGAACCAATAAGTACAGGGCCATAACTCTCCCCATAAGGTCCTTGGGCGTATTCGATTGGATGAGTCCTTGGTTCATTGTTATGTATAAGCCCCCCGCAAGACCCATAAGAAAGAACAGAGGAATCAGAACGCGAAAAGAGGAGGCTTGGCCCATACACGCAACAATCGCGGAGCCGCACATCATCGCCCGCTGAAATTTTCCACCTTTCCGCTTCATGTCGCCCTTGCGCATGACGATGACAGACGTGATAGCGATACCCAGTGCCATGACGGCCAAGAGGTAGGCCATGTCGCCGCTGTCACGGAGAAGTTCTTCTTTTAGTTTCGCCTGCATCGTCACCATGACGGCGGTGTTGACACTGACCGCTGCAACAGCGAGCAACAAGAACAAGACTCGCAATCTGATGTCACTCATGACATGTCGAAGAGCTGAGGCGGCTTCTTGTAGCAGGCGGCGCCTCGGTGCTTCTTTAATCTTGGGCGTTCGCATGCGTCGAACCACCAGTAACCCCAGGACCAGCATGATGACCTGCACTCCATAAACGCCTTCAAAGTCATACAAGTCACCGGCAATCTTGACCAAGGGTGCCGAGAGAATCATGCTGGTGGTCATCGCTAAAGCGTTTAAGGCCACCGCGTTCATCAACAGGCGGTCAGGGACCAGTAGCGGGATCAACGCTTGTCGCACCGGCTGCCCGAAAGCTTGGGCGATCCCCGAAAGGACAGACAGAGCCAGAACCCACGGGTAGTTGAGTCGCCCCATGATCAATAAGAGCAGCGTCGCCGCGACGACAACTAGAAAACCCAACTGACTTCGCATCAACAAAACCCGGCCGTTGACTCGGTCAGCAAGCGCACCCGCCTGCATGACAATGAACGCCATCGGAATTCCAAGCATGAAAACTGCCAAGCCTTGGCGAGTCTCATTTCCCCCGAAACCGTCGAGGACAAGCCATCCAACCGCGAAGCGTTGGGCATTACCCACAAACATGTATATGAGGTTGTTTAGCCAGAGACGTTTGTAATCGGGAACGGACAGCGCATTCTTTATTTCATGCCCGGCGACGTCGTCTGACTCGTCGCTCACGTCGGAATCAGCCACTTGGGGATTCTGCTGCACAAACGTCTGCTGGACCTCATTTACCGGAATCTTTTGGGAGTTGTTTCATCTGAGGTGCGCTGGTCTCGGGTCAGCGAGTCGACCCAACGGCGACTGGGCGCGCAACCCACCATCGACCACGATGGCCTCCCCGGTGACGAACGAAGACTCTTCGCTGGCCAGCCAGACTGCTGCGCTAGCTATCTCCTCGGGGCGACCTAGCCGCCCGATTGCATGAGCGTTTAAATTCTTTTCGAGTGCTGCGGGGTCTTTCATCATTCGTTGCACGGGTGGCGTCTCGATGGTGCCTGGACACACGGCATTTACTCTGATGCCATCCAATGCGTGGTCAGTGCTCATTGCTCGCGTCAAGTTAATGACTGCTGCTTTGCTAGCGGCGTAAACAACAGCGCCTCCGTCTCCGTGCAACCCGGAAATGGATGCGGTATTGATGATTGAGCCACCACCTGATGCCAGCATGGCGGGTATCGCGAACTTCCCTCCGAGGTACACCGATCGCACGTTGACTGCCATGACAAGGTCCCAGTCGTCGACGTCTAGTTCCAAGACGGTGCCGGGTCTGAGTGTTCCTGCGTTGTTGAACATGACATCAAGACGTCCGAACTCGGTGACAGTCGAATCCACTAACGCTGCGACCGAGTCGGCTTCTGCGACGTCGACCTCTATCGCCACTGCATGGCCGCCGTTATCGTTTATGTCCGCAGCAACCGTTTCGGCTTTGCCTAGGCGGGTGTCTGCGACAACAACCGCAGCTCCCTCCTGAGCAAAGCGTCGTGATGTAGCTTCACCAATTCCAGAAGCTCCACCAGTCACGATCGTTACTTTGTTGTTTAACAGCATTGCGCCACCTCTGGAAGTTACGACGGCGCGAACTTAGCGGCAGTAAGGTCCCTCTCGCGAGAAATAACCCATGGAGGTTGTTGTGGCAAGCCCGGAATATCATCGAATACGAGACATCATCGCTTCGAGACGAAATACAAGTGGCCGCCCGGTCAACATTGAGAAGTTCAGAGCCAACATGGAGTCCACTGCCCGAGGTCTCCCTCCAGGTGTCAATGGAACGATGGTCGACGCAGACGGTGTCCCTGCTGAACTTCAAGCAGTTAGCGACGCCGCGAAAGAAAAACTTGTCATCTATTTTCACGGTGGCGGGTACATAGGAGGGTCAATCGCTTCCCACCGAAATCTGACCGGTCACCTCGCTTTGCAATCAAACTTGAATGTCCTATCTGTCGAATATCGACTGGCGCCTGAACATCCGCACCCTGCGCCAGTAGAAGACGCTGTTACTACTTACCAGTGGGCGTTGTCACAGGGGTACCAAGCCGCTGATGTCGTGCTCGCTGGTGACTCTGCGGGCGGCGGTCTCACTGCAGGGTGTTTGGTATCTCTGCGTGAACAACAGCTGCCTCTCCCAGCAGCGGGAGTCTTGATCTCTCCCTGGCTAGACATGTCGTTGAGTGGCGACAGTATGGTCACTAACGACGACAATGACGCTTCGATTTCGGCAATCTCGATGCCTCGGACTCGAGAACTTTTCGTTAACGAGGACCAAATCAGTGATCCTCTCGCATCGCCGCTGGAAGCTCAACTCGCTGGCCTACCCCCATTGTTGATACACGTCGGCGATGAAGAGGTTCTGTTGTCGGACAGTCAAAGATTCGCTGAGAAGGCG
>JAYZKK010000008.1:0-3122 GCA_036163555.1 Actinomycetota bacterium
TTTCGTCTGATCATCACGTCGCAGAGAGAGGATCTCTGATCGAAGTTGATGGAGTTGTGATGCAGTCCTTGATAGCTCAACTATCGAAAACACCTGGCCGCGTTCGTTGGGCTGGACGGAGTTTGGGTGCAGATAATGAAATGACGCCAGGTCCGGGCGCATTGTGGTTTGAGGATTAGCGGTCCGTCTGGCGCTAATCAGGTTGCGCGCTGAGACTCCACCAAATCGACTACATCATGCATGATGCGAGTCAGCTCGTAGTCTTTCGGTGTGTACACCCGGGAGACCCCGGCGTTCAGTAGGGCGGCCCTGTCTTCGTCAGGAATTATTCCGCCGACAATCACTGGTGATGTAACCCCTTGCTCCTGTAGAGCAGATAACACTGACGGCACAAGGTGGAGATGACCACCGGACAAAATTGATAGCCCGATTACATCCACATCTTCGTCGCGTGCTGTGGCTGCGACGTGTTCTGGGGTAATTCTGATGCCTTCGTACACAACTTCCATTCCGGCATTTCGAGCAGCAACCGCTATTTGTTCCGCACCGTTGGAATGGCCATCCAGACCCGGTTTTGCAACTAGCAACCGGGGCGGACCGTCAGCGAGTTCGCGTGATCGTTGAGCGACTTCTCTCAGTCCTAGGGAATTAGCCGAAGTTGCCTGTATCCCGGTCGGTCCGCGGTATTCACCGAACACTTCGCGAAGCACTTGGGTCCATTCACCGGTTGTTACTCCAGCCTTAGCTGCAGCGATTGTGTGATGCATGATGTTCTCATCACTCAAAGCAGCATCGCGTAAGCCCTGCAAAGCAACTTCAACGGCTTCTTGAGATCGCGAAGATCGCCAAGCCCCTATTTCGGTAATCATTTCAGCTTCGACTTCAGGATCGACTTTAAGAAAGCTTCCTTCTCCCCCTAACGGCGATTCAGCGGTTTCCTCGAATGCGTTGACCCCGACGATGGTCAATTCCGATGATTCGATTCGACGTAGACGCTCGGTGTGGCTTGCTACTAGTCGTTGCTTTAGTTCGTCAATCGCGGTGAAGGCGCCGCCCAATCCCAGCACTTCATCTAATTCTTGCTGAGCGTCCTGAATTAGTTCCGCCGTCCGATTTTCGACCACATGTGATCCATCGAAAATGTCGTCGTATTCGAGCAGGTCGGTTTCTAGGGCGAGTACTTGCTGCATACGTAGGGACCATTGCTGATCCCAGGGTCGCGGCAACCCAAGTGCTTCATTCCAAGCTGGCAACTGGATAGAACGAGCGCGCGCCCGTTTCGACAGAGTCACCCCTAGGGCTTCGAGAATGATTCGCTGCACGTTGTTTTCCGGTTGAGCCTCGGTCAGGCCGAGTGAGTTGACTTGCACTCCATATCGAAAACGGCGAAGTTTCGGATCGTCAACCCCGTACCGCTGTTCACAGATCTCATCCCACATTTGGGTGAAGGCGCGCATCTTGCATACCTCTTCGACGAACCTGATCCCGGAGTTAACGAAGAAAGAGATACTCGCCACCACTTGAGCAAATTGGTCCTCAGGTACCTGGCCAGAATCTCGGACTGCGTCAAGGATGTCGATCGCGTTTGCTAACGAGTATGCGATTTCCTGGACTGGTGTGGCCCCAGCCTCTTGAAGGTGGTAGCTACAGATGTTGATGGGGTTCCACAACGGCACGTGTTGAGAGCAGTAGGCAATCATGTCGACAATGAGTCGCTTGCTTGCTTCGGGGGGGAAGATATAAGTACCTCGACTGAGGTATTCCTTAACGATGTCGTTCTGTGTGGTCCCCCGAAGCGTGTCGGGAGCGACTCCTTGCTCTTCAGCATTGGCTATGTAAAGACCGAGTAGCCAAGCTGCGGTGGCGTTTATGGTCATGGAAGTGTTCATCTGCTCCAACGGAATCTCATCGAGCAGGGTGTTCATTTGACCTAGGTGATAAACGGGGACACCAACCTTGCCAACCTCACCGATCGCGAGTGGGTGGTCGGGGTCGTACCCGGTTTGAGTTGGGAGATCGAACGCTATGGACAGACCCGTTTGGCCTTTTTCCAGGTTGCTCTTGTAAAGCTCGTTAGAGGCTTTTGCAGTGCTGTGGCCCGAGTAGGTGCGCATAACCCAAGGGCGGTCCCTCTGAGATTTGGGTGCGTCGTTCACACGGGCTCCTCGCTTTGACGTTGAGCCTAGGGACTTTTGCTAGCTCTCAATCATCAAGCAAACTGAAATTCATAGGTCGAGACCAGACTTCAGCTAATGGTCGATCTACGGCCTCTGCCAACAGTTGTAGGTAATCATCGCGGCTGATTTCAACGACCCCCATGCTTTCAAGATGGGGTGTATTCCATTGCACATCGATTAACGCACCACCGGTGACCTTCATAGCGTCGACCAATGCGACTAGAGCGACCTTCGACGCATTAGGGACCGAATGAAACATGGACTCCCCGGCAAAGAAAGCACCTATAGCGACGCCGTACAGGCCGCCCACTAGTTCGCCGTCACGCCAAGTTTCGACACTGTGAGCCCAGCCGAGGCGATGGAGTTCGAGGTATGCGTCCCGGATGTTGGCGTCGATCCATCCGTGGGGACGTACCGGACTGGCACAAGCATCGATCACTTGGTCAAAAGCGTGATCCACTCGAATATCAAAGTCTCGACATGATCGACGCAAAGATCGACCGACGCGCAGGTATGAAAGCGGGAGCACCCCACGTGGGTCAGGAGACCACCAACCGATGGTGTCGCCTAACGGCATGGGGAAAAGGCCGGAGCTATAGGCAGATAACAAAGTGCCGGGTTCTAGGTCTGCTCCTGCTCCTACGAGACCGTTTTCGTCAGCGGTATGGGCAGGTGGGAACGTCCAACTACTTGCCTGTGGCTCAACTGGTCCGGTCAGAGTGTCCCCGCGCATACTGGTGAGCATACGCATTCCTCACCACCTGACTCAAAGCAGAATGGCTAATCAGTCAAATCTTTGTATATGTCGATCTCGGAAGAAGTGGCTTCAGAAACGGTGACGGAGCTGATCGTGACTGGTTTGACAGGCAAATCTAGAGAATCGGTTTCGACTTTTTGTATAGCCAATGCCACGTCAAGACCAGTAACTACATGACCCATTAAGGA
>JAYZKK010000009.1:0-27654 GCA_036163555.1 Actinomycetota bacterium
TCTTTTTCTCGATTCTCTAAACAGCTTCAACTCAGCAGACGCAGTTCAACCGCCACCAACGGTGATGGTGCCACGCATACCAGTGTGGAGTGAGCAAAAGAATTCGTAGGTGCCTGGCTGAGAGATCTCAATAGTTGTTGCGCGTCCGCCCGCAACAATGCCGCTATCGAACTCTCCGGTGGGGTTTTCGGGCGTACCGGCTGTCACGCTATGAGCTTCAGGGTCAGCGTTAAAAAAGCTTATTTTGCCCGGTACTGCCGCCTCAGCAGTCTGATAGTCAAAATCGGCAATCAGATTGGTGTTGCCCGCGGTTCGAGATCCAAGCGGAGCGGTAGGATCCGCCACCGGCCAAATTGAGGGATTCCACATAGAAAAGGCACCCAGTTGGTTGTCATGTCCTCTGTCTGCCCAAGCATGAATCATCCAACCTTCGCTGGCGTCGCCTTGAGGTTGATTCAACGGACCGTCAGCGGCTCCTGAACATACCGATGGGAGCACCGTGACGTCCTGGCCGGCAAGTCGACACAAGTTGTAATGGATGTGCCAGTTATCTAGCGGTCCGCTGAACCCCTCAAAGTGGTCGTTCCCAACCGCAGCGAAAGGTTGATAAAACGCGGCGCCAGCAATTTCAACATCAACACCTTTCCACGCCCCATCTTTGCAGCGACCCAGAGCACCGAATGGGGGAGCGGCATCATCGGCCGCCACGAATAACAAGATTTCGGGAGCAGATGGATCGAACTTCCCGTCGACTATCAAAGGGAAGTTGGTGAAATGTGAACCCATGTTGGGTGTTTGCGTGCCATCAGGAAAATATCCCGCCGCACATGCATCATTCACATCGGTAAACCGACGAACCGTGTTCTCAACCGCGTCAAGCTGACGTACCAAAACGCCGAGCTCGATCGAGGTCATGTTGAGCTCATCGGGAATAGCTCCACCGGACTCATGGAGCTCTTTCAGATCTTGAAACGAACATGGCAATTCGACAGTTTGGCAGCGAGTTTGGCTTCCCTTGGGTCCTTCAATCAGTGCCGGGATGATCTGATCGCCGCTCTGAGTAAACACATATCTCGTATAACCAACACGACCCATAGGAGTGTTGGGCATCACCGAAGGAGCGAACGCATCCAAAGCGGGTGCGTTGTCGGTGTGATCCAACGCCAATGTCGGATCATCAGAGTCAAACAAAACAGCGACGTTGCCGACGGTTGTGCTCGGCGCAGATACAGCAGTCGTAGCGGGCGCGACAGTTGAATCGGAACTTACAGCTTCAATGGTCGTTGCCGGCGAAGACAAACCCGACTCGTTGGTGCTCGAGCAAGCTGCCAACATCACGAACACGGAAAGCAACGCACACCTTCGACACACCAACCAAGTCATAGCCACATTGTGCCGCCTCAAACACCACAAGCCAAAGACATCAACCAGCCAAACCCGAAAAATGAACCCCTAACCGAACTATCAAGTGGCAGACACAGCGATCAACTGGAACGATGGAACATTCCTAGGAGGCGGTAATGGAAAATTTCGACGGAAAAATGGCAGTTGTAACCGGCGGCGGAACCGGAATGGGACGCCAACTCGTTCGCCAGTTAACAGCCAACGGATGCCACGTCGCAATGTGCGACATAAATCCCGACAACATGACCGAAACCGAAGAACTAGCACTCTCCGAAACAACGCACCCAGTGCGTCTCACCTCCCATGTATGTGACGTGGCCGATGAAGCAGACGTACTGGCCTTTCGCGAACAGCTCCTGGCCCGTCACGAAGTTGAACACCTCGACCTGGTTTTCAACAACGCAGGAATCGGTGGCGGCGGCAGCTTCGTCACCGACGAAGATCGGATGGCTTGGGAAAAAACCTTCGACGTTTGCTGGTACGGCGTGTATTACGGAAGCCGCACCTTCCTGCCGCTGCTCGTTCGCAGCGAGGAAGGGCACCTCGTCAACACAAGCAGTATCAACGGATTTTGGGCGACAGTAGGTCCAGAAGTACCTCACACCGCCTACTGCGCAGCAAAATTTGCGGTCAAAGGGTTCACCGAAGCACTCAACGTCGATCTACAGCTTCACGCCCCGCACGTAACCGCCCACGTTGTGATGCCAGGCCACATCGGAACAGAAATAGGGCTCAACAGTACCGCTGCCCATGGCGGACCAGACCTAGAACGACTCCGAAAGAACCTTGCAGAACGAGGCGCCGACGTGGACCAGATGACCGACGCGGACCTCACGAACCTGGCGACACTACAGGGCGAACGTTTCCGAGACGAAGCCCCGACAACAGCAGAACAAGCTTCTGAGATCATCCTCAACGCGATACAGGAAAACCGTTGGCGAATCCTGGTAGGCGATGATGCCGCTGTAATTGACGAACTAGTTCGCGAAGATCCTGAATCGGCTTACGAACCCGAATTTTTGCAACGCATAGTCAAGCGCGGCCACCTGAACTTTTTCGATCGACGCTAAATCTGCGCAAACCCAGCCGGTAAGTTGCGGAACATGCAACTTGCTCAAGGACCCAGAGTCCGATTCTCGCCGTTCTATCGAAAATCAGAAGCAGCTGGAATTCAAACGGCAACTGTCTACAACCGTATGGTTCTCCCAGTCGCCACCGAAGACCCCGAAGCCGACTACCAAGCACTAACGCAGCGCGTCGCGCTGTGGGACGTCGGCTGCCAACGCCAAGTTCAAGTGCAAGGACCAGACGCGCTCAAACTGTGCCAGTACCTCAGCGCACGAGATTTATCCCAACTCAAAATAGGGGTAGCAAAATACGCTCCGCTCTGCGACCACCAAGGACGCCTCATCAACGACCCAGTCGCCCTGAGAGTCGACGAGGACACCATCTGGTTCTCCGTCGCTGACTCAGACATCCTCCTATGGGCCCGCGCCATTAGCGGTGAACGCGAAGACAACGTCGAAATAATCGAACCGGACGTTTCACCACTAGCCGTGCAAGGTCCACGAGCCACAGACACCGTCGCCGAAGTATTCGGAGAATGGATCCGCGAACTCAAGTTCTTTCACTTCAAACGAATCAACCACGAAGGAATCCCACTGGTCGTGTGCCGCTCTGGCTGGAGCAAACAAGGTGGATTCGAATTATTCCTAGAAGATGGAAACAAAGGCGAGCAACTATGGGACCTAATCTGGTCGGCCGGAGAACCACACGGCATCCGCGTAGGGGCACCCAACTACGCAGAACGGATCGAAAACTTTTTGCTCTCCTGGGGGTCTGACACAGACCCAGACAGCGACCCCTTCGAAGCAGCGATAGGGACTTATGTTGACCTCGGAGTCGAACATGATTTTGTGGGGAAACAGGCGCTCCTCGCTAAACGAGAACAAGGCCCGACCAGAGAATTGAAAGGCTTGCTCATCGATGGAGAGCCACTCAATCCAAACCCTGAACCAGTTGGACTACGAAATCCCAACGGCACCCACGCAGGCGAAACTCGAGTCGTTGCCTACTCACCTCGGTACAAACAGAACCTCGGATTAGCCATTATCGAAGTGCCACACAACCTTCCCGGTACCAAATTGCAGGTAGAAACGCCGAACGGGTGGCGTCCAGCCACAGTTGCGGACTTACCATTCGACCTGTAGTCAGGCTGTTCTCCCGCTAGCCTGACCACACCTGCGGGCGTAGTTCAATGGCTAGAACCCCAGCCTTCCAAGCTGATGATGCGAGTTCGATTCTCGTCGCCCGCTCCAACCAGAACCCAACCCTCCGGTAGGGGACACTGAGCACCACCCCGATAGAATTTCGCGCTTGTGAAGACCACCGTTACAACAGTTGACCCCGCAGATCTCGAAGTCGTCGAAAACTCGGACGAAGAAACCACCGATGAAGCTGAAGAAACACAGGAACGCATCTTCGGCCCCAGAGTCAAATTGACTGTCGAAGTTGACCAGGAAACCTTCGACAAAGCCATTGAGCAAGCCTTCCGAAAAATCGCCAACGAAGTCCGAGTCCCAGGATTCAGAAAAGGAAAAGCTCCCCGCCCTGTGCTGGAATCCCACATAGGAACCGAATACGCAAGAGCGCAAGCCCTCGAAGACGCGATTCCCGGCTACTACGCCGAGGCAGTCAGGTCAGAAGCAGTCGACGTCATAGCTGCACCGGACCTATCTCTTACAGGCGGAGAAGAGAATGGCCCAGTGTCGTTTGAAGCCGTTGTAGAAACCCGCCCCACCATTTCAGTGAGCGGTTACGCCGACCTCGAAGTCGAAGTACCCAAACCAACACCCAGCGACGAAGAAGTACAAGAACAACTCGACGTCCAGCGACGTCAAACAGCGGAACTGGTCGACGTAGAACGGCCAGCAGCCTCAGGGGATCAAGTATCCATCGACATCCAAGGCACAGTCGACGGTGAAGCCCTCCCCGGACTTACGGCCGACGACTATCTCTACGCAGTAGGGAGCGGCGGGATAGTCGAAGAGGTAGATGAACAGCTTGAAGGAGCAAAAGCTGGAGACGAACTCGACTTCAGCGCTAGCCACCCTGTCCAGGAAGACGTCACGATCGATTTCACAATCAAGGTTCAAGCCGTCAAAGAAGAAGTTCTCCCTGAACTAAACGATGAATGGGTCGAAGAAAACACTGAACACGACTCCGTCGAAGAACTCAGGTCCGAGACCATCCAACGCATGAAAATGATGCGTATCTTCCAAGCAAACGCCGCCATGAGAGAAAACACTGCGACAGCACTCGCGGAACTTGTCGAAGAGTCAGTCCCAGATTCGATGGTCAACGGCGAAATGTCCGAACAATTGCAACAACTAGCCATGCGACTCCAAGGGCAAGGGATGAACCTCGAAACTTGGATGCAAATGACTGGACAGGACCCGGAGTCTTTTACCGAAGAATTACGTGGAGCAGCTGAAAGATCAGCCAAGGTGGATCTGGCGCTGCGTTCAATAGCCACAAAAGAAGCCATCGAAGTCAACGAAGATGACATAGAAGAAGAACTGGAAAGGATGGCTGAACAATTCCAGACATCCGTCCATGACCTCAGACACCAAATCGAAGACCATGGTGATGGACTCGGCCCCATCCAAGCAGAAATCGGAAAAAGAAAAGCACTGGAATGGCTCGTCGCTGAAGTCAAACTGATCGACGAAGATGGCAACACCATCGATCGCGAAGACATGGAACTCCCCGACTTGACCGAATCCAACTCAGATGAAGAGGCTGACAGCGCTACGGTTGACACAGGCGAACCGCAACCCGAAGACGATTCAGAACAGGATGAGGAACAGTGAGCATTGACCCACAGAACTACCTAGTCCCCACAGTCGTAGAACAAACCAACCGAGGAGAACGCGCCTACGACCTGTATTCCCGCCTCCTCAAAGAAAACATCATCTTCTTGGGAACCCCCATCGACGACACAATTGCCAACTTGGTATGCGCCCAAATGATCCACCTCGAATCAGAAAACCCCGATCGAGACATCAACATCTACATCAACTCACCTGGCGGCGACATCAACGCGTTGTTCGCCATATATGACACGAGCCAATACATACGAAACGACATCACAACCATCTGCCTCGGCCAAGCAGCCTCCGCTGCAGCAGTTCTTCTAGCAGCGGGCACCCCGGGAAAACGAATGGCACTTCCACACGCCAGAGTTCTCCTCCACCAGCCCTACGGCCAGGCCATGGGACAAGCCACCGACATCGAACTCGCGGCGAGAGAAATTGACCGGATGAGAGACCTCCTTGAAGGAATCTTGGCCCGCCACACCGGACAAGACCTCGAGCGCATCCACAACGACACCGACAGAGACTTCATCATGGATGCAGAAGCGGCCAAAGAGTACGGAATTATCGACGACGTGATTGACAGCCGCGAAGTGGCAGAAGACGGGCCAATACGAGCTGCCTGAGAATTCTGCTGTTCATAAGCAAAATCACTCGGTACTCTCATCTCATACCCCAAACAATCAGCAATGCACGAGGCAGCACACCGTTTACCTCGGAACGTCCACCTGTTCTGATCCGGCTGTGCCATCCTTAGCAAACGGCTATCAACCCAAGCGGGGTCGAATAACCAGAATGAGGTATCGGTAACGTGGCGAAATTCGGAGAGGGCGGAGAGCTACTCAAGTGCTCCTTCTGCGGGAAATCTCAGAAACAAGTCAAAAAGCTCATTGCTGGCCCAGGCGTGTACATCTGCGATGAGTGCATTGATCTATGCAACGAAATCATCGAAGAAGAGCTGGCTGACAATACTGAAGTCAGCTTCGACGAAGTTCCCAAACCATCAGAGATCTTCGACTTTCTCAACGAATACATAATCGGACAAGACCGAACGAAGAAAATCCTCTCCGTAGCCGTCTACAACCATTACAAACGAGTCCAATTCGGGCAAAGCCTCGAGTCAGACGTCGAAATCGCCAAATCCAACATCATGCTTATTGGCCCCACAGGGTGCGGGAAAACGATGATGGCCCAAACATTGGCTCGCATGCTTAACGTGCCCTTCGCCATAGCTGACGCCACAGCACTTACCGAAGCCGGATACGTGGGCGAAGACGTTGAAAACATTTTACTCAAACTCATCCAGGCAGCCGATTACGACGTGAAGAGAGCTGAAACCGGCATCATCTACATCGACGAGATCGACAAAGTTGCTCGCAAAGCAGAAAATCCTTCAATAACCCGCGATGTATCTGGTGAAGGTGTTCAACAAGCACTCCTAAAAATCCTTGAAGGAACCCAAGCATCGGTGCCACCCCAAGGTGGACGCAAACACCCACACCAAGAGTTCCTCCAAATAGACACAAGCAACGTCCTATTCATTTGTGGCGGCGCTTTCGACGGATTAGAACGAGTTATCGCTGACCGGATAGGCCATCGAGCAGTCGGATTCGGTGCAGACGTCAAATCGGTCAACGAAAGGGCGAACCTTGAACTCCTACCCGAAGTCCTGCCCGAAGACCTCCAAAAATATGGACTGATTCCCGAATTTATCGGGCGCCTCCCAGTCGTAGGAGTCGTAGATGAACTCGACCACTCAGCGCTAACCAGCATTCTCCTAGAACCCCGAAATGCCCTGATAAAGCAGTACCAACGCATGTTCGAACTTGATGGCGTCGAACTCGAATTCACCGACGAAGCAATTACAGCGGTTGTTGATCAAGCCATTCTCCGCAACACAGGAGCACGTGGGTTGCGCGCAATCCTTGAAGAGGTTCTACTAGGCGTCATGTACGAGGTTCCCGGTAGGGAAGACATCGCTCGATGCATCATCGACCGAGATGTCGTGCTCGACAAGGTAAACCCGACCCTGGTTCCACGCAGGGATGACAGCGGTGGCGAGCGCCAGGCCTCCTAAGCGGACAAAAAACCGCCAAAGCTCAACAGACAGCACATCGAAACCCCTGCACACATACGACGAGGCGTTGCAGTGGCTCCAAGGGCATTACAACCTTGAACAACACCTCGGAAGACACGAAACAACTCCTCCTTCGCTAGAACGAATGAATTTGTTGATGGAACTCCTCGGGAACCCTCAACGCGACATTCCCGCCATCCACATCACGGGAACAAATGGCAAAGGCAGCACGTCGCGAATGTTGGTGGAACTCATCGGCGCGACCGGACTTGACGTCGGTAGCTACACCTCGCCTCATATCGACCGTGTCAACGACCGCATCACGATCGCCAACGAACCTCTTGATGACGAATCGATGACCCTAGCGCTTTCGGAGATCGCTCAAGTCGAACCATGGGTTATACAAGCAACCGGTCAGCCACCGAGTTACTTCGAAGTGTTATGCGCTGCTGCCTACAACTGGTTTGCTGCCACCGCAGTAGACGTCAACGTCATCGAAGTCGGAATGGGCGGTAGATGGGATGCCACAAACGTCATTGACGCTCAAGTCGCTGTGATCACCAACATTGGTTCTGACCATCTGGAAATCATCGGCCCGACTCTTACTGATGTCGCCAAAGAAAAAGCAGGCATCATTTCCAACGACACGCACGTCATTTGCGGAGAGACCTCCCCTGACCTCATTGACGTCATCGCCCATGGTCCGCATCGAGAGCTGTGGCAACGCCACCTTGACTTTGACGTCAGCGAAGACCACCTTGCTGTCGGTGGTCGTTTAGTGAACTTTTCGACACCCCATGGTCACCACAACGAGATCTTCCTCCCCGTCAACGGTGCCCACCAATCCCGAAATGCGTCGACCGCTATAGCAGCAGCAGAAGCTTTTTTTGGTCAACAACTAAACCCAGACCTGATTTCTGAAGCATTTGCTCAGCTCACTTTGCCCGCACGATTCGAAATCGTTCAAAGACACCCCACAGTCATCATCGACGGAGCTCACAACCCGCCCGCAGCCTCCGTAGTCTCAGAAACGCTCTTCCACGATTTCGCAACTGAAGAACGCCCCGTGTTAGTGATCGGAGCCAACAGACCCCGCGACCCGTTACAACTGCTCGACGCTCTCAACGGCAAGCAATACTCGAGAATCATCGCAACAGCCGCCAACTGGGCTCGAGCGATGCCAGCAAATGAATTAGGCAACGCGTTGGAAGGCAATGGCACCGCTATCGAAGTAGTTCCCCAAGTATCAGACGCCGTAGCCCGAGCAATAGAAATTGCTGGAGAGACCGGCATCGTTCTCATCACAGGTTCGCTGTATGTGGCTTCTGAAGCCCGAAGTCAACTCGCTGATACCTCGCGGTAGCCTTACCACTATCGAGTCCAACGTGTTCAAGGAGATCAAGTGCCACGTACGTTTGTTATCTGCAAGCCCGATGCTGTTGAGCGTGGACTTGTAGGTGAGATCATCTCCCGCCTTGAACGCAAAGGCCTACAACTCAGCCGCGCGGAACTCAGAACTATTGACCGAGCCACAGCAGAAGTTCATTATGAAGAACACGAAGGTAAACCATTCTTCGAAGATCTCATCAGCTTCATCACGCGCTCACCGGCCATGCTCATGGTGGTCGAAGGCCCCGCCGACGCGGGAGATGAGATATTCGCAATCGTTCGCAACCTAATGGGCAGCACCAACCCAGCGACCGCTGCACCAGGAACCATTCGCGGAGATTACGGATTAGTCGTAACAGAAAACCTGGTTCACGGTTCCGATTCCAACGAATCAGCCGAACGTGAAATCAATATTTTCTTCCCAGGACTCTGATTGGGAAACCCATGACCCGTCAAGACGCAACTCGCAGAAAGTCCACGTTCACTGACGGGGTAGCTTTCTTCGCTGCGCGGGGCAGGCGCGGGTCATGAGGCGTCGTTCAGGTCTGAGGAGCCTCGGCGGAAGAGATATAGCAGTTGATCTCGGCACCGCAAACACACTGGTCTACGTGCGAGGTAGAGGAATCGTCCTTGATGAGCCATCAGTCGTAGCTATGGACGTGACTAATGGCACTCCGCTAGCCGTCGGACATGAAGCGAAAAGGATGGCTGGGAGAACCCCTTCACACATTCAAGTGGTCCGACCTCTCAAAGACGGAGTGATCGCCGATTTTGACGTGTGCGAGAAGATGCTTCGCTACTTCATTGACCAGATTTCAGGGAGCCGTTGGGCCAAACCACGCATGGTCATATGTGTGCCGTCCGGAATCACCGGAGTCGAACAACGAGCAGTCCAGGAAGCGGCCGAATACGCAGGGGCCCGAAAACCCGCTTTCATCATCGAAGAACCCATGGCAGCAGCAATAGGTGCCGGTCTTCCCATCCAATCACCACACGGCAGCATGATTGTCGACATTGGAGGAGGAACCACCGAAGTAGCTGTCATATCTTTAGGAGGCCTCGTCGCAAACCAATCCGCCCGTGTCGGAGGAGACGTCCTTGACGAGGCGATCACTCAATATGTGAAAAAGGAATACAGCGTTGCCTTAGGTGAAAGCACCGCGGAAGAAGTCAAGGTAGCTCTGGGTTCGGCATGGCCGCTACCTGATGAAATGTACGCAGAAATCCGAGGTAGAGACCTAGTCACTGGGCTACCCAAGACAGTGACAGTTAGCAGCGTTGAAATGAGAGAAGCCCTCGAGGAGGGCATCAGCTCAATTATTGACGCCGTCAAATACACACTTGACCACACGCCACCAGAACTGGCGGCAGACATCATGGACCAAGGCATCATGATGGCGGGTGGGGGAGCATTATTGAGAGGGCTCGACCAACGCCTCGCAAACGAAACAGGCATGCCAATTCGCATCGCAAACGACCCCCTATACGCCGTGGCGCGAGGCTCAGGGCAAGCCCTCGAAGAATTTGAAGTCCTCAGAGGCGTGCTCTTCTCGTCGGGTAATCAGTATTAAACGGAATCAGTTGTGGCGCGTCGTTCAAACATGAGGAGAAGTCGAAGTTCACGCTTTCGCTTAGCGCTACTCGTCCTAACGTCTCTGATTCTCATAACCATTGACCTCCGCTCCGAGGGAGGAGCAATTGACACAGCCAGAGGTGTTGTCCTCGATGCCCTCGGCCCTCTGCGATCAACCTCAACTCGAATATTTGAACCCATTGGAGGAGCGTGGGAAGCGGTCACCAGCTACGACGAATTAGAAGCTCGCAATGCCCTGTTGAGAGCCAAGATTGCCGAACTGCAAAACTCCGTACTCGAAGTCGGGGAAATTGAACGAGAAAGAAAAGCTCTACTGTCTCTACTCGGTGCCCGCGATCGCGTTGCCCAAGTTGGTCGCCGAACAGCCCGAGTCATCGACGCACCAATATCGAACTATCAACGTACCTTAGAACTCGATAAAGGCTCGCGAGACGGGCTTGTCATAGGGATGCCAGTAGAAACCGGAGCAGGGGTTATAGGAAGAATTTCTGCAGTCTCGGTGACTCGCTCTCAGGTTGAATTGCTGACTGACCCCAACTTTGATGTCGGCGTCCGAATGGTCCGGTCAGGAGACGACGGAATCGCATCGGGGAAGGGACAAAACCGAGATCTTGAAGTCAGCTTCATAGAACTAGATACTGTGGTCATACCAGGCGAGACAGTGGTCACCAGCGGGTTTCAAGGCAGCACCTTCCCAGAAGGACTACTCATCGGCACGGTGGTGGACGTCGTGCCAAACGCCGTCCAAGGCACACAACGGATTAGCGTCCATCCCGCAGCTGACCTGGACAGACTCAGATGGGTTCAAGTCCTGCTGTTCTACCCAGATGCACCTGAACCAGTTGTCGTTGACCGGGTACCTGACGATGAACTCCCCGATAGCTCAACCGAAGAGCCGACACCATGACGATGACTAGCCGAGAGATCTCTCGACTTGTAGCGATTTTTGCGACGATACTTTTGATTCAAATTGCAGTCGTACCGCACTTCCGGGTAGGCGGCTACATCATTGATCTACCACTCGTAGTGGTAGTGCTTGTGAGCCTGTACTTGACTCCACCAAATGGTGCCTTAGTAGGTTTCATAGTCGGTTTTGCTATAGACCTCGTCCTGCACACTCCATTCGGAATGACGGCACTGACCTTTTCCATAGCTGGGTATGCCGCAGGTGCAGCATCTGGCCAATTGTCTGAACGGAACCTGTTTACGCGGTCATTAACCGTTGCACTACTGGCGGCCACGGCAACATCACTATTTGCCGCCATCGGAGCGCTCATTGGTCTTGAATACGTCACGCGACGAGAACTAGGTGCCATAGCCCTCGTCACAGCGATCTCAGCGCTGCCATTGACGCTGCTATTAGCTCCTCTTGTTCGCTGGGCGTTTCCTCCCGAAACAGTTCAGATCCATGAATGAACAACTGAGCCGACGACTGGCGTTCCTCGGAGTACTTATCGTCGGCTTATTCGCTGCGCTGTTCACGCGGGCGTGGTATCTGCAGGTGTTGACAAGCGAAGAATTAGCTGAAAAAGCCTTCTTGAATCACGTCGAAATAGTGGTCACTCAGCCGACCCGTGGCCGAATCCTCGACCGCCACGGCGTGGTACTGGCAGACAACATCAGGACTGGCGTTGTCACGGTGAACCAATCCCGATACGCGCCAGGCCAAGTTGACTACGTCCTAGAACAGATCTCTGAGTTAATCGATATTCCAGTTCCGACCCTCAGTTCACGCCTCCTAGACCAACAAACCCACCCGCTCGCAGCAAAGGTAGTAGCGACAGGACTAGATGAATACGGCCTTTTACGGGTCTCAGAAAAGTCACTACCGGGGGTTGAAGCGAAATGGGTTATGAGTCGTGTTTACCCTCAAAACGAAATCGGCGCACACGTGATCGGATACGTCGGAGCCATGTCGCAAGGGCAAGAAGACCGTCTTCTTAAGCAGGATTACCTTCCATCAGAAAGAGTCGGAAAATCAGGGATCGAACAAATCTTCGAAGCAGATCTCCACGGCCACCCGGGACGAACCGAATTAGAAGTAGATAGCACAGGAAGAGTTCACCGGATAGTGAGCCAAACGGCCCCGAAACCAGGGTCCGACGTCTATCTGACTATCGATGCAGATCTCCAAGCAGCGACCGAGTCGTATCTAAGGCAGGGGTTGATAGCAGCTCGCAAAACAGTAAGCGACGACAGCGGATTCTTCTACCCATCCATCGGTGGCGCCGCGGTGGTAATGGATCTCAGAAACGGCGATGTGTTAGCCATGGCCTCCCATCCCACATATGACCCCAACTGGCTCGTCGGTGGAATAACCACACTCGAGTACCAATCAGTCTTTGAAAACCCGTACGCCCCAGGCGCCCTCAATAACAGAGCCGTCCAAGGTCTCTATTCGCCGGGTTCAGTTTTTAAACTAGTCACGGCGTTAGCCGGCCTCGAAGCCCGGCTGATCTCACCCAGGGCAGCCTATTACGACATCGGTTACTTCAAGATCCCTGACAAATACGGGTGCACAGGCAGATGCACTTTCTATAACGCGGACAAAGCACCATTAGGGATTGTCGATCTCTCATCAGCCATAACGCGGTCCAGCGACGCTTACTTCTACAAGGTGGCACACGACCTGTATTGGATCCGAGGTGAAGAGCAATGGGCGATCCAAGACATGGCACAACTCCTCGGATTTGGTAATCAAACAGGAATCCAGCTGCCATTCGAGAAAAGCGGCCGGGTCGGAGATGGAGAAATCAAACAAGCATTATTTGAAGCCAACCCAGACGCGTACAACCCATATGGCGAATCAACCCAGTGGCTGCCCGGTGACAACATCAACACAGGAATTGGGCAAGGATTCGTTTCAGTAACCCCAATACAACTCGCAAACGCCTACGCCACCTTCGCCAACGGCGGAACTTTGTTCAGCCCAAATATCGTTGAGAGTGTCGTGTCTCGCACCGAAACACAGTTCGGTTCATCAGTCATTGACTTCGAGCCCCGTATCCAACGACTAGCAGAATTCCCTGAAGGTTCAGGGGTCGTAAGAGAAGGCCTACACGGAGTATCTAGTAAAGCTCGACGCGGCACCGCCTGGCGAGCGTTCGAAGGCTATGACGCGGCCGGATACGCAATAGCAGGCAAGACCGGAACAGCACAGGCAGAAGGAAGAAACCCGGTCCTGCAACGGAAAAAGGAAGACTCTGCTGTATTCGTGGCATGGGCACCAAGGCAGGACCCGCGTTATGTCGTCGCCGTCGTCATGGAAGAAGCCGGATTTGGCGGTGAGGCAGCAGCACCCGTAGCACGAAGGATCTTCGAGGCCTTACGTGCCTACGAACAAAGATGGCCGGACCCCCAAGTGGCGTTCATAGCACCGAGACCCGAATGCCCCGAAATTCCAGAATCCTTGCGAGGATACGAGGCCTTCACCAGCTACGTACCAGAGGGCTGCCCGTGGGGGATTCAAGTGCCCCGCGCCAACAGCCCCGAAGACGTCGACGGTGACGGCATCCCCGACCTCGAGGAGCGCGACCAGTGAACCTACCGCTCCGCAAAGAGCTACGATCTCCGCTTCGCTATGCCGACTACTCGCTCGGCATAGTAGCCATCTTGCTGTCAGCGATCGGCATTGCACTGAACTACTCCTCCACATGGCGAGTTCTTGAGTTCAACGGCCAAGATCCCTTGACCTACGCAAAACGCCAGATCATTTTTGTCGCTCTGGGAATAGCAGTGATGATTGCGGCAACATTCTTGGATTACAGGCTCTATCGCGACTTCGCTAACCAGGCGTACTTGCTAGTGATGCTTGCTCTCGTCGGAGTCCTCTTTTTCGGAGTTGAACGTAACGGAGCCCGAGCATGGTACGAACTGCCAGGTCTCACCTTTCAGATACAACCGGCCGAATTTGCGAAGGTAGCAGTTGTCATTGCACTGGCCGCCTTTGTTGCCAACCAAGAGGGACATCTTCGACTAGTCACTCTCTCCAACGCTTATCTGATGTTGGCGGTTCCCCTAGGTCTTATCTACCTTCAACCGGACCTCGGCACCATGTTGGTCTTCGTCGCCATCGGTATGGGAGTGTTGCTGGTTTCTGGAGCCCAGCTCAAACACATCTTTGTAACAACCCTGGTCGGGATCATCGTGGTTGTCGCGATGTTCAACAGCGACAACCTCGGAGGCCCCAAGATATTACGTCAGACCCAAGAACAACGACTCACCGCTTTCCTTGACCCTGGATTCGACATCCAAGGAGCCTCCTACAACATCAACCAATCACAAATCGCCATAGGAGCCGGAGGCATCAGAGGGCAGGGATGGTTACAAGGAACACAAACCAACCTCAACCTCGTACCCGAACAAGAGACCGACTTCATTTTCACGGCACTAGGAGAAGAATTCGGATTCGTAGGAGTCTCTGTGCTGCTGCTCTTGTATGCCTACATGCTCGCTCGAATCTGGTTCATTACAAGATCATCAAATGACCTATTCGGAACGTTCGCTTGCGTCGGGGCCCTGTCGATGTTCACCTTCCAAATATTCCAAAACGTTGGAATGACAATGGGGATCATGCCAATCACCGGAATCCCACTTCCTTTTCTGAGTCATGGTGGGTCCTCTACTGTTGTCGCATTTGGCCTGATTGGTCTCGTCATCAACATCAGCGCGCGAAAACATCTAGCGTGACCGCCGCAATAAAGACGTCCATAATCTGGAAACGCGGGCTTAGAGCGTTAGGATTACCCCTCAAATGACCTCGCTGTGGCCCCGGCTCGAGCCTCTCCTCCCTAGGGTGGAAAAGCCCGCCCGCTACATCGGCTGCGAGGACGGAGCCCGCACAGACATCTACAAGCCTGACGCCACATCGTGGCTACTGACATACCCCGATACATACGAAATCGGGTTACCGAACCAAGGCTTACAGATCCTGTACGAGTTACTGAACGAGCGGCCAGATGCCTTCGCTGAACGTTCCTACGCGCCCTGGACGGACATGGAAGCCCAGATGCGTTCCAACGGTCTACCGCTCTTCTCAGTCGACACCCACAGACCAGCTGAAGAGTTCGACATACTGGCTTTCAATCTCTCTGCCGAACTTGTGTACACCAACGTCTTGAACTGCATAGATCTCGCCGGTATCGCAGTGAGGGCCTCACAAAGAGATGATGCGGACCCCCTGATCGGGGCCGGAGGTCACTGCGCCTATAACCCCGAACCGCTCGCAGATTTCATTGACTTTTTCGTGATGGGTGACGGCGAAGAGGTAATCGCTGAAATCACAACCACAGTCGGAGAATGGCGCAAATCAGGAAAACCTTCAGGGAGCAGAGAAGACGTCTTACGAGCACTGACCCAAATAGCGGGTGTCTACGTACCCTCCATGTATGAGCCCACATATGACGGCACCAAACTCGCGGGCGTCCAACCGAAACACCCCGATGTCCCGGTCAGCGTCCTGAAACGGACAGTGGCCGATCTCGCTGACTGGCCTTACCCGCGCAACCAACTAGTGCCGCTCACTGAAGTAGTTCACGACCGTTTGAACGTCGAAATTTTTCGAGGTTGCACACGAGGATGCCGCTTCTGTCAAGCCGGCATGATCACTCGGCCCGTAAGAGAACGCCCAGCCAGCCAAGTCCGCGAAATGATTTCGAAGGGACTTGAACGAACCGGCTATGACGAAGTGAGCCTCACTTCACTGTCCACTGCCGACTTCAGCAATATCGAAGACGTCGTAACCGACACCATCGAGGAACCTGGGACCTGCGGACGAGTGAGCGTTGCACTGCCCAGTCTTCGCGTAGATGCATTCACAGTTGGAGTAGCAGCACAAGTTTCGCGAGCTCGACGAACAGGCCTCACCTTCGCGCCCGAAGCAGGCTCATGGCGGATGCGACAGATCATCAACAAGCTGATCACCGAAGAAGACCTGTACGAAGCCGTCCGATCCGCATACAGTCAGGGATGGCATCGCATGAAGCTGTACTTCCTGACTGGGCTCCCGTCAGAAATGGACGAAGACACCCTCGCAATAGCTGATCTAGCAGAGAATTGCGTCGCGATTGGCCAGGAATACACGAAGAAAGCCTCAGTTACCGTTTCTCTTGGTGGGTTCGTACCCAAACCACACACCCCGTTCCAATGGTTTGGTCAGAATGAACCCGCAGAGCTGCGGAGAAAAGTTGAGTTGCTACGCGAGCGGCTTCGACGAAACAAACGAGTCCACCTCAAATGGCACTCTCCCGAAGCATCGACGGCTGAAGGAATTACCAGTCGAGGAGACCGTCGCGTCGGACGAGCAATCGAACACGTATGGCGAAACGGCGGCACATTCCAAGAATGGAGCGAACACTTCGATCTGACCCTCTGGGAAGAAGCAATGAGCGCCTCAGAACTAGATATCGAATGGTACGTTCACCGACATCGAGACGAGAACGAAGTTCTACCCTGGGATCATATTCACGCAGGGCTACACAAAGATTTTCTTTTGCAAGATTGGCAAGACGCGTTGGCCGGATTCGGTCTCGAAGACTGCCGTTGGACCCCATGTTATGACTGCGGGGCCTGCACCGAATACGGGATCGAACACGTGGTTGCGTCCCCAGTTCCGCCAAATGGCGGAAGTCAAGGGACTGGCCAAGACCTAACAACCGGCCATGTTGTGCCGGTGAATCTCCGCCCCAGGGCGGTTGTAGGAGGAACGTAATGTTACGAACCTTTATGGGTCAACGTGTAGCTCCCACCTTGATAGGTGGGAGATACCCGTGCGACTAAGAATTCGCTTTTCAAAAATGGGGAAAGTGCGCTTTGTGGGACATCGCGACGTTGCACGAATCGTGGAAAGAGCGCTCAGGCGTTGCGGGGTACCGATTACCTACAGCGAAGGTTTCTCGCCCCGGGCTCGCATGAGTTTCGGGTTAGCTTTGCCGACTTGCTATGAGTCCGAAGCTGAATATCTCGACGTGCCGTTGAGCCCTGACTCCATCGTCGACGGACGGATCGTATGTACTGGCTGGGGTCAAGGAAAATTACACAACGAACAACAAATGCAAACAGCTCTAAGCGAAGCGCTACCCACAGGATTCGACGTCGTCGCTCTAACGGTCGAACCCAAGGGGGGAGGCTCCCTACAAGAAACCGTTGTCAGTTGCGGTTGGAAATTCGACATACTGGGAGCCGTAGCCCGAGAAGTCGACGACGCGATTGAAAGAGCCCTAGCCGGCTCAGAGATAGAGACTGAACGAAAGAAGAAAAACGAACTAGTGCGCGAAAACATTCGCTACGGCGTATATGACCTTCGCATGGACGGCGAGTCAGAACGAGGACCGGTCGTCATAGCGGAACTTTCGGCGAAACCACGGGTCATTCGACCTAGCGAGCTCGTGGACGTGCTTGCCCCCGGAGCTGAAATGGGGATCGCCCGGCGCACCCACCAATGGATCGAACACGACGGCCAACGACAAGAACCGTTGACGCTGTCTACATCACCACAACTCAAGGAATACTCATAATGAACCAAGAAAAGCCCACAGAAGGGCTGGAGGAGTCACAGGAAACGACTCCCGTGCGTCGACGCCGAACAATCGGCGGCGCCACCCAAAGCGAAGACGCGGCAACGACTTCCCGTGCCGAGGAAACTCCCGCGCGGAATCGAACCCGAACACTTTCAGGAGACGCTAAAGCGTCTAGTCCTTCACCCAAGGACCGTCCAAAGCGGAAAAGGGCACGATCGATCGGATCGCGGACCGGAGACGGCGAATCGAAACAAAAGCGAACCTCACGCTCAGCAACAGAAACCAAACCCAAAGTAGGCGACACGCGTAGTCCGGTAAGCAACCGTGACCACGATTCAAACAGTGAAGAAAAGTCCTCGCCGAAACCAGCTCGCAAACGTCGCCGAAGAGGCGGCAAGGGCCGTGGAGGAGCTGGCCAACAAGACGACAGGCAACGATCTGGTAAACCCGTCGAGGCGATCCTTGATGATGACCCAGTCTCGCTCGACAGTGAACAACTTGAAAGGCGACGAGGAAGAGAACGTAAAGGACGACCCGTAGGTCGCTACCAAATGTTGGTCCACGTTCATGATGGGGTCACCCACGTAGCAGTGCTCGAAGGCCGAACCCTCATCGAACACTACGTGAGTCGCCCCTCAGACGACGTAAGCGAGATACACGGAAACATCTACCTCGGAAAGGTCCAGAACGTGCTCCCCGGAATGGAAGCTGCATTTGTGGACATAGCAACGCCGAAGAACGCTGTGCTGTACCGCGGAGATGTCACCTATGACCGTGACGACCTCGACGGTGACAAATCGCAACCACCAGCACCAAAACCCAAGAAGCCGAGAAGCCGCCTCAGCCGAAGACAAGACGATGCTCGAATCGAAGACCTTCTCAGTGCTCAACAATCGATACTTTGTCAGGTAACAAAGAACCCGATTGCCCACAAAGGCGCCCGACTGTCGACAGAAGTCAGCCTTCCGGGACGGTTTGTGGTGTTGGTCCCCAACAGTGATACCTACGGAATCTCTAAGAGACTCAACGATAAAGAGCGACGTCGACTCCGAAATATTCTCGACAAGGTAAAACCTTCCGAACACGGTGTGATCGTTCGAACCGCCGCGCAAGATGTGACAGCAGAAGAAATAGAACGCGATGTTCGACGACTGTTGGATCAGTGGCAACAGATCAATGAGCTGGCCAGTAGCGCAAAGGCGCCGAGTCTGCTGTTCAGAGAACCAGAGCTAGTCGTAAGAGTCATTCGTGAGGAATTCAACAGGGATTATCGAGGGGTGGTAATCGATGACCCCGCCCTCTTCCAGCAGGTCAAGGGTTACATGGAAACAGTAACCCCAGCTCTGGCAGATCGAATTGAGTTCCACGATCCGAAAACTGAAACACTTCCGCTCTTTGAGCGATACCACGTTGCCGAACAGCTGCGAAAAGCAGTCGACCAAAAGGTATGGCTTCCATCTGGAGGGTCTCTCGTCATTGACCACACCGAGGCGTTAACAGTCATCGACGTGAACACAGGCAAGAACGTGGGCAAATCGAACCTGGAAGAAACTGTATTCCGCAACAACCTTGAGGCGGCTGAAGAAATAGCGAAACAGCTTCGACTTCGAGATATAGGTGGAATCATTGTGATCGACTTCATCGATATGGAAATAAAAAAGAACCGAGACGAAGTTGTCAGCAGCTTCGAAAAGGCGTTAGCGCGAGACAAAACCAGAACTCAAGTATCCGGCATCTCAGAGCTAGGTCTTGTGGAAATGACTCGCAGGAGAACAGGAGAAGGGCTCTTGGAGTCACTGAGCAGCGCCTGTGAGCATTGTGATGGTCGCGGAGTCGAACTCCACCAGTCAGTTCTCAAGGTCTGATCATCTATGTCAACTGTTTGTGAGCAACGAGACACCCGGTAGCATGAAGGATCTTATGTACGCAGTAATCGCCACCGGCGGGAAACAAGAAAAGGTTGAAACCGGACAGGTTCTCAACGTTGAACTTCTCCACGCCGACGAAGGCTCAGAGGTCACCTTTAACCCAATTTTGTTGGTAGATGACGACGCTGTTATGTCAACCAATGACGAACTAGCCGGAGCCTCTGTAACCGCTCGCGTAGTCGGCGAGATCAAGGGCGAAAAAATCCGCGGCTTTACCTACAAGAACAAGACCAACAACCGTCGCCGATGGGGGCATCGACAGCGGTATACGACCATCGAAATCACTGAAATAGCGAGGGGCTGAAATGTCCAAGACCAAAGGTGGCGGCTCCACCAAGAACGGACGCGATTCCAATGCTCAACGGCTTGGAGTGAAAGTGTTCGCCGGTCAAATGATTCACGCCGGAGGCATCATCGTCCGCCAACGCGGCACCAAATTTCATCCAGGACAGAACGTTGGAATCGGCAAGGACGACACCCTTTTCGCGACCAGTGACGGTGTTGTCAAGTTTGGATACCGCAAAGGAAGGCGCCTAGTTGACGTCGTAACTGACTAACCAACTAGTGCCTCTTCGGCTTACTTCTCAACAATATTCCTGCGGCTAGTTCTATTTCCGTTTCAGTCAGCGCCCATTACCCCCGTATCCTCGGACCTTATGGCGGGTTTCGTTGATGAATGCAATCTCCACGCCAAGGGTGGAGACGGAGGAGCTGGATGTGTTTCATTCCGGCGCGAAGCCCACGTCTCGCGTGGCGGGCCCGATGGCGGTGATGGTGGCACAGGCGGAGACGTATGGTTAGTGGCTGACCAGAACGTGTCCTCTCTTTTGGCATTCAAGGATTTTCCTTTCCGGCGGGGCGACGATGGATCACACGGTCAAGGCAAAAAAAAGCACGGCAAGAACGGAGACGACCTAATCGTTAGCGTCCCCGAAGGAACTGTAATCAGAGACTTCGATGGAGAAATCCTCGCTGACTTAGTAGGCGCAGGAGACCGATGGCTAGCTGCAGCAGGAGGCAGAGGTGGCCGCGGAAACGCACGGTTCTTGTCCAATAAACGCAGAGCTCCCGCATTTGCGGAGCAGGCAGAGATCGGTGAAGAACGATGGCTGCGCCTAGAACTAAAACTAATGGCCGACGTCGCACTCGTAGGATTCCCTAACGCGGGGAAAAGTACGCTGATCTCTCGAATTTCCGCTGCGAAACCCAAAGTGGCTTCCTACCCTTTTACGACGCTGTCCCCTCATCTGGGAGTAGTACGAACCAGTGATGATTTTGAAATGGTTGTCGCAGACGTACCTGGTCTAATCGAAGGCGCTGCCGCCGGACGAGGATTAGGTCATCAGTTCCTCCGCCACGTAGAACGAGCCAGAGTGCTGCTGGTGCTCGTTGACTTGGCAGAAGTTGAAGCTAAACCCCCCGACGTGCAAGAAGAAATATTGATGCGAGAACTTCGCGAATATGATGCCCGATTGCTGGACCGGCCGAGACTAGTCGTTGGCACAAAATCCGACGTAGCCAGCCTGCCTTGGACAGGTTCGACGATTTCAGCGGTGACAGGACAAGGACTAGACGTTCTCATCGGGCAGCTTCGTCAACTAGTAGAAGAGACGCGGAATGCTGACGAACAACCAACGCAGTACGTGGTGCATCGACCGACGCCCGAAGGCATCCAAGTAGTGCGACAAGACGATGGATCCTTCGAAGTGTTGGGAAGACAGGCCCTTCGAGCTGTAGCTCTTTCTGATCTCACCGATATTGATGCAATGAATCATGCTCAGGAACGATTACAACAGCTACGAGTGCCCAGAGCATTGGCCCGGGCTGGGGCAGTGGCAGGAGATGTAGTAGTTATCGGGTCCTTCCAATTTGAGTACGAACCCGATAACTAGTTTGTGTAAGAGGAATAGGAATCTATTGATGCGTGTCATCGTAAAGATCGGGACATCGTCGCTCACAAGCGAAGGGGGCGAAGTGAACGTCGTCGCCCTATCGAAGCTTGTCGCTGAAGTTGTGATGGCCCGCGCCCAGGGACATGAGCTGGTTGTAGTCACTTCAGGTGCCATTACCGCCGGTGTGCAACGTTTAGGTGTAAACCGACCTGAGGAACCAGAAGTTCTCCAAGCGATCTCCGCGGTCGGACAAATCGACCTTATGAGAGCATACGGCGATGAATTCAACTCCCACGGAGTAGCGACAGGGCAAGTTCTTCTTGCTCCTCACGATTTCAGAGACCGCAACCAGTATCTGCACGCCGAGGCAACCTTCAAACACTTGTTACGTCTCAACGTCGTGCCCATAGTTAATGAAAATGATGCTGTAGCCGATGACGCAATCAGATACGGAGATAACGACCGCATAGCGGCACTTGTCGCCAACCTACTTCGGGCTGATCTGTTGGTACTCCTCACCGACACGGCTGGCGTGCTGACGGCGGATCCCCGAATCGAACCTAACGCGACGCTGATCGAAGAAATAGCCGCCATCGACGAATCAATACAGCAGGTCGCCGGCACCGCAGGCAGCAGAGGAAGTGGAGGGATGGCTTCCAAGCTCGCGGCAGCACGAATGGCTTCATGGAGCGGCGTGAGAACTGTCATCGCTGCAGCCGATCGAGACAATGTCCTTTCCGATGCAATAGCCGGCATTGCAGGAACAGGTACTGCCGTGCCAGCTAGAGAAACTCACGTCGCGGCGAGAAAACTTTGGATCGGATTTGCAGTCTCCGCCAATGGCCGAATCACAGTCGACGACGGAGCCACCAAAGCCTTGTCAGAAGGCGGTGGATCGCTCTTGACCGCTGGAATTACTGAAGTTCAAGGGACCTTCTCTGTCGGCGATGCCGTAGAAATCTCAAACCTTTCAGGTGAAGTCTTCGCGAAAGGGCTCATGGCCTTCGACAGTGAAACGGCGCAAAGGTGGAAAGGAAGTCGCACCGAAGACCTTCTACCTGGCACATCACCCGTTGCGATCCACCGCGACGATCTCGTCCTCCTTGACGATCCGACATAGCTAGCACCACCAAGGAACGGGTTTAAGACCAGATCGGCGGTAGTCTGCGGAAGTGGCCCGAAGTGATCCGACAAGCGATATTTCGTCGATGAGAGACCTAGGCGAACGCGCAAAAGCAGCTTCTCAGACCCTGGCAACAGCCTCCACGGAAGATAAGAACGAAACTCTTCGCACGACGGCCGACTGTCTTGTTGCCGCAACTCAAGAAATTTTGGATGCGAATCTGGCTGACATCGAACGCGCCCGCGACGCAGATACGCCTGACACCGTCATCGACCGACTCCGCCTTGACGCCCCTCGAGTCGAAGCAATGGCTGAAGGCCTCCGAAAACTCATTGAATTACCAGATCCTGTGGGAACCATCACCGAAAGTTGGACACGACCAAACGGTCTACAAATCCAAAAGGTCCAAGTACCACTCGGCGTTGTAGCGATCATCTACGAAAACCGCCCCAACGTTACTAGTGACGCGTTCGGACTCTGCCTCAAATCCGGTAACGCAGCATTCCTGCGAGGGTCTTCTGCTGCAATTGACTCCAATATTGCTATAGCGGGTGCCTTGCGCGAAGGAATTGCTAAAGCAGGCCTCCCCGAAGACGTCCTGGTGCTAGTAACAGACACTTCACACGACACAGCCATCGAATTCATGCAACTGCGCGAACAGATTGATTGCCTGATCCCTCGTGGTGGCCCTTCGCTCATCAACTCCGTTTTAGAAAACGCGACTGTCCCTTATGTGATTGACGGCGATGGGAACTGCCACATATATGTTGACAGCGCAGCCGATCTCGGCTTAGCAAGCAACGTCGTAGTGAACGCAAAAATGCAACGACCATCGGTGTGCAACGCAGCCGAGTCGCTCGTTGTCCACTCAGATATAGCGGATCACTTCCTTCCTGAGATAGCTGAAGCACTGGATGGAGTTGAACTAGTGGGCGATGACCGAGCACAAACACTGGTCCCATCGATCGCACCAGCTACCGAAGAGGACTGGTCTACCGAATACCTAGACCTCAAAATGAGTGTTCGAGTGGTAGATGACCTTGAACAAGCTATTAAACATGTCAATGCTCATAGCACTGGGCATAGCGAGGCAATCATCACCAGCGACCAAGTCGCTGCACAAGAGTTCATTAGCAGAGTTGATGCAGCCGCCGTTCTGGTCAATACATCAACTAGGTTCGTAGATGGCGAAGAATTTGGTTTCGGAGCCGAAATAGGTATCAGTACACAAAAGCTTCATGCTCGGGGTCCCATGGGTCTCGAACAACTAACAACAACTAAATACATCGTGAATGGGCAGGGTCAAACTCGTGGATGATCCAACGCCCAGCACCTGACAAGGAGACACTAAATGGGCGACACAATGTTCGGCGACCTCGCGTCTGTACGTGACGGACTAAAAGACGTTGAGTATTTAGCTGATGACGGCATTGCAAGTGTTGTTTTCCTCGCTGAAAAGCTAGGCAAGCCTGTCCTTGTCGAAGGACCTGCAGGAACTGGTAAGACTGAACTAGCAAAATCTGTTGCCGCGATGACCGATGCACGACTAATCAGGCTGCAATGTTACGAAGGTTTAGACGAGGCCAAAGCTCTCTACGAATGGAACTACAAAAAGCAGCTCCTTCGAATCCAGGCGGATCGAGGTTCAGACGCGAGCAACGAAGACTGGACTGACTTGCAAGATGACATTTTCAATGACGAATTCTTGCTGACGCGACCTCTCTTGGAAGCCATTAGCGCAGAAGAGAAAGTCGTTTTGCTCATTGATGAGGTTGATCGAGTCGAAGTGGAAACCGAGGCGTTGTTGCTGGAGATTCTCTCTGACTACCAAGTCTCTATTCCTGAGATGGGAACGATAGAGGCAAAGCAGATCCCCATCGTGTTCCTTACCTCCAATAACACCAGGGAACTCTCTGAAGCGTTGAAACGTCGCTGCCTGTTCCTTCACATCGACTACCCGCAACTGGAACGAGAAAAAGAAATCGTCCTCACCAAGGTCGATGGCATAAGTGACAACTTGGCCGAACAGGTTGCACGTATAGTCAGGTCTATTAGGCAAATCGAGTTGAAGAAAAGCCCATCGGTTTCTGAGACCCTTGACTGGGCACGGACTTTGGTCCTGCTAGGAGTTCAAAGTATCGACGTCGAACAAGCCAAAGAGTCACTACACGTTCTTCTCAAGTATCAGTCCGATATTGAAAAGACGGCCAAGGAACTGACAGTCGAAGGATGAGTCGATGCTAGATCTAATGAGTGGCTTCGTCGTCGAACTAAGAAACGCTGGTCTCCCTGTTTCTTTGACCGAAAACCTTGACGCGATGGAGGCCGTCAAACACATTCCGATAGAGGACAGAGACGCGTTCAAGTACGCGCTGGCTGCAACGCTGGTGAAAAACGAACAACATTGGAAGGCATTCGAAACAGTCTTCGAAGTGTATTTCTCTCTTCGAGGCCCCGAGTACAACGTCCTCGATGAAGAGGGAGAGATCGACGAAGACTCCCTCGAAGAATGGATGTCTCAACAAATGCGGGGCATGGGTGGCCAAGGCTCCGCCGAAGATATGAGCCCAGAAGAAATAGCAGAAATGCTGTTTCGCGCGTTGATGAACGCGGACGAAGCCATGATGGCAGCGATGGCCAGGGCTGCCGTCACACAGTTCGCCGGAATGGAACCTGGTCGCCCTGTGGGAGGCACCTATTACCTGTACCGCACCCTTCGCAACCTCGACCTGGATGGGATGCTGGACCGTTTGATGGAACAGGCCCAAGAACGCTCCGAAGGGGACATGACGTCACTTCAGGAACGACTTGAGCGAGAAGAATTTGAAAATCGAATTGAAGATCTGAAAAGAGAAATCGAAGCGGAGATTCGACGCAGACTTGTAGCCGATCGAGGCGTCGAAGCTATGGCAAAAACCCTTCGTAAACCGCTGCCAGAAGACGTCGATTTCATGCATGCATCGCGCGAAGAAATGGCAAACATCCGCAAAGCCATACAGCCTTTGACGAGAAAGCTTGCGGCACGCCTCGCTCGCAAACGAAAACACAAGAGGAAAGGCCCACTAGATTTTCGGGCAACTGTTCGCCAATCGTTGAGCTACGGGGGAGTGCCCGCCGAACCGCGATTCAAGAACCCGCGCCCCAACAAGCCCGAACTAGTCGTCGTGGCGGATATCTCGGGTTCGGTGGCTGCATTTGCCAGGTTCACGCTCCATCTCGTCTACGCGTTACAGAATCAGTTCAGCAAAGTCCGGTCGTTCGTTTTTATTGACGGGCTTGACGAAGTAACTCACATGTTCCAAGACGAAGAAGACATTACAAACGCAGTTCATAGGGTCAACACCGAAGCAGACGTTGTGTGGGTTGACGGACACTCCGACTACGGGCATGCGTTCGGAGTTTTTTGGGAGAACTACGGATCGGAGATCAATTCCAAATCGACTGTGATGTTCCTAGGTGATGCCAGAAATAACTACCACGCGACCAACGCCTGGGTGGTCAAAGAAACAGCGAAAAAGGCTAGATCCGTCTTTTGGCTCAACCCCGAACCTAAGTCATATTGGGACACGGGTGATTCGGTGATCACCGAATATGCGACACATGCTGACGGAGTCTTTGAATGTCGGAACCTACGACAACTCGAAGGTTTCGTCGACCACCTCGCCTAGCCAGCCCTAAAGGGCCGTTCTTCAGCGAAACTCGGACAGAAGCTCTGCCACATGGAAGGCCAGATCTAGAGACTGCCGGCCGTTGAGCCGAGGATCACACATCGTCTCATAACGATCATTCAGGTGCTCTGCGGCTAACGCATCACCGCCACCCACACACTCGGTTACAGCATCGCCGGTCAGTTCACAGTGAACCCCACCGGGCCAGGTTCCTTCAGCCTTGTGCACGTCGAAATACTGGCGGACCTCATCCATGATGACGTCGAAATCTCTGGTTTTCACGCCACTGTCGGTTTCATAGGTGTTTCCATGCATCGGGTCACATTCCCAAACGATGGGATGACCCGCATCTGTCACCTTACGCAGGATCTCCGGTAAGACATCTCCCACTTTTTCTGCACCCATGCGACTAATAAGAGTTAAGCGTCCCGGGACTTTGTCGGGGTTGAGCGCTTCACATAGGGCCAGAGCATCAGCCGGGGAGGTACTTGGTCCGATTTTGCATCCAATCGGGTTGTGTACGCCTCTAAGAAATTCGACATGAGCTCCATCTAATTCACGAGTCCGTTCGCCGATCCACAGCATGTGGGCAGAGCAGTCGTACCAGGTACCAGTGATGCTGTCCTGACGAGTCAACGCCTGCTCATAGCCCAGTAGTAGGGCCTCGTGGCTTGTGTAGAGCTCGACTTGACGCATAGCGGCGTCATCAGTATCGAAACCACATGCCGTCATGAAGTGCAACGCCCGCTCGATACCCTCAGCGAGACGCTCATAGCGTTCACCTACAGGGCTCGAAGCCACAAATTCTTGATTCCAGTTATGTACTTGTCGCAGGTCCGCGTACCCACCTCGGGTGAACGCACGCAAGAGGTTCAGCGTCGCCGCTGACGTGTTGTAGGCCTCCAGCAAACGCTTCGGGTCCGGTGTACGTGAATCAGAGTCGAAGGTTATGTCGTTCACAATGTGACCGCGGAAACTTGGCAATGTCGCGCCGTCGCGGGTCTCTGTTCCCGAAGAACGTGGTTTCGCAAACTGGCCGGCTATCCGACCAACCTTGACTACCGGTAACCCTGCCGAGTACTGAAGAACTACAGCCATTTGGAGAATGACCTTCAATTTGTCGCGGATCTCATCAGCACTGCTCAGATCGAAAGACTCAGCGCAATCTCCTGCTTGGAGCACAACCG
>JAYZKK010000010.1:0-27429 GCA_036163555.1 Actinomycetota bacterium
GGCCAAAGGGAACGGGCTGTAAACCCGTCGGTTCACACCTACGGAGGTTCGAATCCTCCCCGGCCCACCACGAACGGCGAGCATTACAGCTCGCCGTTCGTCGCGTTCGGCCCAGACGTGCACAGCGTCGCCAACAACCGACGGAACGTGTGAATGAAAGGGCACCACCCACCGTCCTGTTCATGTGAGTAACAAGAACGGGCGGCCGATAACGATCTTGGACTAACTTCCGGACATGGCTGATTCCTGTTACGCAGAACGTGATGGTCGAATTTTCACCGTCACAATTAACCGACCCGAACGAATGAACGCGCTGCATCCACCCGGTAACGCTGAGATGGCAGAACTATTTGATGAATTCCAGAACGACCCGGATTTGTGGGTAGCGATCGTGACAGGCGCCGGTGACCGCGCCTTCAGCGCCGGGAATGACTTGCGGTACCAAGCCGAAGGTGGAGACCGATCCGCTATGCCCGAAAGCGGATTCGGAGGGCTCACCTCTCGATGGGATCTCGATAAACCCGTTATTGCGGCAGTCAACGGAGTTGCGATGGGCGGTGGCTTCGAAATCGCCTTAGCTTGCGACATGATCATCGCTAGTGAAAATGCTCGCATGGCATTACCAGAGCCCAAGGTTGGGTTGGCTGCCTTAGCCGCGGGAGTCCACCGTCTTCCCCGGCAGATTGGGCTCAAACGCGCTATGGGGATGATGTTGACAGGACGTCATGTCTTGGCCCAGGAGGGTTATGAGTTGGGGTTCGTAACAGCGGTAGCACCCGAGGGAGAGGCACTTAACGAAGCTCACCGCTGGGCAGAGATGATCCTCGAATGTTCACCCATGTCAATCCGAGCGACCAAGCAGGCCGCGATGCAAGGATTGGACCAGGCTGGAGTGCGAGCCGCTCACGAAGGAAAGTATCAAGCGGTCAAAGCGATGACTAAGAGCGAGGATTACGTAGAAGGACCAGTTGCCTTTTCTGAGAAACGTCCTCCTCAATGGAAAGGTCGTTAGAGGTCATTTGATGGAGACCAATAGATAATGGCCAACGCACAAAGAACCGCCGCAGTCGCAGCAGCGATGTCAGACATCAGAGATATCGATGCTGCAGGGATTGACCGTGACTCTGTTGAGTTAATTCGGCAACGGCTCATTGAACTAGCGCGACAAAAAGAACTGTTCCCCTGGAGTGACTTCCCACCCGATGATTCAAAAGACGGCAGCACCCTGTACCTACTGTCCCAGGACGAAGATCACCGATTCGCGCTCTACATGCAGTCAGTCGCCGACACAACCCAAGCTCCACCACACGACCACCTAACTTGGGCTTGCATTGTGGGCTTGGAAGGTCAGGAAACTAACCGAAGATATGAACAGGTAGCTGGTCAAGGACCACCTCAAATCGCAGAAGAATTTGTGGTTGAGCACGGGACAGGCATCGCTTTCCTACCCGATGACGTCCATTCCATACATGTGCAGGGTGGGTCACTAAATTTCCACTGCTATGGACACGATCTATTGGATCTTCCTCCGCGTAACTATTGGAGTGAACCTGACGGAGAATGGCGAACTATGAAAATTCGCTATCCAATAATTGACGCTCGCTCGTGACGACAGACGGCGTTTCAGTTAGCGAACTTGCAACAGCCATCAGCGGTACCGACGAATTAGCGATCGTTGATCCCCGAGATCACGAAACCTATAGCCAAGGCCATCTTTTATGGGCCGCAAGCCTCCGCCTTGACGACGCACTCGTAGCCGCTGAAGTTCTCCTCCCGCGTCTCTCCACTCCAATAGTCATTGCAGGAGAAGAAGAAGACGAGGCTAGAGGACTTCAATCCATCCTCAAGGAAAATGGATGGACAAACGTCAAAGTCTTAGAAGGCGGCATCGGATCTTGGGTACAGGCGGGACATGAACTTTATTCAGGTGTGAATGTGCCGTCGAAGCTGTTTGGCGAATTAGTTGAACGTCACTATGGAACGCCACACGTAAAGGCAGAACAACTCAACGGATGGATATCAGAAGGGCGTCCATTAGTTATTTTGGACTCGCGCACCGAACGTGAGTTCAACCGCATGAGTATTCCCACCGGTCGCTCGTGTCCGGGCGGAGAACTTGTGCACCGAGTGTTCGATTTACTGGAACAAGACGTCACAGTTGTCGTGAACTGTGCGGGACGAACCCGCAGCATTCTCGGAGCGGAATCACTAGTGCGAGCAGGAATCCCTAACGATGTGGTCGCATTAGAGAATGGAACCATGGGATGGGAACTTGCCGACTTGACGTTGGACCATGGCAATGACGATGTGACACCGACCCCTACCATCACAGGCCGGCATCAGGCATCAGCTGCTGCGCAAGAAGTCTCCAAACGTTTCGATGTGAGCCAAATAACCAGTTCCACCATGAACCAATGGAAATCTGATGACTCACGGACGCTGTATCAGTTTGATGTTCGGACACCCGCCGAATACAAAGCAGGCCATCGTGCCGGTTTCAGAAATGCTCCAGGAGGTCAACTAGTTCAAGCCACAGACGAATATGCAATTACCCGAGGATCGCGGGTAGTTCTAGCTGATGACGACCTCACAAGAGCCACGATGACGGCTTCTTGGCTCAAAGAAATGGGTTGGGAAACTCATGTACTTAACGACGAACCTGGCGATGCCAGTTCACTTGAACATGGAACTAGTGACCTCACATTTAGTAGCCCACAGGTCGTCCTTCCATATGACCCAGGAGATGCTCACGTAGCACGACGGGCAATGCAGCAGTACCTCGACTGGGAAGTAGCGTTAGTTGATCAATATGACCGTGACACCCTCGCACGGTTCACGCACAAGGGTTGGGCATAAAGAATCTACAAATCAGAGTATTGCGCAATGATGTCCCCAAAACGCAGAGCATCTTCGGGCGAATCGATAAGAGTTGGCATCCCCGCCATCGCTGTAACCGGTACGACAAGCCGATCAACACCTCGAGCTTTCATTTTTGGAATGTCATCTGGATCTTCTGGCATGGGCATAGTGATTTCCAAAGAATCAGGGTCTCTTCCGCATTCTTCGGCAGTTCGTCGCGCAAGGTCAATCCGCTCTTGGGGAGTGTCGCGAGCAGGGAAGTAGCCGTCACCAAGTCGACCAGCTCGGCGAGCCGCGAAGTCGGTATCTCCTCCCACAATTATCGGAACTGACCCGGCTACAGGTCTGGGCAGACAATAAGTATCGACAAACTGGACGAATTCACCTTCGAACGTGGCGCAGTCGTTAGCCCATAACTCTCGCATTGCTGCCACATATTCATCCGTTCGCGGTCCGCGTCGTTCAAAAGGCGCCCCGATCGCGTCGAACTCCTCTTTCAGCCAGCCAACCCCTATGCCCAGAAGCACTCTCCCACCAGACATGTAGTCCAATGTTGCCACTTGAGCAGCGCAGACAACAGGCGAGTGCTGGGGCAAGATCAAGATTGCCGTGCCAAATTTGATGGTTTTCGTAGCACCCGCCATATGAGCCATCCAGATCAGTGGATCAGGCAAGTTGAGATCTTCGGCGCCTCCAGCGATCTTCCCGGACTCGCTATATGGATAGACCGACTCATATCCAGATGGAATAACGGTGTGTTCGACCGTCCACGCGGATTCAAATCCAGCTTCTTCACCGGCCTGCACGAGCTCCACGGCAAGTGCTGTATCTGCCGCGTACTTATCGGTATTGCAATATCTAAGACCAAACTTCATGATGTCCCCTTCGACGTACGCCTCTAATCTACGACTACAACCCTTGACGGTTCAGGAGTCCAATGTCTTACTTGCCGAATGTTTCAGACATCTTTGATGCTTCGCGGTGGCGCGAACTCGAAGGATTCGATTTCAAAGACATCACCTACCACCGAGCGATAGACCAAGGCACAGTTCGCATCGCCTTTGATCGACCCGACATTCGTAACGCCTTTAGACCGAACACAGTTGATGAGCTCTATACCGCTTTAGACCATGCTCGGATGAGTACTGACGTTGGAGTTGTATTGCTGACAGGCAATGGCCCATCTACCAAAGATGCTGGATGGTCTTTCTGTTCAGGAGGAGATCAACGTATTCGGGGGAAAGACGGTTACAAATATGCCGAGGGAGAAACAAGCGAAACCATTGACCCAGCCCAAGTGGGCAGACTCCACATCCTCGAATGTCAGCGGTTAATCAGGATGATGCCCAAGGTAGTGATCTGTGTAGTTCCTGGTTGGGCGGCAGGTGGCGGACATAGCCTCCACGTCACAGCTGACCTGACCCTCGCCAGTCGCGAACATGCGCGTTTCAAACAAACTGATACTGATGTAGCCAGCTTTGACGGAGGATTTGGTTCGGCCTACTTAGCGAAACAAGTTGGTCAGAAAAAAGCGCGTGAAATATTTTTCCTAGGACGTACCTACGATGCCGAAGAACGATTTTTGATGGGTGACGTCAACGCCGTCGTGGAACACAAAGAACTGGAAAATACGGCGCTGGAATGGGCGAAGGAAATCAACTCGAAATCACCAACGGCGCAACGCATGGCAAAGTTCGCATTGAACCTCACCGATGATGGCTTGATAGGACAGCAAGTGTTCGCGGGTGAAGCCACTCGTTTGGCTTACGGAACCGATGAGGCGGTCGAGGGGCGTGACGCATTTCTTGAAAAGCGCGAACAAGACTTCAAGCAGTTCCCTTGGCATTTCTAAAGAGAATAAATTCAAACTCTGTGAGTGAGTCGCTGCATGATGGTGACATCTAGCCACCGCCCGAACTTACGCCCAACTTCTTTTTCCACACCCACAAGCTCGAAACCATGTTTTTGATGAAGAGCAACTGAGGAAGGGTTGTCGCCTGCTATTCGTGCGAAAGTCGAGTGGAATCCGTATTCATCAGCAAGTCGTGTCAATTCTGCGAGCAATAAATTTCCGATCCCAATGCCCTGATGGTCTTGATGGACATAGATGGAATCTTCGACGCTGGTCCCGTACGCGGGTCTGTCTCGATACTTCGAAAGACACGCCCACCCAACGACCGCATCACCCTCATTCAGAGCGACAACACACGGCAGTGCTCCGGATCGATCACGAAGCCACTCCCGTTGCTCTTCAAGAGATTTTGGAACTAAATCGAAGGTCGCGACACCGGAAACAACTTCGTGGTTGTAGATGTCAGCAATTTCCGCAGCATCAGAAAGTTGGGCCAAACGGACCTTCATATATCCAAAGGTACCGTTCACGGGGTTGTGCATCATCGGTGTTGATCCGTAAGCTTTCAAGTCTGCGCGGGTTCGCCCGTTCATGGTTGCCGCGATAGCTCAGTTGGTAGAGCGCCTCCATGGTAAGGAGGAGGTCCCGGGTTCGAATCCCGGTCGTGGCTCGCTCGAAAGAGCATGGCGGGATAGCTCAGTTGGTCAGAGCGCACGGCTCATAATCGTGAGGTCCCGGGTTCGAGTCCCGGTCCCGCTACAACCAGTGATCAAACGGTCAGGATATAGACAACGAAGCCGCACTAAATCACGGTTATAACCAACAACTACGGCCGTCGCCCACAAGGCCGCTAAATGGCGAGTAGCGTCAAGTCATGCCGACACCGCAGATTCGTGCCGACGTCGCAGCCGCTCGTGACGGCGATGACGAGGCCTTCGAGCGCCTTGTGGAGGCAACCTATAGCGACATATTTATGCTGGCTGCGCGGCTGACGCGAAATCATCATGATGCACTTGACGTGGTGCAAGAAGCGTACTTCAGGGCTTACCGAGGCCTAATCGACTTTCGCGGCGAAGCGAGATTTAGTACTTGGATGCATCGCATCACGGTCAACTGTGCAAATACGTTGCTGGCGCGCCGCAGTCGCTACCGTTACGACCAAATCCAGCAAGACTTTGTAGACCTAAATGGTGACTATTACCCCGAGCGTCGGCTAGATGACAATGAAATCAGCGCCGAAGTGCAAAATGCCTTAGATGACCTTCCCGCAAATTTACGAGCGGTCGTCGTCCTAAGCGATGTCTTCGATCTCGCTCATGCGGAAATTGCGAAACAATTGGGAATTTCAGCTACTGCAGTCAAAGTACGTCTACATCGAGGGCGAAAGCGAATGCGTCTCGCTGTACAAGCCAGCCGCGAAATAGATGAAGTTATTGTCACTCCCGGCAACTCATATGGAGCTAGCCATGCAGTGTGACCGTCATCAAAAGCAGATTAGGGCGATGGCCCGTGGAGAGATAATTGGTTCCCTGAAGCTCAGGGACCATGCCCGGCACTGTCTGCGCTGCCAGGCCGAAATGTCTCGCGAGCGGCGCATACAGCGAGAACTACAATCTTTACGAGATGAACTACCCATTCCAGGGGGTTTAGCGACTCGCATCCTTGAGTCGGTCGATTCCTTAGATCGACGCCCACTTATTATTCGACGGCAAAGATCAAAAATCGCAGGTCTATGCGCTTTAGGAGTGGCGCTTGCCTTCGGATTGACCTCTAGGTCTGGGCGTCGCCGGACCAGCCAAGCAAGCTAATACAAGGTCCTAATACAAGGTCAATGTGCGTTAAGAAAGGAAACCCTCAGGCCCGCTGCTATCGTTTTTCGTGCCTCATAGTAAGGAAGTTTCTTTCCGCTGAGGGCAGTAGCTCAATTTGGTAGAGCACCGGTCTCCAAAACCGAAGGTTGTGGGTTCAAGTCCCTCCTGCCCTGCTCCGCTGTTGCCCTCAACAGTTAACTTATTCACCTCCGAACACGGACCAAACACATGGCAATGAATCGACAAACACGAAGGCATCTGCAAAAGCAGGGCGAAATGAGTGCCGACGGCGCTCCTATCGCCAATCGTGACCGTCGCGCTGCTGCAGCTGGAGCATCCCCCGATACAGAACGCGCAGGTCCTCGACAGTTTGTAGGTGAAGTCAAAGGCGAGCTGCGCAAAGTGGTGTGGCCCACTAAGGACGAAATCGTCAACTATTCAGTAGTCGTCTTCGTCACCATCGTTGTCCTGACTGCATTGATCGCAGGTCTGGACTACCTAACCGGCGAAGGGGTCCTACGCCTCTTCGATGTGAACTAATGACTGACACTGATTCTTCAAGCACAGATCCGATGGCAGCTGCCCGACGCTTATTGGGCACCGAAACTTCGACAGATCCCGAAACCGCTGCCGACCTAGAGGGCGGTGGCGTTGAAACAGACAGCACCGCGGAAGACACTGAGGTGATCAACGAGGACGAACTTCTCGAGGAGGCCGCACAAGAAGTATCTGCCTACGACAGGCCGGGAAAGTGGTTTGTCGTCCATACACAGTCTGGTTATGAGAAGAAGGTCAAACAGAATCTAGAAGCCCGCGTTCAGTCTTTTGATATGGAAGACAAGATTTACGAAGTCGTAGTTCCAATGGAAGATGTCACCGAGTTCCGCAATGGTCAGCGTGTTGTCGTCCAGAAAAAGATGTTCCCTGGCTATTTATTGATCCGGTGTCGTCGAAACGATGATGTGCACCACATGATCCGAAACACTCCTGGCGTAACGGGATTCGCGGGCCCCGCCGGAAAACCATCACCACTACGCCGAAAAGAAGTAGACAACTTCCTGGCAGTTAAGAAAGACGGTGAAGAGCCGCAGCGAAAGATTAAACCTCGGCTGCTCTACGAACTCAACGAGAGTGTCCGAATTAAGGAAGGCCCGTTCGCTGATTTCCAGGGTGAGATAGTCGAGATAAATGAAGAGCAACTGAAGGTCAAAGTGCTGGTCAACATCTTTGGTCGCGAAACACCAGTGGAACTAGATTTCGCCCAAGTTGCAAAAATTTGATCCCAAGCTGGTTGTCATCTTGCGGTCAACCCGAAACAATGACATGTCTCGCTCTTGCTAAAGCCTGAGCCCCACCAACACGGAGAACGCTAATGGCGAAAAAGAAAGTCGCCGCAATGGTCAAGATTCAGATCCCAGCTGGACAAGCTAGCCCCGCGCCTCCTGTGGGCACGGCACTTGGTCCCCACGGCGTTCAAATTATGGACTTTTGTAAGGCCTATAACGCTCAGACCGAAGATCAGCGCGGATCTATCGTCCCCGTTGAGATCACCATCTTTGAAGATCGGTCGTTTACGTTCATCACTAAAACGCCGCCAACGTCCGTCCTTATTCGAGAAGCCGCTCGACTTGATAAAGCTGCACACGAACCTGGTCGAGAAGACCCAGTCGGATCGATTTCTCAATCACAACTAGAAGAAATAGCCAACATCAAGATGCCCGATTTGAACGCTAACGATATTGAAGCGGCGAAACTTCAAGTCGCGGGTACCGCACGCTCGATGGGGATAGAAGTTCAAGGTTCTTAGTTATAAACGCCTATTGGGGGGACCTCACCCAATAACTGCGTACGAAGAGGTAGCTGAAAGGCGACACTAATGAGTGGAAAAAAATACTCGGACGCAGCTGAACGTTTTGATCGGCAAAAGTTCCATGAACCTGCCGAAGCTGTTGGACTGGTAAAAGAATTGGCCTCAGCGAACTTTGATGAGGCAGTTGATATCGCTGTTGGATTGGGCGTAGACCCACGCAAAGCAGACCAGATGGTCAGAGGAACGGTTGCGTTGCCTTCAGGAACTGGCGGTGATGTGCGAGTAGCAGTCTTCGCCCAAGGGGACTTAGCTGTCGAAGCGACTGAGGCAGGAGCTGATGTAGTCGGAGCGGAGGATCTAGCCGAACGCATCGAAGGCGGATTCACTGAATTTGACCTCGCTATAGCTACACCGGACATGATGCCATTAGTGGGCAAACTAGGGCGCGTCCTTGGGCCGCGTGGTCTGATGCCTAACCCGAAGTCAGGCACGGTAACGACTGAGATCGCCAAAGCAGTGGGTGAATTCAAAGGCGGGAAAGTCGAATATCGAACTGATAAATACGGCAACGTTCAGCTTGCGATTGGCAAAACTAGCTTTGAGGCGACTGATCTCGTTGCTAATTTCGCAGCTGTCATGGAGGAAATTGAACGAGCTCGCCCAGCGTCGACTAAGGGCCGTTACATCAAGAAGGTAACTGTCTCATCAACCATGGGGCCAGGTGTCAAAGTTGATCCAAGCAGACTCGGTACCGAATAAATTCGAATCATCGACATTTGCCAGTTTGCAATTGCTGATCCCGCCTCTAGCCTAATCTGACAACCAAATTTTGCTCGCCGTAGACCTCTGGTGGCCCTAGGCCCGAAATTGTGATGGGAGACCATCACGAGCCCGATTAGGCGGACTCTGAATCCCCTTGTCGAACTCTTTTGACAATGCTTCGGTGTTCGCTCTGCGAGCACCGACGACCCAAAGGGGGTGAGACATGAGCCAAGAACAGCGAGCTGAAAAATCCGCCGTAATCGACGATGTACGTGAACGGTTTGATGAAGCTGAGGCGGTTTTATTTACTGAGTATCGAGGTCTTGATGTAACCCAGATGGCCGATTTGCGCCGCGCGTTGCGCGAGGCGGAGACCGTCTACAAGATCTACAAAAACACTTTGGTACGTCGTGCTCTTGATGAAGGCACCCCCGAAGGCTTAGTCGACATGCTTGTTGGTCCCACAGCTTTGGCCTTCGTGGAAAAGGACCCTGGTGCTGCAGCTAAAGCCTTGAAAGAATTTTCGGCTTCTAATGAAGCTTTGATCATCAAGGGCGGCCTCTTAAACGGCGATCTTCTCGATGAAGCTCAGGTGCGTGAGCTTGCTGACCTGCCATCTCGCGAAGAGCTTCTGTCTTCAATTGCTGGTGGACTTGCAGCTCCGCTCCAGCAAATAGCGTCGATGATGAACAATCTCCTTTCCGAGATGGCCAACCTTCTTCAAGCTTTGGCAGATAAGGGAGATGCTTCTGCGGCTGAAGAACCTGTAGCTGAAGAACCTGTAGCCGAGGAACCTGCGGCTCAAGAAGCCCCAGCTGAAGAACCTGTAGCTGAGGAACCTGTAGCTGAAGAAGCCCCAGCTGAAGAACCTGTAGCCGAGGAACCTGCGGCTCAAGAAGCCCCAGCAAAGAAGAAGGCCCCAGCAAAGAAGAAGGCCCCAGCAAAGAAGAAGGCCCCAGCAAAGAAGAAGGCCCCAGCAAAGAAGAAGGCCCCAGCAAAGAAGAAGGCCCCAGCAAAGAAGAAGGCGTAAAGCAAGGTAATCAATAACCGGGCGCAGTGATGCTGCCCGAAATGGAACTAGCAAGCTAGGAGAAGGAAATGGCAACTACCGAAGAGATCATCGAGACAATCGGCAACATGTCGGTACTTGAACTCGTCGAGCTTAAGAAAGCATTTGAAGAGACATTTGATGTCACAGCTGCGGCTGCTGCACCGGTCATGATGGCTGCTGCTGGTGGAGGCGGAGATGCTGGCGGTGAAGCCGCGGAAGCCAAAGATGAGTTCGACGTCGTGCTTACAGGCGCCGGAGACAAGAAGATTCAGGTCATCAAAGAGGTCCGTGGTCTAACCAGTCTTGGTCTTAAAGAGGCCAAGGACCTTGTTGAAGGAGCACCGAGCAACATCCTCGAAGGAGTCTCCAAAGAAGATGCCGACAAAGCCAAGGAAGCTATCGAAGCTGCCGGCGGCACGGTCGACCTAAAGTAACTGCACTAATAGTTAGCGGCGTTCAGTTTGTTGAAAGCTGTCCTGGCCGCTAGCCTGTGCGCTGTCGTGGCTCTGGTGTCGTCTTTTTTGGAAAACACTAAGAGTTCTCGCGCGCCCCTGCTTCTGACGACCGTTGCCCACGGTCGCAACTAAATATTTCTAGGAGATCCCGTTGTCTTCTCGCGCTGCCCGCGAACGGTATTCATTCGGCAACCTCGAAGAGGTACTGCCACTACCTGACCTAATCGACGTCCAAAAAAAATCCTTTGAACGTTTTCTCGCTATCGGATTGGCAGAAACTTTCGCTGATATAAGTCCCATAACTGATTTTACTGGGAACCTCGAACTGGAATTTGAGTTCGATAGCAACGATGAAGATCTCAAAGGCCCCCCAAAGTTCTCAGAAAAAGAATGCAAAGAGAAAGATCACACCTACTCGGATCAGATCTTTGTTCGCGCTCGGTTCCTAAACCGCAACACAGGTGAAATCAAAGAACAAACAGTCTTCATGGGCGACTTCCCCAAGATGACTGACAAAGGAACTTTCATTATTAACGGTACAGAGCGAGTAATTGTCAGCCAGCTCGTCAGATCGCCAGGCGTAATCTTCCAACCGGGCGAAAGATACCGGCTTCGAAACATGCAGAAGCACCAGTTAGTAACTGGGACTATTCATCCGTACCGAGGTGAATGGATCGAATTTGATGTCGAACACAAACCAGGTAAAGACGTCACCGCTGGCGCCCGAATAGCACGTAAACGTCGACTGAGTATTTTCACAATTCTGAGAGCACTCGGATACGACGAGGCAACTCATCCTGGCTTCCTTGAACGGTTCGTTCAGCACTTCGACTTTTTAGAGGGCCAATGGGAAACCGAGCGGGATAAATGGGCACGGAGCGAAGAAGATACCCCTGTTGACCCGACCCAAGAAGAGGCGCTCATAGAGATATATAAACGTGCGCGCCCGGGCGAACCCCCAACACCGGAAGCTGCGGCGAATTACTTCAACAACGCATACTTTGATGATCGTCGATACTCATTATCGAAAGTCGGGCGATACAAGCTAAATAAAAAGCTGAGTGCGGAAATCGAAAAGCTTGAGGATCTCTTTGGTCTCAAACTGGAGCGTCCCGCAGTGGACTCGCAGGTCCTAACAAGATCAGAGGTCCTGGCCGCGATCAGCTATTTGCTGCACCTAGCCGACGCACAACCTGGCTATCGCTTAGACGATCAGGACCACTTCGCGAATCGGCGAATTCGATCTGTTGGCGAACTAATACAAAATCAAGTTCGAATCGGTCTTAGCCGTATGGAACGAGTTGTCCGGGAACGGATGACCACACAAGACGTTGAGGCGATTACTCCGACGACACTTATAAACACTCGGCCTGTAACTGCGGCGATCAAAGAGTTCTTCGGAACATCTCAGTTGTCGCAATTTATGGATCAGGTCAACCCATTGTCTGGTTTGACACATCGACGACGTCTCTCGGCGCTTGGACCGGGAGGTCTCTCACGAGAACGCGCCGGTTTCGAAGTGCGCGATGTCCACTTCAGCCACTACGGCCGAATGTGCCCGATTGAAACGCCAGAAGGACCTAATATCGGTTTGATAGGTGGTCTCGCGACGTTCGCTCGAGTGAACGAGTTCGGCTTCATCGAATCACCGTATCGAGTCGTCAAAAAAGGAAAAGTGACCGACGAGATCCGGTACTTAACTGCTGACGAAGAAGAGGAATTCGTCGTGGCTCAGGCCAACGCGCCCTTGAATGCCAATAAGACATTCCGAAATCCTCGAGTTCTTGTGCGAAAAAGTCCTCAAGGCGCAAGCCTTGCTGATCTGAAACTCCAGATGGAACGCGACACTTACTTCGCGGCGACTACCGAAATTAGTTACGTCCCAGCTGACGAAGTCGACCTCATGGACGTTTCTCCGAAACAAATTGTTTCCGTTGCCACCGCGTTAATTCCATTTCTTGAACACGACGATGCAAACCGGGCCCTTATGGGAGCAAACATGCAACGTCAAGCTGTTCCGCTGCTTCGTTCAGAGGCTGCATATGTAGGTACTGGAATTGAAGCACGTGCAGCAGGTGATGCCGCAGATGTACTCCTTGCCGAAGAAGACGGAGTGGTTACGGAAGTAACTGGAACCAGTATCAGCATCGAATACAAAAAGGCAGGAGCGACAAGCCACGAGCTCCTGAAGTTTGAACGCTCAAACCAAGACACGTGTATCAACCAAAAGCCCACCGTCCGCGAGGGAGACAAAGTAAAGGCCGGAGCAATTCTTGCTGATGGTCCTTCCACTGACCAAGGCGAACTAGCTCTGGGCAAGAACCTCCTTGTCGCATATATGGCTTGGGAGGGCTACAACTTCGAGGACGCGATCATCATTAGTGAGCGCCTCGTAAAAGATGATGTCCTGACATCAATCCACATCCATGAACACGAAATCGACGCTCGCGATACAAAGTTAGGTCCAGAAGAAATCACGCGAGACATTCCTAATGTGGCCGATGACGTCCTTGCTGACCTTGATGAACGAGGTGTAGTTCGCGTCGGTGCTGAGGTGGGCCCCGGAGATGTTCTTGTTGGCAAAGTAACGCCTAAAGGCGAGACCGAACTAACCCCAGAAGAGCGTTTACTGCGAGCCATCTTTGGAGAAAAAGCACGCGAAGTTCGCGATACCTCGCTCAAGGTCCCTCATGGAGAACGTGGGGTAGTAACCGACGTCCGTGTGCTTCAACGAGACGAAGATGAAGAACTACCGCCAGGGGTTAACGAGCTTGTGCGTGTCTACGTTGCTCAAAAACGCAAGATCAGCGTCGGTGACAAGCTGGCAGGACGGCATGGCAACAAGGGCGTGATCTCAAAGATCCTTCCAGTAGAAGAGATGCCGTATCTATCTGATGGGACCCCAGTCGACATCATCCTCAGCCCGCTGGGTGTGCCAAGTCGAATGAACGTCGGCCAGGTTCTCGAGGCGCACTTAGGCTACGCGGCGCGTTGGGGCTGGGAAGTTGACGGCCAAGCGGTTGGCAATGAACCCACCTCTAACACAGCTCGTAAAACCCGCCCACGGACCGAGCCGTCGGTTTTCGTAGCAACACCGGTGTTTGACGGCGCGAGTTGGGACGAAGTTGAACGCGCTGGCGCTCATCCGACTATCCAAAAGACGCTTGAAAATCTTCGACCAGAAGCCTCGTCAGGTGAACGAATGATGACGCCAGCTGGTAAGGCTGTTTTGTATAACGGTCGAACCGGGGAAGCCTATGACCAACCAATCATGGTTGGGTACAGCTACATCCTTAAGTTGGCTCACCTTGTCGATGACAAAATTCATGCCAGGTCAACTGGCCCGTACTCGATGATCACCCAACAGCCGTTGGGCGGCAAGGCGCAATTCGGCGGACAAAGGTTCGGCGAGATGGAAGTGTGGGCTCTCGAGGCATACGGCGCTGCCTATCTCTTGCAAGAACTCCTGACTATTAAGTCGGACGACACTTTGGGAAGAGTTCAGGTCTACGAGGCCATCGTCAAAGGAAAAAATATTCCTGAGCCGGGAATTCCTGAGAGTTTCAAGGTGCTGATCAAAGAAATGCAGGCACTTTGCTTAAACGTCGAAGTGATTTCGCTGACTGGTGATGAAATTGATATGCAAGGCTTAGATGAAGATGTCTTCCGAGCCGAGGAATCACTCGGAATAGATATCAGTCGACCCGAACGAGGAACCGACGAAGAAGACGAACTCCGGAGGCAACAATTATGACCACCGGTGTATTAACCCTGACCCCTTCGCGAATCGAGAGCAGCAAATGATCGACGTCAATGAGTTCTCAGATATACGGATCGGCCTAGCGACCGCCGATGCCATCCGAACCTGGTCTAACGGGGAAGTCAAGAAACCCGAAACGATTAACTACAGGACGTTAAAGCCTGAAAAGGACGGCTTGTTCTGCGAAAAGATCTTCGGTCCCACCAAAGACTGGGAATGCGCGTGTGGAAAATATAAGCGCGTTCGCTTCAAAGGAATTATTTGCGAACGATGCGGCGTGGAAGTTACACGCCAAAAGGTTCGCAGGGAACGCATGGGTCACATCGAACTAGCTGCGCCAGTCGTTCACATTTGGTACCTGCGAGGTACCAGAAGCTGGCTCGCATATCTGCTTACTGGGTTGGAAATTCGTGAAGAGTTGAAGGCGAAGCAACTAGAACGCGTCATTTACTTCGCAGCCAACCTTGTTACTTGGGTCGACGATGATAAACGGCATGAAGATTTGTCGCGACTTGAGTTAGAAATGCGCGAAGAGCTTGATGTAATTCGAGAAGAATTTGACGACGAAATTGCAGAACGTCTTAAAGAACTTGAAGAAGAGATAACGCAGCTTGAGGCTGAAGGTCTAAAGGAAAAAGATCTAAAGGCTCGTCGCCGAGACGCTGACCGAGATATTGAAGCGTTAAAAACAGAGTGCGACACCGAACTGGAAACAGTCGAGCGCGCCTTTGATGAATTCCGCGACCTTCATGGCCGGAAAATCATCGAAGATGAACTTTTATGGCGCGAATTAGAAGATCGCTACGGTGATTACTTCGAAGGTGGGATGGGAGCCGAAGCCATAGCTCAACTGATGGAACGCATCGATTTCGACGATGAAGAACTTCTTCTGCGGGAAGCAATTGAAGCGGCCGACGGTCGACGTCCACTATCAGCTCAAAGGAAACAAAAAGCGATCAAACGACTCAAGATCTTGAGCGCGTTTAACCGCAGAAACCCGAACGACAAACGGATCAATGATCCACGGGCGATGATTCTTGACGCTGTCCCGGTGATTCCTCCTGACCTCCGACCGATGGTGCAACTCGATGGCGGTCGTTTCGCCACGTCAGACCTCAATGATTTGTACCGCCGGGTTATCAACAGAAATAACCGTCTGAAACGGCTCCTTGACCTCGGGGCGCCAGAAATCATTGTCAACAACGAGAAAAGAATGCTCCAGGAGGCCGTTGACGCTCTGTTTGACAACGGCCGTCGTGGTCGACCAGTTACTGGCCCTGGTAACCGTCCTTTGAAGTCGCTATCTGACATGCTCAAAGGTAAACAAGGACGATTCCGCCAAAACCTCCTAGGTAAACGAGTTGATTATTCCGGGCGGTCCGTCATTGTTGTGGGTCCGACACTCAAACTTCACCAATGTGGCCTCCCAAAGCTGATGGCCTTGGAGTTATTTAAGCCCTTCGTGATGAAGAGGCTCGATGACCTAGATTTGGCACCGAACATTAAATCCGCCAAACGGATGGTCGAACGTCGTAGGTCAGAAGTGTGGGACGTTCTTGAAGAAGTCATCAAAGAACACCCTGTCCTGCTAAACCGAGCCCCGACGCTTCACCGCCTAGGGATCCAAGCTTTCGAACCGATCTTGGTTGAAGGTAAAGCTATTCAAATACATCCGCTGGTCTGTGCAGCATTCAACGCTGACTTTGATGGTGACCAAATGGCGGTCCACCTGCCACTGTCTTCTGAAGCTCAAGCAGAAGCAAGAGTCTTAATGCTGTCGGCAAATAACATTCTGTCGCCAGCCGATGGTCGACCGATGACCGTGCCGAGTCAAGACATGATCATTGGTGGCTACTACCTCACAGAAATGCGAGGTGACCCTGATGGAGAAAATCAACCGGTCTTCAAGCACTTCCACGAAATTGAACGTGCACTTTCCTTAGGCCGGATCGAACTCCATCGACCAATAATTTGGCGGACGGATGAACTAGCTCTCGAGGAAGGTGGCCATCAGGTCACCACCCCGGGCCGAGTGGTGTTCAACCAAGCCCTGCCCGAAGGATTCCCCTATGTCAACAGGGCGGTCAAGAAGGGTGACATGGGGGATATCGTCGGCGATCTATCCGACGGATGGCCTACCGATCAAGTAGCTATCGCTTTGGACCAGATCAAAGATCTGTCATATCAATACGCAACGAAATCAGGCCTGACAATCTCCATTGATGACGTGCGCACTCCACCGGACAAAGCGGAAATTCTCGAACGCTATGAATCAGAAGCAGAGCGTGTAGAGAATCAGTTCCGACGAGGCATCATCACAGATGGTGAACGTCGCCAAAAAGAAGTTGAAATTTGGACGTCGGCAACAGAAGAGGTCCGCGCATCACTTGAACGCGAATTGAAATCTGTCATGTTCAACCCAATCGAAATGATGGTCGGGTCTGGCGCTCGTGGCAACATGATGCAGGTACGCCAAATCGCTGCCATTCGTGGCCTTGTGGCGAACCCCCGCGGCGACATTATCCCTCGACCAATCAAGTCCTCTTACCGCGAAGGTCTAGCGATGTTGGAGTACTTCATTTCGACTCCTGGAGCTCGAAAAGGACTTGTTGATACAGCGTTGCGGACAGCTGACTCTGGATATCTCACGCGACGACTCGTAGACGTCGCGCAGGAACTCATCATTAATGAGGAAGATCCGTTCGAACGATCCGGACCCGTACTAGGCCTCTGGCTTGAAGACATAGGCCCAGATACCGCAGACAAACGTACCTACTTGGAAACACGTCTGTTCAGTCGATGTTTGGCTCAAGATGTTGAACTAACTGACGGAGTCATGGAAGCGGGAACACTCGTTGGTGACGAGGAACTGGTCACGTTACGCGACGATCCAAAGGTCACCCGGGTACAAGTACTTTCACCATTAACCGACAACTCAGAGTTTGGCGTTGCCGCTAAGGCGTACGGCGGTTCCTTGGCCACCAGACAAATGATTGAAGTCGGCGAAGCTGTCGGCGTCATCGCCGCTCAATCAATTGGTGAACCAGGAACGCAACTGACAATGAGAACCTTCCACACTGGAGGTGTCGCTGGTAGTGACATCGCCGGCGGTCTACCGCGCGTAGTTGAACTATTCGAAGCTCGAACACCCAAAGGTAAAGCCACGTTGGCCACGCGAACAGGTGTCGTTCGAATCGGCGACGACGATGGACGCGGTCGCGAGATTGTCGTTGTTGGTGACGACGGAGAAGAAGAAACTCATACCGTCGCCACTATCGCCCGCCTTGCAGTCGAAGATGGACAAGAAATAAAGGCGGGAGATCCGTTAGTCGACGGACCTCGCGACCCCAAAGAGCTCCTAGATATTCGAGGCGTTCGTGAGACTCAGCAATACCTAGTTGAGGAAGTTCAAAAGGTATATCGAGAACAGGGCGTATCGATCCACGATAAGCACATCGAACTCATCATTAGACAAATGACTCGACGGGTCTTGGTTGGGGAACCAGGTGAATCTGTGTTCCTGCCAGGAGAACAAGTTGACCAACGTGTCTACGCTGAAGTGAACCGCAACCTCGTCCAAGAAGGACAACGCCCGGCTGAGGCTCGGCCGGTCATAATGGGGATCACTAAGGCGTCGCTTGCAACAGATTCGTGGCTCTCAGCAGCTTCTTTCCAGGAGACAACGCGTGTACTCACCGAAGCAGCAATCGAATCACGACGAGATGATTTGAAAGGTCTGAAAGAAAACATCATCATCGGTAAATTGATTCCGGCGGGAACGGGACAGGGTCGATATCGAAATATCGACACGACCGCCCCGGACTATGAGCCGATGGAATTCTTTACCTCAGATGAAGATCTCGACCCCGCTGAGTGGCTAGCAACCATAGGAAGCGAAGAAGGCGCGGACGGCGTCGAACTTGGTGACGCAGGATAGCTAAGCATCACATGAGACTTGTCATCGCGAGCACCTTCTTGGTGCTTCTTCTCGGCGCGTCAAGTTGCACTAGGACGACACAAGATGCTCAATTTGGTGTTACAACCACTGTTTCTTCGGGCCCCAGCCGCTCTCTGGGAGCAGCGCAACTTCTCGAGACATTGCAGTTGCCGCAGGGGTTTAACGCATTAAGCCTTTCGGCCAGTGCAGAGAACCAATTGCAACAAATTATTTTCGATGACGTCGAAATAGCTGCTGCCGTAAGAGACGTTGCTGCCACTGGACTATCACTAGACGGACAACCCATAGGAGCGCTAATGCTGATCGGCGTCGCGGACCCCGTAGTTGGCAACATGAGCTTTGTCGAGGGTTTGAAGTCAGCAGCTCTCAGTGAACCAGAGACCGCTCATTGGGGTCCCATGACAGGATCCATAATGCAATCTGACGGACAGGTATGGGGCGTACTGCCTCTCAGTTCGGTGGTAGCTGTAGCCGTAACTGTTGAAAGAGCCCATTTAAATGAGGTGATGAACTCATTAGTTCGAAGCATTACTCGACCATAGGGTTGGTCACAAGTCGCCCAGAGAGCCGAAATCGGGGATAAATATGGCTCCATGAGGTACTTCGAGGTTGCCTCTCCCTTACGCGAGTCGTAGCATTATCAATCGGTCTTCTTCCGGCCCCGATAGCTATTTCATGCCGAGTAGACCAACTGCAACCCTTAACAGATGTTGCCTAATCAGAGGAATTTGGTGCCCACAATTCAGCAACTGGTCCGAAAGGGCCGGAAATCAAAACCGATCAAGGCTAAGACCCCAGCTCTTAAGGGTTCCCCTCAACGTCGAGGGGTATGTACTCGTGTCTACACACACACGCCAAAGAAACCCAACTCTGCTCTACGAAAAGTTGCTCGTGTTCGGTTGACCACTGGTATTGAAGTAACTGCGTATATCCCGGGAGAAGGACACAACCTTCAAGAACACAGCATTGTGTTGGTCCGCGGAGGACGTGTGAAAGACCTCCCCGGTGTTCGCTACAAAGTAGTCCGCGGTTCGCTCGACGCCTCCGGTGTGTCAGCTCGCCGACAAGCCCGTTCCCGATACGGCGCAAAGAAAGAGAGCTGAGATGCCTCGTCGCGGTGCCGCCCCCAGACGCGAGCTTGCAGCCGATCCGGTTTATGACTCGACACTTGTCACCCAGGTAATTAACAAAGTTCTACAACGCGGCAAACGCGCAACAGCGGAACGAATCGTCTACGACGCGCTTGACATGGTCTCTGAAAAAACCGGTGGCGAGCCCTTGGATGTCCTAAAACGCGCGGTAGATAACACAAAGCCTCAGTTAGAAGTCAAGAGTCGAAGGGTCGGCGGCGCCACATACCAGGTCCCAGTCGAAGTTCGCCCCCGGCGCGCTAACACCCTCGCTATCCGATGGATTGTTGATTACTCCCGTGAACGACGCGAACGCACAATGGCCGAACGACTAGCAAACGAAGTCCTTGACGCATCGAACGGCACCGGCTCCGCAACCAAACGCCGAGAAGACACCCATCGAATGGCAGAGGCCAACAAAGCTTTCGCTCATTACAGGTGGTAACAAAAGAGCCGCCAGTCACCCCCAAAGACCTCTTAAACCGGCACACTAGATGTTGGAAGTGCTCCGAGGAGTGCTCACAAATTTTTCCCCCAAAAAACACTTAACCCCTGACCCCTAAGAAGACCGAGGCAGACACCCCATGCCACGCAATCAACCCCTTGACCGCGTTCGAAACATAGGCATCATGGCTCACATTGATGCTGGGAAGACCACTACAACGGAGCGGATCCTCTATTACACCGGAGTGAACTACAAGATTGGTGAAGTCCATGATGGTGCAGCGACCATGGACTGGATGGAGCAGGAACAAGAACGAGGGATAACCATTACCTCAGCTGCCACAACCTGCATGTGGAATGACCACGTAATAAACATCATTGACACTCCTGGACACGTGGACTTCACAGTCGAGGTTGAACGTTCGCTGCGCGTACTGGACGGCGCAGTGGCCGTTTTTGACGGGGTAGCCGGAGTAGAACCTCAAACTGAGACCGTATGGCGACAAGCGGACAAATACGGCGTCCCAAGAATGTGCTTCATAAACAAACTTGATCGAACTGGGGCTTCCTTCCACGACTCGCTAGCAAGCATCGTTGACCGCCTAGACGCCAACGTCGCGGTGCTGCAGCTTCCCATCGGAAACGAAGCAGACTTTGCAGGAGTAGTTGACCTTGTGGCCATGAATGCAATTGTCTGGCAAGGCGAAGATCTCGGAGCAAGTTACGACATTGTCGAAATTCCGGATGACCTGCAAAGTGAAGCCCAGGAATATCGGTCGAAACTTCTTGAAGTACTTGCTGACGTTGACGAAGACATCATGATGGCTTACCTCGAAGGAGAAGACGTTGACGAAGAAACACTCCACAGCGCCATCCGTAGAGGAACCATCGGAAACCAAATAGTTCCGGTTCTTACAGGAACCGCCTTTAAGAACAAAGGAGTCCAACCACTACTAGACGCTGTAACCCGATACCTTCCCTCGCCACTAGACATCCCAGCCATCGATGGCACCACACTTAATGGCGAAGAGACCCTGGAACGTCAACCCAAGGATGAAGAGCCGTTCTCCGCTCTGGCCTTCAAGATCATGACTGATCCTCACGTAGGAAAACTCGTCTATTTCAGGGTTTATAGCGGCAGCCTCGAAAAAGGCGGCCAAGTCCTGAACACAACCACCGGGAACAAAGAACGCATCGGGCGTATTCTTCAGATGCACGCCAACAACCGCGAAGATCGCGACGATATCCAAGCCGGTGACATCGTCGCTGGGATTGGGCTAAAGAACACCCGAACCGGAGACACCTTGTGCGCTCCGGACAAACCCATAGTGCTAGAACAGCTGACGTTCCCAGAGCCCGTAGTACACGTCGCAGTAGAACCACGCTCAAAAGGCGATCAAGACAAACTAGGCAAGGCACTCTCAGCCTTATCCGAAGAAGACCCAACATTCAGGGTTAAGACCGATGAGGAAACAGGCCAGACCGTTATCTCAGGTATGGGCGAACTTCACCTTGAAGTGTTAGTCGACCGAATGCTCCGAGAGTTCCGAGTTGATGCGACAATCGGTAAACCGCAGGTTGCCTACCGAGAAACCATCACAAAAGCAGTCGAGAAGTTCGAATACCGACACATCAAACAAAGCGGTGGATCCGGTCAATACGCCGTTGTTGTCATCAACCTTGAACCAAGCGACGCAGGCGAAGGGTACGTCTTCGACGACACCATCAAGGGCGGTGTCATACCTCGCGAATACATCAGTTCAGTTGATGCTGGCCTTCAGTCTTCAATGGATAACGGACCTTTAGCAGGGTTCCCGATGGTTGACGTGAAAGTCTCACTTATCGATGGGTCAACTCACGATGTTGACTCCTCAGAAATGGCCTTCAAGATTGCAGGAACCATGGCGATGCGTGAAGCCGCCCGGGCCGCCGGACCCGTGCTGCTCGAGCCGATCATGTCTGTCGAAGTCGTCACCCCAGAGGACTACATGGGTGATGTAATTGGGGATTTGAATGCGCGTAGGGGTCGAGTTGGCCAAATGGAAAGTCGCGGAACTGCACAAGTAATTGACGCTGAAGTGCCATTATCGGAGATGTTCGGTTACGCTAACGACCTGCGTTCACGTACTCAGGGTCGGGCTACCTACTCGATGCAGTTCGAGAACTACCAGCAAGTTCCACCAAATATCGCCGAAGACATCGTGAAACGAATCCGCGGCGAATAAATATCACAACCAAATATCGATCTAAAGAAAAATAGGAAGACACCGGAGAGAAATCATGTCCAAAGAGAAATTTGAACGGACGAAGCCACATGTGAATGTGGGAACGATGGGTCATATTGACCATGGCAAGACCACGTTGACCGCTGCTATTACCAAGGTTTTGGCTGAGGCTTCGGGTGGCGAAGCAACAGCGTTCGAAGACATTGACAAGGCACCTGAGGAAAGGGAGCGTGGTATCACGATCTCGATTTCTCACGTTGAGTATGAGACGGACAACCGCCACTACGCCCACGTTGATATGCCGGGTCACGCCGACTACATCAAAAACATGATTACTGGTGCTGCTCAGGTTGATGGCGCAATTCTCGTTGTGTCTGCCGCCGATGGACCCATGCCTCAAACCCGTGAGCACGTGCTGTTGGCCCGCCAGGTTGGGGTTCCCTACATCGTGGTTGCCCTAAACAAGGTTGACATGGTCGACGACGAAGAACTGTTGGAACTAGTGGAACTCGAGGTTCGTGAGTTACTCAACGAATACGAGTTCCCCGGCGACGACGTCCCTGTGGTGCAGGTTTCTGCTTTGGGTGCTTTAGAAGGCGCCGATGGAGCCGCTGACCAAATTATCGAACTCATGGCAGCCGTTGATGAGGCTATCCCTGAACCCGATCGTGACAATGACAAGCCTTTCTTGATGCCAGTCGAGGATGTCTTCTCCATTACGGGTCGCGGCACAGTGGTTACCGGCAAAATCGAGACTGGTGTATGTAACACCGGCGAAGAGATCGAAATTGTGGGTATTCGCGACACTCAGAGCACCACGATCACTGGTGTTGAAATGTTCCGTAAGATCCTTGACGAGGGGCAAGCTGGCGACAATGTCGGGCTTCTTTTGCGAGGCTTGGATAAGGAAGACGTGGAACGTGGCCAAGTGTGCTGCGCTAAAGGTTCCATTACTCCCCACACCAAGTTCGAAGCACAGGTCTACATCTTGACCAAAGAAGAAGGCGGTCGTCATAAGCCGTTCTTCTCGAACTACCGCCCACAGTTCTACTTCCGGACGACCGATATCACCGGAATGGTTGAGTTACCTTCAGGCACCGAGATGTGTATGCCTGGCGATAACACTGACATGACGGTTGAGTTGATCAACCCGATCGCTATGGACGATGGTCTACGTTTCGCCATTCGTGAGGGTGGCCGCACAGTCGGTGCCGGTCGAGTTACCAAAATCCTCGAATAACAACAATGGCTGCTTCACAAAAGATCCGTATCCGTCTAAAGGCATACGACCACGACATCGTGGACCAAAGTACTCAGAAAATCGTTGAGACTGTTCTTCGGACCCAAGCCAATATCAAAGGTCCAGTGCCTTTGCCCACCGAAAAACACAGGTACACCGTCGTTCGATCGCCTCATAAAGACAAGGACTCTCGAGAGCATTTCGAGATGCGGATCCACAAGCGGCTCATTGACATAGTTGAGCCGTCTCCGAAGACGGTCGACTCGCTACAACGGCTGGAATTACCCGCCGGCGTCGATATTGAGATAAAAATCCAACAGAACTAGCAGCGATACATACATCGGGGTGGTGATTCGGCCATAGCGCCGGTATCGTTTATTCCCCGTACGTCTGAGTTTTAGATGCACGAATCGACGTCCGGCAAGGCCGGCCTTAGGGTCGGAACCGGTCGGCACAACTTAATTCTCGCTCCGCCGGCTTTGCCGAGCGGAGCGTTCGCGTGAGCGGCGGCCAACCGGCCCCATTTGGAAGAGGAAGACATCCGACATGGCGAATAAGGCGATCGTCGCCACAAAAGTGGGCATGACCCAGCTGTGGGATGACGACAACCGGGTTGTGCCCGTCACCATGTTGCAGGTTGAGCCATGCCGCGTAGTCCAGGTAAAGACTGATGAACGCGATGGTTACACAGCAGTCCAAGTCACCTTCGGTCAACGCGAAGCTGCAAAGTTGAGTAAACCCGAAGCAGGCCATTTCGAAACCGCCGGCGTCGAGCCGGGACAGCGTCTTGTTGAACTGCGTATCGACGATGTAAGTGAAATCGAAATTGGGCAAGAGCTAGCTGCTGATGTGCTCGAAGCCGGAGAAAAAGTAGACGTGACCGCCGTGTCAAAGGGCAAGGGATTTGCTGGCGTCATGAAACGCCATAATTTCAGCGGCCAAAAAGCTAGTCATGGCGTTCACAGAGTCCACCGAGCTCCAGGTGCCATCGGTGCCTGCGCCACACCGTCTCGTGTGTTTAAGGGGACGAGAATGCCTGGTCGGATGGGCGCCGAGAAGGTGACCACCCTCAACCTCACAGTGGTCGAGGCCGACGCAGAACGAGAACTTCTGCTGATCCGCGGATCAGTTCCGGGCCCCAAAGGGGGCGTCGTGGTAGTTCGTGACGCGGTGAAGGGCTAACAATGGCGACAACTTTGGACCTCAGAACCCAAGATGGCGGAACCGCAGGTACCGTCACCCTCGATGATGCCGTCTTTGGTATCGAACCCAATATGGCTGTTCTCCACCAAGTCGTAACTGCCCAGCTGGCTGCTAGGAGAAGTGGAAGTGCCAACACCAAGACCCGTGCTGAAGTAAAGGGTGGTGGCGCTAAGCCATACCGACAAAAGGGCACCGGCCGAGCTCGACAAGGATCAATTCGTGCCCCTCAATTCACAGGTGGCGGAATCGTCCATGGGCCGAAGCCAAGGAGCTTTCGCAAAAAAGTAAACAAGAAAATGAACCGACTTGCCTTGTGTTCGGCGCTCAGCGACCGTGCCCAAAGCGAGCGGGTAGTGGTGGTCGACCAATGGCAATTCGACACACCCAAAACCAAAGACGCCCTGACTGCCCTGGAGAACCTTGACCTTGACGGAAAGGTGATGATGGTGGTCGCCCCTAGCGACGACACAACCATTCGGAGCTTCAGAAATCTACCGTCGGTACAACTTGTCCAAGCCGCAGAACTCAACGCGTATGACGTGCTTTGTTCCGACTGGCTTGTGTTCACCGCCGAGACTCTTCCGGGGACAGATTCATGAAAGACCCACGCGACGTTGTGATTGCGCCCATTGTTTCTGAGAAGTCGTACGAACAACTGGAACAAAATATTTACGTCTTTCAAGTCCATACATCAGCATCGAAGCCAGAAATTCGCCAAGCCGTGGAATCGATTTTTGATGTGACCGTAACCAAGGTCAACACGCTCAACCGCAAAGGCAAAGTTCGCCGTAACCGACGCGACAACACGTTGGGGAAACGAGCTGACACTAAGCGGGCCATTGTCACTCTCGCTGAGGGCGACTCGATCCAGATCTTCGAGACATAGTTATGGGAATTCGCGTACGCAAGCCGTCCAGTCCGGGTAGACGTTTCCAAACGGTCTCCGATTTCAGTGAGATCACTACAACCAGTCCAGAAAAATCACTGCTCGCCAAGAAACATTCAACAGGTGGCCGAAATAACAATGGTAGGAAAACCTCACGCCATCGCGGAGGTGGCCACAAGCAGCGCTACCGGATAATCGATTTCAAGCGAAATAAAGACGGGGTTCCAGCAACTGTTGCGAGTATCGAGTACGACCCAAATCGAAACTGTCGTATCGCTCTTCTTCACTACCACGACGGAGAGAAGTGTTACATCTTGGCGCCCGCGGGACTTGAAGTGGGGGACAAGCTTGAAAATGGCCAGCATGCTGAAGTCCGAGTGGGCAATGCCCTGCCGTTGCGTTACATGCCAGTAGGAACCACTATCCACAACATCGAACTGAAGCCAGGAGCTGGGGGACAGAGGGCTCGTTCAGCTGGAGCTGGTGTACAGCTAGTCGCTAAAGAAGGTGCACACGCGACGCTACGCCTACCAAGTACAGAAATGCGCCGCGTTCCCATCGACTGCCGCGCAACAGTTGGATCAGTAGGCAACGCCGAAGCAGACCTAATCAAGATTGGTAAAGCTGGACGGAATCGCTGGAAAGGCGTGCGACCACAAACTCGTGGTGTTGCAATGAACCCCGTGGACCATCCCCTCGGTGGTGGCGAAGGAAAAACTTCCGGTGGTCGTCACCCAGTATCACCGTGGGGCAAACCGGAAGGTCGCACCCGCAAGAAGAACAACAAATCGAACGACATGATCATTCGTCGTCGCCGTACCCGCGGATCGCGGAGGTAACCAATGCCACGTAGCTTAAAAAAAGGCGCTTTTGTAGATGATCATCTACTCAAAAAAGTTGATGCGCTTAACGAAAGCGGCGAAAAACAAGTCGTCAAGACCTGGAGCCGACGCTCCACAATTATTCCAGAAATGATCGGACACACGATTGCTGTCCATGACGGCCGTAAACATGTTCCCGTCTACATCACGGAAGCGATGGTCGGGCACAAGTTGGGTGAATTCTCCCCTTCTCGAACTTTCAAGTTCCATGCCGGGCAAGAACGAGGAGGCAGCTGATGAGCGGCCTGATTGACCTCGACGCAGTCGCTGGGGCGCGTTCGACCCACAAATTCGCCCGGCTTTCAGCATCAAAGGCCAGGGTTGTTTTGGACCTCATTCGTGATGATGACCTAGAGCAAGCACGAGAAGAATTGCAATTCTGTGATCGAGGCGCCGCAACGGTGATTTCCAAAGTGTTGGAAAGTGCTGTTTCGAATGCAGAAAATAACGAAAATTTGTCGGCAGACGAACTGTATGTAGCGGAATGCTGGGCAGATGAAGGACCCACGTTGAAACGCTGGCGTCCGCGTGCCCGTGGTCGCGCTACCCGTATCAATAAACGAACGTGTCATATCACTGTGGTGGTTGCCCAGCTTTCCGAAGAGGAACTTGAGATGCGAGCAGCGCGTCTGGCGGCCTCAGGACGCCGCAGTGCCGACCAAGATCGAGCGGCTCGCGTTGCAGCAAGTAAGGACACTGAAGAACAATCAGAAGCCGTCGAAGCGGGCCTTGTCGAAGAAGACGCTGAAGCCCTAGACAGTTCTGTCGACACTGAAGCAGTTACCGAAGAGACAGAGTCTTCTGAACCAGAAGCGGTTAGCGAAGAGACAGAGTCTTCTGACTCGGACCCTGAAAACGATGAAGAAACAGAAACTGATACGGCCGAACTTGAATCAACAGAAGACACAGAACCGACCGACGAAGATGAGAAGGAGGCCTGATCATGGGTCAGAAAGTTAACCCGTACGGCTTCCGACTCGGAATTACCACCGACTGGAAATCCCGCTGGTACGCAGATAAGGACTACCAGGACTACATCATTGAAGACTGGGAGATCCGCAACTTCCTGCAGACCGAACTTCCACACGCTGCTATCAGCCGG
>JAYZKK010000011.1:0-8313 GCA_036163555.1 Actinomycetota bacterium
AAAGGTGCGAGTGACTATTAACTTCGGATTTCATCGTCGATCCTCGGTTCTGGGCATCCGAAGCGGGGGTGTACATAATCCCGTTTCCGAGTACGACGAGGAATACATCTTTGAACGCTCAAAGGCCATTGCCTGGGGCATCGATGCTCGTTCGCAGCATTTCCCTGATGAGGATCGTTATGTCTACGAACCGTTCAGAGGCCTTGAAGATCAATTCATTTGGAGCAAAGAAACAAAAGATCACTTGCGTGATTACAACTTGCGGGACATAGGGATCTGATGTGAGCGTGCTCGAATACCAGTTGGAGGGACATGTCGGGTTGCTGACCCTGAACCGTCCTGAGTCTCGGAATTCGCTTAATCCAGAACTAATAGTGGGGCTTGCCGAAATCTGGGAACGCATCAAACAGGACTCTGATGTTCGGGTTGTGGTGCTTACGGGAGCGGGTGATTCTACTTTTTGTTCTGGTTTCGATCTGGGCACCACGATCCCCCTGATCACAGGAACGCGAGAGCCAGCAGATGACTTTGAGGCAGCAATAAAGGCCGATCGGGAGCTGCTACGTAGAGCAACGTTGGTTGGCCACGACATCGGCAAACCAATCATTGCAGCCGTCAACGGACACGCCATAGCCGGCGGCATGGAGTTATTGCTCGCTTGTGACCTTCGGGTGGTTGCTCAAGGAGTAAAGCTAGGTTTGTCTGAGGTCGCCTTGGGGCTTATTCCGGGTATGGGTGGCACCGCCTTGCTACGTCGACATCTGCCAAGTGCCTTGGCAATGGAAATGTTGCTTTGCGCGAAACCGATTATCAGCGACGATCTAGCCGACTCAGGATTATTCAACCGTTTAGTCCCCGTATCGGAGACTTTGCCTGCCGCGTTAGAGATTGCTCAAACTGTGGCATCGAATGCTCCGTTGGCTGTCCAAGCAGCTCGGGAGGTCGTTCGAAAGTCCGCTGATCTTGAGGAGTCAGAGGCACTCCTTCTCGAAACTGAGATTGGAGAGGCGTTGGCGCAAACCGAAGACGCTACCGAAGGGCCACTCGCCTTTATGGAGAAACGGCCTGCCAAATTTCATGGGCGATAATATTTAGGCGGTTAAACCGTTTCGCCCGTTATTAGCCACGCTCCCCTTTTTGTGTTGCATGCAACCGCCACCTGAAGCTAGGCAGATCAACTAGCTGAGCTCCGGCAATTCGAGGATGTGGGCTTCTTCCACACAGGTCTTGCGGTAGCGAAACATCTCCTTCGCCCCGTCTGCATTGGGCAAGTCGAGGAACGCTTTGTGGTTCGGGTACCACACGGCTAACACCTCGTGAAAACCATCGAGGTTGCCAACAACGGACCCCTGAACCTCTACTCGCCATAAAACGGAACCACCGATCGCTTCGACGGAACGAGTTATGGCATCCATATATGAGTTGTAACTTTCTCCGACGGGGAAGTTAACTTCAGGCCGATACTTGTTGATGTTCAACATCACCAACGGCTTATCTTCAGATGCTTCAGCTAACGTTTTCAGTCTTGCGATCTGTTCTTTGGTTGAGGTGTTGTCACGTCCCATGGCAGCACGCTACTGCGAACACGTCAGTTCTGAGAGCAGCGGCGCCTACGCTCTAGGGATATCTGTTTAAGGTAAAGGCCAGTGTGATGACACCTTTGGAATACTTTGACGCTTCTTTCCAGAATGATGCATGGCACCTGCAATTGCCCACTGACATTCACGGTGCCTTCGGAGGTGTTACCGGAGGAGCATTAGCCGCAGCGGCTATTGCGCTAGGGCGAACAATCGAACCTGGCCGGGTTGCAGCAGGCATCGATATTCATTTCCTGCGCGGTTTATCGACCACAGGAGCAACAGTCAAAGTCACAACCCTGTCATCTGGTCGAAGCCTCGCGATTGTGCGAGCCGAGTTCAGCGATGCATCAGGAAAACCGACAACTGAAGCACGCGTCGCCTTCGCTGCCCCCGAAACCCTACGAACCGACATCCACACAGCTGACCGCGACGCCGGACTCTTAGGGCCTCCTCCTTCAGATTTATCGACAGACGCTAAACCTTGGCGCAAACCAGAGGGAGTTGAAGTTCCCATCATCGACACTGCTCGACCAAGAGCTGCTCGCGTCGGTGGCTCGATTGCAACCCTCATCACGATTCCGTGGGACGCGACTGACGACGGCAGCGAAGGCTCGTGTCTAGCTGCAGATCTTTCAGTCGGCCCTCCTGTCGATGCCGCTATCCCTAAGGGCACCTGGGTTCCACACCCGAACCCTGATTTATCACTTCGATTCTCAGGACCTGTCACCCACGAAGATCTGGTTGCGGTTGCGGTATGTCGCGAGATTTCAGGCGGACTCGCAACAGTTGAAACAGAAGTGTGGCAGGAGCAGTCTCTGGTCGCCAAGGGAATTTCAACAAGCCTGTTGTTGGCAAAAAGCTGAAGGTCGATTGTTCAGCCAATCATTCAACATCTGAATGGCTTAGGATCATCCTTGTAGTGCCAGAGTGGCTTCAGAGGAGGGTTCACTATGAAGTTCGGGATGCTGTACGAGTTGCAACTACCAAAGCCTTGGGACGAAGAAGCAGAGTTACGTCTCATTGAAGAAGCAACTGAGCAAATCGTTTTAGCCGACAAGATTGGTATCGATCATGCTTGGGCAGTTGAGCATCATTTCCTTGAGGAATATTCCCACTGCTCAGCATCAGACGTCTTTCTCGCGTCTCTAGCAGCGAAAACCGAACGCATCCGAATCGGATTAGGCATCCGACAAGTAATCCCGAACTACAACCATCCATCTCGTACCGCAGAAACAGTGGCCATGCTGGACCTGATATCGAGAGGACGCGTCGAATTCGGTATCGGAGAAGGAGCAACTCGCCTCGAGCTTCGGGGCTACGAAATCAACGCCAAACGCAAGCGAGAACTGTCGCTAGAGGCCGCCGAACAAGTGGCAAACATGATGGTGATGGAACCCTATCCAGGTTTCGAAGGCGAAGGTTTCTCAATGCCTTGCCGCAACGTTGTGCCCAAACCTATGCAAAAACCTCATCCTCCTATGTGGATCGCATGCACGAACCGGCCCACTATTGAGGTCGCAGCACGAAATGGTTTAGGGGCGCTCGCATTTAGTTTCGTTGATCCCGACGAAGCAACAACCTGGGCGAACACTTACTACGACATCATCAAAAGCGAAGAATGCGTGCCGCTTGGGCACACCGTGAACGCCAATTTGGCGATGGTGGCTGGCTTCAGCCTCCACAAGGACGCAGATGAAGCAATGCGTCGCGGCATCGATGGCTTCCAGTTCTTCAGGTACGCAGTGAACGCACTTGTAGCCAACGAAACGCGGCCAGGTCGCAGCAACCTATGGGGAGAGTACGAAGAGCTCAGAGGGCCTGACCTACCCACTATCGGTGCCCCCGGTATCGGAACTCCTGAGGACTACACAGCTTTGGTAAAAGAATTCGAATCAGCTGGCGTTGATCAGGTGATCTTCCTGCAGCAAGGTGGCAAGAATCGGCATCAAGATATTTGTGAAAGTCTTGAACTGTTTGGTGAAGAGGTTCTTCCTCATTTTGCTCCCCACAGGGACCAACGGGTCGCAGACAAGGACGCCGAACTCGCCCCCTTCATCGAAGCTGCCCTTGAAAGAAAACAGTGGATGGCCCCACTCACTGAGGACGAAATCCCTATCGTTCCGCCATCTCAGGCCCGAGAGTCGTTCTACGTAAAGTCTTAATAACTAACCGGAGTTCAGCATCTTCGCGAGAAATTGGTTGATATCGGACCGAGCCTGTTTCGCTACCGCGGTCTGAGCCGCGAAGCCATCAAATCCGTGCGGGGCGCCAGGGTAAACGTGAAGCTCTACGGGCACACCAGCATGATTCAGTCTTTTTGCGTATTCGATGTCTTCGTCCGCAAATCCGTCAAGGCTTCCTGTCATGACAAAAGCAGGTGGCAGATTACTTAGGTCCGCCTCCCTAGCTGGAGCAGCGTGGCTGGGGACGGCATCGGTTCCGAACAATTCACCAAGGTAAGCACTCCACCCGAAATGATTTGACTCCGGGTCCCATATGGGGACCTGCCACCCAGCGGTTGTGGTGGCTCTGGTGTCATCGATCATTGGATAAATGAGGAGCTGATAGTCGATCTCGAATTCACCCCGGTCACGAACGAGCAAGGCAAGCGCAGCCGCCATACCGCCGCCCGCACTTGGACCGCCAATGCCAATCCGATTCACATCAACCCCAACTGACTCCCCGTTTTCTTTCAGCCATTTCAGTCCTGCATAGGAATCCTCGAGACCACTCGGGTAGGGATGCTCAGGAGCCAAGCGGTACTGCACAACTGCCCCCACAAGACCGAAACGTGGACACCACCGATCGAACCGATCATCATCTTGTTCAGGGCTACCCAATACGTAGCCCCCGCCATGAGTCCAGTACAGCGCCGGTTTCAATTCTTGGGAATTCTTGGTGTTGTGGACCCGAACTCTTACTTCGTTGCCGTCGGGTCCTGGCACATGGTGATCGACGCGTTCAACCTCCTCGGAAAGTTTGATTCCTTCATTACGTAGAAGCCGCGAGTTCCGCGCGTTTTCAAGGGTGTCAGAATTGACAGTCCCAAGGCTGGGTTGACCTTCAAGGGCCCGCTGTACCTCTGGATCAAAATATGGGTGCGAAGTCATACTTCGCACCGTAGAGCAATCTGGAACAACTTTGCTCAACTATGCGAATGCTTCGTACACAATGTTGGTAGGCGTTTCTGCAATACGTTGAAAGTTGCCATATCCGGCCTCATCAAAGACTGCTCGCATTCCAGGTTCACCAGCTTGGGCTCCCATTCCTCGGCCAACTTCTTGGGACAGCGAACAAGGCGTGCAGAAGAAACTGGAGAAGCCATAGAAGGCGCCTCCCAGACCTGCATGGTTTTCCTGTCGTGAATCAAAAGCAAACGGCTCTATGAGCATGACCGAACCATTCTCTCCTAACTGAGATTTCGCGTGTTCAGCAATTCCAACGGGGTCTCCCATGTCATGCATACAATCGAAAAAGCAGACCAGGTCGTAACTTCCTTGATAACTGGTGGCACTTTCCACCTCAAAGCGGACATTAGAAAGGCCTTGCTCCTCAGCAGCGGCTTTAGCCATCTCAATAGATGGTCCATGAAAGTCGATACCAACAAATGTGCTGTCGGGAAAAGCCGCAGCCATAGTCAACGTGGACAGACCAGCGCCGCATCCCACATCAGCAACTACAGCGCCACTTTTAATTCTCTCTTCACCGCCTTCTAGGGCCGGAATGAACTCTTGCACCAGGTGGTGTTCATAGCACGGCCGAAAGAACTCAAGCGTCCCGTCAAACAAGCACGGGTGATGATCGCCCCAAGGTACCCCTCCATCACCACGAAACGCAGCTTCAACTTGGTCTAACCCCACATACATGGCTCGCACTGCCCCTAGGCCACCCGCTAACCAAGCCGGTGAGTGCTGTTCAGCCATAACCATTACTCCCGCATCGCTGAGTGCGTAGGTGTCGGCTTCTACGTCGTATGTCAGCACTCCCGCCGAAGCCTGTTGGTCGAGTAGCTCTCGGGTCAATCGTTCATTGGTTCCAGCTGCCTGGGATAGATAGGCAGCACTCATACCTCCGGTTCCGGCTAAAAGGCCGTAGAAGCCAAGCTTGTGAGCCAAGTCGCTACAAACAACAGTGGCCGCACCGACCATGTGACCTAACATGTTGCCCGCGTACTCTTGGATTTCTTCCATATTCATGTCTGTTGACACTTTCGTCACCTTTCAACGCGGATCGAAGTTTTTCTCGGATAAAGCGTTCGATCCTTACTCGATATTCAGTTTCGCCTATGGCAACGCCTTCTCGCCGAAAAACGACGAAACAGTCTGCTTCTCATCTTCATCGGTCATTCCTCAGCACGTTTGGCTCCACTTGGCGCGAACCTACGTCGCCAAGGTCGGAGAGTCACTACTCGAATAGCGGCTTAGCGCAATTTGGTCGCGGTCTAGCTTGTTGGACGCCCCACTAAAGGAGATCCCGGTGCTCGACGACCTAGGAACAATCGCACAAATAATCGAAGGTGCTCTTTTGCCCCTCTCACTGATTTATTTAGCTAGAGAAGCTCAGCTAAACGTAAAGCTCACCAAAGCACAATTTAGTCACACCCTGACTGACCGCCTTTATGAGCGTTACCTGTCATCGACACAGAATGAAGAATTCGTTTCTTTCCTGGCTAAAGACTTTTCGTCAACAGAACTAACGACCGAAGATCAGTGGCGAGTCACCTTGTGGACGAACACAATGCTGGTCGACTTATTCGATACCTTCGAACAACGCGAAAACGGGTTAGCTACACAAGACCAACTCGATATGCGAGTGAACCTACTCAAGTTAGGACTGATGCAAAGCCCCGGAGCCAAAGCAGCTTGGTCGTTATGGAAACCCGCACGAGAGGCTTCATTTGTCGACTGGTTCGAAACAGAAATCTACGGAGGTCCGTTAACCGAGGACTCAAGCGATCACACGACATCACTCAACATGAGGCGTTGATGATTTTCGCCTCACTATTTCCGGTCGAAAGCTAAGTTATGCATATGGAGGGGACTGATAAGAGCCGTGCACCTGGACCTACTGTCCAAGATGTTCTGCGGGACGACGCTATCCCTCCACCTGAAGTTCTTCGTCGCGAATATCCGCCAGAATTTACCGATAATCGACAGATACCTGTCGACAGGTACCTGACTCAAGAGTGGCATGACTTAGAGGTTGAACACGTCTGGCGCAAGGTCTGGCAAATGGCCTGCCGAACAGAAGAATTAGCAGCCGTAGGCGACCACATTGTTTATGAGATCGCTACCGAGTCGGTGATCGTTGTCCGAACCGGAGAAGACCTTCACGACATCACTGCCTACATAAATTCATGTCTTCATCGAGGGACCCAATTACGCACCGAAGGTGGCAACATTCAGCGATTCAGATGTCCATTTCATGGGTTTACTTGGGATCTCCAAGGCGAGCTAGTCGATATACCGAATAGTTGGGACTTCCCCGACATCAAGCCCACCGAGTTCTGTCTTCCAACAGCCCAAGTCGCCTTCTGGGGCGGATTCGTCTTCGTCAACTTTGACGATGAATGTGAACCGTTCGAAAGTTACATCGAAGTACTCAAAGAAGAATTCCGAGATTTTCCTTTGGATGATCGCTGGAAAGCAGCTCACGTCGAAAAGGTGATGCCCTGCAACTGGAAACTGGCACTCGAAGCCTTCATCGAGAGTTACCACATTGGCGTCACCCATCCCCAAACAGCTGCTTACGTCGCCGACGCGAACACTCAATACGACATTTTTCCTGGGTCTCGACACGTGAATAGAATGATCACTCTCGAAGGAACACCAAGTCCCAACCTCCGCGACGTCCCAGCAGAGGAAACGATCCGCAAGATGCAGCGTGATGTGCCTTTCCACGGAGGAGACCCCATAGTTCCCCAACCGGGTGACCGCGTGCGAGATCTTCTCGCGGACCGCGCTAGAGAAAAACTCGGTGCGTCTTCTCAGGCTGATATGTCCATGCTCTCAACCTCTGAAGCGCTCGACGCCATCGAATACTTCCTCTTCCCGAATCTGGTGCCTTGGGGAGGACAAGGTGTCCCGATTTGTTACCGCTTTCGACCCAACGGCAACGACCCACATACTTCGATCATGGAAATCATGTTGTTGTTCGCTAATCCTGACGAAGGACCGCCACCACCTCCTTCACCTGTAACCAAACTTGGTCTCCACGATTCGTGGACTGAAGCAGCACCGCTCGGTGGGGCGGGAATGGTCGTTGATCAAGACACTGACAATCTGATTCGAATTCAAAGAGGTTTACAAGCCAACAAACGTGGAACGGTCACCTTGGCGGCTTACCAGGAGAGTCGCATTCGCCATTTCCACGAAACTCTCGACCATTATCTAACGGGTCGAAGGTAACTTTCGCTGATGAACGATATTGAGCCAATCAGAGAGCTAGTTCACACCTATTGCGATCGGGTATGCACCAATGATCAGAAAGGGTGGCTCGAACTTTGGACTAGCGACGGTCTGTGGGATATCGGCCGCGGGCCAGTTCAAGGGCACGAAGAGTTACGGGCAGCAATGCAAACCTCAATGGACCTCTTCGAAGCAGTAAATCAACTGACATTTAACGGCACCGCTACCACAACTGACGATACCGGTGAAGGCCGCTGGTACATGTGTGAGTTCGCGAAAGCCAAGTCAGGTAAAGCCTTGTTTTATCTTGGTCATTACGATGACAC
>JAYZKK010000012.1:0-2907 GCA_036163555.1 Actinomycetota bacterium
TCGGCAACATACTCGCGGGCTACATCGCTTCTCGCATGGGTTTACCAATCAACAGACTAATAATCGCAAGTAATCACAACGACATCCTCACGCGAACTCACGTGTCAGGAGTGATGGAGATTCAAGACGTCAAACCCTCGACTAGTCCTGCTATGGATATCCAAGTATCCAGTAATTTCGAACGCTTACTTTTCGATCTAAGCGCTAAAGATGGCTCGTGGGTGGCTGCTGCAATGGATGAATTCCGTTCCACCGGCTCAATGAAACGGCCTGAATCGCTGGCGAAACATCTGCGAGATTGGTTTGACGCAGATCAAGCTTCCGAAGCACAAGTAGAACAAGAAATCTCTGACCTCTATGAGATTCAAAAAGAATTCTTAGACCCTCACACTGCCGTTGGAGTCAATGTGATCCGACGGATGAAATCGCTGAGCGGCCCCGCAGTAGTGATGGCAACCGCCCACCCGGCCAAATTCAACACAGTCGTGGAAGCAGCAACCGGCGCAGTGCCACCGCAGCCCGACGAAATCGTTGGACTAATAAATCGAAGTGAACGATGTATCAACCTACCCAATGAAATTTCGGCCGTTATGGACTTTGTTTCAACAGTTTCTAATCAGTGAGAATGGCCCCTAACGTTGTGAGTAGCCCCACTCGCTGAGTAACCTGCCCTCTACCGTTCTGTTGTTCACGTCGTTTGTGAATCAGGCAACCGTAGCTGGTCGGCGACTGCCGGCTTGACTCCGATGAACGGTCCGAAACCACATCCCGGTGCACTCAAGCTGCTCCGAGACCAAGAGGATGAAATGTCAGATCAGCCAGACCGAGCGCTCCTTGAGGCGAAGTCCAGGGACGATTTAGTAGCCATGGCCGAAGCCTTGGGGATTGAAATCGCTCCTCGAGCACGCAAAGCAACAATCATCGATGACATTTTGAAGGGCCCCTCAGCCGTTCAAGAAGGACCGACGATGACGGAACCGTCCGCCGGGTCCGGCGCACTGCTGAAGGAGGTGACTCTGACACAGTTGAAACTGAGTCATCGGACGCTTCGAATGAATCGGAGTCAGCCACCGCGGATCAAAGAACCGAAGAAGAAAGCACTACACAGGATCGCGATACCGACGATCCGGGGATCGGCGAACCAGGTAATCGTCGCCGTCGTCGGCGTGGACGTGATCGAGACAAAGAAGACAACTGGCAGGGGGAACCAGTTGAATGTGAGGGGATCCTCGACCTTCGGGATGAAGGATACGGATTTCTTCGAACCCGGGGGCCATTGCCTTCCAACGATGACGTCTATGTGGCTGCGAAACAAGTTCGAACCAATGGATTACGCAAGGGAGACGTCGTCAAAGGCGCTAGTCGTCCAGCCGCGCGAAACGAAAAAAACCCTGCATTGGTGCAGATTGATGAAATCAACGGATCCGAACCTGGAGAGACACGGGAACGACCGCTCTTTGAGGATCTGAAGGCTGTGCATCCAAGAGACGCTTTGAACCTAGAACTAGCTGGGACGGAAAGTCGCACCGCCAGAGTTATTGATCTTGTGGCTCCTATCGGGAAGGGTCAGCGAGGTCTAGTGGTTTCACCTCCTGAATGTGGGAAGACCTCGACCATTCGCGAGGTAGCCATTGCATTGGAAACGAACCACCCAGACCTTCATTTGATCGTCTTACTGATAGACGAACGACCTGAGGAAGTAACTGAAATCGCCGACGCGGTTGAAGGAGAGGTACTGGCCTCAACCTTCGACAGACCTGCTGAAGAACACATTCAGGTAGCAGAACTGACTCTAGAACGAGCTAAACGAATGGTTGAAGCGGGCCTTGATGTAGTGATCCTTGTCGACGGCCTGAGCCGTTTGGCTAGGGCGTACAACATGGCAGCCCCTGGTAACGGCAAAGTTCTAGTAGAGGGTGTAGCCGCAGGCGCCCTATATCCGCCGAAACGTTTCTTCGGCGCCGCTCGTGCGTTAGACGAAGGCGGATCCTTGACCGTTATCGCTACGACGGCGGTCGAAACGGGCTGGCACTTGGACGAGATGATTCTTGAATCACTTCAGGGAACAGCTAATTCTGTCGTACGTCTTGACCGAAGAGCCGCTGATCGCAGGGTATATCCCGCTATTGATGTGGTCGCCTCCTGTACCCGTGAACTTCACCGACTTAGAGGCGACGAACGAGCATTGGCAGGTCAAGCACTCGCAGATGCTTTAGTCGCGATCGAAGATAGCGAACCTGGTTCCGCGATCGACTGGGTCTTGAAACAAATAGATGTGACCAGCTCCAACCAGCAAATACTCTCCCAGCTGTCAGCATCTGGAGACAGCTCGACCTCGTAGAGTCAGATTGACGCGGAATTGTGTCTTTCAATGTGCGATTCGCCAAAGTAACCGCCAGAATGGTTCCATCATGAAAAGTGATATCCACCCCGACTATCGACCCGTCGTCTTCCGTGACGCGGGTGCTGAGTTTTCTTTTATTACCCAATCGACGGTTGAAACGAGCGACACCGTCGTGTGGGAAGACGGAAACGAATACCCACTTGTTACGGTTGAACTATCGAGCGCAAGTCATCCCTTTTTCACCGGGCAGATGAAGATAGTTGACACAGCAGGACGCGTAGAACGATTCGAGCGGCGCTACGGACGTCGTCGTGGCTCAGACCAGAACTCTGACGACACCGAAGAATAAGCCGACTCGTGGCGCTAGACCCCGAACGCCGCCGCCAACTACACGCGATGAAACTCCGCTCGATTGTGGGCGCCCACTTGGAGCTGTCGGTAGAAGAGGTAGCCGGAACAGATGATGGAGCTTCGGCAAAACTGAGCGACGGTAGTGTCGCGGTACTTGCTGAGGAACGCAGTTACCGCGCCTTGGGAGGAGCCTTAGCCTCGTCGGCTCGGTC
>JAYZKK010000013.1:0-33048 GCA_036163555.1 Actinomycetota bacterium
AAGTCCAAGTTCCACTCACCTGGGTCATCTGGCGTTCGTTCGAAATCCGCAGGATCTCTGAATTCAACGCCTGCGTTCAGAATCGCAATATCGAGTTGGTCTAAATCTTTGACGGCAGTTGCCCATGACTCCGCGGAGGTCACGTCCAACGAGATGAAATTCCCACCCACCTCGTTAGCCACTTCTCGTCCATTGGTTTCGTCAACGTCGCAGACCAAAACGTCGGCGCCGTCGGATGCAGCCAATCGAGCGGTAGCCGCACCGATGCCTGAAGCGCCACCTGTGATTAGCACCACTTTGCTGTCGAGATCCCAAGTTTGGACCTCAGGTAGCTCAAGTAATGGTTGATTCGAAGATCCGGTCATAGGCAGATCTTAAGCGTATTTAGCGGCGCAATATTCGGATTACGAGGCAGGTCTTAGTGAACGTACTTCGTCGCCACTTAACGACTTCCTTTGATGCAAGAGGTTGGTAATTAGGTCCAACCATTCTTGCGTGCCCGCAAGCAGTTGCTGAATTTCGTCCTCCCATAAGTCCCTCACACGATGCACAACGCGACTTAGATCTTCGATTTCCAAACCGAGATCGATGTCGTAAATAATTTCGCTTGTGAGGAGTTCATCAAAGTGGGGCCCTGGTTGACCGAAGACATTTCGTGTTATGACACTGACCATGTTCAAATCCGTCGTCAGCCAGGGCAAATTGGTCAAACCGGTCAGCCGAGCTTCCGCTATCGAACCCCCCAAATATGATTTGATTCGACGGATCACCCAATCTTTGACTTCGACAAATTCTGGATCGGTGGGTCCGAAACGTTGGAATTGCAGTTGTTCGAATACATGCCCAGGCATTTGAGGCCAACGACATACACCCAGGTTTTGGCTTGTCCACCGAATGGTCAGACCCTGACACTCGAAGCCCATTAGTTCGCCGGTAACAGCATGGCCTGCAACGTGAGCTGCCGACGCCAAGTCTTCGTCCATATACCGAGCGTAGATGGGTATATCGAAGCCAAGGAGCAACAGATGTCAACTTACCTACTAAACGTTTGATAAGTTAGCCACATGTTGGAGTTCATCGCTCCTGACCTTTCTAATCGATCGAGTCGACGTGCTAGTTCGTCAAAGAGCAGCAAAGAAGGTTGGCTCGCTCGGTTGGCGCGGCGACTCTTAATTCGCATGGACGTTGGATCGTCACAGCGCCCCGCAACTCTGTATTTGTCCTCGGTGGACTTGATGCCGATGGGCACCTGGGTGGTGGTGTCCGAAGAAGACCAGCTCGACCCGGAAACCGGCTCCCACCAGTAGACCATCGGTCTCGAACGCGTTAGACCCCCGGGGACCAGCGAACCGAATCCCGGGGGCCTGTGTGGAGGCAAATGATTAGTTACCTATTGGTTCTTTGCGTCGCGACGCTGTTCGAATTTGGCTTTGCGGTCAGCCATCTTGGCGCGAATGTCGTCAGCTTCGGCTTGAGTGATTTCGCCGGACTCAACCTTTGCCGCTAACCGTTCCTGCATCTCAGCCTTACGAGCCTGCATGTCTTCCTTAGAAGCTGTTCTTCGGAAAGGAACATCAACCGGGCTGTCTTCATCTGAGCTGTTCCAGGTTTCGGCTGCGATAGCGGCTGTACCACCGGCAAGCAGTGCTCCGGTAAGAATCAGTGGCGCTATCAACTTTGCTTTCGGACGTCGGATCATCGTTGAACTCCTAGATGTTGTTTGTGGTCAGACACAAAGTTGCCCAATGAACCTGAATGAAGACTAAGAGCTTTATGAGAATTGGATAAGAAAGCTCAACCGAAAATTGTAAACGCCAGTCAACGAAACCTTGCAACATGCATCAAAAGTGCGTGAATCTATGGCCGCTGGAACCAGGGACCAGTGCCTCCTGTCGTGTCACTAAGGAGCAGAGATTTGAGCACGTACTTGACCTGCATCTACGAACGCTTCGTAATCGATGAGCATCCCTTCGCGCAGCCTGAACACGCTAAGGACCCGCTGTGGGAACACGGGATTGCCATTTGCTGAGTTACCCATCGATTGGATGGGTTCCCCTTTCCAGTTCCATATTCCGAACGCTGCATCTTCGGTAGCGACAATGTCTTCGACTTCGATCTCCACCCCTGGAATATTTTCGCAAAATCCGCTTGCATGTGCGTGAAGGGCGGAAGGGCCTCGCATGCCTGTTGCATGGTCAAGCATCTCTTCGTCAACGAACTCAGGTATCAGTTCGAACTTCCTCTTACCTAGTACTTCACCCAAATATGTAGCCATAACTTCAGCGGAACGCTCGATACTCATAACTTCCCCCTTAACAAACGTGACATGCGTGTTTGGGACCTTAGCCCGGTTCCAGACAGCAAGATTCTTGATTTGGCTAGCGGACTTACCCGGTGACTTCAGCTATCACGGCATCAACCATGCTTTCGGTATCGAAGTTCGGTTGCCAACCCCACTCTTCGCGAGCGGCGCTGTCATCAATTCGAACTGATCCCGCAGCCGCTCCGTCAGGCGGTGAGAACGTTATGTCCGCATCCGAGATTCTGGAACGGACTACGTCAGCTATTTCTCCAGCGGTCGGTGTGGGTTGGATGCCATCAACTAAATAGTTAATTGATTTGATCGATTCCATCGGCGCTTGAGCAAGCTCAATTGCAGCCCGCGCTGCATCTTGATAATGAAGTATCGCGACCACCGCTTCGGGTGGAACCCATACTTCGAATGGTTCACCTAGAGCAGGTTTTTCGATGATCCAACTCGTGTACTGAGCCACGCTCCAGGTTGTCACCCCGGGACCAACAATTGAGGGGTAGCGCAAGCCCCTAAAGTCCATACCGTATTTTTGACGGTAATAGGCGCCGAGGTTTTCGCCTAGGACCTTTGTCACTCCGTATACAGAGTTTGGTCGCTGCAGAGTCAGATCATTAATGGTTCCTCCTCCGGTATCACGCCCGTAAGTCCCGATCGAACTTGCAAAGATCATCTGCTCGGTCCCCGCAAGCCTTGCGGCTTCAATGGTCTCAATGAAGCCGGCCGCATTTGCTTGAAGAAGCGCCTGAGGGTCCTGTTCACCTGGGGCAGTGAGAATCGCTCCGAAATGAAACAGGGTCTTTGGTTTTACTTCCGAAAGAAGCGCCGAAGCACTTCCGGGCGAGGAAAGGTCAAATTGGTGAAGGTGAACGCGTTCAGAGATGCCTTCAAGTCGACCCAAGTTTCCTGATCGATGTGCGATATGAACCTCGTCATTGCTGTCGATAAGCATTCGGGCTATCTCCGCTCCGATAAACCCGGTGCCCCCTGTAATCAAAGTACTCATAGCACCACAATGACACGATGAGTCAAAGAGTGCCTACCGAGAGTAGATTTCACATATGGCAAATCGGGACAGCGAAACTTCACTTTCGGCTCGTCGCGATCGTGTGATGGGTCGATGGGACCTAAAAGACGAAATTGTTTTGGTTCGTTCTGGTTCGGTTCTCCCAATGGCGGGAAGCGACATGGACCATTCCTTCCAACCTCACCCAGATTTCGCGTACTTGTCTGGTCGGGGTATCCCCGATGCAGTGCTGGCATTCGACGCGCTGCAGGGTCAATGGCAACTGTTCGGTCCTCGATCGACACCAGATGATCAAGTCTGGCATCAACCCGCGGATCCTGTTGGGTTGCCCCTAGAAGAGCTCGAGGGCTGGATAGCGCTGCGAACCGAACAATCGGTCCTAGAGGCATGGGACGACCCGAAAATCCAAGCCGGGATCGCAGATGAACGTATTCACAAAGACGACTTAGAACTCTCCGCTTTGAGATCAGCAGCAGCGACGAGTAAGTCAGGTTTCGATTGGGTTTACCAAAATGTTTCAGCCGGCATGACAGAGCGCGAGATCCAAGTAGGCATGGAGGCTGAATTCTTTCGTGCAGGAGCGGTGCGAACTGCCTACCCGAGCATCGTTGCAACTGGGCCCAACGGGGCTTACCTGCATTATTTCTACGGTCAAGACGACAGTTTGAACCCCTCTACGCGGACGCTTCAAAAAGGAGAACTCCTCCTAATTGATGCTGGTGGTGAATTTGGCGGCTACGCAAGCGACGTCACACGAACGATGGTCGTAGGAGCCGAACCCACTGATGTTCAATCCTTCCTATGGCATGTGGTGTTGAGCGCTCAGGAACTAGCCATTGATCGTTGTCGACCCGGTCAGGAATGGCGCGAGATACACCTAGATTCAGCTCGAATAATTGGTTCGGGACTAGTAGAGCTTGGACTGTTACGAGGTGAAGTCGACCAGTTAGTTTCCTCAGGCGCAGTCGCATTGTTCTACCCACACGGACTGGGCCATTTGATAGGCCTCACTGTCCATGATGCAGGTGGTTACCCTGCAGGGCGAGAACCGAGTTCTCACCCCCAATCACGATACTTGCGAACCGACCGACCACTCGAAGCAGGCATGATCACTAGCGTTGAACCGGGGATTTACTTTATTGAAGCGCTCCTCGCTGATCCTGCGGTTCGGGAGCGGTTCGCCGAAGAAGTTGTTTGGGAAGCTGTCGAGCCGCTCCGAGGTTTCGGCGGCATCAGGATCGAAGACGACATACATATCACCGATACTGAACCGGAGGTTCTGAGCGAGGACATTGGTAAACCAATCCGCATCGCCTAGAGGGTTCGATCTTCGGAATAATTGATGAGAGACTGAGTTGATGTCGACCAAGGCTTATGACGCAGTAGTGATTGGTTCCGGGGTAATCGGCTCGTCAATTACATACGAACTTGGTCGACGGGGGTTCCGCACTCTTACTGTTGATCGCCATGGAGGCGCTGGCTTCGGTTCAACCAGTTTTTCTTCAGCGATTGTTCGGTTCACGTATTCGACGTACCCGGGTGTAGCGATGTCCTATGAGGGACTTCGCTACTGGGAGAACTGGGGCGAGCATTTGAAGGCTGATAGCGGTGCTGAACTCGCGAAGTTCAGCCAATGCGGCATGGTGACCCTGAAAACAACAGGTGGCCACCATTTGAAGGTGCTCCCACATTTCGACTCCATCGGGATCCCATACGAAGACTGGGACCAAGAAAACTTTCAGTCGCATCTGCCCGAACTTGATCTCCGTCGCTTCGGGCCGCCCAAAAGACCCGAAGACGATGGCTTTTGGGATGAACCAACAGAACGTTTGGAGGGCGGACTGTTTACACCGGAAGCCGGATATGTCAGCGACCCGCAGCTCGCGGCACACAACTTGCATGTGGCCGCTGCAGCATTGAATTGCGACTTTCGTTTCAATACTGAAGTTACGGCGATCACTCAACACGGTGAACAAATCACTGGAGTCGAACTCGGAGATGGGACGCTGATCTCGAGTCCTGTCGTCGTCAATGCTGCAGGACCACACAGCCGAATCATTAATGAGATGGCTGGGGCGTTAGGCGACATGTCCATTGCGACGACACCGTTGCGACAGGAGGTGCACCATGTTCCGTCGCCAGAAGAGCTTGATTTCGAAAACCGCGGCTTCAATATTGCTGACGATGACAACGGGATTTATGTGCGACCGGATATAGGGAACAACATTCTGGTTGGGAGCACGGAGCCAGATTGTGACCCTCTGCACTGGGTAGACGCTGATCATGAAGGTCAAATACAGGCTGACCAATGGGAGGCTCAGGTTTTGCGATTGAATCGCCGACTTCCCGATGTTGGAGTGCCTCACCAAAAAAGGGGAGTAGTCGGTGTCTATGACGTGGCGGACGACTGGATTCCGATATACGACCGGACCTGTGTCGACGGGTTCTACGTAGCAATCGGGACGAGCGGGAACCAATTCAAGAACGCCGCGATAGCGGGCTATTGCATGTCTGAGTTAATTATCGCGGTGGAAAACGGTCATGACCATGACGCTGACCCAGTCGAAGTGACAGGCCCTCATATGGGATTGCCTATCGATATGGGTAACTTTCGCCGGACGCGCACGGTCAATCCAAACTCTTCGATGTCCGTTCATGGGTAAAGGTGTTGGTCGAAATTTAACGCCACGCAAAAACTGGTTGCTCTAGCTCATCAACGCGAACGTCGTCGCCGTCATAAGCAACTGCCCGAAACTGGTACATCACCGCGCCGGTGGGAGCGTGTATTAGGTCTCCTCCGATTGGTAGCTGAACCACAGGGCGCTCACTCTCGGGAATCGTGACGAAACGAGGAGAGTCGGGTCTCGTAAGCTCTCGAATGGAGATCCGATGAACGGATGCCACTTCACTCGGATTAGCAACTAATTCAAGATCGCTACGAAGCCAAAACACAAAAGGGCTGATTACGTAACCGGAGCGCGTCGGATAATCATCTAGTTGTCCCAACAAATCATCAGTAGTGAGGCGCAAACCAACTTCTTCATGGGCCTCCCTCATAGCGGCCTCCAGCGGCGATTCTCCGTCATCCACTCGGCCGCCCGGTAAAGCCCATTGGCCTGGGTGATCTTTGAGCTTTGACGTTCGACGAGTCAAAAGCACAGCTGCACCGCCAGCGGTTCCTTCCACGGTCCCTGTTAGGTCGGCGTCATCGGGTATTCCGGGAATCTCCGCTAACAACTGTTTGCGCTCGGCCGCCGTCTCACCCTCCAGTAATGGGTCAGCCCCATGGACCGAGGCGTCGCTATCGAGAACAATGACACACACTGAGGCTTGAGTAAGGCCTTTGTTTAGGTGGTCTCGTCTTTGGTGGCGGTCCAAATTGTCTCTTAAGCGTTGCCGCAACGAGGAGTCAAACTTAACGTCGATGCTCATACTCGAAGTCTCGCGCGCAACACGAGTCGCTGTGTGCTCGCTACGATAAGAACAGGGTTACCGAGAAGGATTGTGGTGACGTGAAAGTTCAACATCTCGAAGGAGTCACGTTCGGTTCAGTGGTCACCGACATTGACATCGAAACTATCGATGACTCCGAATGGAATGAGTTATACGACCTGTGGATTGATCGGGCGTTACTGATCTTCCCAGGAGCCTTTCTTACCGAGGAAGGACAAGATCATTTTGCTCGACGATTCGGGGATCTAGAATTTCCTCGGGCTGCCCTTTCGAACATTGGCAAGGACGGCAAAGTCCATTTCGAAGACGGGGATGAAGTCGTTAAGTCTTTGAGGGGAAACGAAGGCTGGCACCACGACAGCACCTACATGCCAGTGCAAGCCAAGGGTGCCGTTTTCAGTGCTGAGATTGTGCCTTCGTCGGGCGCAGCTACCGGTTGGGCTGACATGCGAGCAGCGTATGAAGAACTTGACGCTGAGACCAAAGATCGCATCTCAAACCTCAATGCCTACCACTCGCTTTATTACAGTCAGGGCCGGTCTGGGTACCTGCCCGATAAACAAAACGAAGACGGCACCTACAATTTGTACGGATACCACGACATGGACGTCTCTTTGCGGCCCCTTGTCAAAGTTCATCCAGTCACAGGTCAACCAAACCTTCTCATTGGGCGACATGCCCACGACATCGTGGGCATGGAGAGAGAAGAATCAGTCAAACTTCTCGACGATTTGAACGATTGGGCTTGTCAACCTCCGCGTACCTATCACCACCAATGGACTGTTGGTGATGCAGTGGTTTGGGATAATCGACGGCTGCAGCATCGAGGGACGCCGTTCGACATGAGAGAACCCCGACGGATGTGGCACACGAGAATCGCCGGAGAGTCTTCCTCTGAATTGGCCATGAACCACCAAACAGACGCAATCCCCTCAGATGACGTCGAACGACACCCAACTGGCACATGGGCCTGTTAGACCAAATTCGCGCTGACCTTACAGCCGCGATGAAATCCAAAGACAAACTCACCGTAGCGACCTTGCGGTCAGTCGTCGCGGCGGTACAAGAAGCTGAAGTTGCAGGGACCTCAGCAACCACCCTGGATGATGAACAGGTTCAAAAAGTCATAGCTGCTCAAGCGAAACGTCGGGTGGAAGCAGCAGAAGCCTTCGAAGAAGGCGGGCGGACAGAAAAAGCTGCTGACGAGCGGGCCGAGTTGACGATTCTTGAGCAGTACCTTCCTGAACAACTAGATGCCGACGCCCTTGCCATGATCGTTGAACGCGTACTCGCAGATGGTGGTTACTCAACGATGGCCGACATGGGTCAAGCTATGAAGGCCGTTAACGCCGAGGTTGCAGGCAAAGCAGAGGGACGAATAGTCGCAGAACTCGTCAAATCGCACCTGTCGTGAATCTCCCGACACGCCAAATTGCATTAATCGGTTTCCTTCAGGCCCAGAACTGCACGACGATTCCAGCAGCGTGGCGTCACCCAGAAGCTCGACATGATGTCACCAACGTCGACTTCTACCAGCACATAGCGAAAGTCCTAGAACGAGGCCTATTCGACCTTGGCTTTTTCGATGACCGTCTTGCTATGCCTGACATGTATGGCGGCGACCACCAACACACCGTTGAACATGGCATCAGGTGCGTGAAGCTAGATGCCGTAACAGTTCTCACGACCATGGGGATGGCCACTAAGAATCTGGGGTTGGGAGCCACGTACTCGACCACTTATTTCCCTCCATTTCATGTAGCGCGACTCTTCTCGACACTTGACCACATGACCGGGGGTCGCGCGGCTTGGAACGTGGTGACATCGGTGAACGACAATGAAGCCAGAAACATGGGATTGGATGAGGCTCCCGCTCACGACATTCGTTACGACCGAGCTGACGAATTTATGGAAATCGTCCATGGACACTGGGACACATGGGAGGCCGATGCGATCGTGGCGGACCGATCCTCAGGTTTATATGCGCACGGAGACAAGGTTCACCGATTAGACCACCAAGGCGCCCACTACCGATCCCGAGGACCATTCACCGTGCCTCGAACACCTCAAGGCCACCCAGTGATCATTCAGGCAGGTCAAAGCGGTCGAGGAGTCGAATTCGCGTCCCGCTGGGGTGAACTGCTGTTCATGGCAAACCCAAGCCTTTCAAGGGCCAAAGACAACTATGCCACCGTCAAGTCGACGGTTGAAGCGATCGGTAGAGACCCAGGTCAAGTAAAAATCGCAAACCTCACGTTCCCCGTCGTGGGACGGACCATGTCCGAAGCTGAAGACAGGCGAGCCGCATATGACTTGCTCCCTAACCTGATCGATGACCTCTCTTTACTGTCAGAGGGATTGAATTTCGACTTCTCAGAGAAAGAACTGGACGAACCGCTTTCAACAGAAGACGTTGCAGCAATGACCGGTATTCAAGGTATTCGCAACCAAGTGATCGAAGTAACCGGCAACCAAACCCCCAGTGTTAAAGACTTTGTCGAGGTCTCGGGGCGGGGCCGACTGGCTCATCCAGTGGTAGGCGGACCAAGCGAACTAGCTGACTATTTTGAGGAATGGTTCACAGCTCCAGCATGTGACGGCTTCGTTATAGCGGGAACTCACATGCCCGGAGCTTTTGAGGACTTCGTGGATCTCGTAGTGCCAGAGTTACAACGTCGCGGCCTATTCCGCACCGAGTACTCAGCCAACACCCTGCGAGGCAACTTAGGATTAACGCAACCGGTGCCAGGGGCATGGCGCCGCTAGCCAATCAGGATTCACTAAAGGCTTCCACGATGTCGTCGCCGCGCGCAGCCCAAACGCCCTCAAGTTGCATAACTTGACGTAACGCGCGATCAAGAGAACGAATGCGAAATGGTTGTCCTGTTAGCCAGGGTCGTAACGTCAACATCATGTGACGTGCTGAAGTTTGGCCATCCATATGAAGTCGGGTCGCTGCTGCAACAATCATGCCCTCCCAGCTAGCGAGACTGGCTCGGCGGTGCCAAAGCGCAAACTCATCGTCCACCTCCAAAAAAAGAGGAAGCGACACTAGATCACCAACCGGGGTGGTCATTTTGTATGGCTGCTCATCGTTGGGCCAATCACACACATAGTTCACCCCTGATGCAGCTAACAATTCCGGGGTACGAGATGATTCGACCCCTTCAGGTGAGAACCAGCCCGAAGGTCGATTACCCGAAAGCCTTTCTAAGGTGTCTAAACAATCAGCGATGATCTCAGCCTCAGCTTCTTCGCTGAGTTTGGAGGTAATCAGTTGGCTGGCTGCCACTCCATGCCCAACCAGTTCGCAACCACGTTGCATCAGATGATCAATGAGCCACGGATAATGAACTGCGGTGAGTTTGTCGACGGCCACCGTGACCGGAATTCCGTGACGTTCCAAGGTGTCCAAAAGGCGGAAAACACCGACTCGATGACCATATTCGCGATGAGTTAATTGCACATAGTCGGGTGCCGGTAACTTGATCAACCCGCCACTTGAGTTCCGCAAACTGTACGCGTCTGAAGGTGGATCCCATTCGTAGTGCTCGAGCAGAACCAACGCTCCTATCGCCAGAGGATTTCCAGATGGCCATCTAAGGGGAGACCTAGTTGGTAAAGGCGAGTACGGGTAATGAGAATGGTCCATTCCCAAGGAGCGTTCAGCTGGCATTGTGCACCGCGTCGATCGTTTCTGCATGTTCAACGAATTCTTGGTAATGGTGCTCGATGAAATGTTCTGCTATTTCTGACGCTGTGGTCTGCCAAATAGCGTCATGACCTAGTAGATAATCCAAGATTTCTTCCAAGCCCTGAATTCGATGAGGCATTCCCATTAGATAAGGATGAAGCGCCAGAGCCATCACACGCCCAGAGGTTTCGCCCTCTTCGTACAGCGTGTCGAATTGGGCTTTGACCATTTCAACGAACTCTGTTGTGTCGTGATGGTGAAGGAAGACCGGAACATCATTCAGTTCAATACTGTAAGGAACTGAAACGAGCGGGCCACCATCAACATTTATTGGTATTGGCTGATCATCGTGAAGCCAATCGGCATGATAAATGAGCCCGGCCTCCGCCATCAGGTCAGGAGTAAGAACTGTGTTAGATACTGCCGGGCCGAGCATTCCCTTGAGTTCCTGTCCTGTGTGTCTGCGCAGCGTGTCGACGCAATCAACGTAGAACTCGCGTTCTTCTTCCTCAGTCAGAGAAGATAGGTATCGCGTGTTGTAGATGCCATGACTCATAATTTCCCAACCACGGTCAGTCATGGCCTTGCCGATGTCTGGGTAGTGCTCAAATACAGCCAAATTCGTGGAAGCAGTGCAACGCACTCCGTACTCGTCAAGGACATCCAACATCCGCCAGAAACCAACTCGGTTCCCATAGTCACGATGGGAATAGCCCTGAACTTCAGGGTGGGGTGATCGAGGCCAAGGATTTCGACGCGGATCCCGCGGAGGAAGATATTCGTAGTGCTCAATATTGGGTGCGATCCACAGCGCGACCTTGGCCTCATTTGGCCACGAGATCTTCGGACGATCCGCCATCGGTAAATAGTCGACGCGATGAGGTGGTAGGGCCATACCAGCACCGTAGTCAGAACCACCGCTGTAGGGGGACTATCGTCACAAGTAACGAGCTGGAGTTCGGGGGGATTCGTGCTAAGCGATTACAGAGTTCTGGATCTAACGGATGAGCGCGGTCATCTAGCGGCGTTCATCCTTGCGCAAATGGGCGCCGAGGTTATCTCTATCGAGCCACCGACGGGATCTAGTGCGCGCCGACTCGCGCCGTATGCGCAAGGAATTGATGACGGTGAACACTCCCTCCACCATTGGGCCTACAACCGCGGCAAAAAAAGTGTTGTGCTGGACCTAGAAACGCCCGAAGGCATTAGTCAACTTCGGCGTCTCATCGTGGGTGCCGACATCATGTTCGATTCGTTTGATCCTGGAGTGATGGATTCACTGGGGCTCACTCCCTCTGAAATCGCTGAACTTAACCCCCAAATGATTGATGTTTCTATTACAGCATTTGGCGGCGACGGCCCCAAAGCAAACTGGGAACACAGCGACCTGACGCTTCAAGCTGCTGCCGGCAACATGGTGTTGACGGGTGACGAAGACCGGTCTCCACTGCGAGCCGGAGGAACCCTGCCCCAAGCTTTTGGTAATGCCGCGTCTGAGGCAGCAGGTGCAGCGCTGATAGCTCTATTTGAGCGACAGTCGACATCTGGGCTTGGACAGCACATTGATGTATCGGCACAACACTCGATGAATCAGTGCACCCAGTCGAATTCTTTAGCGACCCCGCTGGGAGCGACACCGCCCAGCAGGCTTGCCGGTGGAGTGGAACTTGGCGGTATTCGTATCCAAGTTATGTGGCCATGTTTAGATGGCTTTGCCTCAGTCAGCTTTCTGTTCGGACCTGCCTTCGGCCCTTTCACACTGAATCTCATGACTTGGGTGTGTGAGGAGGGCTTCTGTGACGAGGCGACAAGGGACAAAGATTGGGTCGAATATGCGATGATGCTTCTCGACGGCCGGGAATCGGCGGAGGAGTACCAAAGAGTTAAAGACGTCCTCACCGAATTTTTCGCCACTAAGACCAAAGCTGAGCTTTTGGAGGCGGCGATGAAACGTCGCGTTCTAATCACTCCGGTGACCACGACCGAAGAGGTTGTGAACAGCGAACAACTCGACTTTCGTGGCTATTGGGAGATAGTCCAACATGACGACGGCTCCACAGTTTATTACCCGGGAGCGTTCGCTAAGTTCGCAGAAACCCCCTTGCAGGTCCTAGCCGAAGCTCCGCGTCTCGGTGAACACACCGTAGAGGTGTTAAATGAGCCTGACCGCAGCGCTGAGATTGCCATAACCGAAGCCATCGCCTCGACGGCGCTTCCTCTTGAAGGGGTAAAAGTTTTGGACTTTATGTGGGCCATGGCAGGGCCCGCTGCTTCACGAGTGTTAGCTGACTACGGTGCTGAGATAGTTCGCGTGGAATCAGCCAACAAACTTGATGCCGTTCGAAGTATCTCGCCCTTTCCGGCTGATATCGCAGACCCTGACAAGTCAGGGATTTATCACAACATGAACGCCGGAAAGCGGGGACTTACCATCGATATGGCCAAGCCGGGGGCTATCGACGTCATATGGGATCTCATCGACTGGGCTGATGTGGTGCTCGAATCATTCTCTCCTAAGGCGATGACCGCCTGGAATATCGATTATGAACAGGTCCAGAAACGGCGACCCGACATCATCATGGCTTCAAGCTGTCTTATGGGCCAGACAGGTCCCTTGGCCATGTTGGCTGGCTTTGGGACTATGGCAGCAGCAATATCGGGTTTCTTCTACCCCGTTGGGTGGACAGACCGAGCACCGACCGGTCCGTACAGTGCATACACGGATTACACGTCACCGCGTTGGCTTGTCGCGTCCGTCATGGGAGCACTTGAACACAAGAGGCGAACAGGTCAGGGGCAATACATAGATCTGTCTCAAGCAGAAGCAGCTCTACATCTCATGACGCCAGCGCTTCTCGAATATTCGGTCAATGGAAATGTATGGGAACGAGATGGGAACCGGGACATTGTTTTTGCCCCACAGGGCGGATACCCAACTAGGGGGAATGACAACTGGATAGCGATCTCATGCAAAGACGACAACCAGTGGCAGTCTTTGGCAGGAGAGATGAATCGCGGTGACCTTTCACGTCTCACCGTTGATGAACGACACGCACAACACGATGAGCTCGACTCCATTATTTCAGGCTGGACTGTGGAACAAGAAGGGGTGGAACTGATGGAGAAACTCCAAGCCCTTGGGGTCGCGGCGCACATCGTCCAAAACTCGCCTGAACTAGTTGCCGACGAACAGATGACTCATCGCGGTTGCTTCGTCGAAGTGGCTCACGCGAGCCATGAGCCCTTCTTTGTTGATGGAACCCGCTTCCACATGTCACGCACTCCAGCCCAGGTCACCCGTGCTGGCCCAATTTTCGGTGAGCACACCTTTGAGGTTCTGATGGAATGTGCTGGTTACGATCCGGACCAGATCGCAGATCTTGCTGTGGCTGAACTACTCGAGTAACTCGAGCGAGCAACTACCAGGTATCGATCATCGGGCGTTTCTTGCCCTCCCGAGGCTCTGCTTTGGGGGCCGCACGCAACGCCATCGATACCCATGTACGAGTTTCTGACGGATCAATCACATCATCCAACTCAAAGAAGGTCGCTGTGCTAACTGCTTTACCGTTCTCATACAGTTTCGCCACCATCTGTTCGTAATAAGCGATGCGCTCATCTGGGTCTTCAATAGATTCAAGTTCTTTTCGGTAGCCAAGCTTGACGAAACCTTCCAGCCCCATTCCACCGAACTCACCGGTGGGCCATGCCACACAAAAGACAGGTGCTTTAAAACTCCCCCCCGCCATTGCTTGAGCACCGAGCCCGTACCCTTTTCTTAAGACGACAGTCATGAACGGAACTGTGACGCTGGCTGAGGTGACAAACATTCTGCTTGCGTGTCGAACCGTAGCTTCATATTCAGCCTGCGGTCCGACCATGATTCCCGGTGTGTCACACAAAAAAATCAAGGGGATATCGTGTGCATCGCAGAGCTGCATAAATCTGCTGCCTTTATCTCCAACATCCGCATCGATAGCACCACCCAAATGATGGTTGTTATTAGCGATGATTCCGACTGGGCGGCCTTCGATCCGACCCAAAGTGGTTACACAACCCGGCCCCCAACCTTTGCGGATTTCTAAAGTCGAGTCGACATCACACATCGTGTCGATCACTTCACGAACGTCGTAAGCACGGAGACGGTTCTCCGGGACGATATGTCTCAACAAACGCTGATCTGGAACCTCCCAGTCATCTACCGGTCCCTGGAAATAAGAAAGATATTTCTTTGCGACATCCATCGCTTCATCTTCATCATCAACGAGGATGTCGATTACACCGTTGGGATATTGAACTTCTACAGGACCCACTTCCTCGGGGCGGAACACACCCAGTCCGCCGCCTTCAATCATTGCTGGGCCACCAATACCAATGTTGGACCCTTTGGTGGCAATGATCACATCGCAACAGCCGAGTAACACGGCATTCCCAGCGAAACATCGACCATTTGTGACACCAACTAATGGCACCAAGCCAGACAGCTTGGCGAAGAAAGTGAAAGCCCAACAGTCAAGTCCAGCTCCTCCCATCGTGTCGGTATCACCGGGGCGCCCACCGCCACCTTCGGCTAATAAGACAGTTGGGAGTTTGTTATGTTCAGCTAATTCGAAAAGCCGATCCTTTTTGCGATGATTCTGAAGCCCTTGAGTACCAGCTAGAACCATGTAGTCGTAGGACATGACCATTGTCTGAGCATCGTCGTCACCAAACAAGTCGCCGTTGACGCTCCCAATTCCAGCGACCATGCCGTCGCCTTGAGTGTTGTCGATGAGATCTTCAAGGCTTCTCCTTTTCCGCTGGGCAGCGACCATCAATGGGCCATATTCGACGAAGGTGCCATCGTCTACCAACCGGGACAGGTTTTCGCGGGCGGTTCGGTGACCCCTGCCGTGCCTTTTCTCCACTGCTGCCGGTTTAGCCTCATCCATTCCCTTGTAATGACGGTCGAACACTTCCTGTAGATCCGGCCGAATGAAGTCAAGGTCAATTGTTGCCTGGGTTTCACCACTTTCAATGTCGAGATCAGCTTCCTCGATAAAGAGAAGCGCATGACCCTCGTAGATGGTGTCACCTTCGCTAACGCCTAAGGAACGAACTATGCCTGTCATAGTCGAGGCTATGACGTGTTCCATTTTCATTGCCTCCATAACGGCGACCGGCTGACCAGTAGCTACCTCATCTCCGGGAGCTACAGAAATTGAGATGATCGTGCCTTGCAGCGGAGCTTCCACCGGTCGACTGCCGTCGGGACCAACACTTGATGACGTTTCGCTATTAGCTGAAGAAGCATCGGCCTTTCTTTCATCTATGTCACCGTGTTGAAGAACGGCTAACGGGTCGTTACTTACCTGAGCTCCTGCAAGCGAAGCATTGGAGCTCTCCTCGGTAGACAAAGAGGACCACCGATCTGATGAAATGAGTTTGGCTTCCTCAACTAACTCAGCGGCAAAGGTGTTGATAAAGCTGGTGGTCACTTCGTTTGTTCGTACCTCTGGCCGGTCAAGCAAAGCAAGTAGGTAAGTGATGTTGGTAAGGACCCCTTCCAACCGAAATTCGCTGAGGGCGCGTCTAACTTTCCGGACAGCATCTTCGTAGTCACTTGTAGGGGAGTAACCGATGACCTTTGCAATCAAAGAATCGAAGTTCGGGTTTGTCGCATAACCCTGGTAGCCGTAGGAGTCGGTTCTCACTCCTGGACCACTTGGAGTCTCAAACGCCGAGATGGTCCCTCCAGCTGGGCGAGCTAAACCCTCCTCGGTCATGGTTTCGGTGTTGACGCGACATTGAATAGCAAACCCTTTAGCTTCGGGCACCTGATCTTGTTGGAGACCTAAGTCACCTAGTGAAGATCCGCCCGCTACAAGAATTTGGCTACGAACTAAATCAACTCCGGTTACTTCTTCGGTAACGGTGTGCTCGACTTGCAGGCGTGCGTTGGTTTCAATGAAAGCAACATTCGTCGGATCGTTTGCATCAACCAAAAATTCCCAAGTACCTAACCCCCGGTAGCCGACTTCGTCAGCCATTCTTGTAGCAGCGTCAGTCAATAAGCCACGCACTGCCGCACTGATTGATGGTGAAGGAGCGATCTCAATGATTTTCTGGTTCTGTCGTTGGAGGGTGCATTCGCGCTCGCCCAGATGAGCCACTGACGTCCCATCCCCGATTATTTGAACTTCAACATGTCGTGCTGCCTCGATAAGCGTTTCCGCGTAAAGGTCGCCGACCCCGAAGGCTGACTGCGCTTCGCTTTGGCATCGTTCGAAAATTGCGGCGACATCCTGTCCGCTGCGGACTTCGCGCATTCCTCTACCGCCACCACCGGCCACCGCCTTGACCATGATGGCCCCGTGTTCAGCTAGAAACCCTTCGATATCTTCTAAGTTGGCGGAGCCCGAAGTCGCAGGGACTACTGGAACATCAAGCTGCGTCGCGAGGTTCCTTGCTGACAATTTGTCGCCAAACAAAGCGAGTTGGTCAGAACTTGGGCCCACAAACGCGATCCCTTCGTTCTCCAATGCGCGAGCAAAGTCTGCATTCTCAGCCAGAAACCCATACCCAGGATGAACAGCATCACAACCATTAGAAAGGGCCGCTGCAACGATCTGATCGATGTCTAGATAGGCAGCCGCGCCGCTGCCGTCAAGCCCTACCGAATCATCGGACACTTTCGTGTGTAGAGACAAGTAATCGTCGGAACTAAAAGTAGCCACGCTTGAAATACCGAGGTCCCCAGCAGCGCGAGCTATTCGTACGGCGATTTCACCACGATTCGCTATCAGGAGCTTTTCGATAGGCATTAGTACCTCTCCACGGATGCTTTTCTATGCCCGTTCTACAACATGTAGGCCCTGTTGTTCTCGCTCAATCCTTCGGAAGCAAGGGAAGAATCACAGCGACCTGTCGAACAAGGGCGACTTCCGTCCCGTGAGCATCAACGAACAGCGCATCAGTAGTGGACCAAGGTTTACCTTTTCTGACTTCCACGTCGCCCCACCTCCCTGCAACCACGACATCCCCGTCGGCGCGAAAGGTGTTCAGATGCTGCACCCTGCCCGAGGCATGTACTCCTGCCGGCATCCGATATGAATGTCTAATCAACGGAGTCATCTGACCTAAAACCCATGAAGGGTGAACGAGTGGGGCATCACCAGAACTCCATGTGGCGCCGTCATCATGAATCCGTTCGTTCATCCAAACTCTTGCGTCGCTAGCTCTTAAAGGAACTGACATTGCGGGATAATCGAGGTCACTTGGAATGTCATTCAACCCAAGAAAGGGTCTGTTCGCTGGTTCGGGCACTGGGGTTCGATCGGTTGGGAGTACGAACTCGTTTATCCACGGAGCATCACCTAAACCGATCGTCCCTTCGATGGTCACGCGGCCATCGGAGACAACTCTTTGAGTTATCAAACCCACATCGGGATCTTGTGGGGACGGAACCACCTCAGTGAGAAGTTCATCACCCTCGTACACAGGTCTAGGTAAACGAAACTCACACCACCCGTGTGAGAGCCACGTATCACCGAGAGAATCGAGAATTGCGGGAACCATCCAACCATATGTATGGATTCCAGCGACAATCCCTCCCGCGTATCCATAGCTGACAGCACTTTCATCGTGTATGGGGTTGGCAGCTGATACCTCAGGAGGATCAGCAACGGCGAATCGAGTGCACGACGTCGGGATAACCGTCATAGTCGCGACCTTAAATTGCGGTCGAATAAAGAATGCAAGAGTTCCCAATGGCGTTCGGAAGCAACTTTGTCGTATTTAGGTCGTTGCGGAAAAACGAAGCCGTGATGGACACCTTCGATCCACTCCGCGCAGTGGGAAACCCCACCGTCCTCGAGAGCTTCTGTAAGTCGATCGAAATGAGGTCGGTCGACCCAGTCATCGAACTCAGCAGCCAGAACTAGTATTTCGCCGACCATTTCAGCTGCTCGCTTGTGGGGAGAGTCCTCAGCGTCAGTAGCGAGCCGAACTCCGTGGATCGACGCCGCAGCTTTAATCTTCTTTGGGTATTCAGCAGCTAGCCATAAAGCAAAGGGTCCGCTCATGCAGTATCCGGTGACCCCCACGCTGTCAGCATCCGCTGAGCCGTCGGATCCGGCATGTTCGAGAAGCTTAGAAGCGTCCTTGGTGACCATCGCGTTACTTAGATTGCCCATTAAGTGAGCCATCTGTCGCGCGCTGGCCGGGTCCTCTCGGTGAACGGTAAAAGAGGGGACGTCTCGGTAATAGAGATTCGGCAGCATGACGTAATAACCCGTCGCTGCGATTCGTCTAGCCATGTCATGAAGCTCTTCTCGTTTCCCTGGTGCATCCATCAGGAATAACACCACCGGGAAAGGTCCACCTGATTCGGGACGAACAACAAAGGTAGACATCTCACCTTCGCCTGTTTCGATGGTCAAGTGTTCTTCGACCATTAGTTTGACTCCTCGAGTTCCCACCCCATAGTGCGGGCCGCATAGAGAGTGTCGGTGTATTCCTCCATGCGAGTTATTTGGTTAGCTTCACAGGAGTACACCCAACAGTATTGGTTGTCGTAGGGGAGACCTTTTGCCTTAGTCGTAGCAGTCAACCTTTGTTGAACCGCGGCATTCCCGCCATCGACGATCATGCTTCTGATTTCTAAACCGAATGGCTCTGAAATATCGAAGGTGTCTTTAATTGTTCTGCCACCCAATTCAGTTGCCACCGCTTCTCTGCCTTCGACGACGCCGTTCTCATTTGAACCCCCTGCACCGTTCGCTCCGGCTGTGACCGGAAGTTGCCAAACAACGTCATCGCTGAGACAGCTCCGGAGGTCATCGCGATCACCATGGGTCAAGGCCCTGTAGTACCGCTCGATTAATGCTCGTGTTTCTTCAGTCTTCATGCTCGTAGTCCAGCATGTCTGACGGCTCGATGCTGTCCTGTCTACGATCGAAGCATGCAACCACTTGATTTCGCCCCCGAGTATTTCCTCTATGAGATGACCCGACCGCACGTCGCTCAGATAACCATTAATCGACCGGAGGTCAGAAATGCCATTAACACTCCTGCCCATAAAGAATGGAGCGATCTCCTCGACCACGCAGCGAGCGATGACGACATATGGATCGTGGTCGTAACCGGAAGTGGTGACAGGGCATTCTGCGCAGGCCGTGACCTGAAGTATCTGACCCAGATTCAACACTCGTCAGAAGAAGAGAAGAAAGCTGACGCTGACCTGATGAAAACGGTCACCAAACTGATTGAACGTTTCGACTATCCAAAGCCCCTCATAGCGCGAGTTAACGGGATAGCGCTAGGAGGTGGTTTTGAAGTGGCAATGGCATGTGACCTGGTGGTTGCCGCAGACCATGTGGAATTCGGACTTCCAGAGCCCCGACGTGGAATTTACGCTGGCGGTGGTGGCGTTCATCGACTACCGAGGCAAGTCCCATTGAAATTAGCCATGGAGTACTTGCTGACTAGCAAGCCAATGACAGCGCACCGAGCTCTCGAAATCGGAATTGTCAACAAAGTGGTGCCATATTCCGATCTAGACGAAACAGTCGATGAGTTGATCGACGACATACTCCTCGGGGCACCGCTGTCCATTCGAGCAACGAAACAGTCTGCAACCCGTGGTTTGGATCGTCCCCTGAGAGAGGCCTTTTATGGGGAATACCCGGCTGTTGTGTCCATGATGGCAAGTGAGGATGCACGAGAAGGTCCGAAAGCCTTCGCAGAAAAACGGTCCCCAACCTGGAAAGGTCGATGAGAATAGTTTCGTCAGTGACGAGCAGCCTTTGATTGTCCGAGAACTATCAACGCTAACGCGAATAGCACGATCCCCATTCCAAGAAACTGAAGGGCAACCACGTTCTCGCCGAGGAAAGCCCAAGCCATCACTGTTGCCGTCACCGGGATAGCCAAAGTCAGAGTTGAACCAAACCAAACCGGTATGCGAACCAAGGCCCAATTCATCAACATGTGAGAGGTGAAACCGGGACCTATGGAAAGAATGATTAGCCAGATCCATGCATTACCTGAGGGCATATCGAAAACCTGCCCGGAGGCTAAAGCGAAAGGTGTCGCGAATAGGGCACAAATAACTGCGGTCGCTCCGGTGTACTGTGATGACTCGATTCTTTGGCTGCTTAATTTCGAGAATATGAAATACAAAGTCCAGGCCACCAAGGTCGCCATAGACAAGAGATCTCCAGCGGGACTCCAGCCCTGAATACCCGTCGAACCAAACATCACGATGACGACCCCACAGATAGCCACCATCGCCAAGAGCGAGTCATGGCGTCTAGGGCGTTCACCAAATAGTCGCCCAGCGATCAACAACATGAGTAAGGGCTGACAGGACCCGATCACTGTTGCGTTCGCCACCGTGGTTAGACGCAAAGCAGAGAAGAAGAGCATTATGTCTGCACCCAACGCGATCCCACCCCTCCAAGAGACCCGGAACGATTCTTTCCTTAGAGGTGTCCCTCGGATCTTCAAGAAGAGGACCACTATTGCGGCATAGATCCACATTCTCCAGAAAACAACGGCTAACGCACCCAACTCGGTGATGCCCTTAGCAATCACTCCGGAGGCGGCCCACCCCACCATCGCAATCGCCGCGGCGGGGATGCCTTGCCTGCCCGCATTTTGTTCGATAGTCAATACACAACTAATTTCAAGACGTAGCCCACTGGCATGTTGTTTACCTGATCAGAATGCCACCCGAGACAGTCATGTGGACGACCATCAAACATAGAAGCCCCAAACATCTACTAAACAATCAGCTTCGGATGGTCCCGAAAATGATCCAATGCGTCTGGATCGTCAATGGCTTCGATGTTCTTAACCTCTTGACCGTGAATGACATCACGCACTGCTAACTCAACCAACTTACCGCTTCGTGTCCTGGGGATCGTTGGGACTTGAGCTACGACTGCAGGCATATGTCGGGGTGAGGCACCGACACGTATCTGGTTGCGAATCCTCTGTGTTAGCTCATCGTCAAGCACAAGCCCCTCACGAAGTCTAACGAATAAAACGACTCGCGTGTCAGATTCCATCTGTTGACCGACAACGATGCTCTCCAACACTTCGTCGATGAGATCTACCTGTCGATAAATCTCAGCTGTTCCTATTCGTACCCCGCCGGGGTTCAGAGTCGCATCAGATCTGCCCGCAATAACCATTCCTTTTTGAGGAGTCCATTCGGCGAAGTCACCGTGGTGCCAGACTCCCGCGAAACGCTCGAAGTAAGCGCCGTGATACTTGCTTCTGTTCGGATCGTCCCAAAATTCGAGCGGCATTGAAGGAAAGGAGTTGCAGCAAACGAGCTCACCTTGCGAACCTTCCTCAAGCCGGTTTCCGTCATTATCAAAGACAGCGACATCCATACCTAATGCAGGGACCTGAATTTCTCCCCGGTAAACGGGGCCAGTTGGATCTCCAATAACAAAGCACCCGCAAATATCTGTGCCTCCCGAGAACGAAGCAAGATGAACGTCTGGTTTTACAGCGTCATAAACCCAATCGAAACCCTCAGGAGCGAGAGGTGACCCGGTAGAGGCAATGGTTTCAATGCTTGTGAGCTCGTGCGTGTCACAGGGACGTAGGCCCTCTTTCATAACGGCTTCAATGAACTTTGCGCTCACTCCGAAAAGTCGAGGTTGTAGCTCATCGGCGATATCAAATAGACGCGATGGGTCAGGGAAGAAGGGTGAACCGTCATACAAAATCAACGAGACACCACTTGCTAGACCTCCAATGAGCCAATTCCACATCATCCAGCCGGTCGTCGTGAAGTACATCAACCGATCCCCAGGTTTCAGATCGCAGTGAAATAGATGTTCAGACCAATGTTTAAGCAACACGCCACCAGCCCGGTGGACGATGCATTTAGGTTTCCCGGTCGTACCCGATGAGTACAGGACATAGATCGGATGATCGAACCCTAAGCGAACGAAGTCAGGGGCTCGTTCCTCTGTACCGTCGAGCCACTCTGTGTACTCCACTGCTCGGGGAACAGAGGACTCAATTGCTGCACCGTCGTAGCTCACCAAGACGACCTGTTTCAGCGAAGGTAGTTGGTTGATAATTTGTGTGACCTTTTCGGTGGTGTCATGGCGCACGCCTGAATAGAAGTAGCTATCGGTGGCGACAAGAACTTTGGGTTCGATTTGCCCGAAACGGTCAACCACCCCGGCCGTTCCGAAGTCTGGACTGGTCGACGAATAAATCGCCCCAATGCTCGCCGTTGCGAGGAATACGATGACCGCCTCGGGGCTGTTAGGTAGAAGTGTCGCCACGCAGTCGCCGGGTCCGACCCCCTCGGACCTGAGGGCTTGTTGAACGCGTCCGACAGCAAGGTTCAGTTCAGTGAACGTCAATGAGCGCTCAACAACGTTTTCGCCCCGGTAAATGACGGCCAGTTCATCTCCGGAACGTCTTAAGTAGTTTTCAGCCAAGTTGAGTGTTGCATCAGGAAAAAACTTTGAATCAGCCACTCCGAGGTCGATGAAGTCAGTTTCGCCGAGGTCACCGACGCCAGAAGCAAAGTCCCACACTGCTCTCCAGAAAGAGAGATTTTCCTTGATTGACCAGCTATGGAGATCACTGTAGGAATGGGCCTCTAAAGGAAATCCCACCGATTCGGCGAAAGTCCACAGGTTAGAACTCTCACGTCGCGTCGAACTTGGAGTCCAAAGAGGATCGGTCACAGTCCCTCCGAGAGGATGCGGATCTTGTTTACGGTAGCCGCCAATCTGCTTCAACCAGAAGTGCACCGCCCTAGCGGTGTAGGGTCGCCGCCATGAGGGGAATATGTGACGATCTTGATGCAGAGACAGAAGCGCTACGTGAAGTGGTTGCTGGTCTGACCGAAGACGAATGGAGACTGCCGACACCGGCGGAGGGTTGGGATACCCACGAAACCATCATTCATCTAGGTATGGCAGATGTAGCGGCCAGTCTCGCAGTTCTAGATCCAGAGAATTTTGAAGAAACCAAAGAACAAATGCTTAAAGGCGACGGAGACCTGCACAGTTTCGGAGGTCTCGACGTCCGCTCAATGAGTGGCGCCGATCTGTGGAGTTGGTTTGCTGATGAACGTAATCGGATGACCGAAGCGTTCAGAGCCCTAGACCCCAAAGACCGCATTCCGTGGTTCGGACCGGACATGAGCGCCCTGTCTTTCGCTACAGCTCGACTAATGGAGACCTGGTCCCATAGTCACGATGTTGCTGACACTTTCGGCGCTGCGTACCCGCGAACGGAACGCCTACGACATGTCGCCCACATTGGGGTAACGACTCGCGGATGGAGCTATGTCAACAGAGGTCTGCAACCTCCAGAGACACCGATCCGAGTGGAGTTAACATCTCCCAACGGAGACCTATGGGAGTGGGGCCCTGAAAACTCAGAAGAAGTGGTCGCCGCTGATGCTTACGAGTTTTGCCTCGTTGTCACACAACGACGTCGAGCTCGAGAAGCGGAACTAGACATCCGAGGCGATTTGGCCGCAGAGTGGATGGAAATAGCTCAGGCATTCGCCGGTCCGGCGACCGATGCACCTGAAGGGCGCGTCGGTGGGTAGTTCCAGTTAATCCGATGCTGATTGTTGGTCTTACAGGCGGGATGGGAGTAGGTAAGTCCACCGTGGCGGGCTTGTTATCTGACCTTGGTGCCGAAATCATCGACGTTGACGCACTCGGCCGCAAGATTCTCGAGCCGGGTGGACTGGCAGTCTCAGCAGTTATTGACCGTTTCGGGCCAGACGTAGCAGGAGTCGATGGGGACATAAACCGGGCCGCGCTAGCGGAAATAGTCTTCGGTGACAAAGATCATTTGGCTGCCCTTGAAGAGATCTCCCACCCAGCTATCAATGAGTTGATGGACCAAACTGTGGAAGGTTTGAAAAAAGCCGACGCCATCGTCGTGTATGACATGGCGGTTCTCGTCGAAAGTCGCCTGGGCTATGACACTGACCACCCCTACGAAGTTGTCGTAGTTGTTGAGGCTCCCATGGCTGAGCGACTTGACCGCCTTCAAAGCCAGCGAGGTATAGAGCGAGACGATGCTCTCGCTCGCATTGAATCACAGGCATCTGATGAAGAACGAAGAGCCGTCGCCCAGTTCATCATCGCCAACGGAGGCGACCTTGCCGCTTTAAGAGACGCCACTGTCGAATTGTGGGGTCAACTGGAGCAGCTCCTAGCGTCGAAAAACTCCTAACATGACCCGGTCTTACCCTCCCAAACACCATATTCTCCGGCACCTACGGCTTCGACACCTCGTCGATGACCAGGGCAAAGTAAGCGCAACCATGCCAATTCTGCCGGACCTGCTTGACGATGGAGGTTGGCTTCGACTGGGTGCGATTGCCACACTCGTTGATTCCGTCGCCGGACATCACGGCGTGCTGCAGGTCGAACCCGACTGGGTTGCCACGTTGGAATTAGGAACGGTGCTGAGACGGCAAGCCGAAGGCGCTGAAGTTACGGCAGAGTGTCGGCCGCTGCGGGTAGGGCGAAACAATGTGGTGACAGAAACCTACATCAGTGACAATCTCGGCGAAGTTGCGCGATCCACATGCACCTATGCCCGACTACCGGGGCGTAGCGACAATCCAAGTGTGGGAACTGCAAAAGGTCGCACTGTGGATTACGCGGAAGACGAAGAGGAAACGCAGCGTCCAATGCTCGATGACTATCTGCGAATCACAACCCACCCAGACCAAGCGCTGATAGAACTGCCTCACCACTCGCGTATCTACAACTCGTTTGGCTCAATTCAAGGCGGTGCAGTAGCGGTATTGGTAGACGCGATGGCAACTCACCTCGGGTTTCTAACTGTCGGTGTGCCAATGCGGTGTGTCAGCGCGGAGGTTCACTACCTCGCGCAAGCCAAATCAGGCCCCTTCAGAGTCGAAGGAGAACTGCTCCGAGTAGACCAAGACGTAGTTACGAGCAGAGTCAGAATCATCGACGCCGGAAATAATGATCGACTATTAGACCTAGCGACAGCGACCGCGAAAGCAATCGACTAAATGACAGGGAGCCTCATATGGATCTTGGGCTAGCAGGCAAAGTGGCGCTAATTTCTGGTTCGTACCGTGGAACAGGAGCAGGGACAGCCAAAGTCCTTGCCGAGGAAGGCGCCACGGTCGCAGTTCACGGACATCAAGAAGGGCAACCAGACACCGTGGTCGAAGAGATTTGTTCCCAGGGTGGTCAAGCGATAGCAGTGCACGGAAATCTCTCAACGGCAGAGGGCGTGGAGTCAATCGTTTCCGATGTAGAACAAAGTTGTGGACCAATCGACGTTCTAGTCAACAACTACGGAGCCCCGGCGAAGACGACCTGGAGTGACCCTGCAGACGGATGGCATGACGCTTGGGAGACCAACGTCGTTTCGGGGATTCGTCTAACGCAGCGAGTCCTCCCTGCAATGAAGACACGCGGGTGGGGACGAATAATTTTTCTTGGGACCATCGGTACAGAAAAGCCAGGTAAAGAAAACCCCGACTACTACGCCTCGAAAGCTGCTTTGCCGGTAACAGTGCGGAGTTTGGCAAAAGAGCTTCGCGACACTGGCGTAACAGCGAATTTGGTGAGCCCGGGCATCATCGCCACAGACGAAGTCCGGGAAATGTTACAGCGGCGCGCTAGCCGCCAAGACGTACACGGGTGGGAACAAGTCCAACGTTGGGCCCTAGACAACGTGACTCCAAATCTGACAGGTCGCATACCGGATCCTCAAGACATAGGCACGTACGTGGCCTTCTTAGTCAGCGAAGCCGCTTGGCATATAACCGGTACCGATTTCAAAGTGGATGGCGGAACCATAGATACGTAATGCTCATCGTTTCATCCCCAATGTACGGTTCTGAGTCGTGAGCCGTTTTCCGGAACTAATTGCATTCGACTTGGATGGCACTTTGTTGCGTTCAGACGGGTCCCTGTCATCAAGAGTTCGCCAAGCGGTGAGAGACATCAAGAACCAAGGATGCGTCATTGCTTTATCTACAGGTCGCCCATGGAGGGCCGTGACCGAGATCGTTGACCGCTTGGGAGTGGTCGATTACTGCGTTTGTTTGAACGGAGCTTCATTACATAAGCCCGATGGCCAGCTACTCAAACTCACCGCCATGACAGAACAACAAACCAGAGAAAGCGCCCAACTAGCCCGACGGCTAATTCCCGGCGTCGCGTTGGCTGCAGATATGGCCGATGGTCGACATATCTGGGATGAACACTTCACCCATGACTTTCCAGCCGACTTTTCAATGGTCCCGTTTCGAGTACCAGATGCCCTATCGGCGCTTGACGGTCCAGTACTTACCTGGCTCCTTGATTGCAAAGCCGTCGCGCCGATGAAAGCAATTGAGGCGATGAGCGCCCAGATGCCCGAAGGAACTGAAGTGCGACCCTCCGGTCTTGAAACCCCCGAGATCGTCGCGTCGGGAGTGAGTAAAGGCACTGGGCTAAACGAAGTGGCCGTAATTAACGCAATTGACGCCTCAAATGCGTGGGTGTTCGGCGATGGCCTCAACGATTTAGAAATGTTCTCATGGGCTGGACATTCAGTAGCGATGAGAAACGGCCACCCCAAGATCCTTTCTATGGCAGCTGACATAGCGCCCAGTCACGACGAAGACGGAGTTGCTGTTGTACTCGAACACCTTCTAGCTGGCTAAGAATTTTCTTCTAGGAACATTGCGGTATGTGGAGCAAAGTAGATTCTCCAAGCTTGGAGAATCCCGCCGTTGGGTCCTGTGCGTAACCGAACTTCAGATCCCTCTTCTAAATGAAGGTCGACAGGTGGACTTTGTAGCCACATAAGACGCACTCTGACTTGGTGAGCGCCGGGGGACACCTCGAACGTTTCCTGTTTTCCGTCCTTGACTCGTCCGATGACCTGGCCATCGAGTTTCACTTGGTAGGCCCGGACTGTGTCTCGGTAGTGATTAATTCGATCGATTGTTATTCGAGCCGGATCAGCCAACTTTGCCTCCGTTGAATCAATTAGTAGATCTGAAGTTACCGCGGTATCAAGCTGTTCTCTAACCTCAGCCGCAGGTAGCGTGAGGACCATAAGCAATCCTTGAGTAGTTGATCTCAATCGGAGCCTTTAAATGAGCAATGAGTTACGCAACGAAATTGATGCGTGGATAGACACCAACTGGGATCCAGAGCTATCGGTTCGAGAGTGGTGGCAACGACTTTCCTCGGCAGGATTCACTAACCCTGGACTACCGGAACCCTTTGGTAAAGGGTGGGGTCGAGACGAAACCCGTGTCCTAGCAACGGCACTAAGAGAAAGCGGCTCTATAGGGTCACCGGCAGGTTTGGGCATGATGTTGGCAGCCCCAACGATTCTTACTCATGGAGATGAAGCTCAGATCGAAAAATATGTGCCAAAGATTCTTGATGGCACAGACTCTTGGTGCCAACTCTTTTCTGAGCCGGGCGCCGGTAGCGACTTGGCAGGTCTGCAAACCAAAGCAGTCCGTGACGGTGACGAGTGGGTGATCACGGGACAAAAGGTATGGACATCGGAAGGTCAACACGCGGATTACGGGATGTTGATAGCCCGTACAGACCCTGATGCATCGAAACATAGAGGCATTAGCTGGTTTGCCTTCCCCATGAACCAAGAGGGTGTCGAGGTGCGACCACTACGAGAAATGACGGGCCGATCCCTGTTCAACGAAGTGTTTATCGACGAAGCGCGAGTTTCTCACGATGACCTTGTTGGAGACCTGAATGAGGGATGGCGCGTAGCGAACACGACGCTAATGGTCGAACGCGCCGGAATCGGCGGTGGACACGGAATGGCATACGCAGCTGCTCACCCCGGAAGCATCGCTGGCCACCTCGAAAAACCTGCAGGATCGTTCGTTGGAAAGCGACTGGCACTAGCTGCTGGAGGGGTGGGTCCCGGAACCCTGCAACTGCTTCGCGAGCTTGCTGAAGAACGCGACAAACTTGATGACGCCCGTATTCGTCAAGAACTGGCGCAGTTACACACAGAACTTGAGTTGATGCGAATGAACGCGCGCCGAACACGTCACAAAAGTCAGCAAACTGGTGGCGAGGGGAACCTAGCGAAGATTCTCATGACGTCAGCTCTCCACCGGACTCGAGAACTTGCAGGAGCGATACTCGGACCGGAGATGATCCTCTGGGGGGAAGAAGCCGCAACCGGTGGAGTTATTCAGGAGATGGCAATTTTCTCACCTGCTCCTTCTATCTACGGTGGGACCGACGAAGTGCAGCGAAATATCATCGGTGAACGAGTTTTAGGTCTACCCAAAGAACCTGGTCCAGACAAAGACACCCCATTTTCTGAACTTTTACAAAACAAGACTGACTGGTAGGCGCGAAGACGTCGCATTCGTAGCCCTTCAACAAGTATCCGATCAGTGTTGGTCGGAGCAAACACTCAATCAAGACGAGCTAGGACTAGGAATGATGAAAAGTCCCTCGGCAGTAATCAAGGGATCGGCCGAACGGTCAGGCACCCCGTCCTTGTCAGGGGATACGGTCAAATCAACCACCAGCTTGCGACCATCTCGACTCGATACCCAGGCTTGGAACCAAACAGGAACGTCTATGGGAACCCCACCGCGATAATCCACTTCCAGTCGAGCTGTATATGCAGCTTCACCTAGGACGATCATGAGGTAACCCATGGTGTCATCCACCAGAGCTGAAACAGCCCCACCGTGGGTTCTCCCTGGAGCGCTTTCGAAGGCTGCTCCGAAAACCACTCGGCTAACAACTCGGTCACCGTCTCGTCTAATTTCAACCTCAACACCCATCGGGTTTGCTGGGCCGCTAAAGGTTCGATCACTGAATGCAATCACTTCAGCACCGTCAACCGGTCGAGGGTCGCTGTAGCGGCGTTCAAAATAGTCCGAAGGGCGAGATACAGGATCGGAGTGCTCAAGGTTTTGAGTCGTGGATGTAGCCCAATCGGCTAACGAAATCAGCTCATCGTCGCTGAACCTGTGACGCACAAACGCATTCCCCAAACGACGTAACGCAGCCGCAGCGCGACTACGCGAAGTGAACTGTGGGTCTTCGTAGACCATGTGAATCTTGTCACTCAGTTCATCGGGATTGTCAGTCATCGAAACCTAAACGGTCAGCCTCACCATAGGGGTATTTGATTAAGCCACCCCCTGGGCTTTCTGGGTCGAAAGTCCAGTATTGGCGGATCTCGGCGATGAGGTTTTCTCTAAATTCGTAATGTTCACTGCCACGAATCTGAAATGCTGCTCCTGCATCTTCTCCTTCCATCCGCCATTCAATAGCAGCTGAATCAAGAGTTTCGATGACTCGTTCCACGATCCATTTCGCCCCGGCCCATTTGCTGTGAATCTGAGACCAGAACTCACCAATCGCGACTGAACTCACGATCGGGGAATGGTTGGTGTCGTAGATAACGGCATCCTCGGTGAAATGCATTGCGACTTCTTCGCTGGAGCCTGAACCACAGGCCTCAAAGTAAGAACGGATCTGATCGGCATGAGTCGTCATGAAGAGATGTTCTCAGACAGAGAGCTTCGCTGCATAGGCATGAGTTGTGAAGGTCTGTTTGTAGCTTCCCCCATGGTCGTCAATCGCCTTTGCTACTCGGCGAAGCAACTCATTTCTTGTCTCTGTTGCAAGCATCCGATGATCCGATTGAGTTCGCAGATTTTCGACGTGATGGTGAGTGTCGATGGTCATTTCCCACTCCAACTGAAACTGCTCCACCGGTCCGAACAACCCACTTATCGATATCTCCTCATCAGGGGTGTCAGCACTAATAGCGGCTTTCGAGCCTGGTAATCGAACCACAAACGGTTTGTCATCGAACTCAGGTGCGAGTTCAGCGTAAATCAGATCAGTAACAGCATCGAATTCCTGTTTGCCATGCTCAGGTCGGTTCCAAAAGACACACAACCATCCGCCGGGTTTAAGTATTGACGCGGCTTGCCGAAATCGAGTTTCAGGATTGGTCCAGTGCCAAGACTGTCCAGCGATGACTAAACCGGCTTGCCGCTCCGCTTTGGTCCACTCTTCAAGCGTGGACTGGTGAACCGAAAATAATTCAAACCCCTTTAGTTCTCGGCGAGCTATCTCAGCCATAGCCGGATCTGGTTCAAGGCCTAGGATCTCATACCCTCGCTCCAGAAGAGGAGCCGATGCTTTGCCGGTGCCACAGCCAACGTCAATGACTAAGTCGCTGATTGGCGTCTCACAGGTCGCCAAGATCCACTCGAAAAGACTGTCAGGATATCCAGGTCGGTAACGGTGATAAGTCTCGGCGACTTCACCAAACACACGAGATTGGGGACGGTCTTGGTGTGGGTGCATTACTGCAACGTCACCCAGTAGCCCAAGACAACCAGCGTCCATCGCGATTTTCGAGCTGAAGGCGCAACCCGAAACACTCCGATAGAGCATCTGCTGTAAGCACCTGATCGATAGGTCCGCACGCCAATGCTTCTCCGTCGCGTAAAAGCAGCCCATGGGTGAAGCCAGGCGGAATTTCGTCAGTGTGATGCGTCACTAGAACCGTTGCTGGAGTTTCAGGGTCGGCGGCGACCGAGGCCAAACTTGTGACCAGTTGCTCTCTTCCCGCCAAGTCGAGACCAGCTGTCGGTTCATCCAACAACAGCAATCCGGGATCTCCCATCAGCGTTCTCGCTAATTGCACTCGTTGTTGCTCTCCAGAAGACATTGTCTGAAATTTTCGAGTTGCTAATGCTTCAGCGCCTATTCGAGCCAAACATTCCATAGCCGCTTCACGGTCATGTTCCGAGTATTCATGCCACCAGGTCTCTAGAGCAGCGTGTCGTGCTGTCATCACGATATCCAAGCCCAAAATGTCTGATCTGAATTGATCTCTCAAAGATGACGAAGCTAGGCCTATTCGCTGCCTCAGCAGCCTGACATCCGTCGCACCCCAAGTCTCGCCGAGCACTTTGACGGTTCCTGTCGTCGGATACCGGTACAGCGAGAGGATCTTTATCAAACTGGTTTTTCCGCTGCCATTTGGTCCCAAGACGACCCACCGGTCCGCGGGAGAGATTTCTAGATCTAAAGGACTAAGAACCGTTATGTCGTCATATTTGACAGATACACCGAGAAGTTCGACCGTAGGGGAGGTGACTGCCATTCAGTCAGCTTGCCAGATTAGGACTACTAATCCGACGGAGAGTTCATTGGTGCTGACTCTTCGGTTTCTGAGTGAGAGGACCAGGTTTCGAACATCTCTGCGTAGCGACCCCCTAGCTGTATGAGTTCATCATGAGAGCCGAGTTCGATTATTTGGCCGTCGTCAATGACGGCGATCCGGTCAGCTTTCATAGCGGTAGCTAGTCGATGGGCAATCAGAATTGCTGTTCGACCTTCGAGTAAGCCATCCAAAGCAGTCTCAATATGTGCTTCAGATCGCAGGTCGAGGCTTGATGTTGCCTCATCTAAGACAAGGACACGGGGTCGGGATATGAACGCCCTAGCTAAGGCGATTAGCTGGCGTTCTCCAGCAGCTAAAGAGACTCCGCGTTCGTGGACCAAAGTGTCGATGCCGTCACCGAGTTGGGCGATTGCTTCTGTGAGGCCTACGTGTGAGATGGCTTCGTTGACCTCCTCTTCGGTCGCATCACCTTGAGCGAACGCGACGTTGTCGCGGATGGTCCCGTGGAAGAGGAATGGCTCTTGTGGGACAACCCCAAGTTGTGTTCTTAGAGAGTCGATCGACACTCCTTTAAGGTCGTGTCCATCTATCGACACGACCCCTGAAATCGGGTCATAAAACCTGGTTATCAATTTCGCGATGGTGCTTTTTCCGGCGCCGGTTGGACCTACAAAAGCGAACGTCTCTCCTGGGTTGATGGTGAGGTTGATGTCACGCAGTACCTCTGGTCCGTCGTTGTATCTGAAGGTGACCGATTCAAATTTGATTTGCCCCTGAATTGGTGGCAGTGAGACCGCGTTATCAGCTTCAACTATCGATGGCTGAGTATCGAGGATGTCCCCAATTTTCTTGAGTCCGGACTGCCCCTGTTGATAGGTGTTGTAAAGCTGAACCATTTGTTGGATTGGAGCGAAGAAAGTGTTTACGAAAAGTACGAATGCCGTGAGCTCACCTACTTGAAGTGAACCATCCACAACCATCCAACCGCCTACTAACAAGACGATGGCCTGAGCAGCGATTCCTATACCTTCAGTTGCTGGGCCGTAGATCGCCCCAGCGCGAGCGGTGTACAAGTTGGCATCGAGATAAGCGCCGACGACATTCCTGTGGGATTCAGCGTTTTGTCGGCGACGGTTAAGCGCTGCTATGACCCGAACTCCTGCGAGATTCTCAGAAAGGTCAGCCAAAACAACTGCTATTCGATCTCGAACGTCTGAGTACCCACGCTCACTTACTGCCCGAAACCAAAGGGTCATGGCCACTAATGGTGGGAGAACCAGACCCAACAAAAGGACAGCTAGAACGGGGTTGTAGGAAAACAGAACGAAAGTCACGACTGAAATAGTCAGAGCCTGAATCACCAAGTTGACGAAACCCTCGTTAACT
>JAYZKK010000014.1:0-9391 GCA_036163555.1 Actinomycetota bacterium
GTTTTGCCGCTTCGTCATATGTATTCCGAAACTGTTTTTCTGTGATGCCGTAGGTGAAACGAGCCTTCTGTTTTTCTTGTAACTGAACAAGGAACTCGGAGTTCTGGCTGCGTCTACGTCCGCGGCCGTGTTCACCTGGCGGGTACGGGCGATTTTCGAGGGCTTTGGTCTCACCCGCGGTACCCCAGACGTTGATCCCTAGTCGCCGAGAAACTCGTGCCTTCGGTCCTGTATAGCGTGCCATGTGTCAGACCCTCCGCCGCTTAGGTGGTCGACATCCGTTGTGCGGCACGGGAGTCATATCTTTGATGCCAGTGATTTCGATACCGGTGTTCTGAATTGAACGAATCGCTGTTTCCCGTCCCGATCCGGGGCCCTTGACTTGTACGTCGACTCGCCGAACGCCATGTTCCATGGCTTTGCGTGCAGCTTCTTCCGCTGCCTGTTGAGCAGCGAATGGTGTTGACTTCCGTGAGCCTTTGAATCCCACATTGCCAGCAGAAGCCCAGGAGACCACATTTCCTTTTTGGTCACTGAAGCTAATAATGGTGTTGTTGAACGAACTCTTAATGTGCGCGACGCCGTGGCCGATGTTCTTTCGTTCTTTGCGGCGTGGGCGCCGTGCTGCTGGTTGAGGATCCGACATGTTCTTCTTTCAGTCTTTTTCTTTGCCGGCGATCACTTAAGGACCTTCTTCTTACCAGCGACTGTCTTTCTTGGCCCCTTTCGGGTGCGAGCATTTGTGTGGGTTCGCTGCCCTCTGACAGGTAGGCCTCGGCGGTGACGAATTCCCTGGAAGCAACCAATTTCGATTTTACGTTTGATGTCTTGCGCTACGTCTCGGCGGAGATCACCTTCGACGGTGTAGTTCTCGTCTATGAAGTTGCGTACTTTGACAATTTCTTCATCAGTTAGATCGCGGACGCGGGTGGCTCGACCAATGTTCAGTGCTTCACATATATCTGAAGATCGGGTGCGTCCAACTCCGTAGATGTAAGTGAGGGCAACCTCAACTCGTTTTTCTCTGGGTATATCAACACCTGCGATACGGGCCATATTTGAGAAACTCCTATCCCTGTCGCTGCTTGTGGCGCGGGTTGGGACAAATCACGCGAATTCGACCATGACGCCGAATGACTCGGCACTTGTCACAGATCTTTTTGACGCTGGGGCGGACCTTCATTGGGATACCTGGTGCTGGGGTCGCGGGGTAAATTCAACCCCAAAAATGCGACCGATTGCGGACGCGGCGTTATTGGATCGACCAACAAGCCGAAGAAAGAGCATACCGGGCGGGGCTTCAGGCACCAATCTCAATGACATAGTCAGTCACGACTTTCGATCGCGCTAATTATCCGACTTTGGACCTCTTGTTCGGTTCCGAGGCCGTCTACGGCAGCTAGAACCCCTCGCGAAGAGAAGAAATTTAGCAGTGGGGCTGTTTCCTCTTGATATAACTGCAGCCGGCGTTGGATCGCTTCGGGGGTGTCATCGTCTCGACCCCGAGCAAGCATCCGCTGTGTGACCACGTCGTCCGGGACTTCAATATCGATGGCAATATCAATACCTTGAGGCGCGAGCATTTCTACTAGCCCCTGCGCTTGTGCATCGGTCCGAGGGAATCCATCAAGCAGGAATCCGTTTTCAGCATCTGGTTGAGCCAGTCGTTCTTCAACGATGCCAAGAATGAGATCATCGGAAACGAGATCGCCTGCATCCATGATGACTTTAGCTTTGAGGCCTAGTTCGGTGCCTTCGGACACTGCGGCGCGAAGCATGTCGCCCGTGGAAATATGAGGTATTCCGAAGTGGTCGACTAGAAGAGCGCATTGGGTGCCTTTGCCGGCTCCTTGTTTCCCTAGGATTACAAGTCGAGTCATTAGATATGCGTCAACTACTTAAGAAAGCCTTCGTAGTTGCGTTGAAGCAACTGGCTGTCTACTTGTTTCATCGTTTCGAGAGCAACACCTGCAGCGATGAGGATCGACACCCCGCCAAACCCGATAGTGGCTCCGCCTCCACCCATAGATCCCAAGTCACTTGTAAGGGAGAGAAGGACCGTGGGGATGAGTGCGACGAGAGCTATGAATAAGGCCCCGGGCAAGGTGATGCGGTTAAGGATCTTGGAGAGGTAACGCTCAGTTTGAGGTCCTGGTCGTACCCCGGGTATGAAGCCACCCTGTTTGCGGATATTGTCGGCCTGACGCACAGGGTCGAAAGAAATCGCTGTGTAGAAGTAAGCGAAACCAACGATCAGCATGCCGAAGAAGAGAATGTAAACAATGCTGTCTGGTTGAGTGAGGTAGTCATTTACGAAGGTTTGTAGCCACCCCCAGTTCGCGACGTTCGATAGCAAGATCGGTAGGAACAAGATCGAGCTGGCAAATATCACAGGGATGACGCCTGACTGATTGACCTTGAGTGGGATGTATGTGTTTTGTCCGCCATACATTTTCCGGCCCACTTGGCGTTTGGAGAATTGGACTGGGATACGACGCTGTCCCTGTTCAATGAAAACGATCGCGACCATCATCGCAATCGCTACCAAGATGGCGGCTCCTAAATAAAAGTTCCCTTGGACGGCGCGCAGGCGAGCACCGTCAAATGGGATTGTTGACACGACTGAAGCGAAAATCAGAAGGGACATGCCATTGCCGACGCCTCGTTGGCTAATGAGTTCACCCATCCACATAAGTAATGCTGTGCCAGCCGTTAAGGAAATAATGACGAGCGCTACGCGGGGAAAAGTGAAATCTGGGATAACGATGACTGCGCTGGTATTGCCGAGCGCCGTACCCTGGCCGCGCCCAAAGATGAATGTGATGCCAGTTGCTTGGATGAACGAGATTGCAAGGGTCAAGTATCGGGTGTATTGCGTGATCTTTTTCTGACCCACCGCTCCTTGCTGTTGTAGTTGCTCTAACCGAGGAATCGCAACCGTCAAGATTTGTATGATGATCGACGCGGTGATGTACGGCATGATCCCAAGGGCGAAGATGGCGAAGTTGGTTAGCGCGCCACCTGAGAAGAGATTGAGTAGAGCAAGTACTCCACCTGTCTGGTCCGCTTGTTCTCGAAGCGACAAAATCGCGTCGAAGTCAATCCCCGGTACTGGGACTTGGGAGCCAAGCCGGTAAGCGCCAAGGATGAACAGGGTGAACAGGATCTTCAGTCGAAGATCTGGAACACGAAAGATGTTGCGCATACTCCCGAGCAAGGTAAACCCCGTTTATCGGTTGGTGTGCTGGTTGCCGCGAGCTGGAGGTCGCGGTCCCTTAAATGTAGGCGGCAGAATCTCTACGGTGCCGCCTGCACCTGTTATTGCCGATTCTGCACTCTTTGATACGGCATGGGCCTTCACGGTTACTGGACGATCGATTTCTCCTCGACCAAGGATCTTGACCATCGCGCCTTTGGATACGAGTCCCTTTTCATAGAGCGCTTCCGGGTCAATGTCGTTGAGTTGAGAGTCGGCAATGGTGTCTAAGTTGATCGGCTGGTATTCGACCCTGAAGGGGTTAGTGAAGCCTTTCATTTTGGGAAGTCGACGTTGGAGCGGCAGTTGGCCACCTTCGTACCAAACTGGAACTTTGCTGCGTGCTTTGGTTCCCTTGGTTCCTCGGCCTGCTGTCTTGCCGCCTTTCCCCGCGATGCCGCGGCCGACGCGCTTGGGCCGTTTCTTTGACCCTGGAGCTGGTTGTAAGTCGTGTGGTTTGAGCATGGCTATGTGTTCAGCTTTCCTCTACGTCAATGAGGTGGGCGACCTTCTGAATCATTCCTCGAATTTCAGGTCGATCGGGCAGGGTATTCGTCTTTCCTATTCGTCCTAATCCCAATGCTCGGAGAGTTCCACGGTGTTTGGGTTTCGAACCAATCGCTGAGCGAATTTGTTTAACTGTTAGGTCACTCATGAAGATACCTCAGCAGCAGGTTTCGGCTGATGGGCTTGTCGTTCTGATTCGCGATAGGCGGCTAATAGAGCTGCAGGGATGCACTCCTCGGCCGATAGACCTCGTATTTCAGCTATTTCGTCGGGCCGCTTGAGACCTTGGAGTCCAGCAATGGTCGCCTTAGCCACATTGATATGGTTTGAAGATCCAAGCGATTTGGCTAACACATCACTAATCCCTGCTTCTTCAAGAATGGCTCGTGCTGCTCCTCCAGCGATCACACCGGTACCTGGAGCGGCTGGTTTCAGGAGAACACGACCTGCTCCCATTTCACCGAGAATGGGGTGAACAATCGTTGATCCTGCAAGCGGGACGCGGAACAAATTTTTCTTGGCTTCCTCGGTACCTTTCTGAATTGCCAGAGGAACTTCTTTCGCTTTGCCGTACCCGAGACCAACTTGACCGGCTCCGTCACCTATGACCACTAGCGCTGTGAAGGAGAACCGTCGACCACCTTTAACTACCTTGGCTACTCGGTTGATGTCGATCACACGTGATTCACGCAGTCCGTCATCCCCACTGTTTCGCGGGTTGTCGTCTCGACGGCGGTCGTCTCGACGGCGATTTCCTCGATCGTCGTTACGGCGATTTTGATTGTCGTTGGCGTCAGTCATGATCAGCTCCTAGAACTTCAATCCGGCGTCGCGAGCGGCGTCGGCGAGGGCCGCTACACGGCCGTGATACTTGTTTCCTCCGCGGTCGAACACCACGGAATCGATACCAGCTGCCTGGGCTCGCTCAGCAAGCAGACTGCCTACTTTGCCTGCAGCTTCTTTATTGCTAGTTGTGGCACCGCGTAACTCAACTTCTGAGGTTGAAGCGGCTGCAACCGTGCGACCATTCTCATCGTCAATAATTTGAGCCGATATGTGACGGTTAGATCTGAAGACACTTAACCGCGGTCGGCTGGTGGTTCCGGTGACCTTTTTGCGAACTCGGCGTTGGCGACGTTGGCGCTGTGCGCTGCGTGATGTCATTTCAATACCTACTTTGCGGCCTTGCCGGCTTTGCGAATTACGTACTCATCGACATACCTGATCCCTTTGCCCTTGTAGGGTTCAGGTTTTTTGAGGGCACGAATGTCGGCAGCGACTTGTCCAACTAGCTGCTTATCAATGCCTGAAACTTTGATGATCGTAGGTTCAGGTACTTCGAAAGTGATGCCGTCTGGGGCTTCTACGCTGACTGAATGGCTAAAACCGAGTGCTAACTCCAATGCGTTGTTGCCCTTTGCTTGGGCCCTGTATCCAACGCCAACAATGTTGAGTTCTTTCATAAAGCCATTAGAGACACCCTCAACCATGTTGTTGACGAGCGCTCGAGCTAGACCGTGAAGGGAACGTTGTTGACGACTGTCGTCGTTTCGACTGACAGTAACTACTGATTCTTGAACTTGGACTTCGATGCCTTCTGGCATCTCTTTGCTGAGTTCGCCTTGGCTTCCCGAAACTTTGACTGTGCCCGCTGAAACTTCAACGGAAAGTCCGTCTGGGATGGTGATGGGGGCGTTACCTACTCTGGACATGCTCGGCTCCTACCAGACGTAACAGAGAATTTCGCCACCGATGTGGTTGCGACGTGCTTCTCTGTCGGTCATTAGGCCTTTACTGGTTGATAGGACAGCGATACCTAGCCCTCCGAGGACTCTGGGGACACTGTCAGATTTGGTGTATACCCGAAGACCCGGTTTTGAGATTCGCTTCAATCCGGAAATGGTGCGGCTCCGGTCGGGGGTGTACTTCAGATGAATGGACAAAGTCTGTCCTGGCCGATCTGTAGCTTCGGCAATTTGGTAATCAGCGATATAGCCCTCTGCTTTGAGAATCGCCGCGAGGGATTCTTTGAGCTTTGAAGACGGCATCTCTACCTGGTCTTTGTATCCCTGATGCGCATTTCGCACCCGGGTGAGCATGTCGGCTATTGGGTCAGTCATTGTCATTGTCGTGCTCCCCTCACCAGCTCGCCTTAGTTACGCCTGGGATTTCCCCGGCGTGGACCATTGCGCGAAGACATACGCGACACAACCCAAATTTGCGATACACAGACCGCGGTCGTCCACAGCGGCGACAGCGTGTGTATCCGCGGACTTTGAACTTGGGGGTACGTTGCTGTTTGTTACGAAGCGCCTTCTTGGCCATCAGTTCTGCCCTTCAGTGCGGAACGGAAACCCGAGAGCTGTTAGAAGCGCTCGGCCATGTTCGTCGTTGGTGGCTGATGTCACAAGTGTGATATCCATGCCTCGGATTTTGTTAACTGAGTCATAACTAATTTCTGGGAAAATCAACTGTTCGGTAACTCCAAATGTGTAATTGCCGTGACCGTCGAAGGAACGGGGTGATAGCCCTCGGAAGTCACGGATTCTGGGGATGGCGAGACTCACGAGTCGATCGTAGAACTCCCACATCCTGTTGTTTCGTAGTGTGACTTTTGCGCCGATGGCGTTTCCTTCTCGGAGTTTGAAACCTGCGATTGATTGTTTCGCTCGTGTTATCGCTGGTTTTTGGCCGGTGATCTTGGTTAGGTCCTCTACGGCGCTGTCCAGAAAAGCTCGGTTGACGAGTGCATCTCCAACACCTGAGTTCACAGAAATTTTGCTGAGCTTGGGTACTTGCATGACATTGTCAAGACCCAGCTGAGTTTGTAGTTGATCCCGGAGAGTCTCTCGGTAGAGCACTTTCATGCGGGGTTCCATCAGTGTCGCGTTCACGACAGTTCCTCCCCTGATTTCTTGTGATATCGAACTTTGGTGTCGCCTTCGATTCGATATCCGACGCGGCCGGCTTCGCCCGTTTTCGGACACACGACAGCGACATTGGATTCGTTAATTGTCAGTGCGATATCGATAATTCCACCTTGGTCATTGGTTTGTGTAGGTGGCTGGTGTTTGCGGCCTGTGTGAACTCCTTCAACGGTTATACGACCGGTCTCAGAGTCGACCGCCATTACATGTCCCTCGGTCCCTTTGTCTTTTCCGGAAAGGACTCGGACGAGATCGCCTTTTTTGATTTTCATCACAGGACCTCCGGAGCTAGGGAAACAATTCGCATGAACCGGTGGTCTCGGAGTTCGCGACCCACCGGGCCAAAGATTCGGGTGCCTCGGGGTTGCCGATTTTCGTCAATTAGAACAGCCGCGTTTTCGTCGAAGCGGATATAGCTACCGTCTGGTCGACGACGTTCTTTACGTGTTCGTACGACTACACATCGAACTACTTCACCCTTTTTGACTCCGGCTCCAGGGATGGCGTCTTTGACCGTCGCGACGAACACATCACCAATGGATGCGTATCGCCGGCCTGTGCCTCCTAGTACGCGGATGCACAAGACTTCTCTGGCGCCTGAATTGTCGGCGACTTTAAGTCGGGATTCTTGCTGGATCACTGCATCGACTCCGTAATCAACGCGCTCGCTCGACGATTTCAACTAGACGCCACCGCTTTTTCTTTGACAGGGGCCGAGTTTCCATAACTCGAACTCGGTCACCTGAGCGGGCGTCGTTTTGTTCGTCGTGTACGTAGAGCTTCTTGGTCTGTTGAACTGTTTTGAAATAACGGGCATGGCGGACGCGTTCGGTTACTGCGACAACGATGGTCTTTTCCATTGCTGTGGAAACGACCAATCCTTCCCGGACTTTTCGTCCGTTGCGTTCTTGTGAAGTGACTTGTGTATCAGTCATGAATTCTCCTCCACTGTTACTGCCTCAGCGGCAGCAATTTCGCGTTCTCTAAGAACGGTGTTTATTCGGGCGATGTCTCGCTTAACCTGCGACATTCGAGCCGAATTTTCTAATTGGCCTGTCGCGAATTGGAAACGCAAGTTGAACAGTTCTTGTTTGAGTTCGCCGATTTGATCGACTAGCTGATCATCGGCAAGCTCACGGAGTGCTGCTGCGGCTGCCATTAGATTGCCTCCTCGCGGCTCATGACGCGTGCCTTGATTGGGAGCTTTTGGATGGCGCGATTAAGAGCTTCATGAGCAAGCTGAGCATCAACGCCGCCTAGCTCAAACATGACTCTTCCGGGCTTTACTACAGCCACCCAACGTTCTGGGTTTCCTTTACCTGATCCCATTCGGGTTTCTGCTGGTTTCGCAGTTACTGGTTTATCGGGGAAGACGTTGATCCAGACTTTTCCACCACGCTTTACATGTCGAGTCATAGCGATACGAGCAGCTTCAATCTGGCGCGCTGTTATCCATCCTGGCTCTAAAGCTTGAATGCCGAAATCACCAAAGTTGATCGTGGTTCCACCTTTAGCTCGACCCTTTGTTCGGCCTCGATGTGCTTTGCGGTGCTTTACTTTCCGGGGCATCAACATGTCAGTCGTCTCCCGGTCTGAAGTTGGGTGTTTGACTTTGTTCGCGTGTGGCGCGTTCGATCTGCTCTTCTTCTTCCAGGAGCTTTTCAAACTCAGGATCAGCTTCCTTGACTAGCGGTGCTGGCTCTTCGATCTCGTCTGCAGGAGCATCTGGCCTACGTCCACCTGAAGAGACAACAGGGCCGCTCTGTTCAACGGAGCCTGAGGTTTCGCCTACTGCCATCGCTGCTTCTCGGCTTATCCGTTCGTCAGCGGACACCTTGTATGGCAGGATGTCGCCTTTGTACAACCACACTTTGACTCCGATTCGTCCGGCAGTTGTCCGTGCTTCGCGGAAGCCATAATCGATGTCGGCTCTCAGGGTGTGGAGCGGGACTCTGCCTTCGCGGTACCACTCTGTTCGGGCCATTTCGGAACCACCGAGCCGTCCCGAGCACTGAACTCGAATTCCTAGCGCTCCCGCCTTTTGCGCGTTTTGTACGGCACGTTTCATCGCTCGACGGAAGGCCACGCGACCGGCGAGTTGATCTGCGACTCCTTGAGCGATTAATGCTGCGTCAAGCTCAGGTTGTTTGATCTCCTGAATATTTAGTTGGACCTTTGGATTGCCTGAGATTTTGGTAAGACCTTCACGGAGTCGGTCTGCTTCGGCGCCCCGGCGTCCAATAACAATTCCTGGTCGCGCTGTGTGCACGTCTATTCGTAATCGATCACGAGTTCGTTCTACTTCAATCCGGCTGATAGCAGCGTGTGGAAGTTCGGTCTGCAGGAAGTTGCGGATCTCCCAGTCTTCAATGATGTAGTCCTGGTAGTCCTTATCTGCGTACCAGCGAGATTTCCAGTCGGTGGTAATTCCGAGTCGGAAGCCGTACGGGTTAACTTTCTGACCCATGATCAGGCCTCCTTCTCATCTTCGTCGGTCGGTTCTGTGTCTTCTGTTGATTCGAGTTCGGCCGTATCAGTTTCTGTTTCTCCATCGTTTTCAGGGTCCGAGTCAGAAGACTCTGTCTCTTCGGTAACTGCTTCTGGTTCAGAAGACTCTGTCTCTTCGGTAACTGCTTCAGTGTCGACAGAACTGTCTAGGGCTTCAGCGTCTTCTTCGACAAGGCCCGCTTCGACGGCTTCT
>JAYZKK010000015.1:0-13593 GCA_036163555.1 Actinomycetota bacterium
CTGAGATCAGGGTTTGGTTTGATTCGTAAATTAGGGCTATCTGTGTGAGCACCAACTAAACGAAAACGGAGTCGATCGGGGTCTAGTTGCTCGCTGAACGCAGCTGCTACAACGACCCCACCCCAACTCACCACAATTCGGTCGCTATCACCCCAGGCTTCACTGGGGCTAAAGCGATCGAAGCCTGAGGTAGCCAAGTCACTGGCCGCGTTGTGAGCAGCGTGATACGGCGAAGGAGCTGCATCGATCCAACCTAAGAGTCTTTCAAGAGTTGAGTTTGACATTGCCACCTCAAAAACTAGAAAACTGTGAGATAACTTCCTCACCGAATTTACTGAACTGAGAGGGATCCATAGGAGGCACAATCATACGAGTTACACCGATCTCCGCTAGCTGCTCGACATAATCAGCACTTGTAGGGCCGCCAGCTGTGAATTCGAGTGCCTCTGGATCTCTCCCAGACTCCTCCGCACAGTGTCGGGCGTGATCAAACAAAGCCGCTAGCTCGTCAAGGTGCCCTCGACCCGGAAAGAAACCGTCACCTAGTTCTCCGGCACGACGAGCTGCACGCTTACTGTGCCCACCCACAATTATGGGAACATGCCCGCTCGCGGGCTGAGGACGACTGTATACGTTGCTGAAGTTGACGAACTTGCCGCCGTAACTAGCGGTATCAGACGCCCAAGCCTGCTTCATGGCTTCGAGGTATTCGTCGGTGCGATCACCTCGGTCATCAAAAGAGACACCAAGAGCGTCGAATTCTTCCTCTAGCCATCCAGACCCAATCCCGAGGATCATTCGACCCTTAGATAAGCGATCCAAGGTAGCTACCGCCTTGGCGGTCACAAGTGGATTTCGTTGCGGCAAGATCATGACCCCCGTAGCTAAGCGGATCTTGTTGGTGGCCGCCGCAACATAAGAAAGCCAAATCAACGGATCTGGAATATCGAAATCTTCTCGTCCACCGGGCATCCGGCCATCCTTCGCGTACGGATACTGCGACGCATAGCCTGCCGGGACCACTACGTGTTCGACAGTCCAAATCGACTCACACCCAGCGGCCTCGGCCGCTTGAGCGAGTTCTACGGCAGCATCAGGTTCCACAAAAGGACCGGTGTTGGCAAACATCACTCCGAATTTCATGGCCTGACCCTAGTGGGCGACGAGCATTTGGGCTCTACTGTGCAAGTGTGCTGAATGGTGCTAACGAAATTATGACAAGACCAGCGACGGTCGCGCTCATTGGTATCAACGTGATGGTTTTTGTGTTCACGCACGATATGACCCTTATAGGTGGGGCGTCGTTGCGGCAAGATTCGCTAGTGCAGTGGGCAACATACGGGTTTCCGATTGCCGAGTTAGGTGAGTGGTGGCGCTTAGCAACGGGAGCATTTCTCCACGCTGATATTCGGCATCTTCTGCTCAACATGATCATGTTCTTTCTCTTAGGTCGACGACTCGAGAGGCAGACAGGACCGACGGTGTTTATCGCGGTCTGCGCTACCAGCCTGATCTGGGGCTCAGCGGGAGCCCTCTTGGCTGCTCCCAATACTGCCGTCGTCGGCGCTTCAGGTGTTGTTTATGGGGTAATGGCCGCCGTCTTAGTGGTCGAACGGCTAAGCGGCCGAGATCCTTGGAGCGAAGGGTTAGGCACCTTAATTATCGTCAACGTCGTCCTCTCCTTTGTAATCCCGGGGATCTCAGTTGGGGGCCACTTAGGAGGCCTATGTGGTGGACTTCTTTGTGGTTGGACGGTTGGTGACCAACGCCGAAGTCGCGGGTTGCGGATGTGGATAATCCTGTCGATGCTTGGCCTTTTAGGATGCTTGCTAGGCGTCACAGCGGCTAATACCTGGCTAGAGCCGTTGTTTTGATTGTTTAGGACCTTGGTTTAGTAGACACGAAGTGCCTAGTTCTCCCAAGTGCCGATAATAGGCTGGGCATATCGGAGCTTCTCGGGCCAATTTTGGTCCCATGGGAAAGCACCATTCCGGTCCGGCCACACAAATTGGCAGATTCTCCATGGCTGGTCGTTGTATATGAGGTCCAGAGTTGGAAAATTACTGGCAAATTCAGCGACTTCAATATCTAGAAGAACACTTTTCTGTTCGTTATCCAAAAGTCCTGTGAAGATCTCGCCAATAGGGATTGTTCCGCCGAGTCTCAAATGGTTGACGATCAAGTCAAGTAATCCGCGAGCGGCGACCGGCGCTAAGCCAAAGATGACGAGTTCAGGGTGCCCGATGAGAGATTCAAGACCAAAGGTATATGAATAAGCAGCCCGGAGATCTTCTTGACTTGATGGAGCTACAGGTTCAATGCCCCAACCCTGATTATCAAGCATCCAAGCGAGTTTTTCCTCGTGTTCCATGGGTTCATAGGTTGGGTCTGTCATTTATCTCGTTGTTTCCTCGGTCACTTTCGAAATTCGCGTTCGCCGCCGCTGATTGCTATAGCCACGATCACCGACCCGATACCAAGACACTCACTCCAGCTAGGTGATTGGTCCAGACTTAAGAAGCCAACAACGGTGGCAGTGACAGGAAGTAGAGCTTGAAGGAAGGCAAATCGAGATCGGGTGATTTGCTTCATCACAAATTGGTCAATGGCATAGGGGATGACGTTAGAAAGCAACCCAGCGGCTAAGGCCAAACCGAGAATTCGAGGATCCGCGAATGCGACGTTGAGTTCACCTAGGCCTGATGGGCTAATAACAACTGCACCGATGAGCATTCCCACACCCAAACCATCGACAGCCAAACCATCTTGGGCCACACGGTGCCCTAGAACGATGTATCCGGCCCACATCGCACCCGCCAAGAGTGCGAAGAACACACCCAACAAAGTGCCGTCATCTTGAACTCCGGCGAGTACCAAAACGCCAGACGCTGCCAGGAAGAGCGCTCCTGCCGACCTTGTGGTTCTGGTACCGATAGCCGCAACAGCTATCGGGCCTAAGAACTCAATGGCTACAGCGTTCCCGAGAGGTAGACGATCCATCGCGAGATAGATGAATAAGTTCATTAATGCTAAGGAAGCCCCGAAGGTCCCGGCCCAAAGAAAGTTCTGCTTAGTCCAGGAGCGTCGCCATGAACGGCGAAAGGCTATGAGAAGCAATGCTGCTCCCAGAACTCGAAGAAAAGCGACCCCTCCCGGAGCAATCTCGTCGAACAGACCGATGGCAGTAGCGGCACCGAGGTATTGAGATATGCCGCCAATGACGAATAAGGCTTCAGGAGCTGGCCGGACAGAACTCATTTCTAGATACTCACCGTCGTACCGACTCCCTGACTTTTCGCTGTATCCAAGGCAATCGAAGACGCCACAGCATCTTGGGCCGCAATGCCGACCGACTTGAACACCGTGATTTCCTCGTCGTCGACGCGGCCGGGATGAAGCCCCAAAACAATTTCACCCACCTCTACGACTTCGTCAACATTGAGTAATCCCTGGGCCCTTGCAGAGATAATTTCACCAGCCTCGGACCAGCACGCTTCGGATTGGTCAATGAAAATCGAAGCCAAATTAAGAATAGAAGGTTCAATTTCAATCATTGAAGGTTGGAAAGATCCGATGCCAACGATGTGGGTCCCAGGAGCCACTGAAGCTTGCGAAAACGTTGGAGTGGATGAAGTGGTGGCGGTCCACACAATGTCGGCATCAACTACCGCCTCGTCAGGGTCGGCTACAACATCAATTTCGGGACACCATTTAGCTTCAAATAAATCGTCTGCCAGCTTCTGCGCATTGCCCGGAGTGGGGCTGTAGAGCCTAATGGAGTTGATGTCGCGTACTGCGCAGGCAGCTTCGATCCCCGCTCGTGCCTGTTTGCCGCTGCCGAGCATCGCCAAAGAGGTGCTGTCTTTTCTAGCTAACAAATCGACCGAGGCTCCGCCACCTGCAGCGGTTCGAATGGCGGTAAGTCGGGATCCGTCCATCAACGCCACTGGAGATCCAGTTGATACGTCAAAAATCAACACGACGGCCTGGATTATCGGCAGGCCAGAGCTCTCGTTGTCAGGCAGAAAAGTCAATGACTTCACCGACACTGTCGACGAATCCTTGATGTGGGCCGGCATGAAAATCGCCAGATCAGAATCATCCCCTACCGGAATGACAGATCTATTTGGCATTTCGGCACTACCGGCACTGGACGCAGCGAACGCTTGTTTCATTCCAGAAATTGCGTCGGCCATGGGTAGGCACTGGTCTATTTCGTGTCCTGAGAGAATAAGCATCTTTGCGGCTCTAACGATGAAATGAGAGCCGTCCCCTGACGAAGGCTACCCATCCACGAGACTGCACATGGGGGATCTGACAGCAAGTGTGTCGCCAATGGTCTGGTATGGGCATAGACTGCGAAATGTTCAGGGTGTCGTGGTCAAAGAACTAGCTGATAGAACGACTTCGTACGCCAAATTGTTACACCCAGGGAGGGTGAATTCATGAAGTTTAAGTTCATGCGACTCCTAGGCGTTTTGTTCGCCTTTGCCTTAGTCGCTGCCGCTTGTGGTGGATCCGACGATGATTCCAGTAGTGGGTCATCGAGTGGAAGCTCATCCGCTGAAGAGCACGACAGTCTCGGCGATGGTTCTCTAGGAACCGTTACCGTAGAAGCCGGAGAAGATATCCAGATTCGTTCGTTGAACGCGATCACGGGAGATGTCGCATTCCTCGGTATTCCTAACCAACGTGGCGTTGAGCAAGCCATTGCTGACTTTGGAGATATCCATGGGTTCAGCGTGACCATCGGTACAGGCTTAGATGACTTGTGCTCAGCTGATGGTGGCCAAGCAGCGGCTCAGACAATCGTCGCCGACGAAGATGTAGTTGGCGTAATTGGTACGTCCTGCTCTGGTGCTGCTACCGCAGCATCTCCGCTAATTAGCGAAGCTGGAATGGTCATGATTAGCCCTTCGAATACTTCGCCAGCGCTGACCTCGGACCTTGCGGGAACTGCCGGTGATAACTATCACGCGGGTTACTACCGCACCGCTCACAATGACCTGTTCCAAGGTGCCGCTATGGCCAAGTTTGTATATGAAGAACTTGGAATTAGTGCAGCAGCAGCAATTCATGATGGAGATCCGTATACCCAGGGTCTGGCTCAAGCATTCGCGGACGCTTTTGAGAACCTTGGCGGTTCGGTAACTGGATTCACTGGTGTCAACAAAGAAGACACCGACATGGTTCCGGTACTGACTGAGATCGCTGCAGGTTCACCTGGAGCTCTCTTCTTCCCGATCTTCCAGCCTGCAGGTGACTTTGTCGCCGATCAGGCTCCGGGAGTTTCCGGTCTTGAAGGAGTCGTGCTACTCGGTGCCGATGGTCTGCAAGTTCAGACCTTCATGGAGCTGCCTCAGGCCAATGGAATGTACCTCTCTGGTCCAGACCTTCGGTATGGAAGCAACACCAACCAAAGCACTGGTGCCACTGCTGACAAATTCTTGGCCGATTACGAGTCCAACAACGGAAATGCTCCAGAGGCACCGTTCTGGGCTCACTCCTACGATGCCACCACAATTCTGTTGGAGGCCATCAAGGCAGCCTCACATTCTCATGACGGCAATCTCGAAATCGATCGAGCGGGTGTGCGTGAATATCTTGACAATCTTTCAGGATACGAAGGCATCATCGGAACCTTGTCATGTGATGACTTTGGCGACTGTGGCGCACAGCGAATCACTGTTGTGCAAAATAACTCAGCCGATTTTGCTGGCTCGATTGAGAACGTAGTCTTCTCCTTCGCTCCTTGATAGACCAGCCCGCATAAAGGGCACGACTGACTGACCCCTGTGGTCACCAGTTATTTCTAACTCGACATCGGCCCCGACCCGGCAATAAATCCGGGTCGGGGCCGAGTGTCGGTTATGCACCTTGGTGGATTGAGATGCAGCTCAACTACCGCGATTCTTGGGATAGACGTGGCAACTACGCATGACGCGAAACCTACCTCTCGGGTGCTTTGGGTTGACCGTTTTCTCACCGTCATCCGAATCACTTTCGTTGTAGTCATAGCATTCGGTTTGCTGGCGTTCATTGCACAGCAGATTGATCCGCAGAACCCGCTCGCGCGCTGGCTGAACCCAGACGCGACTGGCCTCACTGCGCCGCAATTCAAGGGCCTGTTAGTGACCGGACTAGCCCAAGGCGCTATGTATGGCCTGATTGCGCTCGGGTATTCAATGGTTTACGGCGTGCTGGGCTTTATCAACTTCGCGCATGGGGAAGTGTTCATGGTCGGCGCTATGTCGGGCATGATCACTTCAAACAAACTTGCCGATGCAGGTCTCTGGGAAGACGCTTTCTTGTTCTGCCTGGCCTTTGTCGTTATTACTTCGATTCTAATTTCGACAGCCGTAGCAGTCATCATGGAGCGAATCGCTTATCGGCCGCTGCGTGGAGCACCAAGACTCATCCCTCTGATCACGTCTATCGGTGTGTCATTTTTCCTCCAGAACGTCTCGGTTGTTCTCTTAGGACCAGGCGCCAAGTCGTATCCGTCATTACCTGCTTGGTTATCTCAGAAGCGTTCATTACTTGGGTTTGAAATTGAAGGTACGAAATTGGTGGTTCTATTAACCGCAGCGGTTTCGATGGCGGGCCTCTGGTTTTTGGTGGAACGTACAAAAACAGGTAAGGCGATGAGGGCAGTAGCAGAAGACAAAGAGATTGCTGCTCTAATGGGAATTGACGTGAATCGAACTATCGTCACAACCTTCGCTGTTGGCGGGGCCATGGCCGGAGTCGCAGGGATTCTTTGGGGCATCCTGTTCCGGAGTGTTATCCATACAACTGGTTTCCTGCCTGGCATCAAAGCTTTTAGCGCTGCTGTAGTTGGTGGCATAGGCAATCTAGGCGGTGCCATGGCAGGAGGTCTCTCATTAGGGGCTGCAGAGGCGACAGCACCGTTGGTGTTGCTTGAACCTCTCGGGGTTGACGGCGTTTCGCAACTACGTGATGCAGTCGCGTTTGCCGTTTTGATCTTCGTACTTCTTGTCCGACCTAGCGGGCTATTTGGCGAGCGGCTGTCTGAGGACGATCGAGCATGACGGCTACCTCCGAAAACTTCTCGATGGCTGAAACGCCGGGTATTGCCTGGCGCAAACAAATCCGCTTCGCTCTGATCGGAGCACTCTCCTCAGCGTTTATTGCATTAGCAGGAATGCCCGTTGGTCTTGACGGAAGAAGCATCATCCAACCCGTTTTGAGCATGGGTTTTCTCTCATTACTTTGGGTTCCCTTCGTCATGGCAACTCTTGCTGGTAGCGAAGTGGTGCTGGAGGGCATGACGGCAAGAACAAGAGATTCGAAAGACTTACTAGCCGGCGGACTTATTGGTCTGGGGAGCGCTACTGGTCTGGTCTTGTTGATGGTTCTGATTCAGAATTTCAATCTGCGTGACCCTCTGGTCAACTGGAGTCCACAACTCCTCAATCTGTTGTCATTTAGCCGTTCCCTTGCTGTTGGCGCGTTGCTCTGGCTTCTGCTGGGATTGATATTGGGCGTTTTTGGCGCGGCGATGCATGTGTTGCCAAAAAAATTCTGCTCCCGGAGTCGTACCGTGGTGTTGTCCGTGTTGGCCGTGTCCGTTCTGGAGACGTTTCTGACCGATTTACTGGAAGGCTTCGGGCTGGAAGTCCTCACTGATTTTGTGTACTACAAACGCGGTGGGCTAGAAGTCGCGGGAGCACTGCTTGTAGCGGCTTTGGCCTTGCTGATCCCTCTGCTTGTCGGTACAAGAATCAAAGATGTCAAGAAGCAGGTCGTAGACCTGCCAGCTGAGGAACGCAAGCGAGTCAACCTAATCCTGCTCGCGGTGAGCGCCGCATTGCTTTTAGTTCTGCCTTTCTTCCTCGGGAAGATCGCCAATGAGTTGCTAGCTAATGTTGGGCTGTTTGTCCTGTTGGCTTTAGGTCTCAACGTAGTCGTGGGTTTGGCAGGGATCCTTGACCTCGGCTACGTAGCGTTCTTCGCCGTCGGTGGCTACACGACCGCTGTGCTCACCTCTCCAAATTCGCCTGGCTTCTCGCCTGAATTGCCGTGGCCCGTAGCTCTAATAGTTGTTGTCGTAATTACAGGCATAGTTGGTTTGTTTATTGGCGCTCCGGTGATTCGCATGAGAGGCGACTATTTGGCCATTGTCACCCTCGGGTTTGGCGAAATCATTCGTTTGCTGTTCTTAAGTGACTGGCTATCTGGATGGTTTGGGGGTGCTCAAGGTATAACTAACATTCCTGGAGTCGACGTTGGGATAGGTACTGTCAAAGGCACTGATCCAAGGTCGGTCTTTTTGTTGGTATTGGTCTTCTGTGCCATTGCGATATATGTCTCCTGGCGTCTTGAGAACTCGAGGCTTGGGCGTGCGTGGATGGCGATTCGAGAAGACGAAGATGTCGCAGAAGCAATGGGAGTTAACACCACAAACACCAAATTGATGGCGTTCGTTGTAGGTGCTGTACTCGCCAGTTTCTCGGGAGCGATATTTTCCGCGAAGGTCGGATCAATTTTCCCGACCAGCTTCCTCATGTTGGTATCCATCATCATTTTGGTCGTGGTCATAGTCGGAGGAATGGGAAATATTGCGGGAGTAATAGTCGGAGCACTCGTACTGATTGGTGTGCTCGGTGGCCCCAAACAGCCGGGCCTACTCCAAGAATTCAGTCAGTTCAAACTTTTGATATATGGGGCGTTGCTCATATGGATGATGCTTAAACGCCCCGAAGGTCTCGTTCCGAACGTTCGCCGGACACGAGAGCTTCATCAAGAAGAATTTCTGCAAGATGCATGGCTCAAAGGTGAAATAGACACTGACGATCAAGAGGACCTGTCGTGAGCATGCTCCAAATCACTGACTTGAGCGTGACCTTCGGTGGCCTTCACGCACTAAAAAATTTGCAGTTTGAAGTTGATGAAGGCGAAATTGTGAGTGTTATCGGCCCTAACGGCGCCGGCAAGACCACCTTCTTCAACATGATTAGCGGCATGGTCACCCCGACATCTGGCGACATCGTCTTCGAAGGCGAGTCTTTACTTGGATTAGACCCAAGTCAAGTAACGGAACGAGGGATAGCTCGAACGTTCCAAAACGTGAGACTGTTTGCCAACATGACAATCCTCGAAAATGTCATGGTGGCGCAACACTGTCGGACGGACCAGAGAGTCTTTGGTGCTCTTTTCCAAACTCAGGCGTTCAAAGCAGAAGAAGACGCGATTCGTAACTACGGCGAAGAAGTTCTTTCGTTCTTTGGCTCGCGACTTGTTGGTTACCGGCTTGATCAACCGGCCTCAGTATTGTCGTACGCGAATAGAAGGCGCCTCGAGATCGCTCGAGCAATGGCGACCCGTCCAAGGTTGTTGCTGCTAGACGAGCCTGTAGCTGGAATGAATCCACGCGAGTCGGCCGAACTGACCGAATTGATCGGACGCCTTCGAAGCGAGTGGGATTTCACCATTGTGATGATCGAACACGACATGAGCGTGGTTCGTGACGTATCCGACCGCGTTGTCGTTTTAGACCATGGTGAAACGATCGCTCAGGGGCCATATAGCCATGTAGCTAACGACCCGAAGGTGATCGAAGCCTATCTAGGGAGACCAGTAGGGTCCGAACAAACTGATGAGGAGGTACGGCCGTGAATAACCCAGCTGTGCCTTTGCTCGAGTTTCGCGGCGTAAACACCCACTATGGAGCTGTTCACATCTTGAAAGATGTGGATTTAGCGATATACCCAGGAGAGCTTGTCTGTCTGCTCGGAGGTAACGCGAGTGGGAAAAGTACGACCCTGAAAACCCTACTGGGCATGGTCACTCCAACGACAGGAGAGGTGGTTCTCGATGGAGAAGTGGTGACTCACCAATCAACTAGTTATCGCGTTGAACGAGGCGTCACGATGGTCCCTGAAAATCGACGACTCTTTAAGCGCCTGTCGGTTCGGGAAAACCTTGAACTTGGTGCTTATCTTCGGACAGATCGGGACGGAATTGCCAATGATTTAGAACGCATCTTCGAGCTGTTTCCACGAGTGAAGGAGCGCATCAACCAGAAGTCAGGCACTTTGTCTGGCGGTGAACAACAAATGGTTGCAATGGGGCGCGCGTTGATGTCAAACCCCCGGGTGCTACTCATGGACGAACCGTCAATGGGGCTGGCTCCCGCGTTAGTGCAAGCAAACTTTGAGTTGATCCAACAGATTCATCAAGAAGGCGTAGCTATTTTCATGGTGGAACAAAATGCCAACATGGCGCTCTCCATCGCTGACCGTGGTTGGGTATTGCAGACTGGCAGGGTCGTACTTGATGACTCCGCCGAAGCTCTGCTCGCTAATCCAGATCTGAGAGCGAGCTACCTCGGCGAAGCCGGGCAAGGCTAATTACTTCTGATCGCGCCAGCAGCGAATGAGATGGGCGGCTGATGAAAATCTTGGCATCTTGTTGAATCTCCGAAGTGGCGAAGACTCACCAACGACGTTACGTCTGGATAGGCAGGACTGCTTCTGCCACCCCTTCAAGCTCGGCGAACCAATCATCAGGTTCACCAACCAGTATTGGAACGAACTTTGAGGCGCCGACCTCGATGAATCGTTCTAGTTGCTCTCGTAAACCGTCATGACCGATAGGGATTATTTCTTCGGGGTCAACGCCAGGTGCGCGTCGATCGAGGATTGTTTTGTAGCTAGCTGGTAAATCGCCATGACTGTATGGAACGAGTACTCCAAAGTGTTCGGGATCCATAAATCTGTCATGATCGTCAGCTGCCTGATTCACCACTGTCCATCCCTGAGCCGCCATTTCCGGAGTACAAAAAGATGGAAGCCATCCGTCACCAAATCGACCGCATCTACGGAGCTCGACATCGGCAGCCCCTCCGAGCCAAATGTCGATTGGCTGTTGGGTTGGTTTAGGGAGCAGTTCAACATCGTCATAGTCGTAGAACTCTCCATGGTGGGTTACCGGTCCGTCTTCCCACATTTGTTTCAATAGAGGGAGTGCCTCATTGAACATCCTTGCGCGCTGCTTTCGCTGTACACCAAAAGCAGATTGTTCGTGGACGTCTGCTACGCCTAATCCAAACGCGGGGAGAAGACGACCATTGGAGAGTCTGTCCAAACTAGCTAGCTCCTTTGCAAGAACAGCTAAGTTGCGGCCTGGCAACACCATGACCGAGAAACCAAACTTCATTCTCGTAGTCCTGCCAGCCGCATAGGCCAACCCAACTAGGGGGTCGGGGCACTCACCTCCAAGACGTTCACTAAGCCACAACGAATCAAAGCCAAGTGTTTCAAGGGAGTCGACGAACGGGTCGAAGGTTGAACGGTCATTGGTAAAGCTGCGGGTTCCTAGGCCAAAGCCCACACGAATCTTCATGCCATGACCATAGGACAGCTAGTGGTGCGGCGTCTTGTGTACTGAGCGCAATGTTTGCCTAGTGTCTTCATCTATGAGTGAACTTCCTGATGTTGAAAGTCTGTACCGCCTAGACAACAAGGTTTGTGTCGTTACCGGAGCGTCTAGCGGTTTCGGAGATCGATTTGCTCGCGTTTTGTCAGCTGCTGGAGCGAAGGTTGTTGTCGCGGCGCGCCGACAGGACCGCCTTGAGCGACTAGTCGCTGAATTACCTGACGCGGTCGCAATCCAATGTGACGTGAGCGAGGACGATCAATGCAGACACCTCATAGCAGAAAGTATTTCCCACTACGGTCAAATCGATGTGCTCGTCAATAACGCGGGAATCACTGACGCGATCCACCCTGCCGAAGAAGCAAATATTGATCTGTTTCGAAGCGTCGTTGATGTCAATCTAAATTCTTGCTTTTTGCTTTCTGCTCTTGCGGCTCAAGATATGTTGAGCCGCCAAGAAGGAAGCATCATCAATGTCGCGTCGGTGCACGGACTCGTAGCCTCAGCTCCAAACCTCCAACCAGCGTATGTTGCAAGTAAGGCAGGACTTGTGAATCTCACCCGGGAGCTCGCTGTCCAATGGGCCAAGAGAGGAGTGAGAGTCAACGTGCTGTGCCCCGGATACTTTGAGACTGAACTAACGCAGGTGATGTTTGATGACGAACGCTCGAGTGCATGGATTGCCCGCAATGCTTCCATGGGTCGAGGCGGAACCCCCGAAGAACTGGACGGCGCTTTGTTGTTCCTAGCTAGTCAAGCCAGCAGTTATGTCACAGGCGTTCCGCTACCGGTCGATGGGGGATGGATAGCTCGCTGAGGGTTCTCGCTCCACCAGACGTATACCCGTACTCTCGGGTGTTGTAATGACTGCTCGTCGGATACTTTTTTTCTTAGCTGTCCCCTCATCTCTGGTGATGCTGTTGATGTGTAGCTGGGTCCTTCTAGGGTCACAGCAGTTATCGACTGGTATCCGATGGCTTCTGGGTGTTGCCGCTCTCTGCGCGTTTGCGCTGTTGTTGTGCAGCTCTATCGCCACTCTTGGGACAGGGGGTCGCCAAGAAGCGGAATTGGCTTTGGCAGCGAGGAAGGATCCTCTGACTGGATTGGGTAACCGTTTCCAAGCAGAATCCCGCCTAGAGGATGCGTTAGAGCGATCTCGAACTAGCGGTCGAGCGGTTGGCGTCGTCTTTTGCGACCTCAATGACTTCAAGGTTGTCAATGATGTCTACGGTCATACGGTCGGAGATCGACTGCTTTGTGCGATCGGCGCACGCTTCGCCGACTCTGTAAGACCGACTGACACCGTTGCGCGATATGGAGGTGACGAGTTTGTCGTTGTATGCCCGGAATTGCGAAATGGTGACGATGTCCAACTAGTTGCTGAGCGTCTCGAAATAGCAATGGAACGTCCGTTTGTCATTGGTGGCCACTCTCTCTCAGCAAAAGCCAGCGTCGGTTTTACAGTCGGCTACGGAACCCGCAACGATGTTGAAGAACTCTTATCGCGGGCAGACGCCGCAATGTATCGAATCAAGATGCAGCTCTAGGTCAGAGCGGGAGTGCCCTCAAATGCGCCTGGGTCCTGTGGAGTAGGCAAGAGCGGCTTGGATCGCCAAGCCATGGCCTCCTCAACGCCATCGAGCACGCTACGCCACTCAGCAGGGTCCCACCCCTCAGCGGAGCCAAGGAGTGAGCCGTCTTGGCCGATGTGAAGCAGAGCAGGAAGACGCTGAAGACTTAAAGAACCAACGAATTCTCTATTTTCGTCCGTTAATGCCAGCCAACTATCGGCGTACTTGCCCAAATATTGGCGAGCTCCGTCGCCGTCCCCTGTGACTAAGAAGGCGCATCTGATATCAGCTTCCTCGTAATGAGCGAAGATCCGGTCCGCTGTCGGAATTATCCAACCGCTTTCGTAGGTGTAGGGATCGATTACTACGGCCAAAAGATTAAATGTTGTCAGCCACTGTGAAAGCGTCTGTTCAGCGCCGTCAATGGTTGCAATTGTCAGTTGTGTCGAGGGGTCAGTAGCCACGAATGCCAAGTTAGCGCGCGAGTTCGCTGGGACCTGCATAGAGGCAAACTCAACTTGATATTTATTCTGACTCCCATCATGTGGCAGTCTGCTTTGGTGCATCCGATTGAAAGACTTCGATATGTAGCCCGAGCGGGAGGCTTTGATCAAACCGACCT
>JAYZKK010000016.1:0-9104 GCA_036163555.1 Actinomycetota bacterium
CACAGTTCCAGCGAGCACAGCTGTGGTTTGAGGACCATCTGCTGAGTAAAAGATCCAAATGACCACGAGCATGACAGTGAGGCCCGCGTATAGCAGTTGTCTTTGTTGAGGTTTCATGACTTCCCCCATCCTGCTCCAAGTTGGAGCTGTTCTGAGGTGTCGTGCCGCATACGCAACAACCACCTAATGATGATGGGTGCTGCGACGAAAAATAGGATCAGCGCCTGAATGACGTCAATGAGTTCTGGGGCGACCCCGGCTTTGAATTGCATGCGGGATGCGCCTGCTTCCATTAGACCAACCAGCAGCGCTGCAGGTATCACACCCAGCGGATTGGCACGAGCTAAAAGAGCAATCGTGATTCCTTCGAACCCGAGACCAACATTTACGCCAGCCTCGAAACGCCCGTCAACTCCGAGACTTTCGACGGCGCCGCCGAGTGCTGCGAGCATCCCGGCTACAGCCATTGTGGAGCCCATTATCCAGCCAACTTTGATGCCTGAATATCGGGCCGCATTTCTGTTGTGCCCGACACTTCGAACTTCGAAGCCGTAGGTAGTTCTTTCAAGTACCAGCCAGCAAGTTGCTGCAGCCGCTACCGCTAACAGGAACCCGACTGGCACGGCGCCTAGCGTTGGGATGGTCGCTGAATCCTCAACGAGAGGCGTTCGGGCCACGATGTTGTTTCCAGAATTATCTTTCCAGGGGTTCGCAGATAACCAATCGGTGAGGTTTCCTGCCACAAAGTTGAGCATGATGGTGACGATTACTTCATGGGCGCCGGTTGTCGCCTTTAATGTGCCTGCCAGACCTCCCCATATTGCACCAGCGATCGCACCTGCCAGAAGTGCTAGCGGCAGATGGATAACCATCGGTAGGCCGTCAATACCAAAGCCCACTCCAGCCGCGAAAACCGCACCAATCAGTAGTTGGCCTTGCCCACCAATATTGAACATCCCCGCTTTGAACGCGAATGCTACGGCCAAACCCCCAAAGATAAGCGGTGTTGCTTTTTGCAGGGTGCGCAGTACGGCGTCAGCATCGCCTAGTCCTCCCACAACCAAGGCCGTGTATGCCGTCGAAGGGGAAGCGTTTTGGGAAAGGATCAGAACCGCCCCAATTAATAGCCCAAGGACCACCGCTACAAGCGGGATGGCGACGGTTCGGAGTATGGAACGGCTCATGACGCGACTCGGGGGCACCACTCAATTTGAGTGGTGCCCCCATTCAAGTCGATATTTCTCTTAAGGCATGGGATTTATGGACCCGTCGGCCAATCCTGCCATGACCTCAGCGAGCGTGTCTCGCATCTCGCCAGTCACAGCGCCGTCGAAATCATGGAACGGAGCAAGCCCGACTTCACCGAAGTAGTTGCCGCCTTCCATGGTCCCGTCATAGGCCTGCGCAATTAGTTCAGCCACTCCAACATCGATCAGCTTCATCGCGCTGGTGACCAGGCAAGGATGTGCCTCGGGCACTGTGAACCATTGATCTTGATCCACACCCACGCAGAGGGCTCCGGCTTCGCCAGCTACCTCAATCAAGGCTCCATTACCGGTTGCACCACCTGCGCCGAAGATAATGTCGGCACCCTGGTCTAGAGCCTGGCGAGCAGTTGTTGCTCCCCACTCTGGGTCACCGAAGGCAACATCCAAACCACCTGGGTGATAAGTGGAGATGGTTTCTACATTCGGGTTGGTATAGCGAGCGCCGTTCTCCCAGCCTTCCTTAAAGAAGACGACTGGTGGAACTAGGTCGGTGCCGAGAACCGCACCGACAATGTTGGTTTGAGTCAACATGCCGGCCAATGCTCCAGCCATAAAGCCAGCGTTGGCCTCAGGGAACATCAAGCCTGCAAGGTTTGGAAGCGCCTCGTTTTGCCATTGGTCAACACCAATAAACATCACGTCTGGATTAGCCAGCGCAGCTTCAATAGTTGCTTCACCTAAACCGAAACCGACGGTCACAATGATTTTTGCTCCATCATCCACAAAAAGTTGGATGTTGTTTGCATAATCTTTGGACTCTTCAGTCTCAATGTAGGTAGCGGTGGCAGAAGCAGGGATATTCGCGGCGCCCTTTTTGGCACCTTCCCATGCTGACTGGTTGAAGCTTTTGTCATCAACCTTGCCGGTGTCGGTGACTAACCCAATCGAGTAACCACCAGAAACTTTCCCTCCACTGTCACTGCTGCATGCTGCTGCAGTAACAAGTCCGAGGACCATCAGTAGGGCGAGGAGACGTCGCCACATCGGAGCCATATTCACATCCTTCATTGTTGAGGTCTCATCCCCTCCCGAGACGATGACCGGTCCCGACCCTAGTGCTGTTTTGGGGGCCTCTGAGGACCAATCTGAACTTTCGTTAGATGGATGCGTGTTGACGAATCCATGTATGCATCGCTATGCCTGATGCAACTCCCGCGTTGATCGACCGTGTTGAGCCAAACTGAGTAATCGAAAGCACCAATTCAGCCATTTCACGCACGAGAGGAGAGAGGCCCGGACCTTCTTGTCCGAACACCAATACGCAGTTACGAGGCAAAGAAGTTGTTTCGATTGGTTGAGCTCCGGGAAGGTTGTCGATACCGACCACAGTAAGTTCATTAGCGACCATCGCGGCAACAAACTCTTCGACAGTGGGGTGGTGTTCTAGGTGCTGATAACGATCAGTAACCATTGCACCTCGTCTGTTCCACTTTCTTTCTCCAACAATGTGGACAGCTTCAGCTAAAAACGCGTTCGCATTTCGGACAACCGTTCCAATGTTTAAGTCATGCTGCCAGTTTTCGATAGCGACATGGAACGGATGGCGACGCAAATCAAGGTCAGCGACAATCGCTTCTCGACGCCAGTAGCGGTATTTGTCCAACACGTTGCGCCGATCGCCATCGCGCAACAGTTCTGGGTCGTACTGATCTCCTTCGGGCCATGGTTGCTGGTGCGGACCAACCCCAACTTCTTCGCTGAGATGATCAGTCATTTAGCCCGAACCCGAAAGCAGTTCTATTCCTGGACCAGTTCAATCAACGTTCCAAAACTGCCTTTGGGATGCATAAAGGCGACGGTCGTTCCTCGAGAGCCTGGGCGAGGACTTTGGTCGATGGGGGTCGCACCGGCTGCAACCATCGCTTCGAGGGCGGCCTGACAATCATCAACTCTGTAGCCAATGTGATGGAGTCCTTCCCCTCTCTTCTCGAGATACTTGGCGATCGGGGAGTCTGGACGGGTGGCTGTGGTTAGCTGGATATAGCTATCGGCGACCTTCACTAATGCTTCTTCGACACCGTCACTTTCCACAATTTCTCGGTGATGAACTTCTGCCCCAAAAGCTTCTTCGTAATAGGCGATAGCCGCCTCTAAATCATGTACAGCAATCGCTACGTGGTCGATTTCAGTAAGAATCATCATCAACTCCCTTTTGCCTGTTCAAGCGATTGAGCGTGTCGCTGGAACAACGTTATTTTGTCTTCTCCAATCACGTCACGCTTCTCGGGGTCAGTAATCCCCATCCCTGCTTCTGGGGCTAGACACAAAACCCCCAACTTTCCTTCATGCTGGTTGTGGTGGACCTGGAATGCAGCTTCTCCCGTGTCGGCTAACGCGAACGTCTTCGAAAGAATCGGTTGGATTCGGCCCTGATCAAGCAGCCGGTTCATTTCCCAAGCCTCAGAATAATTCGCGAAGTGACTCGACACGATCTGCTTGAGACGCATCCACAGATGACGGTTGTCATATTCGATCATGTAGCCGGTAGTCGCCGCACATGTAACGATCTTGCCTCCACGTTTAGTAACAAATACTGAAGCGCCCATTGTCGAACGGCCGGGATGTTCAAACACGATGTCCGGGTCATCGCCAATGAAGCCGCGTACTTTCTTTCCTAAGCGACGCCACTCCCCTTCGTCTTGTGTGTGCTCGTCAGACCAGAATTGGTAATCCTCTTCATTTCGGTCAATCACATGCTCAACACCTAGTTCGTGTAGCAATTCCACTTTGTCTGAGGAACTGACGACACCGACGGGAGTACCCCCACCATTGATCACAAGCTGGCATGCGTAGCCACCAAGTCCACCTGATGCACCCCAGATCAACACGTTGTCACCCTGCTTCATTCTTGCCGCGTTATCTCCAACCAGCATTCGGTATGAAGTGGACGCGCATAACGCGTTGACAGCAGATTCTTCCCATGTGAGATGCGTCGGCTTCGGCATAAGTTGGTTTGCTTTGACAATTGACAAGTCAGCTAACCCGCCGAAATTACTCTCAAAGCCCCAAATTCGCTGATTCGACGCAAGCATGGAATCTTCATGCGCTGCCGGGTCCTGGTCATCCACATAGTTGCAATGAACTGCGACACGATCTCCTGGTTTCCAGTTGCGCACTGCTGAACCGACTCTTAGGACCACACCCGAAGCGTCGGAGCCAATTACATGATGGTCAAGAGCGTGCCGAGCTCCCCAAGTGCTCTCGCGGCCAAGGCGATCGAGAAAGCCAAAGGTCGGAAGGGGCTCAAAAATCGAGGTCCACACGGTATTGAAGTTGATCGAACTGGCCATAACGGCCAAGTACACTTCATCGGGGGCAAGCTCCGGGGTTGCTACTTCATCGATGTGTATGGATTCCCTTGGATCTTTTTCCGAGGATTCTCGGCCTTCGAACATGTTCTGTTCATCACGTGTTACGTAGGCGGCTCTATAGCTGTCAGGGATTTCGAGGGCCGCCATTTCATCGCTAGACGCATCTGCCTGAATAGCCTCAAGGATGTGCTGCATGGGTGACAAGTCACTCTCCAGTATTGAAGGGGATGGCTTACCGGCGGCTGAGACGTTTGATTGACTCAAGCACCGACAGTGCACGAAATCTACACTTAGAAAACTAGAATTCTAAACTCTGGAGAAGAGGTAACCCATGCCCGGCTCAGTAATCGTTTCAGGAGCTCGCACACCTATTGGTCGTTTCAACGGAGGATTGGCTAGCTTCACGGGCGCAGAATTAGGATCCCATGCGATTTCCGCCGCTCTGGAGCGTTCCGGAATAACAGGCGAGCACGTCGATCACGTAGTGATGGGCCAGGTTCTTCAGGCCGGCCAAGGTCAGATAACTGCCAGGCAGGCTGCGGTGGCGGCTGGGATACCGATGGATGTTCCAGCTATAACGATCAACAAGGTTTGTCTCTCTGGGCTGAATGCCATTTATCTGGCAGATCAAATGATTTCTTCGGGCGATGCAGAGGTGGTTGTGGCCGGAGGGATGGAATCGATGACCAATGCTCCTTATCTGCTCGCTGACGGCCGGAACGGTTTACAAATGGGTCACGGCGAGGTACGTGACGCGATGATCCACGACGGCTTGTGGTGTGCTTTCGATGATGGCCATATGGGAGACGGAACCGAAAGAGACGCTGCCGCGGCCGCGGTAAGTCGAAGCGCTATGGATGAGTTTTCTGCTCAATCACACGAACGAGCAGCGGCGGCTCAGAAGGATGGTCGCTTTGAGGCAGAAATCTCCCCAGTTTCTGTAGCCCAGAGAGGTGGCGACCCTTTGATCGTGGACACCGATGAAGGTGTACGGCCCGGCACGACCACAGAAAGTCTCGCTAAGTTGCGGGCCGCATTCGCAACCGATGGTGCCGTAACCGCCGGCAATGCTTCACAGATCTCTGATGGTGGTTGTGCGCTGGTGATGATGTCGCCGGGGAAGGCTGAAGAACTCGGCCTTGAAATTTCGGCGCGGGTTGTTAGCTACGGGATGGTCTCAGGGCCAGGGACCTCACTTCTTACCCAGCCATCTAGAGCAATTCGCCAAGCACTCTCTAAGACCGATCTGGATGTCTCGGATATCTCTCTTTTCGAACTCAACGAGGCATTCGCCGCTGTAGGCCTGGCTGCTACTGAGGATCTCGGTGTGACTGACGACATAGTCAACGTCAACGGTGGTGCGGTAGCTCTCGGTCATCCAATCGGTATGTCAGGAAGTCGCCTTGCGCTCACATTGATGTCTGAGTTACGCAGACGCGGTGGAGGCTACGGCGCCGCAGCTCTTTGTGGTGGTGGCGGCCAAGGCGACGCTTTGTTGATCGAAGTCGCATAAACCGGCCTCTTCAAAAGCGTCTTGTAATACTTCCGAAATGTTTGTAACGTAATTGCAAAGAGTCCCGCTCTTACGGATGTCGGAGTTGGAAGCTATGGGGTTCGATAATGACGTGCCCGCGACACGTTAATCGGATAGCTCCCTACTCCGGCATCCGCCCTCCCACCATCGAACCGAACTTAGGTTTGCAGTTCTCGCCGACCTTCTAACGCGCGACCCAACGTCAACTCGTCGGCATATTCCAAATCACCACCAACAGGTAAACCGCTAGCAATTCTCGTCACCTTGATGCCGAGCGGTTGTAACTGGCGAGCTAAATACATAGCTGTTGCCTCGCCCTCGATATTGGGGTTGGTACACAAAATCAATTCAGTCACACCTTCATCGGTGATCCGAGACATCAATTCACGAATACGAAGTTGCTCAGGACCAATTCCCTCCATCGGATTCAAGGCGCCCTGCAAAACGTGATAACGGCCGCGAAACCCCGCCCGTTCAAGAGCCACGACATCCTTGGGTTCTTCAACTACGCAAAGAGAACCGGTTTCGCGTTGAGGGTCTTCGCATGTCGAGCAAACCTCACCTTCCGAAATATTCCAGCATTTTTCGCAGAATCCGATTCGTTCCTTAACTTCGACGATTGCCGTCGCCAACTGCTGAGCGTCACCCTTGGGCAACTTAAGCAAATAGAAAGCAATTCTCTGAGCCGATTTGGGGCCGATCCCCGGTAGTCGACCGAGTTCATCGATTAGATCTTGCACTGGGCCGTCGTACACGCTTCTCTAACCTCCGTCATCTGGCAGGGAAATGGAACCAACCCGCGCCATCGCAGCTGCCTGGGCATTACCGCAACGTCGTAGGCCGTCACGAAAGGCTGCTGCCACTAAGTCCTCAAGCATGGTTATCTCATCACTGTCCACGGCGTCAGGATCAATATGTACCTCAAGTACGGTTCCGTCAGCTTGCATTGACACCGTTACTGCACCGCCACCAGCGGATCCTTCCACCACGGTCGCCGATATTTCTTTTCTCTGTTCCAACAGTTGCTGCTGTAGGCCCTGTGCTTGCGCGAGGAGCGGGTCCTCAGGTGAAGTCTCGCTCATCGGCTAATCACCGTCACCCGTTGCCTTCATCGTCTGACGCTACAGCGCCAGGGAAAGCGTCCAAGAGTCGGTCAACACTTGAAGGACCACCGTCGGCACTGACCTCGAATTCAGCGGGATCCACAATTTCTTCCTCGACTACGACCTTGGGTTTATTGCCTGCTTGAGGCTTTCCCTCATCCGCTGCGGTGAGTTTGACGGCGACCTGAAGCTCGAGCGTCTTTCGAAGTACTGCTTCAATATCCTCTTTCATCTGTTCACAGCGTTCTCGATGAGTTTCGTTGGGTAACTCGAACTGCACCTGTTCTTCCGAGACACTGATGATCTTTGCCGCTTGGAAGCGTGCCCGGGCTCGAGCGCTTAACGCGGGAAGCGCTTGTTGCTCCCAAATCTCAGCCACGTGTGTAATTGACAAAACCTTGACGGTTGTATCTGCTGTTTGGGTTACGGGCGACACCGGATCGGGAGAGTCAGCCACCTTGGTGTCATTACTTGGTGGAGGCGGCGGGACCGGTGCCTTACCCGAATCGCCGGGCAGCACTTCTGATTCTTCTGGGCTCTGCACCGACGCCAATGCCGCTCTTGCTTGAGCTGCAGGTCCACTGCCTGTGTCTTGTGTCGGACTCGCGGAGCGTTTGGGTTTTTGAGGCGCTTGCGGCTCCGCTGTCCCAGCAAACAGGCGGACCATCGCTAAGTCCAAGACGAGCCGTGGATCCGGCGCCTGTCGCATGTCGACCAGTGCCTGACCTAATAGCTCTAATGCCCGGACATTGACTGCTCGAGTTATTCGACCAGCTTTTTCGGCAAGTTCAGGTAACTCTTCAGGTGTCGAGTCTCCTGAGTTAATTCCCGCTCCGGCGAGGAAAATATCTCTCAGCTTTCGCGTTGATCGATACGCCAAATCTTTAGGGTCGACACCGGCAGCAACGGTTTCAGCAACGGCGGCCATTGACTCCGTAAGATCTTGCGCGACAATCGCATCAACAAGGGCATCTACCGAACCTCGATGTTCAGGAACACCGCCCGCTGTAACTACTTGGTCCAATGCCGAAAGGGTGTCTCGAACTGAACCGGCGCCGCATTCAACGACGTATTCAACGATGGTCGCATCAATATCCAACTCGGCGCGTTTCGCGATTTCCTCCACATGAAAGCTAAGAATCTCCATGGGAACGAGCGTCAGTTCGACATGTTGAGTTCTACTACGGATCGTTGGCAACACTTTCTGTGGGTCGGTCGTCGCCAGAACGAAAATCACGTGCTCGGGAGGCTCTTCCAAGGTTTTTAAGAGTGCGTTCGACGCGGCCGCAGTGAGCATATGAACTTCGTCGAGCAAATAGACCTTTCGTTTCCCTGGGCTCCCTAGGGCAGCGTTGGCAGTAATTTCGCGAATGTTGGCGACGTTGTTATTGGACGCAGCATCTAATTCGACCAGGTCCATTGAAGTCCCTGCCTCAAAATTTGCGCAGCTCTCACAATCTCCACACGGCTCTCCATCTCCTGGCGGTTCCATACAGTTCAAAGCTTTCGCCAAAATACGAGCTGTTGATGTCTTACCTGTCCCGCGCGGACCACTGAGTAGATACGCGTGCCCAACGCGTTCTTCCATCACCGCATTACGGAGGGCTGCCACCAAATGATCTTGGCCGATTACTTCGGAAAAAGTTTGTGGCCGAAAACGTCGGTACAAAGACTGGTACACCATTAATCGCTGATGCTACTTGGGTGCCGCTGCGCTTAGGGGCAAGTAGCCTAAGAGCGCATCATCGTTCCACGTGGCGACCGGGTCCTGTGCAACAGCGGCCCGTGAATCGAGTCAGGGCCGGGAGGCAGCAGCTCTCAGCGGATTCCGCTGTGTGCCGCAGATCACCTGGTCGCCTCGTGGGGCGATGACCAAGGAGAGTTGCCA
>JAYZKK010000017.1:0-10836 GCA_036163555.1 Actinomycetota bacterium
AGCTGTTTCAACCACTCCTTGGTGAGCAGCCCAGACTGGACTTCCCCGGTCAGCATCGAAATCAGTGCCGTAGTGCATTCGCATCGTCCTCAAGATCGGATGCCACCGACGACCCCATCCTGAAGTAATTGGTGCTGGAGAAGGAAGAATGATCGTTTCGGGAGTAATGCTGTCCTGGTCCCACTCCACTTCTCGCGCTTGTATCGCCACCAACTCAGCCCGCAACCCACGAATAGCTGCATCCAAATCAGCTTCAGATTCTTCAATGCTCTCGAGTTGAGTACCCAAAGCGACGATCTCGTCGCGAAGTGTTTCGCGAAGTTCGGCTTGGTTAGCTTGGCTACGCTCTAGTTCCTCCAGCAACAGAACAAGCACCGAAGGGCCCTCGAAATCTTGTTGAGTCGGTTCCCACGGTTCAGAAGGCTGGAAGATCGCGGCAGGCGTAATCAATTCGACACCGTCAAGGTCGCCTCTGGTCGCCGCCCCGAGTAGAACGTCTTTTGGCGGATCGACAGGGTTCGGAGCTTCGATTGGGTCAGGTTCTTGAGGGGCTGTGTAAGTGCGCACTACTTTTTCGAATGCCTTATCCAGCACAGTTTCTGATTGTTGACGGTCAAGAAGAATTTGAGTTTCGATTACACCGAAACTTTCGAAGATCCGGTTGGCTTCATCGCGCAAGGCATCCATTCGTGTTTGTTGGGCCTTAACTTTTATATCGATGTCGATGAGGTGTTCCAGTAGGTAGAAGTCGTCGACGTTCAAGTCATTGAGTTCTTGTTCTAGGAGTGTTTCGATGTCGACGTCGGCGATCAACGGAACGTCTTCATCAGCTGCTGCTGGAAGCGCGCTGAACCCAACAACTGCGGCTGTGACGAACGTAAAAATGGCGGAACTTAGTTTCAAGTGCCTGGGAACCTTCTGCAGTCCAGCGATCTGGGAGTTAACTAAAAGGGTACTGGTTGGTGGGAGAGTATGTAGATCGCCTAGCTCAGGCTCGGACCAACCGCTTTTTCGCTCACTTCTGACGAAATTCTTTGTATGAAGTCACTGATCGGAACGTCGCGATCCACCTCACCACCTCGTGGGTTGACTCCTGCGGTGTCGTTTTCAACGTCTGCATCACCAACCACCAAGATGTACGGCAACTTCTCAAGCTTGCCCTTTCGTATACGAGCTCCGAGAGGTTCATCAGCCTCCACCATCTCTGCTCGAAGCCCTTCCGACTGCAGACGGGCGACGAGTTCCGCTGCGAAAGGATCATGATCTGCACGGACACCCAGTACTTGTACTTGTACTGGCGACAACCAGGTCGGGAATGCTCCGCTGTAGTGCTCTATCAAGACCCCAAAGAAACGTTCGATCGAGCCGAACAGTGCTCTGTGCAACATGATCGGCTGGTGACGTTCCCCATCTGCCCCCACGTACTGGAGATCAAATCGTTCCGGGAGATTGAAATCGCATTGGATCGTGGAAAGTTGCCAGGACCTTCCGATCGCGTCCTTCACGTCGATATCAATTTTGGGTCCATAAAAAGCGGCGTCACCCTCTTTCACCTCATAGTCCAACCCGTGACGATCGAGAGCTTCTTTCAACGCCGCAGTTGCTTCGCTCCAAATGTCGTCTGAACCGACGTACTTGTCCGGGTCCTTCGTCGACAAGTTGAAAGTGAATTCATCAAACCCGAATGCCCGTAGGACCGATAGAACAAAATCCAGTAGGGATGTGATCTCGTCCGCTAGCTGTTCGGGGGCGACGTAAAGGTGACTGTCATCTTGGGTGAAACCCCGAATCCGCATCAGTCCGTGGAGCGTGCCTGAGCGTTCGTAACGGTAGACAGTGCCGAGTTCGAACAAACGCAACGGAAGTTCTTTGTAGCTGCGCTGCCCATGGCCGAAAATCAGGCAATGCATTGGACAATTCATGGGCTTTGGGTAATACGTCCCGTTGTCCATTTCCATCGGGGGGTACATTCCGTCGGCATAAAAATCGAGATGACCTGAAGTCTGAAACAGACGTTCGTTCGCTAGATGAGGGGTGTACACGAATTGGTAGCCGCCTTCTTCGTGGCGTTGACGGCTGTAATCCTCCATGAGTTTGCGAATAATCGCTCCCTTGGGATGCCAGACCGCTAATCCGCCACCGAGTTCAGATGGGAAGCTCAGTAAGTCAAGGTCGGCCGCAAGTTTCCTATGGTCCCTTTTGGCTGCTTCTTCGAGTCGTTCTAAGTGTGCTTTGAGGTCTTTCTTAGACGCCCACGCAGTCCCGTATATACGTTGGAGCATTTGGCGCGTTTCGTCGCCGCGCCAGTATGCGCCGGCGACTCGCATCAGTTCGAAATGACCCAGATATCCGGTGTCGGGGACATGTGGACCTCGGCATAAATCCACGAACTCGTCCGTGTTTCGGTACGTGGTAATGACCCCATCCTCAGGACTCGACGTTGGGTCGTCTGCTTCACCATCAAGAATTTCAAGTTTGTACGGATGATCAGCAAACAAACGGTTTGCCTCATCACGTTCCACCTCGTTGCGTATGAACGGTTGTTTGCGACTGACGATCTCTTTCATCTTTGAAGAGATCTGTTCCAGGTCCTCATCGCTGAATGTTTGGCCATCAGGTAGATCGAAGTCGTAGTAAAAACCATCTTCGATCGGGGGTCCGATGCTAAAGGTTGCTCCCGGGTAGAGAGTAAGTACCGCTTGCGCTAGTACATGCGCAGTCGAATGACGTAAGACCTCTAAACCTTCATCAGAACCAGGGAAGACCAAAGTTACATTGGCCTTATCGGGGAGTGGCTGGTTGAGGTCGAGTTGAGTGCCGTCAGCAACAGCGATAAGTGCATCTTTCGCTGCTCGTCCGCCTAACTGTTTAGCAAGGTCAGCACCAGTCGCGCCTGGACCGAGCACTCGTTCAGTACCGTCTGGAAGGACGATTGTTACGTCGGAACTCATATTCACAAATCGTACGGGGTTCTAGGTGGCGACCTTGAACTATTAACCGACGCTGCTGGAGTTGCCGCCAAATCCGAAAACGATATTCAACGTCAAAATCAGTAGCCCGATCCCGATAAGAACCCAAATCTGGTCGATGCGTTCAAAGGATCGGAACTTTTCCATTGGCTTCCATTGCGCGGCAGGATCTTTAAGAACCTTTTCATTTACTTTGCGCGTATCGCCATCGGACATAGTTACCCCCGGGGGATGAGCTAACAGCATGGCAGGCTGAGAGGCCCACTACCAACATGATCGAACCAAAATTTCGATTCAAGACAGCAATTCCGTAATCAGGCGAGGACAGCGTCTGGGCCGAGAAGCACTCGTAATTCGCCCGCCAACCCGTTACTTGGGTCCACCCGAAAACTGTCGGGGAGTTGAACTGTTTGTTTGCCGAGGTGCAAAAAGACTGCTGTGTCACCCGGGTGTTGTGAGAGTAATTCTTTTAGTTCTTCGACGAGTTTGTCGCTGATCTGATGAGAAGGCACGGTCAGACGTAATTCTGATGGCCCGTTTGTTGGTTCGAAGTAGTTGAGCCTGTTTGCGATGAACTTTGGTTCATCATCTCGTGTGTCAATCCTTCCACCCACCAGCAGCACGGCGTCGTCGTCTAGTTGATGACCGTGTTCAGCCATTGTTCTGGGGAAGACGGTGACCTCGATGGAGCTTTGCAGATCTTCAAGATCGAACACCGCCATAGCGTCGCCACCGCGGGTGAACTTGCGCTGCAGATTCGAGACGACCCCACCGAGTGTGATGAACGGGTCCCGACCATCTTCGTAGGGAGGCTGATTGCCTGCATCGGCGATAGCGCAGTCCGTAGCTCTTCTCAGCGATGCGTCAACGCCATAAAGGGGATGACTTGAGACGTAGAGACCAAGCATCTCTTTCTCCCAGGCGAGCTTGGTCTTTTCGTCTACTTCTTCTTCCGGGACTTCCAGACGTTCGTCAAACCCACCGGAACTCTCGTCTAGTTCTCCGAATAGCGTCTGAATCCCCATGTCTGCTTCGCGGCGACGGTTGACGACTTGGTCCACGATCTGTTCGGCGACTAACAAAAGTCCTTGGCGTGTATGGCCACATGATTCGAAGGCCCCAGCTTTGATCAGAGCCTCAAGGGAGCGCTTGTTCAGGACCGAGGTAGGGACTCGATCACAGAAGTCGTAAAAGTCTTTGTATGCCCCGTTGGCTGTCCGCTCCTCAACTATCGGACTGACAACTCCTTCACCGACATTGCGCACTGCTGACAGGCCGAAAGGAATCCGACCATCTCTGGAAGAGAAATCAACTTCACTGCGGTTGATGTCAGGTACCTCAACCACGATTCCCGCTTGGCGACAATCGTTCAGGTACATACCTGCCTTGTCCAGGTTGTGTTTCACTCCGGTGAGAACTGCTGCCATGAACTCGACGCGATGGTTCGCTTTCAAAAAGGCGGTCTGATACGAAATTAAGCCGTACCCGAAGGCGTGACTTTTGTTAAACGCATAATCGGCGAACGGTTCGATGATGTCGAACAGACGGGTACCGAGTTCTTCGCCGTAACCGGTCGCCACAGTCCCGTCAACAAATTTGACTCGTTGCTCGGCAATGAGCTCCCGGTCTTTTTTTCCGCATGCCTTTCGGAGGTCATCTGCTTCAGCCAAGGTGTAGCCGGCGATACGTTGAGCGACACGCATGACTGATTCTTGATAAATCATCAAGCCGTAGGTTTCGTCGAGTATTTCGCCTAGATCCGCGTGCGGTAAATCCAGAGGCTTTCGACCGTTTTTTCGGTCGGCGTAATCGTTGTGCATGTTCGCGGCCATAGGCCCGGGGCGGTACAGGGCCACAAGAGCAGCGACATCATCAAATCCGGTGGGGGTGAGACTGCGCATCAAGCTGCGCATCGGCGCGGACTCGAGTTGGAACACCCCTAAAGAATCACCTGCTTGCAGAAGTCTGAAAGTTTCTTTGTCGTCGAGTGGGATCTGCTCAAGATCGATCTTGGTTCCCGATGTGATTTCGATGAGCTTTAAGGCTTCGTCGATGATTGACAGTGTGCGTAATCCCAAGAAGTCCATCTTGAGCAGCCCGAGTTCCTCAACGCCGTTCATCTCGAATTGAGTAACTACCGGCGCATCTTCTGGGTCAACTCCGGATTCTGGTTTGCGTTGGATCGGCAAGTACTCGGTTAATGGGTCACGGGTGATGACGACAGCCGCGGCATGAATGGAATCTTGACGGCGAAGACCTTCTAGGCCCTTTGCGACATCGACGACTCGCTTGACGTCAGGATCCGAGCCATACATTTGGCGGAGTTCCGCAGCCGCTTTGTAGCCATCGACATATTGTTCCTCTTGGTCGAAACAAGCCCATAGCGGGGTATCGCGGCCCATCACCAGTGGTGGCATTGCTTTCGCCACTTTGTCACCAACGGCATAGGGGTAGCCGAGAACTCGGGCAGCGTCTCGGACTGCTGCACGAGCTTTAATAGTCGAAAAGGTGATGATTTGTGCCACATGTTCACGGCCGTAGGTTTCGGCGGTGTATCGGATCATTTCGTCCCGGTAGCGGTCGTCGAAGTCCATATCGATATCGGGCATGGATTTTCGGCCAGGGTTCAGGAACCGTTCGAAGAGCAGATCGTATTTGATCGGGTCCAGATCAGTGATTTGTAGGCAGTACGCGACGGCACAGCCCGCAGCTGAGCCGCGTCCGGGGCCGACACGGATTCCGTTGTCGCGGGCATGCCGGATGAGGTCCCATGTGATGAGGAAATACGCGGAAAATTCCATGTCAGCGATAACACGCAGTTCATAACCCAACCGGTCCACTATCTCGTCTGATAGTTGCTTACCCCAACGCCTTTTTGCGCCTTCGAAAGCAAGGTGTTGCAGGTATTCGTTGTCGGTGGAGAATTCCGGTGGGAGAGGAAAGTGAGGTAAGGAGACGTTTCCGAACTCGATGTTGACATCGGCGCGCTCGGCGACCCAAAGAGTGTTGTCGCAACTTTCTGGCAGTTCATCGAACAGGTCCCGCATTTCGCGAGCCGTTTTCAGATAGTGCTGGTCGCCGTGAAATTTGAACCGATCAGGGTCGCTCATTTGCGACCCGGTTTGGACGCACAGAAGCGCATCGTGTGATTCGGCATCGTGTTGGGTCGTGTAGTGGAGGTCGTTTGTCGCCAGCAGAGGAGCCTTGAGGGTTCGAGCAATTTCAAGGAGTTGTGGGTTGCATTGACGTTGTTCGGGTATTTCGTGGTCCTGTAGCTCAACGAACAAGTTGTCGCGTCCGAAGATGTCTTGTAAGCGGGCGGCCCTATCAAGAGCTTGCTGATAGTTGCCCCTGAGAAGTGATTGTTGCACCACGCTGCCCAAGCAGCCCGTTGTAGCTATGAGACCTTCGCTGTGTTGTGCAAACAGTTCCCAGTCCATTCGAGGCTTGTAGTAGTAGCCCTCGAGAAATGCTCGACTAGATAATTGGAGCAAGTTGCGGTAGCCGGTGTTGTTCTCCGCGAGCAATGTGAGGTGGTAATACAGCTTCGCTCCGTCGTCGGTGTCACCGCCGGAGTCGTCCATCCGCCTGCCTCGACGTGCTGGCCGCTCTTCTCGGCTTTCTAAAGCCATGTAGGCCTCAGTGCCGATAACTGGTTTGATGCCGTGGTCATTGCACGCTTTATAGAAGTCGAGCACTCCGTACATGTTTCCGTGATCGGTTATACCCAATGCGGGTTGCCCATCGCGGGCCGCTGCAGCGACGGCATCAGAAACGCGCGCTGCTCCATCGAGCATGGAAAACTCTGTGTGGGTGTGGAGATGGACGAACGAGCGGGTCACGTTGGAAGATGGTTCAGTTTGATTCGTAGGTGGTTCTATCGGCACCTCATGGCACCATGGAAGGAATCTAGTCCGACGGAGTCTGTACCAATCGCATGACTGACACCAATCCTTCAGATCAGCTCAACGCTGTTTTGGTTGAGGAAGATCCAACCGAGGGCCTGTGGCACCTCGTGGACTCTGGCTGGGCCGATGAACATCTACCTGAACTGCCGGCGCTCCGCCTGGAACAAGACCCCATTCATCGACACAAAGATGTTCTAACCCACACCATCGCGGTTACTAGCCAGAGTCCGTCGAGGCTTCGAGTTCGTTTAGCAGCGTTGTTTCATGATGTCGGGAAACCTCGAACTCGATCCTACGAGCACGGGGGTGTCACCTTCCGCCACCATGAAGCGGTCGGTGCCCGCATGACCCGCAAACGCATGCCGAAACTGGGATACCAGGAAGATTTAACTGCCGATGTAGCTCAATTGGTGTTTTTGTCAGGACGCTTCAAGGGTTACACAGATGGCTGGAGTGACAGTGCGGTGCGTCGCTATGCACGAGACGGGGGAGCCCTTCTTGGAGATCTCAACGACCTTGTTCGCAGTGATTGCACGTCGCGCAACCCCCGTCGCGTCGCAGCTCTGCATGAAGCACTGAACGATTTGGAACAACGAATAGCCGAACTAGCGCGAGAGGAAGCGGTCAAGGCCGAACGCCCAGAAGTAGACGGGGATCGTGTTATTGCTCATCTAGGTATCGAACCTGGCCCCGTGGTGGGGCGAGCTCTAACATTTTTGCTTGACCTGAAACGTTCTGAGGGCGACTTGGGTGAGACCGCAGTGCTGGAACGGCTAGATATTTGGTGGGCTGAACAACAAAAATAAAAGACGGTCAGGTTTGGCCTGCAAGCTTGCGGTTCTTGACCTTTGCTTTGACGTAGTCACGGTTCATAAACGCTATGAAATCAAGACTGATTTCCTTTGGGCACGCTTCGTGGCATTCACCGTGATTGGTGCACGACCCGAAGAACGATTCCATTGTTTCGACCATGCTCTCGGTTCGTTCGAATCGTTGCGGTTGGCCCTGGGGAATGAGATTGAGATGCGCGAGTTTGGCCGAAGTGAATAGTTGCGCCGCTGAATTAGGGCAGGCTGCGACACACGCCCCACATCCGATGCATGCTGCTGCGTCAAACGAGGTGTCAGCGGCTTCCTTCGGGACAGGGGTGAGGTTGGCGTCCGAAGCAGCTCCTGTGTTGACCGAGATATAGCCACCTGCTTCGATAATTCGATCGAAAGAACTCCGATCCACCACCAAATCTCGGACCACTGGGAACGCTCGAGCTCTGAAAGGTTCGACCACGATGGTGTCCCCGTCTTGGAACTTGCGCATGTGCAGCTGGCAAGTAGTTGTTGCTTTTGCGTGACCGTGTGCTTGGCCATTGATCATTAGGCTGCAGGTACCGCAGATGCCTTCGCGACAGTCATGGTCGAACTCGATCGGAACTTCACCATTTTCGACGAGTTGCTCATTGATGATGTCCAACATTTCGAGAAACGACATATCTTCACTGATCTGTTCGGCCCTATAGGTTTCAAAATGGCCGGCTTCATCGGGACCGTTTTGCCGCCAGACCTGAAGCGTAAGGTTGAGCTCTTTGCTCACTTGTAGCTCCTTTGGGTGAGGGCAACGTTTTCGAATACGAGTTCTTCTTCGTGACGAGTCTGAACTGAATCTGCTCCGTTCCATTCCCAAGCGGCAACGTGAGCGAAATTCTCGTCATCGCGTTGAGCTTCACCTTCTTCGGTTTGATGCTCTGCTCGGAAATGTCCCCCACAGCTCTCTTCGCGATCCAGTGCGTCGCGGGCCATGAGCTTTGCGAGTTCAAAGAAGTCAGCAACACGACCTGCCTTCTCTAAGTTCGAGTTCAACGTCGCCGCTGATCCCGGTATACGAAGGTCTTTCCAGAATTCTTCTTCCAGGGCAGGGATTTCACTTAACGCCTTTTCGAGACCCTCCTTGGTTCTTTCCATGCCGATGTAATCCCACACGATTTTTCCTAGCTCTCTGTGGAACCAATCCACGGAACGAGTACCGCCAATCGATATGAATTGATCAACTTGATTCGCAACTGCCGCCTCGGCCTCAACGAAGACGGGGTCGTCTGTTGGTACGACTGATTCACCGAGTCTTCCAGCCAAGTCATCGCCAATGGTGTACGGGAGGACGAAATACCCGTCCGCCAGCCCTTGCATCAGAGCGGATGCGCCCAATCGGTTAGCGCCGTGATCGGAGAAGTTGGCTTCACCGATGGAATAGCAGCCCGGAATGGTGGTCATCAGGTTGTAGTCAACCCATACACCGCCCATTGTGTAGTGAATTGCGGGGTAGATGCGCATGGGGACCTGGTAGGGGTTCTCACCGGCGATGTTTGCGTACATGTCGAAGAGATTGCCGTATTTAGCGCGGACAACATCTTCGCCATCACGTTCGATTACGGCTGCGAAGTCCAAGTAGACACCGTTCTTGAGAGCCCCGACGCCTTTACCTTGATCTACAACTGTCTTCGCGTTTCTCGAAGCGACATCTCGGGGGACAAGATTGCCAAAGGCCGGATATTTGCGCTCGAGGTAGTAGTCCCGCTCGCTTTCGGGAATCTCATCAGGCGGGCGGGCATCGTCAAATGCTTCGGGCACCCAAATACGCCCATCGTTTCGCAACGACTCCGACATCAAAGTGAGTTTCGATTGAAACTCGTCGCTTGCTGGAATACATGTCGGGTGGATCTGGGTGTAACAGGGATTGGCGAAGAATGCGCCTTTGCGGTGAGCTCGCCATGCCGCGGTCACGTTGCATGCCATCGCATTCGTGGAGAGGTAGTAGACGTTGCCGTAACCACCGGTTGCCAACACGACTGCATGACCTGAGTGGCTTACTACTTCTCCACTAATGAGGTCTCGCGTAACGATGCCACATGCCCGGCCGTCTTTGAGAACTACGTCAAGTAATTCAGTTCTGGTGTGTAGCTCCACGCCACCGGCGGCCACCTGTTTCGCGAGCGCTTGGTAAGCGCCTAATAAGAGTTGTTGTCCTGTTTGCCCACGGGCATAGAAAGTTCTGCTGACCTGCGCTCCACCGAATGACCGATTGTCTAAGAGGCCACCATATTCGCGAGCGAAGGGAACGCCCTGAGCCGCTGCTTGGTCAATGATATTGACCGACACTTCCGCCAGACGATGAACATTTGCCTCGCGACTGCGGTAATCCCCGCCCTTCACCGTGTCATAAAACAGTCGATGCACCGAGTCGCCGTCATTGGTGTAGTTCTTCGCACCGTTGATGCCACCTTGTGCCGCTATTGAATGAGCGCGTCGTGGCGAATCATGAAATGTGAAGGCCTTCACTCTGTAACCGAGTTCGCTGAGAGACGCCGCGGCTGATGCTCCCGCCAACCCCGTACCAACGACGATGATTTCGAAGCGCCGCTTGTTATTGGGGTTAACTAATTTCGATGAGAACTTATGGTTTTCCCATTTTTCTGCGATTGAACCCTCAGGGATCTTTGAATCAAGAACTGTCATCAGTGTTTCTCCGCTTCGTGTTCTAGACAGGCCACGTCGCCGACCTCACATTTTCTATTGTCGTCGTCAATAAGTCCGGCTGTAACCAAGACCGGGAAACTGAGATTGCCGACAAGGATTATTCCTGCAACAAGTTTCGCCAAAGTACGGCGCAGCTCGTTGTACTTCGGGTTGTTGATACCCAAACTTTGAAAGAGACTCCACGTGCCATGAAATATGTGAATCGCTAGTGCCACATTTGCAACGACATAAATGATCGCCACTGGCAAGCTCGAAAGACTGGCAACCACATTGTGGTACGGGTCGCCCAGGACATAGTCATCTCCCAACCACCAACCCCAAGTCAGATCCGCGAGATGGAACAACAGATACAGGAGAACAATCGGCCCCGTCCACCGCATGGTTCTGCTGGCGTAGTTGGCAGCTACGTAGTCGCGTTTGCTGCCATATTTCTTT
>JAYZKK010000018.1:0-4320 GCA_036163555.1 Actinomycetota bacterium
CCCAATGACACCTTGGACTGGGTGCGAACAACGATGGACAATGCACTCAACTCGATTCGATGGAATTCTGATCCCGATCTCAAAGAGTGGCTGTCAAATGCTCGGTTGGATGGGTTCAGTCGAGCGAGGCGAGATGGGGTGAGGGATCCCAGCCAAAAAGAGCTTGTGGCACGGATAATGGAAGCGACCCCAGTCGCATTAAGCAAATTAGATCAGTACCTGAAAGAAGGCCGCGGGATAGGCGGATAGAACGATCCGTTAGTTACCGGCGGTCTCAGGTCAAAGGTCGATCAGTGGGTGTCACCGGAGACATAAGAGCTGTGGAACCGGTCAGGAAGGTATCCACTGAAGCAGCGCAAGAACGACCCTCGGCGATGGCCCAAACGATGAGGCTCTGACCGCGTCCCATGTCGCCGCAAACCCAAACACCATCAACATTTGTCGAAAAGTCGTTGTCGCGAGCGACATTCGATCTCTCGTCGAGATCGACTCCCAATTGAGTTAACAGGTCACCCTTTTCTGGCCCGGTGAAGCCCATTGCCAGAAACACCACATCTGCTTCTAGTTCGAAATCTGAACCGGGGACCTTCTCGAAACGACCGTCTTTCAGTTCGACTTCGTGCGCAGCGAGCGCCTGAACGTTTCCGTCGTCATCTCCCACAAATTTTTCGGTATTGACCGAATAGATTCGTTCCCCGCCTTCTTCGTGAGCTGACGTTGTTTTGAAGGTCATGGGGAACGTTGGCCAGGGATTCCCATCTGAACGTTCCTCAGGGGGACGCGCCATGATTTCGAATTGATGAATTGATGTTGCGCCTTGCCTGTGGGCGGTACCTAAGCAGTCGGCTCCGGTGTCGCCGCCTCCAATAATGACCACTTTCTTGTCTGCGGCCGAGATGGGGACTTCTTCAACACCGATGTCTCCGTGTTGGGCTCGATTAGCCCAAGGGAGATATTCCATTGCCTGATAAATGCCGTTTAATTCTCTGCCTTCTATTGGAAGGTCGCGCCATTGGGTGGCGCCGCCGGCTAATACAACGGCATCGAACTGCTGCTGCAGTTCGCTACTGGTGACATCTACGCCGACTTCGATTCCTGTTCGAAACTCTGTGCCCTCGAGTTCCATCTGTTCGATGCGCCGGTCTATGTGTCGTTTCTCCATTTTGAATTCAGGGATGCCGTATCTCAGTAGGCCACCGATTCGGTCGGCGCGTTCAAATACGACGACCGAGTGTCCTGCGCGTGTCAGCTGTTGGGCGGCTGCGAGACCGGCCGGACCGCTACCAACCACTGCAACGGACTTACCGGAGAGAACACTTGGAATCACGGGAGTGACCCAACCCATCTCGAATGCGTGGTCGATGATGGTCACCTCGACTTGTTTGATGGCGACTGGGTCCTGGTTGATTCCCAGGACGCATGCCCCTTCGCATGGGGCGGGGCAGAGACGGCCCGTGAATTCCGGAAAGTTGTTTGTTGCGTGCAGCCGGTCGATTGCTTCTTTCCAGCGGTCTTTGTAAACGAGGTCGTTCCAGTCAGGGATGATGTTTCCGAGAGGGCATCCGTCGTTGCAGAAGGGAATTCCGCAGTCCATGCACCTGCTCGCTTGATCTTTCAGATCCGCTTGATCGAAATCCTCGTACACCTCGTTCCAATCAAGCAGGCGAACGGGTACCGGTCGGCGCGATGGATTTTGTCTCGGATGTTTCAGGAATCCGCGAATGTCAGCCATTTCCACTCACCCCTTCGCCGCTGCCATCACAGCTTCTTCGACGTCTTGGCCGTGTTCTTCTGCCGTGGCGATCGCGTCGAGCACTCGCCGGTAGTCCTTTGGCATTACTTTTTTGAAGGAACGGACATGTTGATGCCAACGATCAAGAATTGTGGAAGCGACGGTCGAGTTTGTTTCATCAAGGTGACGTCGAATGATGTCTCGAAGCGCATCGGCGTCTTCTTCGGACAACGAACTTTCTAGGTCCACCATCTCGGTGTTGAGATTGCGATGGAACTCGTCGTCGGGATCGAAAATGAATGCCACTCCACCCGACATTCCCGCGCCGAAGTTTCTGCCGGTAGCGCCGAGAACGACGACGATTCCCCCGGTCATGTATTCGCATCCGTGGTCGCCGACGCCTTCGACAACCGCTGTTGCCCCCGAGTTGCGAACGCAGAAACGTTCACCCACTATTCCTCGGATATAGGCCTCGCCTCCGGTCGCGCCGTAGAGGATGACGTTTCCCGCGATGACGTTTTCTTGTGCAATGAAATCTGGGGAGGCGTTTCTTGGTGGTTGAAGGGTAATTCGACCGCCGGATAGGCCTTTACCCAAGTAGTCATTCGCGTCTCCGCACAGACGCAGGGTGATGCCTTGTGGGACGAAGGCACCGAAACTTTGACCTGCTGAACCCGTCAACTCGACGTCAATTGTGTTGTGAGGTAGTCCGTCACCTCCGTAGGTCTTGGTGAGGTGATGACCAAGCAACGTCCCGACAGTGCGATTGACGTTCGAAACAGGCAGTTCAATTCGGACCGGGGTGCCGTCTTTCAGTGCTGGTTGAGCCTGTTGGATGAGTTCCTGGTCCAATGCTCTCTCCAGGCCATGCTCTTGACTCTTGGAGCAGAAGCGATCTTGCTCCCATGGAGAGGTTGGTACGTGAAGAATCGGGGTCAGGTCGAGACCCTCGGCTTTCCAGTGATTCACAGCGCGGTCGACGTCGAGACAGTCAACTCTGCCTATTGCTTCTTCGATTGAACGGAAACCGAGCTCAGCCAAGTATTCCCTTACTTCTTGGGCTACATATTCGAAGAAGTTGACAACGAACTCTGCTTTGCCGGTGTACCTGGCTCTGAGTTCCTTGTTTTGGGTCGCCACACCGACCGGACAGGTATCGAGGTGACAGACGCGCATCATTACGCATCCAGATACCACCAACGGTGCAGTGGCAAACCCGAACTCTTCAGCGCCGAGTAGGGCTGCGACGATGACGTCTCGACCGGTCTTTAATTGTCCGTCGGTTTGCACCACTATTCGGTCGCGGAGTCCGTTTATCAACAACGTTTGTTGAGTTTCGGCTAAACCCAGTTCCCAGGGTCCGCCAGCGTGTTTCAGTGACGTGAGTGGTGAAGCGCCCGTGCCGCCGTCATGACCTGAGATGAGAACCACGTCGGCTTTGGCTTTGGAGACACCCGCGGCCACCGTCCCGACTCCTACCTCAGCGACCAGCTTGACGTGAATCCGGGCGTCGGGGTTTGAGTTCTTCAGATCATGAATGAGTTGTTTTAAGTCCTCAATTGAGTAGATGTCGTGGTGGGGTGGGGGAGAAATCAGACCAACTCCGGGGGTGGAATGACGGGTTTTTGCTATCCAGGGCCACACTTTGGGGCCCGGGAGTTGGCCGCCTTCACCAGGTTTTGCTCCTTGAGCCATTTTGATCTGAATGTCGTCGGAGTTGACCAAATATTCTGAGGTCACCCCGAACCGGCCGGACGCCACTTGTTTGATTGCTGAGCGTCGGGAATCACCGTTGGTGTCTGGTACGAAACGTTCGGGGTCTTCTCCGCCTTCGCCGGTGTTGGATTTCGCCCCTAACCGGTTCATGGCGATGGCGAGCGTCTCGTGTGCTTCAGCTGAGATGGACCCGTAGCTCATCGCGCCAGTCGAGAATCTCTTGACGATTTCGCTCACCGGCTCCACTTCGTCTATGGGGATCGGTCCTCGTTCGTTTGAGGTCAGGGTGAATAACCCTCTAAGTGTGGCCAGTTCCTCTGACTGGGTGTCCACGAGTTGGGTGTATTCCTTGAAAAGTTCGTACCGACCTGTGCGAGTGGAATGCTGCAGCTTGTAGACCGTCTCTGGGTTAAATAAGTGAAATTCGCCCTCTCGCCGCCACTGGTACTCGCCGCCCGCCCACAGATCCCGATGAGCTACTTCTTCGGGGTTGTCTAGATATGCGAAGCGGTGCCGAAGCGCCACCTCTTCGGCGATCACATCAAGATCAACGCCCCCCAGTTTCGAACTTGTGCCTGTGAAATAGTCGTTGATGACTTGATGAGACAGGCCTACGCATTCAAATACCTGAGCGCCCGTGTAACTGGCAACGGTGGAAATCCCCATCTTCGACATGATTTTGAGGACACCTTTGGAACAAGCTTTGATGTAGTTCCGAACTGCTGTTTTGGTATCGATTTCAGTGATTGCGCCTTCCTCAATCAGATCTTCGATTGATTCGATAGCGAGATACGGATTGATGGCCCCAGCGCCATAACCGAGCAGCAGTGCCATGTGATGCACTTCTCGAGCGTCACCACATTCGACAACGA
>JAYZKK010000019.1:0-22651 GCA_036163555.1 Actinomycetota bacterium
TCAGTTACTTCGCTCGCTGAGACTAACTCTCGATGCATGAAACTACCCAGGGCGCGATCAACCACAGAAAGGGCTTCTTCGACGTTGTCCGGGAGGACTATCTTCATGTCCTGAGGTTCAGTCACCAGATGCTCCAATCCGCTGGTTGGCATAACCAGGTCTTACTCTCACCCTAGCGCTGTCAACCGCTCTACAACGAACATATTTGCTACAAGAACGAACTTTCATCTGAGGAGTATGTTGAAGTAAATGAGCAGAGAATCACAAACTCCTTTAGGAGTTACCTACGGAAGTCTCGGTGTTTTAGGGCCTTCAGCAGTTCCTGAAATCGCGCAAGCAGCTGTTGCTGCTGGATACCAATCATTTTGGACAGTAGAAGCAACCGGCACTGATGCCGTAAGTCTTCTGGGAGCAGTTTCTCAGGCAGCACCCGAGCTCGATCTGGCAACAGGAATCATGCCGATTCAGTTACGTAGTCCTTCTTTGACAGCAATGACAGGCGCAACACTCCAGTCCCTCAACCCGCAAAGAACTACTTGGATGGGGCTGGGCGTTTCAGCTCCCGGTGTGCTTCGACAGCACGGAATCGAAGCGCCAGATCGCCCAATAGCGATGATGCGTGAGTACGTGGCCTTAACGCGGGAATGTTTATCGGGCGAGCCTGTCACCTTCGAAGGGGACTTCTGGCAGGTCAAGCGCTTCCGTCTAGCTATGCGAACCCCGGAGCAAAGCCCAAAAATCGTCGTTGCTGCGCTCAATCCTCAAATGTTGAAATTGGCGGGTGAAATTGCCGACGCTGTCCTCTTGAACTACATCCCAGCCAGTCATGTCGCAGAAGCCGTCAAACACGTCAGATTGGGGGGCGACGCCGTCATTATGAGCAATGTTCACGCCGCCGTCGGGGACTTTGAGGAGGCGGAACGTTCCGCCCGCAAAGACCTATTCAATTATGCGATGGCAGATGGGTACGCCAACATGTTTCGCTCCGCGGGTTTCGAAGATGAAGTTCAAGAGCTGCGTTCACGTCAACAAGAACGGGACCGCGAAGGAGCCCTAGCAGCGATAAGTGAAGAAATGATCCAAGCGATTAACTTCATAGGGAACAAAGAAGAAGTAGCTGCCTTTGCTGCAAGCTATCTTGACGCTGGCGTTCAATACCCGATTCTAATGCCGATGCCGTGGGGCCAAGATCGCAAACTAGTAACACAGCTGACAATCGAGGCAATGGCAGCGGTTAATGACTAGGAACCGCTAGTTAGTCGCCGATGGCAAGGCCAGTCGGGCAGCTCACACCAGTGCCACCAATACCGCAGTAACCGTTGGGCACTTTGTGTAAGTACTGCTGGTGGTAGTGCTCTGCGTAATAGAAGGGTCCTTCATCAAGAATTTCCGTAGTAATTGGGCCATAGCCAGCTTCGCTGAGCGCTGACTGAAACTCGACACGGCTCGATTCGGCGAGATTGTGCTGTTGCTGGTTAGACACATAGATGCCCGAGCGGTACTGGGTGCCAAGGTCGTTTCCTTGGCGCATCCCCTGAGTTGGGTCATGATTCTCCCAAAACAACTCAAGCATTTTTGCGTAACTAGTCACGCCAGGGTCATAGATCACCAAAACAACTTCGTTATGTCCGGTAAGTCCACTACAAACCTCTTCATAGGTGGGGTTCTTAGTAAAACCACCCACATAACCAACTGCTGTGGTCAACACTCCGGAGGCGTTCCAAAAGATTCGCTCCGCGCCCCAGAAACAGCCCATCCCAAAAACGATGCGTTCGCTCGAAGCTGGGAACGGCGGTGTCAAGGGCTCACCCAATACTTCATGAGTAGACGGAACTGGCATAACCAGATCCCGCCCAGGCAGCGCCGTTTCCATAGTTGGCATCTCTAGCTTGTTACTCCACAACGACATAACTGGTACCTCGGGTTCAGATTAGACCAGCGCGGGCAAAGAAGCACCGCCCTCACCTAGCCTTACAACATGTCTAGTTCTTTGATCCCACCAGAGTCGTTAGCTCGTGTCGGCGAAATTTTGGCTGGCCCTGTCACTGTGCGAATTGATCGTCGAGAATCGCAGCGCTACGCGTACGCGGTTGGAGATCTAAATCCCATTTATTTCGATGACGAGTCCGCTAAAGCAGCCGGATACCGGACCGTGACCATTCCACCGCTGTTCATTACTCATGCACTTGTGACTCCTGAACCCGCATCGACGCTTAGGACCGACGGCCTGTACGAAGATTCGACAAGTGTGGTCCTGAAAGTCGCTCGAATGATGTTCGGAGGCGAGGAATGGGACTTTCTAGAACCAGTCTGTGTCGGAGATGAGATCACAGGCACGACACGACTCTTGGATCTTGATCAGAAAGAGGGAAAGAAGGGTCCTTTCGTTCGATTGGTAAGGGAAACTACTTTCACCAATCAAGATGAACAGGTAGTGGCACGATCCCGTCAGATAGGAATTGCGCGATGAGTAAATACCCCGACATGACAACAATCAGCGTGGGCGATGAGTTACCTGTTATGCGCAAACGCGCCGGTGAAGCCGAACTGTTCCTCTACAGCGCCGCCAGCTTCAATCCCCACCGCATTCATTACGATAGGGCGTACGCCAACTATGAAGGCCATCAAGACATCGTCGTGCATGGGCCTCTTCAAGGTTCTTGGCTCACCCAGTTCATTACCGATTGGGCCGGACCTCATGCACGTTTACTTTCAGTCGAGTGGCAGAACCGAGCAAGCGCCTTCGTCGGTGAAGAACTCAACTTTTCCGGCTCTGTCATATCGGTTGACCAAGTGAATGGCTCAGTAGAACTTGAGATTTATGAACGAAAAGAAGACGGTAGCGTTCTGATGCCGGCGAAGGCGACCGTGAAGTTGGGGCAGAGTTAAATGAAAATCGCCGTGGACTTCCCATCGGTTGCTTACCGAGAGGGACCCCAGCAAGTGCTCGCTCTTGCCTCAGCGATCGAACAAATCGGCTATGACGAGATAGCAGCCTTTGACCATGTGGTCATGGGTTACCCGTCTCAGGGTCGTCGCACTATTTATCCCGCAGAGATGCCAATTCTTGAAGCGCTGATGCTTCTAGCGAACATCGCGGCGGTCACCTCGAAAGTGTCGCTTTCGACTGAGGTTCTAGTTCTGCCCCAACGTCAGCCTGTGTTAGTTGCGAAACAAATCAGCACCCTCGACACCCTGTCTCACGGGCGGGTCCGGTTGGGCATAGGCGTCGGCTGGCAAGACAGCGAGTATGACGCTCTTGAGGAAGATTTTTCGACTCGTGGAAAACGCATGGACGAAGCCATTGACCTGCTTAGAAGTTACTGGCAAGGAGGCCGCATCGAATTTCGCGGCAGCTACTACGACTCGCACGATATGGGCATGGAGCCAGTCTCTCCTCAAGGCATCAAGATCCCTATATGGGTGGGAGGGGAAAGCCCTGCTGCCCTGAAGAGAACGGCCCAGAAGGCTGACGGGTGGATGGCATCAGGGGTTACCGATGAGCAAGCTCTCCTCTGCGTTGCCGATATCCAACGCCTAGCTGAAGAATTCGGTCGCGATCCGGCAGAAATTGGATTTCAACTCATGTTGCAACCGCCCCCTCGAAGCGATGCAGACAAACTGTTCTACGCAAATCTTGACGCTATAGCTGAACGCGCAGCGGTTGTTAACGCGATGGGCTTCGATTGGACGTCGGTCAACGCAACCGCAGTATTCCAAGCTGGGGCTCGCTCGGTTGACGCGATGATCGAACAACTAGAGGCAATTCATACCCGAATTAGAACCGAAGTTGATTAGACCGAATCTTTTATTCAGCTAAAGACCGTCAACTAACTCGATGAGCTCACCCAGCTCCTCTATCTGCATATCCGCGAGCCGCAAAGCTGCGGGCTGCTGTCCAATCGCCACAGTGACGGCACCTGCAGCCTGGCCCGCAAGAATGTCGTGCACTGAATCCCCGACCATCACATACACACCTCCGATCGCATTGCATTCCTCAGCGGCCGCTAGAACCATTCCCGGACCTGGTTTCGATCCATGACCCGAATCAAACCCTTTCACCGAAGTGAAAAAGTGACTCCACTTCAAAGCCTCAACATGGTCCAACGCACACGATTCCGAATCATTTGTGGCGACCGCCAACTTCCAGCCCCGATCGATCAACGCGTCTAACGCAGCTGTCGCCCCCTTGTTGGCAACAATGTTGCGTTGAGATGTTTCATTGATTGTTTGCTTAAAGGTAGCGACGTCAATCAAATCGGCAATCAGGTTGTCAGTTGTCTCACTGGTCTCACTGATGAACGCCGAGTGCGGCAATACGCGTCGTTCAGCTAAGTCGTATCCGAAAAGCTCAGCCGCACGTTCTTTAGCGTTCAGGTCTACTACCAGATCGAAAGCAGACCCGATGGCTTCATTCCAGGTTGCGTGGAAGTCGAGCAAAGTGCCGTCTTTGTCGAATATGACGGCTTTGCCGTCAGACATCGGCGATCAACATTTCACATCCTGTACCGCTCAAAATGTGTGCGACTGCCTGTTGGTCATCAGTGGACAGTTGTCGGAAAGCGTCGCGTATCCAACTTAAGCACTTGTTTTGGTACGCAAACGGCGCTTGCTTGTACTCGCGACCCTCAATTAGACAAGACAACTCTGGATCATCGGCAGCTATGGCCTGCTCATTCGCTATCAAAAACGGGGCGTAGGTGCGTCCTATTTCATTCAGCAAATTAAGTGACGATTCTGGCAGGTTGTTACGCGTGAACCATCCCTCGTTTTCGCTGATCTCCAGTGACGACAAGTCATCGACCTGGTAAGCCCAAATGACACTTCTAGGACTTTGACGAGCTGCTATCAGTGAAGAGTCAGGTTCCCAGAAAAATAACTGACTGAACTGACCGAATAGGCCAAAATCACCTCGGCCCGGGCGGTCGCCTAATAGAAATCGGTGCTCAGTTAAGTGAGTTTCCAGCGTTGTCAGAAGCCGAACAAAACTGTCCTCTATGACGTCACGGTTCTCATCCGTAGAGCCAACTAAAGCAGTTCTACCGATCTGTCGGCGAGTAATGAAATCGTTGATTTCACGATGCTGTTCGGGGTTCATTTGGTTATCCGACATCAACGGCAGCATGTTGCCTGCCTTCGCTATGGCGTCAACATAAAGGTGATGCCATCGGTAGTGATACATCATCTTTGTCACCCATTCATCGCCATAATCTTCAATTAGGTGATCAAGAAACCCCACTACGGGGTCCTCTGGCAGCAGGCTTCTACCAGAATAATCCTCTTCCAAACGCAGGATTTGGGGAGATGAATCCACCATCACCTCGGAGTAACCACCGTCTTCGTCGCGAAAGGCAAGCATTGGAATGATTGCTACCGGGGGTTTCGGAAATCCTTGGTCTTCTGCCGAGCCTCGAACAACCCACCTGTGTGAAATCCGGCGATATCGAAGCACCGCGCGCATTTTGACCGAATAGGGAGACCCATAAGCCCCAACCAGAGTCACATCCCAAGAATTCATTGGTTTCCCCTATCGGACCAAGTTCTCCACCGAGGCCATTGTTGATTGCGCGTGTTGTGCCATCGAATCATTACACGTAACACTCAACAGCGATCATTCAATCAAAGCTACGTTTGTGACATGAGCGAACGAGATCTAATTGTTAGCAATCTTGATTTTTGTTGGACGAGCGTTGTCGAATTCATGAGCAAACTCGACGAAAACCACTGGGAGACCCAGTCGCTATGCCCTGACTGGACTATTAGGGGTGTCGCAGCGCACATGGTGTCAGTAGAACAGGCCTTGTCGAATTGGTTGCCATCGGGCTTAGATACCCCGCCTCCGTTCGAAAAAGTTGGGGGCTACTTTGAAGCCGCTATGCAAATGCCGGCGCCGGAGTTAGTTGAGCATATGCAAAACACCTTTGACATTCGGCGACAAAATCTATCCGAAACTACCGAAGACGACTTCGCTAACCCGAGTGTCACTCCCGTAGGTCCAGCCACTTACGGACGTTTTATGGCAGTGCGCGAATTTGACTTCTGGATGCATGAGCGGGATTGTCGAACTCCTTTAGGCATCGATACCGATAATGGTGGGCCAGCAGCAGAAATGGCTCTGAATGAAGTTCACCTTTCCATCGGCTACATCGCGGGTAAGAAGATTGGGCTTGCTGAAGGCCAATCGATTCACTTCGATATCACAGGTTCAATAGAACGGGACATTTATGTGCGCGTCGAAGAACGTGCTGTTGAGTGTGAACCTATTGATATGCCTACAACCACTCTTCACTGCGACTCAATGGCCTTTATGAATCAGGCCTGTGGACGCATCGACCCAGAAATTGCGATAAGTGAAGGCACGATTAGTTGGTCCGGCGATGTCAAGCTCGGTGCTCACGCAGCACGAAACCTTCGGTTCACCATGTAATTAGTGAAGTTGATTAATCGGTAAAACTTGAGATCAACGTGGGATTCTTGAGATCTGCTAGTTCTTGGTTGCGGTGATTCACTTCGGCTAGAAGCTCGGGGTGGCTCAACACCCAAAACCTGCGCTCGTACATTGCATTCAAGACCTGAGCCGCAACTTGTGCCGGGTCCATGCCGTTCTCTAATGCTGCTGCTATGGCTGCATTTCGAGCACGCGCTTCTTCCGGTGCCTTCGCTGTTTGATCAATGGATTCGTCTCGTCTTCTACGAAGATGGTCAGGTCGATTTCTTTGGGCCGTAGCAATATTTGTCCTGACCACTCCCGGACAGAGCACAGATACCCCCACATTTGCTTCAGGGTCGCGGTCCATCTCGTGGTGCAGTGTCTCCATGATTGCGACGACTCCGAACTTCGCTGCGTTGTAGGGAGCAAGGCCAGGTACAGCCATCAGACCCGCTACTGAAGCGGTGCTCATCACGTGGCTTTCCTCAGCTTCAATCAAGTGCGGCAAGAAATGATGCAACCCGTGAATCACACCCCATAAGGAAACATCGATGACCCACTTCCAATCAACTAATTGTTGATTCTTGACGAGTCCGCCTCCGCCTACTCCTGCATTGTTGCAAAGGATATTGACGCCTCCGAATGTTTCGAGTGTCGCAGCGCACAACTGGGCGACAGAACTTTCGTCTGTCACATCAGTCTTTACTGCAAGAACGGGTGCATCAAGGGCCTCAATTTCCGTTCTCGTTGCCGCAAGCGCATCATCTTCAACGTCTGCAAGCACAACCTGTGCCCCCTCGGCAGCAAAAGCGAGTGACAGAGCTTTCCCGATGCCCGATGCTGCACCTGTGACGACGGCCACGCGTCCTTTCATCGTCTCCATGACTTCCCCGTTTCTCTAGCTCCTTAGAAACCTTTGCAGCGTCTGCGGTTACCTCAGTTATTTAATTCCTCGAAGCGTTCAACAACATCGAGATATTCGGTGATCATGTCTTCCACCACTCGGGTCGCGGAAATTGATTCGTTCATAGATCCGACAATTTGGCCGACGAAATAGTTCGATAATTCAACCGCACCTTTATTTTCCGGATTCATTGCTGCCCGATCGACTTGACGACTCGCGTGCGCAATCAACATCGGTTGAAGAGGCATAGGCAACGTACCGGGCGAAGACTCTGCTTCCCATTCATCAGTCCAGGCAGAACGAAGCTGGCGAGCAGGTTTACCCGTTCGAGAGCGCGATCTCAGCGTGTCAGACGATGTTGCGGCAAGAAACTTGTCTTTGACCACTGGATGAGTCTCGGCTTCTAAGGTCGTCAGCCAAACTGACCCACACCAAACCCCCTGCGCCCCTAGCGCGATTGAGGCAGCTACCTGCCGTCCACTTCCTATCCCTCCTGCCGCGAGCACAGGAGTTGGTGCCACGGCATCAACTATTTCTGGAACAAGGACCATCGTTCCGATGTCACCCGTGTGTCCACCGGCTTCATGGCCTTGAGCGATGATTATGTCGACGCCCGCCGCTACGTGACGCACTGCGTGAGCTTTCTTACCTGCAAGCGCGCCAACCAGTACTCCATTTGTGTGGGCCCGTTCGATCATGTCAGGGGGAGGGGGACCCAAAGCATTGACAATCAGTTTGATTGGATGCGAAAACGCGACATCCATTAGAGGTACTGCTTGCGCGTAAGTCATTGGCGGTTCCGAGTCAACCGGCACACCGCTGCGTTCTGAATCCTCCTTTGGTAATGGAGGAACGGCGTAGCGTTCCATCATGTCTTCGACGAAATCGCGGTGGCCCTGCGGAATCATTTCGCTGAGGTCACCTAAAGATTTCCCACCTTCCGAAGAACCCTCATATTTAGCAGGAACGATGATGTCCACACCGAAGGGCTTGTCGCCAACTTCGTCTCGAATCCATTGCAAGTCGACGTCGAGTTGTTCAGGGGTGTGAGCCGCGGCACCAAGCACGCCAAAGCCTCCGGCTTTGGTGACGGCGGCAACCACGTCTCGACAGTGGGTAAACGCGAGGATGGGCACATCCACGCCAAGCATTTCGCAGACCGGTGTCTTCATAAACTCGAAACTAGGCGGCCGATGGCCTTCATGCCCGCCAGATGGTCTCATTCACTAAGAAATGAAGCATTTTCTCCGTTTACCATCGCCAAATTTCGCCAATTTGCGAGATAAATCCAAAGAGGAGTCGGTATCTAGCCTCAACACTGCGAAAATGACCTCATGAGCATGACAGCAATTGGCCATAGCTACTTCGATCTCGAAACGGAAACCCAGCTTGACGTCTGGTATCCAGACGCGAACGTCGACCCGAAGAGATCGTGTATGGCAGAGAAACTTGGCCTTATCCAAGGCCGGACAGTCGAAACCACTATCGAGGACCTGAACGCGCCGGCCGTCAACCTTGCTGATGCTTATCTGAGACTGCACCTGCTCAGTCGTAGAGAGGTCCAACCCCACGGGACCAACCTCGACGGCGTTTTTGGTTTGCTCACCAACTGCGCCTGGACCAATGCAGGGCCAGTTCTGCCCGAGCGCGTCGGTGAACTTCAGGGTCGTGCAGCCGAAATAAACCTCAACATTTCGGTGACTTCGGTAGATAAATTTCCGCGAATGACGGACTATGTAATTCCCTCAGGGGTGCGCATTGCCGACGCCGACAGGGTGCGGCTTGGGGCCCATCTAGCCGAAGGAACAACTGTAATGCATGAAGGGTTCTGCAATTTCAATGCAGGGACCCTAGGACCTTCGATGGTCGAAGGAAGAATTAGCGCTGGTGTAGTGGTTGGCGCTAACAGCGATATCGGTGGCAGCGCCTCAATAATGGGAACTCTGTCGGGTGGCGGTAAAGAAACAATCGTCGTCGGCGAAAATTGTCTCCTCGGCGCAAATTCTGGAATCGGAATATCGCTAGGTGATAACTGCACAGTTGAAGCTGGCTGCTACGTGACCGCCGGAAGCCAGATAACTCTTCCCGATGGATCAATCGTGAAGGGCAAAGACTTGTCCGGCAGGTCAGGGATGCTACTTATTCGCAATAGCTTCTCAGGGGCTATCGAGATGCGAGTTCTCGATCCCGACAAGTGGGAAGGGATCAACAAGGCACTGCACGACAACTAGCTAAAGGCACGTGCACTGCCCGCACAACTACGCTTCGGTGTAATAGACGAGGAGGCAACGAATGGCCTATGTGACAGATCGGATAATTCACGACGCCGATGCTCACACAATGGAACCTCCAGAGTGGTTAGACGAATTTGGCTCTCGGAAGGTTCAGGAGTACACACGAGCAAAGTTTTTCGCCAACGAAGAGAGCCCAATTTTTAGTGAGATAGATCACTGTCGCACTCTTCACCTAGATCCGGATTTTCGGGCGTCGGCCGAACAAGAAATCATGCTTCGAAAGAACTACCGGGCCCACGGGGCGTGGGATGCCATGGACCGCAGCGAGGCTTTGAACCATATGGGCTTCGCTAGCCAGCTCGTTTTCCCAACTATGCCCAACACCCTTTTGGAGGTCATGGAACATGAAGCCCCCGCAAGTCTTACCTACGAGGTAGCTTCCGCCGCCAACCGCGCCCAAATTGCTTTCTGTGCAGGGGATCCACGTCTCTTGCCGGTGGCATATATTCCGCTACAAGACTTGGAATTAGCTATCCCATGCGCCGCTGAAGCCATCGAAGCTGGGGCCGCTTCACTGCTCATTCCCAACCGTATGCCAAAAGAACATGCACACAGTCACATAGCTTTTGACGGAATATGGGCTCGCGCACAAGAAGCCGGCATACCTGTCGTGATGCACGTTGCAACTCCGGATCTGGTGATGCCCCCGCAGCATAGAAATAATGGCTTGCCACCCGAGCCAGACTTTCATGGAGGTAGCGAGAACTTCAGGTCTGTCTCCTACATGAGCATTTCATCACCGCCCATCCAAGCTCTTTCCAGCCTGATTTTCGACGGGGTTTTCGACAGATTTCCTAATCTAAAAATGGGAGTGATAGAACTCGGAGCAGCATGGCTGCCCTCCTTCATGCGACAACTCGAAGCAGCTTTCGAGGCATTCGGACGTCACGAAAACCGCCTACAAAATCTGGGACTGCGGCCATCAGAATACGTTCACCGGCAAATTCGAGTTACTCCATTTCCCACCGAACCGACTGGCTGGATAATTGAAAACACCGGAGACGAAATCTGCATGTTCAGTTCTGACTTCCCACATGTCGAAGGCGGACGTAATCCTCTGCGACGTTTCGACACAGAAGTGGAAGCGCTATCAGTCCAAACTCAGGATAAATTTTTCCGCCAGAACTTCGAAGATCTCATGGGCTCAGCCTTGTCAGACCTTCTAAGCAGTCCTCGCTGATATGGGCATCCGACTCGAAAAAGCTTGGATGGACCTCAACGAGAAAACCATCGCTTTACTTCCGGCACAGCTAGGGGTTTACCACGTAGCAGACTCCCAAGGCATAGTGCTCTCTGTGGGCTATGCGGGAGCTAGACATCTCTTCGGAATGCGTACAGCACTCGAAGAAGAGCTTCGGTTGCATGGTGATCAAGCAACGAAATTTCGTTTCGAATTCACTGCCAACTACCGAAGTCGTTGGGATGAGCTTCTGATGCTGCACCTCTATGACCACGGACAACTTCCAAGTCACCAACAGGCTGAACAAAGCCGAATTGGTCGACTATCCCCCAACTGAAAGATCAACATGGACTTCAGCCTTAACGAAGAGCAACAACTAATAGTCGAAACCACCCGACGTTTCGTTCAAAGTGAGATCCTGCCCTTAGAGGACCACCTAGATCCAGATGCTGGATCACTGGACCCAACCGACCAAGACCGGCTCGTTGCCATGACGAAATCTATGGGTTTCTATGGTTTAGACATCCCCGAAGAATACGGCGGTCCCGGACTTGACACCACCACTCGTGCCTTGATGGCAATCGAAATGTCCCAACATCGAGCCGGCCTTTACAACCCCTGCTACGGAGTGTTTGGAGGTGCCGGCCTCGCACAACTTTACGAAGCTACTGACGATCAAAAAGAACGTTGGCTTTACCCAACCCTTCGCGGCGAGAAGAAAGGTTGCTTTGCTCTGACAGAACCATCGGGAGGTTCCGATCCAGCTCGTGCCATCCAAACCCGAGGAATCAAAGACGGAGGCGAATGGGTCCTAAGTGGATCAAAGCTTTACATTTCAGGTGCTGACAAAGCCGACTACGCATTGATCTTCGCTCGAACTTCCGACGATCCGGGTCGTAACGGGGTAACGGCTTTCATCGTTGACACAGATACCCCTGGCTTTCATGTACGGCGAGTGGTGCATACGTTGCGGGCAACTCATTACGCAACAGAGCTGCAATTCGATGAAATGCGAGTTCCGGAAGAAAATATTCTCGGCGAAGTCAACGGTGGTTTCGCGATAGCTAACGATCGACTTAGTCGACAACGGATCCCCTATGCCGCAGGATGCATTGGTCCTGCGATCAGGGCCCAAGAGATGTCTATCGACTGGGCAAAAAACCGGGAGACCTTCGGTTCCCCCCTCGCTGAAAAACAAGCAATTCAATGGATGGTCGTAGACAACGAAATCGACATTCGCCACGCCCGTTATTGCGTTCTTGAAGCTGCCCAAAAAGCAGACAGCGGAGAACGGTTCAGAACCGAAGCTGCTATGGCGAAGCTGGTAGCAACAGAAGCAAGTAGCAGAGTCATCGACCGCTGCATCCAGATTCACGGCGGAGTTGGCGTCACAAAAGATCTACCACTTGAACGGTGGTACCGCGAACTGAGAATTCGTCGTGTAGGAGAAGGACCGAGCGAGGTACAACGGCTGATCATGGCTCGTGACATTCTTGGCGGGAGCTTTAAATGAGTAACGATGATCGAGCTCTTCCTTTGGACGGCGTCACAGTGCTCGATCTAGGTCAGATCTATCAAGGGCCATACGCCGGCTTCCTACTTTCCATGGCTGGTGCCCGAGTAATCAAGATCGAACAGACGCGCGGTGAACCGTTGCGTGCGCGAGGTGATTCAATCTCATATGCGGCGCTTAATTCTTCAAAAGAGGCGGTCACGTTGGACCTTAAATCCGACGATGGTCACGAAATGTTTTTGGGGCTCGTGAGAAAGGCCGATGTCGTACTTGTCAATTACGCGCCTGACGTTCCTGAAAAACTCGGTATAGATGCAGAATCGCTTTGGAAAATCAACCCTGCGCTCGTGTTCGCCCATGCTTCGGGCTTCGGGCTATCCGGTCCAGATGCAGCCCAAACGGCCATGGACATCACAGTGCAGGCACATATGGGTCCCATGAGCGTAACCGGACATCCCGATCAACCCCCTGTTAAAGCAGGGGTCGCTTTCATCGATTTTCTGGGGGGTGCTCACCTCTATGGCGCGATCGTTACGGCTTTACTCGACGTAGAGCGAACGGGCAAAGGACGTTTGGTAGAAACATCGATGGCAGAAGCCACGTATCACACACTGTGTTCAAACATGCTGTCGTGGCACCAGACAGGGACTGCTCCAAGAACAGGCAACAAACATGCAGCCATGGGCGTTGCTCCCTACGACGTCTATCAATGCTCAGATGGTCATATCGCCCTGATCTCGGTAACAAATAAACATTGGCGTGCAGTGCTCGAGGTCATCGACAGAACTGACCTTCTTGATGAACCAAGGTTTCGACACAACACCGACCGGGCCGCAAACATGGACGAGGTTGATCACTTAGTTGAACAGTGGACCAAGGACCGTCGACGCGATGAAGTGGCGTCACAATTGTCCGAAGCTGGTGTCCCTGTAGCTATCGTGCGAGGCGTCGACGAAGTGGTCAATGACTCCCATCTGATTGAACGCCAGTTTCTTCAGTGGGTTGACCATGAAACTCTGGGAGAAATTCCGCTTCCGCATAGTCCCCTCAGGTTTCACGGCTCTCAGCTTCGAGATCTTGAGATCTTTCATCCTGTCGGCGGAGACAACGAAGCGATTTACGCCGAGTTCTTAGATCTCTCTCCGAAAGAAATCGAAGACCGTCGTGAACGCGGGGTTATCTAAACAATATCGACGTCTTCTTTTTCGTTTGCTTTGTCGATAAGCCAAGCGAACACCGGTTGCGGGTACTTCAGCATTTCGGGATGCCACTGGACTCCAACGATGAGCCCGCTCGTATCTTCGATTCCCTCAACTGTCCCATCAGGTGAATAGGCAGTGACCTTCAGCTCGTGCCCTGGTTGATCAACCGCTTGGTGGTGGAAAGAATTGACCATCGCCGTTGAACCATAAAGATCGAACAAAGTACTGCCGGCTTCACATCTAACCACGTGGCGTGTTTGGGTTCGATCCGGAGCCGACTTCGAATGCCCATCACCTGTCGCCTCATCCAAATGCGGGACCAAGGTGCCGCCAAAGAAAACGTTGATCACTTGAAGACCGCGGCAGATACCGAGCACTGGTATTTCTGCAGTTACTGCAGCCTCGAGTAACGCGAATTCAAAAGCATCTCGCTCTGGCGAAACCATGTAGGAACTTTCCATGGGACCATTCCATCGTTCGGGGTCAATATCCCCCCCGCCGCTGAGTACCACCGCGTCGAGTCGTTCTACATACTCAGAAGGATTGTCAATTGCTGGAAGTTCGACTGGTAAACCGCCTGCTTCTCGCACCCGCGATGCGTACTCTCCGAAGAACCAATCCACCGGACTATCAGCTAGATGAGGAGCTCCGGGGGCCAAAACTGAGCCCGAAGCAGTTCGACCAGTAATTCCTATAAGTGGTGCCACAGCCACGACGGTACGCAAAACTGTGACTATGTACCGAATTTTGCACCTGACTTCTCGTCTGGAAGCCACCAGCTACCTAATTCTCCTAACTGCAACTGCCGTGAAGTACGGTGCTGGATATGACCGTGGGGTGACTCTTTTCGGACCAATACACGGAGTCCTCTACCTCATATTCGTGGCAGTTATAGTCCGCTGGTTCGCCGATATGAAGTGGAGCTTTAGGAAAGCTCTAGCTGCCATGGTGCTGGGGTCTTTGCCTCTCGGAGGTTTTTTAGTCGATCGTTGGATCAGTGTCTCCGCTGATCAATCGAAGTAAACGAATCTACTCACCGATGAACTTAGGGGCTCGTTTCTCAACAAATGCTGCTATGCCCTCTTGGCCGTCATGAGTGCCCATTGCCTCAGCAATCATGACTCCCTCTACTTCTCCGGCCTGCTCTAGCGTGCTATCAAAGCCGCCATAGACAATTTGTTTCGCACGGCCGAGCGCCCACGAAGGTCCATCGGCGAGAGACTGAGCCATCTCGGCTGTAGCGGCGTCAACTTCATCGTCAGGTACGACACGGTTCACCAATCCCCAAGCTTCAGCCTCGTGAGCTGACAGAACCCTATTTGTCAAGGTGAGGTCGAGCATCCTTCGAACACCGATATGACGCGCAACAAAATAAGTTGAGGTCCCATCAGGCGTAACGCCTGCTCTGGTGTAAGCCATAGTGAATTGTGCTGATTCTCCCGCCACAACGAGATCAAAGGCGCTGACTATTGAGAGTCCCGCTCCACCCGCGGCCCCATTTACCCCCGCGACGAATGGTTTCGGCATCCGATTCATTTTGTAAATGCCGCCGTGGAAATCGGTGAGCATCCCGCTAGCTAATTTCGGGAGACCAGCACCTGCTTCGTGGAATTCTTTCAAGTCTCCACCCGCATGAAACACTTTGCCCTCAGCGGTTACGGACACAGCCTTAACATGCTGGTCCCATTCAATCTCCAGCATCACGTCGCGAAGATCGCGAGAAAACTGTGGATTAACTGTATTGGCGGCGCCCTGACGGGTAAAGCGGACATGCGCGACGCCATCTCGCGCGTCGTATTCGATCGTCTCCAAGTTCATTTTCTTATCCTTTCAGAATCTCTATTTTCGACATCATCGTGCAGCGGGAGCCAGGTCACGAGCGGCCTGCACTGGGTCAATATCTCCAAACGGCATTATCGAAACAGTGGAAGTTGTTACCCCCATCTCGTGGTAACGATCAATATGTTCCCGGCATTCTTCAGGATGCCCGTGAACTATTAACTCATCTACCACATGGTCAGGAATCGCATCTAATGCTGCTTTTCGGTCACCTTCTGACCATGCGCTCCACATTCCATCGAGATCATCGGAACGCCCAAGCCAACGATGAAAATCTGCATAGACAGGGACATTCAAGTATGCCGCTATCGCCCGTTTTGCTCCGGCTCGTACAATTTCAGCGTCCGGGTTCGGGCAACAAAAAATTCGCGCGACTATCTCTTTATCCGAACCACCTTCCTCTACGTAAGGCTTGACGGTGGCCACGTCATTAGCCGAAAGCCAGTTGATTATGGCCCCATCCCCTTCTCGACCCGCGAGACGGAGCATGCCAGCCCGCAAGGCCGCGATCAGGATCGGGGGCTGCGTCGGTGGAACTCGTCGCAAGGTGAACCCCTTGACTTCAAATTCATCGAATTCTTGCGAGACTTTCTCACCAGTGAGTGCCGTTCGCAGGAACCTCACCATGTCACGAGTTCTCTTATACGGCTCCTCAAACGGAATTCCGTTCCAGTGTTCAACAATGACGTTCGACGACGAACCTATCCCCATGACGAATCTTCCGGGTGCCGCCTCACACATTGATGCAATGTGTTGCGCCATCAATGCCGGTCCGCGAGTAAACGCCGGAATGATTGCTACCCCTAAGCGCAGTTCGGGCGCCCACTGCGAAGCCAAAATGAGCGGTGTGAAGCCATCTGTCCCGTCTGCTTCCGAACTCCACAAATCGGTGTACCCCAAATCAGCGAACTCCTGGTATAAATCCCGCTGTTGGTTTAGCGGCGCATCGAACGGAACTGTTATGCCATAGCGGTAGCTCATATCTTCTGGATCCCTTGCTCGAGTAGCACTCTGTCACCGACATTAGCCAGATCACTTCATTGGTTACCTATCAACATCACACTTAACTCAGCGATGCGGATTCCACTGTCCCACCCTTCGACAAGAATGGAACCATGACCAGACAGTTACGCCTCATCGAAATTGCGCCACAAACGTCATCAGGCGCCAATCGAAAACTGAACTTTAAGACTCGCGATCTGGGAAGAAAAGGCATCGCAGAGGCAAGAGCAGCACTGGCGAATGCCCGTCTGCTTCCTGAGGTCGACCTAGACGCTGCCTAAGAACCACTTTGTCTCAGTTGATCAGCCGAGGAGCTATTGATGCTGATCTCGGCAATCTCTCGAAGCCTAGGTATGAGACGACTGTCATGGCTAAGGTTGACGCATGTCTGAAATAGTGATCGTTGAAGCCGTCCGCTCGCCTGTTGGTCGACGAGGCGGCGAGTTGAGCAACATTCATCCAGCTGACCTTCTAAGCGAAGTACAAACAGCCCTTATCGAGCGAAGTGGGGTGGACCCTTCCACTATTGGCCAAGTAGTGGGTGGATGCGTCAGCCAAGCAGGCGAACAAACTGCGAATATTGCTCGAACCGCTTGGCTTGGGGCCGGAATGCCTCTAACCGTTGCGGCGACGACCGTCGACGCGCAATGCGGCTCTAGCCAACAAGCAATTTCGCTGGCATATGGTTTAGTCGCTTCAGGAGTTGTCGATAGTGCCGTTGGTTGTGGCGTTGAATCGATGACCCGGAATCCAATGGGTTCTTCCTATAAGAAAGGCCAGCTAACCGCAACGCCGCGCTATAAGGAACACTACGAGTACACCACCCAGTTCCAAGGTGCGGAGCTATTAGCTAAGAAGTGGAACATCACACGCGACGAATGCGATGAGTTCGGCCTTCGAAGCCAAGAGAACGCTGCTAGGGCTTGGGATGAAGACCGGTTCGCTACTCAGATAGTCGAAGTGGACGTTCCGGTACTTGACGACGATGGCACCGCGACCGGAGAGCGGCAACGGGTTTCAAGAGATGGCGGTATTCGACCAACTACTCTCGAAGCGTTATCTCAATTGAGTCCAGTCATGGATGACGGCGTACACACGGCGGGTGCCTCCTCGCAAATAAGCGACGGAAGCGGCGCAGTGTTGATGATGACTGCTGAGAAGGCTGAAGAACAGGGCCTAAAGCCACTAGGTCGCATCATCGACACTTGTCTAGTTGGGAGCGATCCTGTCTTGATGCTGACGGGACCTATAGAAGCTACCCATCACCTACTCGAACGTAACAAGATGACGATGAGTGACATCGACGTCGTGGAGATAAACGAGGCGTTCGCTTCAGTGGTTCTAGCTTGGGCTCGCGAAATGAACCCTGACATGGATTCTGTCAATCCAAATGGTGGTGCAATTGCGTTAGGTCACCCACTGGGAGGCACCGGATCAATTCTGATGACTAAAGCACTGCACGAACTACACCGCGCTGATAAAGAATTCGGGCTGGTGACCATGTGCTGTGGCGGTGGACTGGGAACCGGAACGATCATTCAACGCATGTAAATCACGCAATCCTGATTTGCCTAACCAGAGTTAAATAGTTGTTTGCTCCAAGAGCGGAGATTGTTCGACGTGGTTCATTCGCGCTTGCCAAACCGGCAACAACTCAAGCCACATACTCATATCTCCGCTCATTTTGAGTCGGCCCTTCATGTACTCAGCAGCAGGGTCAGCTTGGCGGCAAAACAACTGTGTGGCGAGCTCGTACGGCATCGTGAGTTCCAGGTCGCGACCGCGCGCAGAACCCAGATATGCATTAGTAATGACTCCGTCGCTGAACTCGACTGAAATCGCGACTTTGCCTTCTGGAGTTCCATCAATTTTGGCGACAACAAGTCCTGAAACGTCACCGCACGCCGGATGTTTGATGGCAGCCCACTCAGCAATAAATTGCTCACTCAAGAACTGCATTACTCTTCGCCTCCACCCAGGTTTCGCAAGCCCGCGAACAAGTCTTCTTCAAGTTCCTCGGTAGGAACTTTTGACCGGAGCAGCATGTACTCCTCGAATGGATGGATGGCATCTTGAACTTCGTCGGGTAGGCCAAACCAAAAAGGAGATTCAGGGTCAACCTGTGTGGCGTGAGCCAACAAAGCCTTTCGTCTCACCGCGTTGTCAACGGGAATCATCGCGCTAATCCGATCATCTCTATCTCTACCCGATAGCCACTTTTCGTCATATGGCGACTCAAGCCCACGGTCAAGAAAGGCTTGGTGCGTGAGTAACAGTCTTTGCCTTGACCATATGGGGGCATACAGCTTTAGGGGCTCAAAAGGTTCTCCTATTTCCGGATACCAGTCAGGATCGCCCGCTCGTTCAAAGGCCGGGACGCTAATGGCGGTGACTTGGAGATGATCTGGATGAGGGTAACGATTCTGGACCTCTGGGTATGTCATCACAACTTGAGGTCGCACCCGACGGATCACCGCCACAAGTTTCCCCACTGCGGTGTCTAAGTCAGCGTTCGCGAAAGCTTCTGGATGATCATTAGCTTCGCTTTCTGGCATGCCTGAATCTCTGTAACCAAGCATCACAACTTCGTCATAACCAATGATTGCTGCTGCTGAGTGAAGTTCAGCGAGACGAACAGACGCCAGTTCCTCTTTTATTTCTTCGCGTTCCATCGCTGGGTTAAGTATGTCGCCCTCTTCTCCCCCAGTGCAGCAAACCAACGTCGTTCGGATGCCTTGTGAGGAATACAAGTTGATAGTCCCAGGACCTTTCGACGACTCGTCGTCGGGGTGCGCGTGGACGGTAAGTATCGACAGCGACATCAGAGCCAAGCTAGCAATCCGTTCACTTCAGACGTGCATATAAAGAACTTGATTTAGTTGGTAGGTGTCAGATCGATCATTCCTGTTTCTTCATCGACAGCCATCGCGTAGCCACACAAGGCCGCTAATCGTTCTCTACCTTCTTCAGGGCCAGAAGCAAGCAGTTCATCGCCGGCTCTTAAAGCCACTGTCTTTCTAGGGTTATAGATGTAGCGAGAAGCTCGACGCACAGCAAGAACGTGATAACCCGGATCAACCGCCAGTCCAAGCGATCCTAACGTTGCATCATCTGCACTAGATCCTGGCGCAACCGGCACCTGAACGACGACGTCATCGGTGTCGCCTAGCGCAAGCGCCAGCACCGGATGCACATCTTCTTGATCAAGAACTAACGAAACTATTTGCAGCGCTTGGTCCCCAATATCTTCAGCTGCTTCAGCCAAGTGAAGTAAGCCGCGAAGCTGAGACGGGTCGACGTCGTCGGCTGCAGCTCGAAGAACCCATGTCTGCAAAGAAACTTTCATCTCGTCTAGGCGTTCCTCTAAAGCGCGTACCTCTCTAGCTAGCGACAGGTCTTGCAGCACTAAAGCCGAATATGCCAAACCGATCGCAGTCTCTGAAATATTTTTCATTTCGACAAGCGTGTCCACAGCTCGATCAAGATCGGTCAGAAGATTTGAAGTATCTGCAACCGGGGGTATCCAGGGCTGCGCTGCAGCTAATTCTCGAAGTCGTACAATGCCGGCAGGTTCACCGCGCATAAATAACGCATCACCAGCCTCAACAACCTCATCGCCACCGACGTCTGTAAGCCAACGTCGTCCTCGTTGTATCGCGACCACTCGCATGCCCACAACTACGGGCAATTCCATATCAGAAAGAGGGCGATTCGCCAGATGACTTCCCTCGGCCACCACAAGTCGATGTGAAACTTCCGCCGCCTCTGCTAGGTCAACCACCAAGGCGCGAGGAATGCCAATGTTTCGCAAAACAATCTTGCCAATGTCGACCGCCGCATTTGCTATCTGTTCAATTGAGGACACTACTTGTAGAACGGAACTCATACCGTCGACCTCGCGCGGGTGACGAACCGCCAGCATCGCCAGGGATCGCATCTCATGCACAAGATCAGACATTTCTTCTTCAAGGCCGAGAACGGCTTCGGCCATTCCCTCATCGTCGAAATACAACGCCGCGTAAGCGAGGTCGACCATTAACTCCGACGCGTCTTTCGACTCAGCTAGAAGAGTTTTTAGATTCCTTGGTTTGTCATCCATGACGTATCTCACAGGCTAGGCAATAAGAACAAGGTGTATGAACAAAATTAAGTCGATGGGGCACAAGGCCTCTCACTGAGTGGTGTTGCGAAGTATTCACGACAAACCCATCCAGCCAATCGTGAGAACGAGTGCGGCAGCGCCTCCAAGGTCAACTGAGCTAGTTACAAGCGGTATCCCGTACGTGTCTGGGTCTACTCCAGCTCGAACAGCTAGAGCAGTTCCGTAATAGGCAATGGCACCAGCAAGCAGGGTTGCGATTAATCCGCCAATAGTCGAAATCCAAACTAACGAAGCCATACCTGGCGACTCGAAACCAAACAAAGAGCTTGCTAGTTGCGCCAAGCAACCGTTGAGGAGAAACACGGGCAAAGCGAAGGCGAGACCAGCGATCAAGTCTCTCCGAGCGGGTCGGCCAGGAATTGCTGTTGGCTCGATAACGCCTAAGTGAAACTTGGAAGAAAGCCGGCCCGAAAGAATGCCTCCAATCGCCCCCGCAGTTGCGAGACATGCCGGAACTAAAACGAGCATCGCTCTATTGGCAGCAAAGGCCGTTAATTCGTGTTCGATGACCACTCCTGCTATCACCAACAATACTCCGGTGGCTAACAGAATCGGCAGGGACTCAACCAAGACCTGTCGTAGGAGGGTGAACACCGCGCGCCGAACCCACCAGAGACTCAGAGCAGTCGCTAAAAGCACCACAAAAGCAAGAACAGTTGTTAGCGCATCTATTTCCAATAGCAGACTCGCAACAAGCAATGCCGGCAGCGTCACCACGTCACCCACTGCCGAAACCAGCGGGGCATTCACATCATCTAGGTCCCAGCCACGTTGCGCTGACCTAGCTGCCAAAACAAGAGTTACAGCCATGAGAACCAAAAAAGAAAGCAAAGCCCCAACCGCAGACAGAACTAACAGATCAGTAACTGCTACCACCGAATCAAGTCCAAAAATCGGTGACAGAACTTTCGTCAGCACCGCTAGTGCGACCGCTGTCACAAGCGATAGGACTCCGCAGGCAAGCACATTTTGCATGACCAAGGTTTCAGGTCGACGCGACATCCGGAAGGTACCGGCATGAATGGATGTTGCTAACCGACTGCCTAAGGCACCAAAGATGTTCCCCCGCATACCAATTGCTGCTGGGACTAAAACAAGTAACCCCGGATACCGCTCAAGAGTTCCCGTCATCGCGGCCAACAGTCCTCCAGCAACGACAGCTGTAAGGCTGCTGAAGCCCAATGCAACAAGACTTTGGCGTATGCCGACGTTGTCTGGTCCAAGTAGGTCGCGTACTCGAGCAGTTCGCCGAACTCGAAAACGCTGCCCTTCCCTGTGTCCGCGACCCGAGGATCGCTGAGAGTTAGGGAGAAGGCGCATAGCCCTAGGGTGGCACTTAGGTGACCCTCAGACAGGCCTCCTTTTCCCTTAGATGTTTAATTCATTAAATCGAAGTGCCCGCTAAGCGTCTCATTGCAACCGAAAGTTGGTCAGGACCTAGGTTGCCGCTCATTCGAAATGCAACTGTTCCATCTGCCTCTATGAAGACGAAGTAAGGCACTGACATGGCGCCGAAAGCGTCCGCTATTGCTTGGGACGATGTGTCAGCAACCACCGGATGTTTCCACCCCTCCTCGCTCAACCATTTTTTTGGAGGATGATTCCCGCGTTCAGGAGCTTCGAACGTCGACACCGCAATCAAATCAACGTTTCCCGGCAACTTATTTGCCAATAACCATTCGGTAAGAGTGGCCACCTCACGCTGACAGTGCGGACACCAGTGGGCGAAGAATGCGACAACCAGTGGACGACCGGCAGGAATTACTCGAACCGTTTTCCCTGTCAATAGGTCAAGTCCGAACGCCGAAGGAGCTAGTCGGCCAACCGCCGGATCAGATTCAGTAGATTCGAAGGGGTCTAAGGCCATCCCCGAAACAACTGATTCAGTGATTGTTTCATCCACTTGTTCCACCGATAAATCACTTTGGCCACCACGGCAAGCCCCTGCTATCAGCATGGGCACAAGCAGAGCGGGAATCAACCAACGGATCACAACTGGGACGCTAACGCGCGAATCATCAAGAAACTAAGAGCGAACAAACTCCCATGGACCGATCGTGTCATCTGGTCGCGGCAACACGACTCCAATTTGGCGAGAAAGAACCAATAGTTGACCGTCCGGTGA
>JAYZKK010000020.1:0-6603 GCA_036163555.1 Actinomycetota bacterium
GAACGAGCTGGTGCTCTGTCGAACAGGTTTAAGAGATTGGCACTCAACGCAATTATTGCCGCACAACGAGTCATCTCTACCAAGCCATCGCTGATGTCAGCAATCAACACTGCGGCCAGAGATACAAGAACACCTCCAACTAATTTCACAAGACCGGTAGATACGACTCGCTGAGACACAGCAGAACGAAGGTGCCCTTCAAATCCTCCGCCACTGTTCCCGCCACGAGTGTCATCAATCCATCCCAATACTCCAAAGGTGAGCACGAGCACCAACACCGCTACGACATGGGATCTGTGCAGCGACGGTCTGAACCCCCAATACAAATTGACGACGATTATGACTTCCAACGCGACGATGAAAATTCCCGAAACGGCAAATACGTTGGCCCCGCGATAATTCTCTTTCTGTAAACCCGGGGATGCTAAAGCGGAGCCGAGCCGCCCCCAAGCAAGTAGGGCAGCGATTACGGCTATTACGAAGACACCAATCGTCAAAACCACTGTTTGATTCTCCTAATCGCTGCTCGAAGTGCTGACTCTAGAGTGCACCGCCATCCCAGCCGAGACGCGGACGCTCGCGTCAGATCTCGTAATTGTCCGGCTCGATGAAGAATGCCCCTAATTCCTCTACCGGTTGGAGTGTGGGAAAATTCTATGGGTATCTCTGCGATTCGTCCTCCGGCCACATCGACATCGATCGTGAGGCCGACCTCCAAACCAAATCCACCTGCCAAAGTTAATGAACGCAGCAAAGGGCCGTTGATCGCCCGCTGGCCTGACAAAGGCTCTAAGAAACTCCGTCCGGTCGCCTCGATCAGCAGCTCTGCCGCCGTGAGTTTCGCGAAACCAAATCCTTTTGACCTTCCTTCATCAGGAAATATGGCGATCGTCATTTCAGCCTTCTCTTCCAACAAGGGCTGCAACAGCTCCACGGCGTGGGTTGCCGAAGCACCGAGGTCAGCATCAATTAGAAGGTAGTTATCGGGTGCCCCTGAAGATGCAACACCTGCTGCCACAGCTCCACCTTTTCCGACGTTTGACTCCAACTCGACCACCCGGGCTCCAGCTTTTGTGGCACTTTCACCGGTGCCATCTACCGACCCATCATCGATAACCAACACTTCGCCAATGGCGCCGGTCTTTAAAAGCGCTGTTACCGTCGCTGAAATTGACTCAACGTTGTCCTTTGCAGGCACTATCGCTACCACGTGGGTCATCTAGGGAACCGCTCCTCAGCGGTAGGTAATTCACCGTAGTGGCCTACAACCGGTAGACGGCTAAGTCCCACTAAGAGCCCGAGGCGATCTTCTAAAGAGTCAACATCATCGAACGTCGACCAAGCTTTCGCAAGATTTGAATCATTGCGGATTCTGTCCACTACTTGTCCTCGTGTCGAATCCTCATTTTGAAGCTCAATCACTGCTCCGACCCCATCGCCACGGCGATTCGTAATTTCTTCGATCAGTGGAACTATGAAGCCCTGGTGGAGATCTATGTGTTCTATGTCATTGACGAAAATTATCCTGTTAGCCGCATTGGAAAGTTCATCAATAGTGACCGCCGACTGGTAACGATCGAAACGCATCAAACCAAGGTCACTCAATCGGCTAATAACATCGTTGGTTGACTCAGTCTCGTTGTTGGTTGCCTCCTCCTCCATCAACAACGACGCCGCCAAACGAGCAATAGTTACCTCAGAAACTGGAACCGATTGCGACTCAAGTGCAAACATTTCAGTTAAAGCCGACGCGGTCTCAGGGTCCTCAAAATTCATTGCCGGTCGTATCCATAAGGTTCCGAGGTATTCGCCATCTGAACGCGTCAGAACTTCACGAATTTCTGACATGACCAGGCGGTCAACGCCGGTTGGAGCCAGCATCACCCACGAGGTCCCTGCTAGACGACCTCTGGGCATCATGTTTTCAATCGAATTTAGGAGGACATTGTTGGCCGACCTGTCCATCTCACGCTGCCCACGAATGGCATCCACCTCTTCTTCAGAAGAAGCACGGATATCTTTCAGCTGTTCCTGGTGGCGTTGGCTTTGTTGAACTCCTTCAGCCTGAAGTACTTCGATCTCTTCTTGTGACCTGTTCTTGTCATCGACAGCTTGATCCTTGACTCGAATAGCTTCATCGCGGTCTAACTTAAATTCGTTCACTTGGTCTTCGAGTTCGTTTACCAATATTGAATCGACGAACGTCGAACCCAGCGCTAGACCGATACCTAGAGCTAAAAAAACAGCCACGACACTAACGATGTGATACCTGAGATTTATCACGCGTTCATCACATCCCTAAGTTGAGCCAGAGGGTTCGCAATAACAAACGAACGGGCTCAGTGACCACTGCAATTACAGCAAGGGTGAAAATAGCTGAAAGGACAAGTAACGCTAAGTCACGTTTACGAACCTGGGTGCGATAGAGACGGCCTACCCCCTTAGCGTCAACCAGGATTGACGAGACCTTCATACGGGTCAAAAACGTTGAGGCCATCCCTCTACGGCCCTTGTCGAAGAAATCGGCCATAGAGGTGTGCGAACCAACCAGCACGATCAATTCCGCGCTTTTTTCGAAGGCGATGCGCATAGCTATATCTTCGCTAGTGCCGAGACCTTCCACGACCGTGTATTCAAAGCCAAGACGTTCCAATCGCGTCGCTCCGGGCGCTTCCCCTCCAGGGTAAGCATGGACAAGTAGTTGTGCCCCACAGTTCAAAGCTTCTCTCGATACGGAGTCAAAGTCACCCACTATCAGGTCGGGAGTAAGACCTACCTCTAGGAGAGCGTCAGCACCGCCGTCAACCCCTATTAGTACGGGGCGCATTTCGCTTACGTAGCCGGATCTTTTGAGAGTGGATAGATCTTCTCGGTAGTCAATACCCCGCACAACCACTAGGACCTGTCGCTGGGTGATAGTGCTGACAATTTCAGGAAGGTCGAGATCGTCGGTGATGAGTTCGGGTTCGTCTGCAAGATATTGAAGTGTGTTAGTCGCGAATTCACCTAGTTGTCCACGCACTGCCTCTCTTGCCAATTCGAGTCGACGCTCCAACTCGTCGAGTGTTGGTTTGACCCCTTTACCCATTAGTTGGCCATCGACAAAAACCCTGTTGTTGACGAGCGATACTGTTTCGCCTTCTCGAATGCTGTTAAAAGCGCTAACCCCGATTCCGTCAATTAACGGAATCCCTGACTTGACTAGTACCAGAGCACCTTGGGCCGGGTACCTTCCAGACAAGCTCTGCGATGCGTTGACAACAGCCCTCACGCGGGCTGATACCAGACCTTCTGCCGCGACGCGATCCAGATCTTCGTGGTGGATAACTGCGATGTCTCCAGCGTGAAGGCGCGGAATAAGATTTTTTGTGCGACGGTCAACACGAGCCGGGGCTTCTAAAGTTCCACCAGCCCGGTTCATGTCACGTCGCCTGAGTCTCACGGGTGACTCCTGTCAGTCCGTGCTTGTTCCAGCAACTCTGCTGCATGTTCGTTTCCGCTGGGTGAATCAGGCTGCCCCGCGAGCATGCGTGCAAGTTCTCGGACTCGATCATCGCCTTCAACCTCTGTCACCGTTGACACGACACTGGAGCCATCGTCATTTTTGTCGACGACTAAATGGCGATCACCGAAAGCAGCTACCTGAGGTAAGTGGGTAACGACCATCACCTGATGGCTTCCCCCTAAACGTCCTAACGCCTTACCAACCGCTAAGGCCGCACTTCCTCCGATACCGGCGTCAACCTCGTCAAAAACCAGGCTGGGTGGTCCCGAAGTGAGCACCAACCGTAGGGACAACATAACTCTCGCGAGTTCACCGCCTGATGCAACCTTGGAAAGACCGTGCCATTTGCTACCACTATTCGCGCGAAACATGATCTCGACATCGTCAGCTGGGTCCTCGCCTCTAACCTCAACCGACAGTCCCGCATTTTCCAGTGCGAGTTCGGGAAGATACCGACTTACCTCTTCGGCGAACACCGGTGCTGCAGCACGTCTCGCTGTCGCTACTGCTTCGGAACTGGCCGCCATCCGACTTCGTGCGTCAACCAGTTCGGCTTCGAGTTCTGCGGCGTTAGCTTCATGGTTTTGGAGTTTCTCAAGTCGCTGCGAGGCTTCTGACTGATACTCAATGACTGCACTGATGCTGTCGCCATATTTGCGTTGAAGGTCAATCAGTAGTTGCCGGCGCTCACGAACATCAGCAAGCCTCTGGGGATCATCTTCGATTGAATCGACCAGGTCACGCACTAATTCAGCAACGTCGGTGACTTCTGCTTGTAAACCTCGTAGCCGGTCAGCTAGTTCCTTGTAGGGGGTCCGATCGCTCAGATTGGAAATAATCTTTCCTAGGGAATCGATGAGGCCGTCGTCGCCACTTATTGACTCGCGTGCTTGGCTTCCGTATTCGATATGAGCGGAGGCGTCAGCGAGGAGTTCTTCTAATTTCGCTAGTTCATCGAGTTCTGTCGGGTCGTCTAACTGGGCTTTTTCTATTTCGTCGACTTGGAATTTCAATAAATCAATCTCATGGGCGCGGGTTCTAGCGTCTCCTCCTAATTCTTCAATCGCTTCGATCAGTTGTCGTTCAGTATTCCGAGCATCGATGAGTGGCTGTAGGTCGACTTTTCCATACTGGTCAAGCGCTGAACGTTGCACCTTCTGTTGCAAGAGTGATTGGTGTTGGTGTTGGCCGTGTAGGTCGACCAAGGTCAACCCAATTTCCGTCAACTGAGGTATGCCAGCCAATCCCCCATCTAGATAGGCCCTGCTGCGACCTTCTGTAGGGACGACACGTCGGAGTATGACCTCACCACCATCAGGAATTTGGAATCGGCCTTCAACCGTTGCTTGTTCTGCTCCATTTCGCACCATCGAGGGGTCCGCCTTGCCACCTGTCAACAGTTGTATGGCTTGAACAACCATTGTTTTCCCGGCCCCAGTTTCTCCCGTAAGTACTGTTACTCCCGGGCCTAGGACGAGGGATGAGGATTCGATTACTCCCAAGTTCTGGACAGAGAGTTCCAGAAGCATTAGCGATCCTTCAGACCGAACTTTTGTTTCAATACCTGCTGAAACCCCCCTGAACCAGAGGTAACAAGACGCGCAATGATCTCTGAGCGCGTGGCGATCATGATGTCTCCATCGCTCAACGCAGCAACACTTCTGCCGTCAACAGAAAGATTCGCCTCTCGTTCTCCTACCACGGAGATCTTGATTTCGGTGTCTGGTCTTAATACCAGTGAGCGATCAAACAACATATGGGGTGCAACTGGGGTCAATTGGAGTGACCAGTGTGTCGGAGCAACTATGGACCCGCGAGCAGAGAGGTTGTACGCGGTTGAACCCGTCGGAGTTGAAACTATGAGGCCATCTCCCGCGTACGTCGCGAACGGCGAGTCATCAATCGTTACTTCGAGGCGTACGGTATGACCTTGCGCTCTCTTCTCAACCACTGCTTCGTTGAGCCCTATCCAAGCGCCTTCTATCTCACCATCAGACCTTTGGACACGGCTTTGAATCATCAGGCGTTCTTCAACCGGAAGATCTCCTCGCAGTGCCTTATCGACAGCCGTTTGTGCTTCGTCTGCTTCAAACTCTGTCAAATAGCCGAGGTGTCCGACATTGATCCCGAGCACAGGGACGCCAGCCTGGGCAACCCGCTCAAAAGTACGGAGCATGGTTCCGTCACCGCCAATACTGACAGCTAGATCAGCATCAGCAGCAAAGTCCTCTGCCGAACAGCCCAGTTCAGACCTTCCGGCTGCTGAGGCTCCGACTTCATCGAGACGCACCCTATTACCGGATTTCTCCAGGTAGTCCGCTAGCGCACCCGCTAACTCAAGTGATTCATTTCGTTCTGGGTGCACCATCATGCAAATCACGCTCATGGGGTACCTGCTCGTTCGGCTTCTTCGACTACCTGATCTATCGATACCAATTGAGTTGATAGATCTATTCCCCGCCGACAATGGACAAAGAATTCTGTATTTCCGCTAGCGCCGAGGAGTGGTGAAACCATCACGCCCATCACCCCAAACTTCGCTTCCGAAAAACACTCTGATACTTCCTTAAGAACCCTGTGCCAGATCTTGGGGTTACGAATTATCCCCTGACCCCGAGTCGCTTCAACTCGGCCCGCCTCAAACTGCGGCTTTACCAGCATAAGTAGGTCCCCATCCGGTTCACACAAGCTCGTCAGTTTCGGGCATACAACTTTTAGAGAGATAAAGGAAAGGTCGGCCACCACGAGAGGCGCCGGGCCTCCGATTTGGGAGACATCCAAGTGTCTTACATTGCTTCGTTCAAAAACTTCCACTCTCGCATCTTCGCGAAGACCATGATCAAGTTGGCCATAACCTACGTCGATAGCGACAACCTGCTTCGCGCCTCGTTGAATCACGCAGTCCGTAAAGCCACCAGTAGACGCCCCAACATCGATTACGCGTTTTTCATTAGCGTCGACATTGAATCGGGTCAGTGCTGCGTCAAGCTTGTCCCCTCCTCTCGACACGAATCGTGGTTTAGTTCCTACAACCACGATGGGATCTCCGGCAGCAACTAGGTGTGCGGGTTTGTTGGCTACTGCTCCTCTTACAAGGA
>JAYZKK010000021.1:0-46128 GCA_036163555.1 Actinomycetota bacterium
TGCTTCAAGAACAGGCAGACCAAATCCTTCCAAGAGGCTCGGGTAACAGAACACGGTTGCTTCGGTGTAGAGCGCCGCCAATTCGGCCGTCGTGATTTCACCAGTGATCGAAATTCGTGCCTTGGTGAAGTTATCCACTGGCTCGAGTAGTTCTTCTGGCGTTATTCCCCATCCAGTTGGACCTGCGAGCACCAACTGGACGTCTGTCTTCGGTGCTATCTCATGGAACGCGTCGATCAGGGCCGGAATATTTTTTCTGGGTTCGAGCGTGCCTGCGGCGAGAATAAAGTCTCCGTCAATTCCGAATTTTTGTCGGACTTGCAGAGCCGATTGTGCGCTGACCGTCTGTGGATCGTGACCGAGTGGAACTAAGTGGAGCCGGTCGACATCTAGCCCTGCTGCAAGTAGGTCGGCAGAGGTGGCGGCAGATGGACATAAAACCGCGTCGGCTCGTTCCAGTACCCGTTTCCAGCAACGTTCGAAAAGCCGTCGAGCTCGTTGTGGGAAACGTTCAGGAAATCGACGAAAGGCGAGGTCGTGCACGTTAACGACAAGGGGTTTATTGCCGGCAGGCGGGGGCACGATAGTGGTGGAGTGCACGATGTCGTGATCGCTCGCGTTAAGTCGAGGAATGGAGGTTCGGGACCAAGCTTCGTAAAGGAAGGGTCGAGGGAGTAAGAGTTTTGTGACGTCGATAGATGGACGAAAATCAGATGAGGGTTGGGTTACATGGAATGCAGATACTCCGCGAACGCTCGTGTCGGGTCTTTGTGCTAATGCTCGAGCCAAATCAACCGATACTCGCCCGGTGCCTCCCGGCACGGGGTGCCACGCCGCCTCCATAGTCATGAGGACGCGTGTTTCGGCCGTCACGGAACCACTCTTACACAAGCTGCGGTCGTTGCGGGGTTGTTCTCATATTCTGCCTAAGTCGTCGTAGAGGTACCCGAGTTCGACCATTTCTTTTGGGTCAAGCACATTTCGCGCGTCGACGACGCGGGGTCCGTTCATCAGATTGATCAAACTTGTCCAGTTCGCTCTGGTGAATTCTGGCCATTCGGTGAGGACCAAGGCCAGATCTGAGTCTGTCATGGCTTGTTCGATGGTTGTCGCTATTTGGATTTCTTGGGGTATCCCCACTTGGCTTGTGACCGTTGGGTCGTATGCGGTGAGTATCGCTCCCTTTGCGGCCAAGCGTTTAGCCACCTCTATTGCTGGGGAGTTTCTGAGGTCATCGGTGTGTGCTTTGAAGGTGAGTCCGAGCAGTGTCAGATTTTTTCCTGACAGGTTTTGGTCGAGTAGTAATTCTGCTTTGTTGACTATTCGGTCAAATTGCTGGTCGTTCGCTTCGATGACGGCTCTTAGTAGATCAAATTCGTATCCGGCGTCAGTCGCTATACGCACCAGTGCTTGCATGTCTTTGGGGAAACATGATCCTCCCCAACCTGGTCCGGGTTGAAGGAAGCGTGAACCAATTCGTTGATCTGAGCCGAGGCCTCGTGTCACTGATTCGATGTCGGCTCCGACGGCTTCGCAAACTGCTGCTAGGCCGTTCACGAACGAAACCTTGGTCGCCAAGAAAGAGTTAGTGGCGTATTTGATGGTTTCGGCTGAGGCGGGGTCGACCTCAATGATGGGCGCGTCTATTTCGCGGTAGAGGGCGGCGACTCGTTCGCTGACCTCTGCATCAATTGCGCCGATAACGATCCTGTCGGGTTGCAAGAAGTCGTTGACTGCGACACCTTCACGGAGGAATTCGGGATTCGAAACGACCGCAATGTCATTGCGTTGGAGTGTTGCTTGTATTGATGCGTTTGTTCCGATGGGGACTGTTGATTTGTTGATAATGATCGTTTGGGGCGGGATTATCTCGCTGATTTCGTCGACTACTTCTAGAACAGCGCCAATGTCGGCTCGTCCATCTTCTCCTTGCGGGGTGGGTAAACACAAAAAAACGAAATCGCTTGTCGTCACCGCCTGTTGGGCGCCGACTACGAACTTGAGAAGCTGTTTTGATATGCCTTCTTGGACCAGTTCGGGTAGACGCGCTTCATGAATTGGGATTTCACCGTTGTTGAGTTGGGCGATTTTTGTTTCATCGATGTCTGCGCAGGTGACGTTGTGGCCGATGTGTGCAAGACAGGCCGCTGTGGTGAGTCCGACATAGCCCGCGCCGATCACCGCTACGGTGCTCATTTGTTCGCCTTCGGAGAGCGATGTGAGAGACGTTCGAATCTAGCCACATACGCGATGCTAACGACATCACGCCGTTTCGCCTTCGCGGGCTTTGTTTCACCGGTGTCTTTTGGTTTCCTTAACGGCGGTTTCTGCGTATTAGCCGCATACACCCAGCGTTTGGGGAGGTGGCGGAGTTTTCTGAGCAGCGTTGGTGGCTAGGGCTGTTGGCGGTTGAACTGCTCTATAGCCAAGTATCACTGAAGGCGGTTCGGACGAGAGTTCGAGTCGTATTTGGTTGCCGGAAAGAGAAGGGTCGGGAAGCATTTCTATGTTTTGTCGAAGTCGGGCTGCTAGTAGTACGGCTGCTTTGTCTCCCCCGACTCCGTATCTGATTCTGTTTGTGGTGTAGGCGTCACTTGTTTGGTGTGTTGCTTGGAAGCGAGCGCCTCGAAGTCGTGACGCTACAGATAGAGCCGACGGACCTTCTACTGCTACTTGGACTCGTTGTTCGATGACGTCATCCCAGCCGATGCCTCGAAAGATATCCATGACTCGCTGATTGTGCTCGTTATCGATTAGTTCCAATCCGGCTTGACCATTAAGTGTTATGTCAACAAGTTGGAGTGCGTAGCGTTCAAGGTCGCTATCAACATTTAGGCCTTTGAACCTTCGAGCTAGTTCCAGCCCGTCGTCGAAAACACTCAGCGTGTTAGATGTCCGTAGGTCAGTAGCAACAATATCTAGGAGTCGTTGGAGGGTCCGTGGGTTACCTGTTGCGCGTCCTAACGCTTGGTCTAGGGCTTCGAAGATGAATCTCTGTTGCCGGCTGTTTCGTTCGAGGTCATTCCAGACTCCGAGTCTTACCCATTCTCCATCTTGCTGTTGCACCAGGAGTCGTCGACTTCTCACAAATGCGAGCGCTGTGTTTCCGTTGAGATGGGTCCATCCTTTCCCTACTGTGAAGCCGGTACCTCCCTGGGTGGGGTCACCACTGTCTTGGATTGTTCTGTCTCGGGTAGGTCGGTTGAAACAGATTGAGACGCCGCCAATGGCATCGACCAAACGTCGGAAACCGTCAAGGTCTACTTCTACGAAGTGCTGGAGTCCGATACCAAGATGGTTTTCGACGGTTTCTATAAGTCGTGCTGCCCTCGTCTGCGGGGACGAATCGAGGTTGTACGCGCTATTAATTTTGGCGATCGAGTCCGTGCTGGCTATGGGTACGAGTAGGTCGCGTGGAATCGATACAACTGCTGCGGTGCCGTCTTTGCGGAGCCGCAGGACCATGATTGTGTCGGCGAGATGATTGGCTGCAGAAACACTTCGACCAGTCATGATGGCATCGTTGGCTGAAATGCCTTCGACGCTGTCTGAACCGACGAGTAGGTAGTTTTCGGCGTCGGGTTCGCCGATAACTTGCGGTTCGCCGATCGTTGGGGGAAGGATAATTTCGACTGCTTTGCCTTCGCTGTTTTGATCTACGTCATCGATGGCATTGGTGTTCAGATTGAGCAGATCTGAAGCGGTTATTGGCCCTTGTGTCGGTGCGGTGAGGACGTCGTGTACCTCGAATCGCTGGACTTGGTCGAGGCGCCATACTGCGTACCCCAAGACGGAGGTGGCGATGAATCCTATTGCTGTCGCTGTTCCGATAGCTGCGAGCAGCAGCTTTTCGCTTAACCGACGCGTGCGACGTGGGCGGTCTCGGGACATGCTTAGCGAACGTACCCTAGGAATCGTTAGTGCATGGGTCGCGCCGGCCTATAGCCAAAGCAATACTCATTTTCCGTAATTGGCTCAGGTCGCTTACGTCTACGGTTTGACCGTCAAATTCTATGCATCTGTCGTCGACGTATCGGCCAGAGTGCCACTTGTGGGCATGTCCTAGTCTGTCTTTCCATCGTTGTTGTGCTGGGAGGTAACTGAACTGTTCAAGGTCGGGTATGCCTTTTCGGTCGTTGAGGAGGAGCGCTCTCGTTACTCTTGCCCAGTTCGTTGTGGCGATGGTTCTTCGGGCCTCGAAGCCAACACGTTGTCTTTCGAAGTCGTTTGTAGTTAGTTCTTGAACTGCAGCTAATAATTCGTCGTATTTAGAGACGAGGTAGCCGTCGCTTTTGTGGTGGATTGTGTCGGTTGCGGCTGGATTGCTGCACATGGCTATAACTACTTTTTCTTCGCTCATTGCTTTGCGCAGTGGCTCAATCTCGCTTGCTTCTGTTGCAGGATCAATGACTAGCCCGACTTGTGGGTCATCAACGTCGTGCACTTGGTGACCTGCTGCGGCGAGGATTGCGGTTAAGTCTTCTGTCCGTTCGCTTTGGAGCAATGCAACCCCTGTTTGGGAGGGTCCGACCGAAACGGGAGTTGTGAGCGGCAGTGGAACCGCTATGGGGTTTTGGGTTCCTGTTTTTGCAGCTGTTGCCAGCAGGTAGCGTCCCGCAACGACGTTCCATTCGGACGCTTGTGTTTTGTGGTGGGTGACGTATCGGCGAGTTTCTGTTCCTGTGGGGACGATCTCGTCGTCGACGGCGAGGATTAGGTCGTATGTCTTGGCGTCGGTGTCAGGTAGAACGATGTCAGCTTCTATTCCGATTCGCTGTGATAGCGCGCCATGGATCTGTGTCGCGTATTTGCCGGAAGCTACGCCTATTCGCATCGTTAGTCGGTCGATTCAAGTCGTGAACGGAGTAGGTCGTGTTGGCGCTCTAACCGGACCAGCTCTATTTGAGCGGTCTCAATAGCTGCAGCGAGGTCGTCGATGAGTTGTTCGTCCCCTGCGGTTATCAGCTCTAAGCGGGTGACTGCTTGGTCGAGTTGATTTGTTTGATCTGCTTCGTTTGCGACTGCGGTGGCTATTAAGTCAATGGCGGCAGCTAGTTCATCTCCTACGCGTTCGATTGTCTCGGCGATTTTTCGCGAGCTGACACCAAATGGGCGTTTCTTGGAGCTGACTTCAGTTCCGAGCTGTCGTGCTGTGCGCAGGTGGGCGGATGCTTGATGTAGCAAGTTGTCGTCTGTCATGTGTTCACCATCTTCGTGATCGAGTGGCTGTTATTGAGTGAAAGCGTGATCTTGGAGGGGTCGAACTGGGAGTGATCCCGGCGAGTTTCAGAGCCTCTTGAAGCCCCTGTGGGTCGGTGATTTGAGCTCGGGGGGCTATCTGTTGGGCCTGTGCGTGTTCGTCTTGTGTAACAACGACATCATCGCGGTGTGCTCGTTGCCGGAGCGTGTTGACGTCATTGAGCGTGACTACCGAAATATTTTGTTCTCGTAGTTTGCTCACGATGTCTGGGTGGTGCCCTATGACGGCGACACGACCGTGAGTGACTGCGGTTTCTCCGTCCCATGGTGTTGTCGCGGTTCCTCTATACATCCAATGCCAGCGTGTTTCACTTCGAGCGTGGTTGCGGTGAGATAGATGTTGGGAGGCTACTGAGCCAAAGGTGCCGCCTGTGTGGTGGATGATTTTTGAGTCGTTGACCACGACAATTCTGTTGTTGTGTAACCGTGCAACATTGACGAGGTCGACGTCCTCGTAGTAGCCGAGGCCATATGTCGGGTCAAAGCCGCCTACCGATTCGAACCAGTGCTTTTCAAAAGCCCAGCATGCTGCAGATACGTGGTCTACGGGTTTGAATCCGCTGTCAGGTATTTGTGAGCTGTGGATATGGCCGTCAGCTGTTATGCAGGCACCACTTTCTATGACGTTATCGTTCGTGTCGAGGTAGAGGGGTGCTGCGATCGTTGCGGTTCTCGTTTCGATCGCCGTCAACAATGGTGGCAGCCAGTTGGGTGTCACTTGCAAGTCCGAGTTCATTATTACGGCCACTTCGGCTGTTGCTTCTCGGACCCCAAGATTGACGCCTCCGCCGTATCCAAGGTTTCGGGACGCTTCAACAACGCGTGGTTGTGATGGGTGTTTTTTTAGAAGAGCAGCAGTTGAATCTGGTGAGTCGTTGTCTATTACCAGTATTTCGTGTGGTTCTAGTGTGTGCTCTGCGATGGAGTCGAGCAGAGCGGCTACTAGGGCGTGGCGTCCGTATGCAACGATGATCAGCGTTGCCTGGGGTGGTTGTTTCATAGGTGTTGGCCGATGGTTTCGATGTCGGCTTGGTATCGAGCTCTTAGTACAGCGTGTGTGTCGGTGAGTGTTTCCACTTTGGCGCTCAGTGACAACAGTAGGTTTGCTATGAGTCGGGGGTCGCGATCCGCGATGGCGCGCAGTGCTTCATCGATTTGCTGTAACGCCCAGTCTTGAGAGTGTTCGAGTAGCTCAATGGCTCGTTGTTCATTTCGGTTTGGGACGGCGAGTGTTTCGGCTATTGCGATGCCTGTTGCTGTGGTCGCGGTAAATGATGTCGCGGCAAGTGCTACTCCTGTTGCCCACCAACTGTCGATCTGGGTGGGGATGTTCCAGTTACCTTTCTGATCTTCGACTATGTGAATTTCGGATTCGTCGTCCTGAACGGCGTCGCGTCCTGCAGCTCGTAGCCGTTCGGTTCTTTCCGGGTCAAGCCGCAGTAGCCCGCCTACAGCCTCGATTTCGGGTTCGGTGACAAATTGGCCGCCGCTACCCATTGTGGTGTGGACATAAGGTGCCGCCCACTGAAGCGCTAGTACTGCGCCGACTGCGAGTACTTGATTGGTCGGATGTTCGTCATGTGGTCTGACGACGATTTGTAGTTGATCATCCACAGAGGACCTCCAGGAGTTGCGGGAGGGTTTCGCGAAAGTCTGGTGGTGGTCGTAGCCCTGCTTTTACCAAGGCTTCGTTGTTGAGAACTGAGTTTGCTGGGCGGGGAGCTGGGCGCGGTGGGTCGAGCTGTTCTGTAGTTATTGCGCTTAATTGGCTAGGTGAACATCCCATGAGGTCGAGAATTGTCTGTGCAAACTCGTGCCAGCTCACAGGTCCTTGGTTCGTGACGTGGAAAATGCCGTGGGCGTGGACTTCGACTAATTGTTGAATGGTGTCGGCGATGTCGTTGGTGAATGATGGGTGGCCGATCTGGTCGTCGACGAAGGTCATGGGTGTGTCTGTTTGTGCTAGGTGAACGATTGTTTTGAGGATGTTTGATCCATGGATGCCACATAGCCAGGACGTTCGCACTATGAGGTCTTCGTCTCGCATCGCTCGTTCGCCTTCGAGTTTTGTTTGACCATAGATTGACTGTGGGTTGGTTTCATCAGATTCGACGTAGGGGCGGTCGAGGGTGCCGTCGAACACATAGTCGGTGGATATTTGGACGACGCGGCTTCCCGTCAATTCGGCTGCTGCCACTAAATTTTTTGGTCCGTCGGAGTTAACTGACTGTGCTTGTTCAGCATTGTGTTGGCATCCGTCTACGTCTGTGAGTGCTGCTGTGTTGATCACGACGGCGGGTTTGTAATGCAGAAGTGCTGCTTGGACTTCTTGGGGTCGGGCTATGTCTAGGGCTTCACGGCTAAGAACAACGGTGTCGGTGCTGTCGAATACTTGAGCAAGGTCGGCCGATAGCTGGCCATTTCCGCCAGTGATTAGCACCTTTTGTTTGGTAGTCACTCCGCTGCCTCTGAAAGGGCTTCGCTGAGGGTGGGATACACGAAAAGGCTTTCGTGGATGTCCTGTACCTTGAGGTTGGCGCTGACTGCTAGGGCTACGACTGAGATGAGTTCGGCTGCGTGTTGGCCGACGATCGATCCTCCGAGTACGTGACCGGTGTTTGGATCGGAAACTATCTTCACGAAACCTAGGGGGTCGTTGTTTATGAGGGCTTTGGCGTTTGATGAGAATGGGACTTTTGTTACTCGGATCTTTCGCCCTGTGGCGAACGCTTCAGCTTCGGCGAGTCCTACGTCAGCGATTTCGGGTTCAGTGAAGATGGCTGATGCCGCTTTGTCGTAGTCAAGGTGTCTGTGTTCGCGGCCTTCGTGTAAGCCCATGATGTGTTCGGCTATTTTTCGGCCCTGCATCGCGGCGACTGACGAAAGTGGGAGTTTTCCTGACAAGTCACCGGCGGCGTAGATAGATGGGACTGAGGATCTGAGGTTGTGGTCGACCTCGATGTAACCAGATTCGTTTACCGCTACTTCGGTGTTTTCTAGACCTAGTTCTTGGCTGTTTGGGTCCGATCCGATTGCTAGGACAGCATGTGTTCCTTCGGCTGTTCTTCCATCGGAGCAATGGACTGTGACCGTTGTTCCATTTCGTAAAATCTCGGTTGCCCGTGCTCCTTTAAGTAGTTGAACTCCTCGGTCGAGGAAGTTTTGTTCGAGCAGGGCTGCTGCTTCTGGGTCTTTTTGGGGAAGTACTTGCTGACGACTGACAATAAGTGTGACCTCAGAGCCAAGTGAGGCGAACATGTGAACAAATTCGACGCCGGTGACGCCTGATCCAACGACTATGAGATGTTCGGGTAGTTCGGGAGGTGGGTATGCGTCTCGGGTAGTTAAGACTCTCTCGTGATCTATTGGCGCCCATTCGGGAATGCGGGGTCGGCTGCCTGTGGCGAGCACTATTGCGTCTGCCGTGAGTTCGACAGATCCGTCGGCGGTATCTGCGCACACCTCGTTGGGTCCAACAAGTCGACCAGTGCCTCTGTGAATCTTGACGCCTTGGCTTGTCAAGAGCTGAGTTACCGATTGTTCAAGGCGTTGTTCTATTCCTTGAATACGAGCACGTAGATGTTCGGCGTCTACACCGGTTTCGACGTTGGCTAGGCCCATGCCGTCTATGCGGCGGGCGAAGGAGAGTGCCCCGCCGGTTGCAATCATAGATTTCGATGGCACGCAATCGCGTAGGTGAGCTGCTCCGCCGACGATGTCGCGTTCGATGAGCGTGACATCGGCGCCGAATCGTGCTGCAGATGTTGCAGCATCGTGTCCTGCTGGGCCACCACCTATAACTACGACCCGCTTGTTTGCCATGTCAGAAGTTTAGGGTGCGAGTTCGGACTCGCCTTTTCAGGTCCCTATGTCGAAAAGTCGGGGTCAAGCGAGTGTCGGTGAACAGTGTTGGTCGTATTCGACGATTTTGATGCGGTCACGATTGTCGTATGTGATCTGATTTTCTGCGTCGGGACGGAGTTTGTATTCGCGGAAAGTCATTTCTAGGGCGTCGAAGGCTAGGAGTCTTCCTATGAGGGGGTCTCCTAAGTTAAGGAGGACTTTTATTGTTTCCAGAGCTTGGAGACTTCCTATGATGCCGGGGAGTACGCCTAGCACTCCGGCTTCGGCGCAGGATGGCGCCAATTCTGGTGGAGGCGGTATGGGCACGTAGTCGCGGTAAGTGGGTCCTTTGGTGGGGTCGAACACTGTTACTTGGCCTTCGAATCTGAAGATTGATCCGTGGATGACTGGTATGCCAAGTTTCACGGAGGCGTCGTTTAGCAGGTACCTGCTGGGGAAGTTATCGGCTCCATCGACAACTACGTCCCAGTCGGATAGGAGGTCAAGTACGTTATCGGCGCTAAGGCGTGTGTCGTAGGTTTTGACGTTGACGTCTGGGTTGAGGGCAGCGATCGTCTGTCTTGCTGAATCGACTTTTGATTGACCCACACGCCCTGTGTCGTGAATGACTTGACGTTGGAGGTTGGATTCGTCAACGACGTCCATGTCGATGATGCCGAGTGTTCCAACTCCTGCTGCGGCTAGGTACATGGCGGCCGGTGATCCTAGACCTCCTGCTCCGAGGAGAAGCACCTTCGCTTCAAATAGTTCTTGTTGGCCTTGTTCTCCTATTTCCGGGAGGAGGAGATGTCGTTGGTAGCGGTTTCGTTGATGAGCTGTGAGGCTTTCGGGCATTTCCCAGGCTCGGCCTTCGGACTTCCATTTTGTGAACCCTCCATCCATTGAAACCACTTGGCTGTAGCCCATTTCGGTGAGGGTTTTAGCTGCGAATGCAGAACGGGCACCTGCTGCGCAGTAGACAACGATTTTGGTGTCGCGTTCGGGGACCCTGTGTTCGATTTGGCTTTCAAGGTGACCTCGTGGAATGTGTATTGCCGCGGAGAGTGCGCCTTGATCGAACTCTTCGGGTTCGCGGACGTCAAGTGTTATGTGGTCATCTGTGACGAGTTGCGCGGCTGTGGCGGTGTCAACTTCGACTATCTGTTGTTTTGTCGCCGCGAGCAGATCGCCGTAGCTGTTCATCAATTGATTCCTGTTTGCACACCGGGAGTGACGCTTAACGTTGCTAATTCTACCGGTTGTGTCTTGCGTGGCTATTTCTGCAGCTATTCGGCTTCTCCGCCAGTGAGGTTTTGGGCTCCTTGGACGACTATCGGAAGTACTTCGCTAATTGATTCGCGAATCAGTAGGTCCGCTAAGTGATCCATTTCGGTTGGTTCGGCGTTAATGATGGCGATTTTTGCTCCGACTCGTTGAGCAGCTGGAACTACGGCTGCTATCGGGTAGACAGCCAACGTTGTTCCAATTGCGATCATGAGGTCACAGTTTTGTGCAGCAGCTTCGGCTTTGAGTAGGTCTCTTTGGACTAGGGACTGTCCAAAGGAGATGGTGGCGCTTTTCAGGATGCCGCCACAGTCAGGGCAGTCAAGGTCCTCTTCGCCTTGTCGAACTCGGTTCAACGCTATTTGCATGTCATCGCGGTAGTCGCACTCAAGACATGCGACTTCTCTTAGGGTTCCGTGAACTTCTATAACTTTCGCTGATGACGAGCCGGCTGCGTGATGGAGACCGTCAACGTTTTGGGTTAGGAGGGCGACGAGTTTGTTTCTTTTTTCCAGTTGGACCAGTGCTCTGTGTCCGTCGTTTGGGTCCGCTGACCACGCTCTGTTGTCGAGGCGATCTCGCCAGGAGGCCTTTCGAACCTCTGGGTCCGCTATGAAGTTCTGAATGTTGGATGCTTTTTCAGCTTTCGGATTTTTGGTCCATACCCCGTTTGGTCCTCGAAAGTCTGGGATTCCAGAGTCGGTAGAGATTCCTGCCCCTGTGAGTACGGTGATTCGTTCACTCTCGTCAATCCATTCGGTGAGTGTGCGAACATCGGCGCTTTGTGAGAGTTCGTTGGGCATCAGAGGTTTCTAATTTCTGTTTCGGTACGGGAATGTTTTACCAGTTGTTGACAATTTCGATCAGGGTGCGAACTCCGAACCCCGTGGCTCCCTTGGGGAATTCGGCCTCGGTTTCGTCAGTGGTGACTGGTCCAGCGATGTCAAGGTGTACCCAAGGGGTTTCGTCAACGAACTCCTGCAGGAACAATCCTGCTACTAGGGTTCCACCGAATCTTCCTGCCCCGATGTTTTGGAGGTCGGCGATTTCGGAGTCCAGTTGTTTTCGATACTCATCGGGAAGCGGAAGATGCCATACCCGTTCGTTTGCTTTGCTTGCTGCGGTTTGGACTTTGGTGATCGCGTCGTCGTTGTTGCCCATGAGGCCTGCGTAACGTTGGCCTAACGCAACGAGGCACGCTCCTGTCAGGGTCGCTAGGTCGACGATGAGGTCTGGTTGGTCTTCCGCTGCTAGTGACAGTCCGTCCGCCAATACCAGACGTCCTTCGGCGTCTGTGTTGAGTACCTCCACAGTTTTGCCGTTCCGTATGTTGAGAACGTCACCCGGTTTTGTTGCTGTGGGGCCGGGCTGGTTGTCGGTGCAACAGCAAGTTCCTGTGACGGTGAGGTCAGGGGCGTAGGCGGCTATTGCGGCCATTGCTCCAATAACTGCAGCGGCGCCTCCCATATCGATTTTCATTTCTTTCATTCCCTCAAAGGTTTTGAGGTTGAGGCCACCTGTATCAAAGGTGATGCCCTTGCCTACGAAGTGGACTGTTCCGCGGCTCTCCCCTTCTGGTCGCCATGTCAGTCTGATGAGTCGCGGTTCTTCCAGTGAGCCTGCGTTGACTCCGATGATGCCGCCGCAGTGTTCGTTGACAAGTCGTTCGCGGTCCCAAACTTCTATTTCTAGGTCTGTGTTGTCCGCTACCGCCGTTGCTTCATCAGCCAGTTGGGTCGCCGTGAGTGATCCTCCGGGCCGGTTCACTAGGTCACGGCTAAGGGCAATCCCATTAGCGACTGCTTCTGCCTTCTGTAAGACAGTCGCACTGTCGACACCGTCTGGTACGACAAGGGTTATTTGTTGAAGGTTTGGTGTGCTTTCAGGGGTTCCCTTTAGTTCGTCGTAGCTGTATGAAGCGAGGAGCATCCCTTCTACGACTGCTTGAAGTGCCACTTCTGCTCCGAGTTCAGACGCGATGGTTAGGGGTAGAAGGGATGTGAGCGAGTCAAGGTGCTTGGAGGCGCGCCACAGCGCTGCTGCAGATGAGCGACCGGTGGCGGCTGTTATTTCTTCGTTTCCAAGACCTACTGCAATCACGACTGCCTCTTGTTCGGGCAGGAGTGCTGTTTGGTTGACGTTGCCTTCAAACCCGCTCGCCGCGAGGAAGTCGTCGGTGACACCGAGTATTTCCAGTTCGTTTGGTGTAACCGGGCGGTCTCTTGCAGCAGTGGTGTTGTCGTCTGCTGAGACAACGACATTTATCGAAGAAACGGCTAACTGGTTCGGCATGATTCTCCTGTCATGTTCGAGGGGTTGTCATGAATCGCGACTCAAAAGGGATTCACCTTCTTGCCATCTGGCTAATGTCCATAGAAGGTCGGAGAGTCGGTTGAGATAGGGCAGAACTTCTGAGTCTTCTTCACAGATTTCGAGGCTTTCCCTTTCGGCGCGTCGGGCCATCACTCTGGCCCAGTCAAGTCTTGCTGACATCTCCGTTTGACCTGGGATGGTGAATTCGGTTGGTGCTTCGAAAAGTTCGCTTGTGGCATCTATGGCTTTTTCTATTGCGCTGACCATGTCTTTGGTGACCAGCGTTGTTCCCGGTTCGAGTTTGTCCCTGTTTTCGGGCAGGGTGGCGAGTTCTGCCATGGCGACGTATAAGTCTCGACACAAAAGCGTCAGGAGTTGATCAAGTTCTGGGTCTTTGTTGGCCGCGCGCGCCAGTCCTATGGCTGCTTGTGCTTCGTCCACGGCTCCGTACGCCGTGGGGAGGGCTGAGGCTTTGCTTACTCTTCCGCCGTAATAGAGGCTCGTGGTTCCGTCATCGCCGGTCTTGGTGTAAATCTTCATGGTCCATTCAAACTAGTCGGCCCCTGACCCAGACCAAAGGCTGCGCTGACATAGGCTCGGTGAGTGTCATTGAGCGGCTATTGGATTCTGACTTCAAATCACCGTCTAATGCACTTTGAGGAAGAGGTGGTAGAGATCGAACTTGAGCTTTCCTCTGAGCCCGTTTCTTTGGCCATGACACGCGATGGGCAGGGGTGTTTGGTCCTTGATGCAGGCGGGTGTATCCAAGCTCATGGAACTGCTAGGTCGCTCGGAGATCTTTCGTCTCTTGATTTGGTTGCTCCACCTGTTGATATTGCTGCTTCGCCCACTGGTGTTGGCTATTGGGTTATTGATTCCCAAGGGAGCGTCTTTAGCTTCGGTAACGCGCCGTTTCTCGATGGCATTCCGCAGGTGGCTAGCGAGGCCGCTACTGCCGTGAAGATTGAGCCGGTTGCCGAAGGTGACGGTTATTGGATTGTGGATAGTCGAGGTGGGGTTCATTCGTTCGGGTCGGCCCCATTTCACGGTGCTTTGGTAGATGATCGTCCAGTTGAGGGTCTTCGGGTGGTTGATTTTGCTGCTGATCCAAAGGGGCGTGGCTACTTGTTTTTGGATTCTGCGGGTCAGGTGTACCCGGTTGGGGACGTCCCTTATTTCGGTTCGCCTGATCCTCTTGGAAGGGTTGACGCTGTTGGGCTCATAAGCAGACTTGGTGGCTATCTGGTAGTTGATGCGCGGGGGGCTATAACCGCGTTTGGGGACATCGCTAACTTGGGTTCTCCGGTCGGTTTGGGTCTTGGGGTCTTAGCTGTCGCTTAGTTCACGCCAGCGGATGGCCGCGCGGTAGCCATACTTGTTTGACTTCATCGGCGAAGTAGTACTGGGCATGCCGCGAGAGTCTTGGGTTGTAATAGGGGTCGTCGTGGGTCAATGGTGCGCCCCAGCGAGTTTGAAAGAAATCTTCATCTTCACTTGGGTGTAATGAACCCCTGAGGGCCGATTCTTGATGATGCAGTGCGGCATGGGGTTGGTAGACAAGGTCATATCCAAGTTGGTGAATACGCATTGTTAGGTCGACATCGTTGAACGCGACTCGGAGTCGTTCTTCGAATCCGCCTACTTCCCAAAAGACTTCTGGGCGCATCATCAGGCATGCGGCTGTTAACGCCCAACAATTGCGGGTTAGGTTGCCGATGCTGAAATAACCTCGGGAGTTTGTGTTGACCGCTACTCCCCCTACTCCGACCGTGATTCCTTCGTGTTGGACACGCCCATCGGGAAAGCTGAGTTTCGCTCCTACAGCACCGACGCGTCGCTGTTGAGCGTGACCGATCATCGCGTCTAACCAGTTGGGGTTCGCGATGGTGATATCGCAATTGAGAAACAGCAATAGGTCACAGTCAATTTGTTCAGCAGCCATGTTCATCATTCGGGCATAGGAGAACTGGTGGGGAAAGTCGATGACAGGACCCGTGTGTTGGTCCATCCAATTCAGCGTTTCTTGATCGGTGCTTTCGTTGTTAACGACCAGAATTTCGATTTCTGATCGTGTCACTGTTTCTTGTATTCCTTGGACACATTGAGAGATCAATTCATATCGGTCGCGTGTGGGAATAATTATTCCGACCTTGGGTTTTCCCAGTACCGGGTAGTGAATGTTGTAGGTCCCTGGATCTAAGCCTTCTTCCACCTCTCCTGTGACTTGCCGTCGGGTCAGTGCTTCGGTCAGTGCTCGCTGTCCTGCTTCCCATGCCTCGTTTTTTTGGTCTACTCCTGCAGATGTAGACCCGGGCAGTACTCGCCAGTGGTAGAGGTTGCGTGGAATGTGGACTATCTCGTTTGTCGATTCTGTGGCCCGTAAAGCCAGGTCATAGTCTTGCGCTCCATCGAAGCCGAGTCGCCATCCCCCTATGCGTTGAATGAGTTGGCGGCTAAAGACTGCGAAGTGACACACATAGTTGTATGACAGGTGCAGATCTGGAGACCATCCGGATTTGGCATAGCTGTGGTCGTAAGAGCCATCCGCGAAGAGTTTGTCTTCGTCTGTGTATATGAATTCAACTTGTGGGAAGCGATTAATGGTTCTTACTACTTCGGTTAGAGCATCGGCCCGGAGCAGGTCGTCGTGGTCGAGTAGAGCTATGTACTGCCCTTCCGACATTTCGAATGCTGTGTTTGATGCGGCAGCGATGCCACCGTTTTCGGGGCGTTCTAGAAAATTGATCCTGGAATCGAGTGCTGCGAACTGTCTACATAGGGTTCGGGGTCCGTCGTTTTCGGAGCAATCATCTACAAGACATAGTTGCCAATTTTCATATGTTTGGGTCCGTACTGAGTTGATGGCGGCTTCCAAGACGTCGAGCGGGGTGTTGTACACGGGAGTGATGACTGAAATGAGTGGACGATTTTGAAGAGTCGTTCCGGGTTCTGTGTCGGGGTCGGTTGCTGCCTCTTGTTCCGTGCGGCGGTATTGTTTGAGATCCATTCGATGGCGTTTGCCTGGGCCTTCCGATAGCAGCCAATCGGTAATCGGTGCTTCGGAAGTTGCTGCCTCAATCATGAGTGTTTCTAGTGCCTCCGCGAGGCCGGTTTTTCGTGGCTCCGGTCGTTGCGGGGGTCGGCGGCGGCCAGCCGCTCTCGACATGGCTGATCCGATCTCCGCGCGTTCCACTATTTCTAGATCCCATTCTTGGGGGTCGTCGATGTGAGCTGCTGCCTGTGGTGTGGCAACAACTGGAAGTGCGAAGGCTCGAGCGGCGAGCATGTGAGCCCATGCCGTTCCTCCGTTTTGGCGTGTTGACACAACCATTGACGCGTTTTTGAGTTGGTCGCTGAGGGGGCCATTTCTTTCGAGGTGTTCAAGGTTGCCTAGCTCGCGGCGCCATAATTCGAAGCCGCGTTCTGTTACTAGCAGCGGTGGTTCGACTGCTGGGTCGAGGGTGGGCAGAATTTGTTGACTGAAGTGTTGAACTGAGTCCAGGTCGGGTTCCCCGAATTCGCGGTGGGGTGCTGCGAGTAGAAGGGGTCTTGTTCCATTTGACGCATCAAATCTGATATTTGGTGGGTGAACCACTCTGATGTTTGTTTCGACACTTAGGGCTTCAATTTCGTTGCGCTGTGATTCAGAACACACCCATATGTGATCAGCTAGAGCTATGACCTCTCTGTCACGTTGGCGTCGCAGGCTGGCGACAGTGTCGCGACCAGCCAGCTCGTCATCTGCTACGAGGTCATCGGCGAGGTCGGGTCGTTGAAGCGTTAGGAGAGTAGTTCCGTCGACGATGATGGTGGTATCGGGGTTGTGCGCTCGACAAAGCGAAACCATCCGGTAGGCGGAACTATTTCCACAGAACATGAATATGTCGCTGTGGGCCGTTCGCCACCAGTCAGTTGAATCTAGGCCCGTCGTTTCTAACGTTGCTCCGTAGAGGTTGTCTCGGTCATCTGCTGGACCATTGAGGATTAGCCGTGTCTCGGCGTTACTAGCAATGAATTCTTTGCATATCTGTTCGGTTCGCCAACCCGTTGGGTCTATTCCTGATCGGGGGATGGTGTCTAAAACGATGGTGACCATCGTCGGAGGGGAAGTTGAATTCATCCCTTTCCAAATTGGCGGCGTAGCCAATGAAGAACTTTTAGGGCGTCGCGTTCAATTTGAGCTACGACACTGTGCCAGTCAACACTGCGTTGCAGTCTGGCGGGTCCTTGATCGCGTTCCGCGATGTCCATTTCCAATTGATTGAGTCGATTGTGTTGTGCGCGTAGCGCTCGACGGCTGTTGTCTGCTTCGTTCTCAGCGGTCTCAAGTTTCGCTTCAACATTGAGGATCTCTTCTCGCATCCGGTCGATGGTCTGTTTTGAACGGCGCCGTTGTTGGTTCCACTGAATTGCCTGTCGTTCGTGAAGGGTGACGATTTGTTCGTTGCGTTCCCTTTCTTGAGCCGCGGTGCGATCTGAGATCGTCCGATCAAGTCGAAGAAGAGCTGTTTGTTCAACTATTTCGGCTAGTCGCTGAATTTTGGCTTCTAACGTTGGGTCTAGCTGAGGGTGTGGGACACCTGATGTGGCGGACCAGAGGTCTCGTTGAATGGTTTGACCATCAGAAGTTTCTGTGAGTAAAACCACACGGCCATGCAACACTTCGGCAAGGTGTTGCACCGCAGGGTCTCCAGTAACGACAACCGCTGCGTGTTGAATTAGTGCAGCAAATTCGTCGGGGTCAAGGTCGCGACCTACATCGGTTGCTGTTTGGTTGTGGCGTTGCAGTTTTTCAGCGAAACGACTTTGATCTGCTTCTGAACCGAGGAGAGAAATTGGGATTGTTTTAGATAATGCGTGTCGAGCGATTTCCGCGGCAACAGTTTCCGCTAGGTCGCTGTCTACGTCTACCACTATTGACTCTTGAAGAGAGGGAGCTGGGTGCGTCGCTTGTGTGAGGTCGGGCAACAAGTAGCGGGTCAACAATGTAGTGGTGTCGTGAAGGGTCAATTCGACAACGGCTGGGTCAATTCCGAATTCGATCTCTTTGCTTGCCAGTCCGTGTCCCAAGATCACGTCTAGTTCGTTTTCTAATTCGTTGATGTCGTCTGGCAGTTGGTTGATCTTTAGTGACGGGTCATCGGCCCATAGCTGTGGTGGCGACTTTTCGACGAACCATTGGGTGTTGACTGGCCCATTACGCCATTCAATTTCGGTCCCTAAAGCTCGGGTTGCCAGCCAGCCAACCGGGTGACGTTCATCGTTGGGGAGGACTATTCCAACATTTAGATTTTGTCTCCCATTTGTTTCCGATCCTTGGGAGGTCTGTGTTGGGGCTGTTTGTGTTGTTTCGATCGAATTCATCGATGCAGCCTCCATAGGGTGACAACTAGCGCATAGCCAGGCTTTAATGATTGTACGCGTCGCAGTTACGTCAGTGGCCGCGGCTCAACTCAACGATTTGGGTGACCCGGTGAACCCTTTTCGTGTGGAACCGGTGGTTGCCATCTCCCGAGAAGATCAGTGAGACCTTCACGTTCGGGCGACGATCCGGGAACGATTCGTAACGAATGTGATCGTTCCCATGCGTCGTGGACATGCATTCGATCTCGATCGGTTATGGAGGTGGACAGCAGATAATCGCCGGCAAGCAACGTGAGCTTGTCAATTACAAAGTCAACGTATCCACGGCCAGCGCTAATGGAGCCTGTGTGAAGTTGTTGAAGCGCACTATTCGGCGAAGCGAGGTGCACTCCTGTCGCATGATGGAGTTTTATTGCGAAAACGGGATCGTCAACCGGGGTTTCTGCCTCGTACCAAAGTCGAATGACAAGTGTGTTCCCGGAGCTGGGTAACGGGTTTGCAAGCCATTGGTCGTCGAGGTAATCCACATGGAATATGCGCATTTCTCCGCTACCTCTTCGAACCTCTATTTCGGTGAGTGAGGTGTCGGTGTGGATCGGATCATCGTCTTCGTCTCGCAGTTTTTCCGCTTCTTGCGCGTTGACCGAGTCGAGATACGCCCAGCAGACTTCGGTGGCTTCGCCTGCTTGCATGAGTGCCCCATGGTCAAGCCAGCCCACTTCGTCACATAGCCCTTCGACTAAGGGAAGCGAGTGAGAAACGAGAACGATAGTTGTGCCTGCCCGACGTAGTTCATACAAATGCTCAAGGCATTTACGTTGAAAGGCTTCGTCTCCCACGGCGATCACTTCATCGATAAGCAGTATCTCCGGGGCGACATGCACCGCTACTGCGAATCCGAGTCGGACATACATTCCGCTGGAAAGGATCTTCACTGGCGCGTCAATGAAGTCACCTATGTCGCTGAATTCGATGATTTCGTCGACCGCTAGGTCCATTTCCTTTCTGGTGAGGCCAAGGATCGCTCCATTCAGATAGATGTTTTCGCGCCCGCTGAGTTCTGGGTGGAATCCCGATCCGAGTTCTAATAGTGCTGACACCCGTCCATTAACTTTTAGTTGCCCGCTGCTGGGTGTATGGATGCCGGCCATAAGTTTGAGCAATGTCGTTTTGCCAGATCCGTTGTGTCCGATGAGACCGAAGAAGGATCCTCGTTCGATGTCTAACGAGACGTCTTTCAGAGCCCAAAATTCGCTACTTGATCTATTTTTTCGACGACGGACGACTGCTTCTTTGAGTGAGTCAGGACGGTCGCGGTGCACTCGGTACTGTTTAGATATTTGTTGCGCTGAGATGATGGGGTTCACATGTCCTCACTCAACTGCATTGATCGCTGAGCAAAGAAACGCCAACCCAACGCAAATACTGCAAATGAGTAGCAGACGAGAGCGCACCATCTACCCAGACTCGGCCATTGCAGTAGATAGGCCGATTCTCTAGCTGCGGCCACAAACTGATTGATTGGGTTCAGCTCGACAATTCTGCGAATCGGGAGACCCCAGTGACGTTCAGGGATTATGCCGAGGGGGTAAACGATGGGTACGAGAAAGAACACTGCGTTGAGAACAATTCCAACGAGGTATTGGACGTCGCGATAGTGGGTGTTGAGAACACACACGAAGAATCCGAGGCCGAGGCCGAAGATGCCGGCCAGTGCAAGCACTATTGGCAAAAGCAAAGTCGTGGGACCCACATTGCCTATTAGGAGCATCACTATGAGCAGGACGCCTGCCTCTATAGCTGATTGGACAGCCAGGGCTAGGGCGCTCCCAAAAATCGCTGTTTCTGGGGGAAAGAAGACTTTTCGTCGAAGGTCACCTATACCCATCAGCCATCCCATTGAACCGTTGATCATGCCCGCAAATAACAGCCAGACCACTAGGCCGGTAAACAGGAACACTGCGAAGTTTTGAGATCCGTTTCCAGCAGCCGGTGGTGCCGCTCGGAAGAACACTGAGAACACCAAGCTATAAACGAGAATGGTTGACAGTGGGCTGAGCAGTGACCATGTCCACCCGAGAAGGCTTCGCTTGTACCGTGCTTTGAGTTCTCTTCTGGCGAAGTTTCGTACCAAAGGCACATATCTGCTTGCTGACGTGAGGACAGTCGCTAGGGTCACTGTGCTTTTACCGTCTTTGGCCGCCACCATGTTTCGTTGTCGTGGTACCACCGAACGGTTGCCTCCAATCCAGTTTGAAGGTCAATCTGGGGAGCCCAACCAAGGTCGCGTATTCTCGTCGAGTCGACGGAATAACGAAAGTCGTGGCCTGGACGGTCGTCGACTCTAGTGATCGCTGATTCGTCGCGTTCGCACAATTCGATCAACATTTTGGTGAGGTCGAGGTTTGAAACTTCGTTTCCGGCACCAATGTTGTATATCTCTCCGATCTCACCGTTTTGGAGAACGTTCGATATGGCAGCACAGTTGTCTTCTACGTGTATCCAATCTCTGACGTTCGCGCCGTCGCCGTACAGGGGGACGCTTGAGCCATCTAAGAGATTGGTCACAAACAGCGGTATGAGTTTTTCGGGGAACTGGAAGGGGCCGTAATTATTGGAGGACCGAGTGATAACCACGGGAAGGTTGTGGGTTGTGTGATGGCCTAGGGCTATCAGATCGGATGCTGCTTTAGACGCCGCGTAGGGACTACTGGGTTCGAGCTTGTCATTTTCGGTAAATGACCCGTCCATTCGGGACCCGTATGTTTCATCGGTCGAGATGTGAACGAAGCGTTGGACTTCCATCTGAGCCGCAACGTCACAAAGTAAATTGGTGCCAACACAGTTCGTGATTATGAAGCGTTCAGATCCTTCGATTGATCGATCGACGTGGCTTTCTGCTGCAAAATGGACCACGAGTTGATGACCTTGCATCGTCGCTGCAACTTTCTCCCTGTCGCAGATGTCTCCTTCGACAAATGAAACCCGTGGATTTTCTATGAAGTCCGACAGCGTGTCTCGGCTTCCTGCATAGGTGAGAGAGTCGAGGATTGTGATTTCGTCGTCACTGTTTGCGAGATGGAACCGAACGAAGTTCGAACCAATAAATCCGGCTCCGCCCGTGACAAGAACTTTCATCGTCGGCTCAGTTCCTAAGTCCGTATCGAGGTTGGACTGGTTCTGGGATGTCTTTCTTGTACGGGTTGTTTTGATCGCGGGCTGACAGGGTTGGAGTTGCTATACCCCAATCGGCTCCTATCTCTGGATCGTCCCAAGCAACTCCGAGTTCGTCCGATGGGTTGTAGTAGTTATCTACGAGGTAGGTGATTGTTGCGTCAGTGAGAGCCGCGAACCCATGGGCTACCCCTGGAGGGATGTAAATACCGCGATGTTCGTTTCCTTGCAGATCGGTGAGTTGAGTGGCTCCCTCAGTTGGCGACCCAGAGCGTAAGTCGTGCAAGACGACTCTTACGGTCCCGAAGGGCACGTACCAGTAGTCGGCTTGATGGAGGTGATAGTGCAATCCAACTATGCAACCACTTTGCCGGTCTCCGCGGTTGGCTTGAACCATCTCTCGTGACCCTTCAGGGATCCATTCACGTCGATAAGTTTCGACGAAAAATCCCCGGTCATCTCCGTAGACGTCTGGGGTGACGACGTGAACACCTTCAATGGTTTCAGAGGAAACGATCTCAGCCATGTAGCCCTAGGGTATTGCTTGTTTGGAGTTGCGGGTCAGCGCGCGTCAAGTCGCAGGTGTTCTACGTCGGCCACGGCAACAACTTGAGTGTCGCCATTGTCGAATTCGATTACGAGCCGACCAGCTTCGTCGATGTCGAGAGCGTGTCCTTGTAGCGACTGTGTTTCTGGTTCTTGGTTCGTGTGGACCAAGATTCGTTTCCCGAGGGTTGCTGAGTGTTTCCGTATTTTTTGGCGCAAATTCTTGGCTCCTGCGGGTTCTAAAAGAGCGGCATATTCAGTCTCAAAATGTTCTAACAGCGTCAGGGCGAGTTGGGTTCGGTCAACGGTTACGCCAGCAAGCACGTCAAGGCTTGTTGCTACCAGTTCAAGTTCGGGTGGCACTTGGCCCCACCCCGTGTTCAGACCTATTCCAACGACAAGAGCTTCGATAGCGTTTTGTTGAATCAGGGTTTCGGTCAGAATGCCCGCGACTTTTCTATATCCCGGATCTCCGTCAACAAGGACTGGGTTCGGACTATCTACGACCAAGTCGTTGGGCCATTTGACTTCCAGTTTAATGTTCGTCATTTCGTCCACTGCAGCTAGCGCTGATACCGCAAGCGCGGAGGTGATTAATGACGCATTGCTAGGAGACAATGTGTCTTTGGGGGGACGAAGAAGGATCGACATCATTAGGGAAGTTCCCGACGGAGCCGTCCAGGTTCTTCCTCTTCGCCCACGGCCTTTGGTTTGAAGGTCCGCGACTATGATCTCACCCTCGCGGCCACCGTTGCGCGCTCTTTCAAGCAGGGCTGTGTTAGTTGACGAAATTTCTGGGACCCAAGTGATGTCATGAAAGCGAGTTTTCTCGACCGCTTCGAATTTGGGAGTTTCCACATAACCCAGAGTACTTAGTGATTTGTCAAGTTATTTGGGAAAGAAAATGAGTCAAATGGGGCAAAAGGGTTTGATTGTGGCACGATTGCAGGTCGTATGTCTGTGCTCGGAAGGCTGGACCATTGTTTTCAAAGATCTTGATCGCTAACCGCGGAGAAATCGCTGTACGAGTGATTAGAGCCTGTCGCGAACTTGGCGTTACGAGTGTCGCTGTGTACAGCGAGCTAGACCGAAATGCTCTTCACGTTCGACTTGCTGATGAGGCCTACGCTTTAGGCGGGGAAACTGCAGCCGATTCGTATCTAAACACTTCAGCGATTCTTGACGCTATAGAGAAAAGCGGCGCTGAGGCTGTTCATCCGGGTTACGGCTTTTATAGCGAAAACGCGGACTTTGCTCGAGCTATTACCGAACGTGGCGTCACTTTCATAGGTCCCCCACCTGAAGCTATCGAAGTGATGGGGGACAAAATTTCGGCTCGCCTTGCCGCCGAAAAAGTTGGTGTCAGTGGGGTCCCTGGTACTACAGAAATCATTCAACATCCTGATGAGGTACGTAGTTTCGCTGACGAACACGGGTATCCGGTTGCGATCAAGGCTGCCTACGGTGGTGGTGGCCGTGGCATGAAGGTTGTTACGTCGGCCGAAGAGGTTGACGCGGCTCTGGAGTCCGCTCAACGGGAGGCTGAAAGTTTTTTCGGGCGAAGCGAGTGCTACATGGAGCGCTATTTGACTTGGCCACGCCACATCGAAATGCAAATCATCGCGGACCAACACGGGAACACCGTGTGGCTCGGAGAGCGGGATTGTTCAGCTCAAAGACGGCACCAAAAGTTAGTGGAAGAAAGTCCTGCCCCGAATTTTCCCGACGAAGTGCGTCAGGCTATGGGAGCCGCTGCTGTCGCTGTTGCTGAAGGCTGTGATTACACCAACGCAGGGACCGTCGAGTTTTTGTTCCAAGACGGTGAGTTCTTTTACCTTGAAATGAACACCAGGCTGCAGGTTGAGCATCCAGTAAGCGAGCTGGTATCGGGCATCGATCTTGTCAGATAGCAGATTCGAGTCGCGTCCGGTGAGGAGCTGTCTTTCAGGCAAGAAGACATCGAACAAGATGGTCACGCCATTGAGGTGAGAATCAATGCTGAGGATCCCGCGGGTGGCCGCTTTCTTCCCTCTCCTGGGACGGTCAACGAATTGAAGGTCCCTCAGGGCTTCGGAATCCGCTGGGACGGCGGTTACGAAGCGGGTGACACCGTCTCCCAATTCTATGACAACTTGGTCGGCAAACTCATTGTGTGGGGTTCTGATAGGGCAACAGCTATTTCCCGTATGCGTAGTGCACTAGTGGAGCTAGAAGTGGGTGGGATAGCGACAACTGCTGCTGCTCATAGCGCAATTTTGGCCAGCCCCGATTTTCAGGCGGGGGAACACAGCACCAAGTGGGTAGAGGAGTCTCTGGACCTCAGCGATGTGGTTGAGAAGAGCAGCGGTACCGACCAGCAGCTGGAAGAAGATGAGCCGCGGGTCCGTAAAGATGTTGTGCTCGAGGTCAATGGAAAACGTTTTGAAGTCGCAGTTTGGGTTCCTGAGCTTGCTGGATCTGCAGTTAAAGCGGCCAGCAAGCCTCGACGCGCCGCTTCGAGTGGCGGAGGTGCAGCGGGTTCTGGTCAGGTGGCAGTGCCGATGCAGGGCACCATTGTGAAGGTCCTCGTTGAAGTCGGGCAAGAGGTCGCTGAGGGAGATGCCGTGGTTGTGCTGGAAGCTATGAAGATGGAGAACAACATCAACGCTGACAAAGCGGGCTCAGTCGTTGAGGTAAAGGTAAGTCCTGGTGACACTGTCGGCGCTGGCGACATTGTCATAATCATTGAATAGTGGCCCGACCCACGATTGGTTTAACACTGCGGCAGACTGGTGGGCGTGATGAGTGACGACGTACGGGAGTTGCATCGATGCGGGGCATGATGCTCGCCGGTGGGGCGGGAACTCGGTTGTTTCCTATTAGTCGGGTTGCAAGCAAACAGCTTCAACCGGTCTACGACAAGCCAATGATCTACTACCCGTTGGCAACGTTGATGAACGCTGGCATCAGAGAAATTCAGTTGATTAGCACGCCGAGTGATCTTCCCATCTTCGAACGAGTCTTGGGCGATGGTCATCAGTGGGGTATTGATCTTTCCTATAACGTCCAGCCGTCTCCCGGCGGCATCGCCCAAGCAGTGCTCATCGGTGAGAGCTTTGTTCAAGACCAACCCTTCGCTCTGGTACTCGGAGACAATATTTTTCATGGACCGATCGGTCTAGAAGATGAGGTGTCGACCTTTGAGAGCGGAGCTGTTGTTTGGGGGTACCCGGTCGATGATCCTCAACGTTACGGAGTCATAGAGATCGACGATTCTGGGTCGGTTTTATCGATCGAAGAGAAACCAGCGGACCCCCGAAGCGAATTCGCGGTACCGGGACTTTACCTATATGACGGCACCGCTGTTTCGCGAACCAAAGAACTAGTTCCCAGCGGTCGCGGTGAGTTGGAAATCACTGATCTGAATTTGAGTTTCTTACGGGACGGTGCGCTGCGGGCCGTGAAGTTAGGTCGAGATGCAACTTGGTTGGATTCAGGGACTCATGAAAGTCTTCTTGAAAGTTCCCACTTCGTCGCTTCAGTCGAAAAGGAGCATGGTCGCAAGGTCGCATGCCTAGAAGAGGTCGCTTACAAGATGGGCTTCGTTTCAGTCGACGAGGTCGCGAGAACGATCGAATCTATGCCCCCCTCTCCTTATAGGGCCTATTGCGAAAGAGCGATTTTGGGGTGACTGGACGTCGGGTCGACAGAGCAACCAGTTGGACCCTTGGCGTTGTTGTTGTAACGATCATTCTGAGCATCGGCCTTCCGTTAATTGGCGCTCGAACGTTCCTACGTTCTGACACTGTTTTGCGTTGGGCTCCATGGAACGAGAGTCAACCCATTGATCTTGAATTGACGTCGATCCCTGTTGCTGATCCTGTCGATTCAGGGTTCCCGGCTCAAGAGCTATTTCATCGCAGACTTTTAGACGGTGATTTCGCTATGTGGAACCCCTATCCGGCGGGCGGCACCCCTCTGGCGTCAGTCCCCCATCAGGGGTTTTTCGATCCCTTGAATTTGCCGTTTCTCCTTTTCCCGGACCGTGTCGCGCCGGCGTGGATAAAGCTTGCTGAGTTGTCAGTCGCAATTGCTGGTGTATTTCTTTTGCTTCGCAGCCTCGGTGTCTCCAATGCGGCTTCGTTGACATCGGGATTCATTTATTCGTTTAGTGGTTTTCAAACAGTGTGGACGAACTGGCCTCAGAGTCATGTCGGCGCATATCTGCCTTGGCTTTTGTGGGGAACTGAGAGGTTGTTGCGGCGCCGAGACCTGTCTTCGTGCCTAACTGTTTCGTTGGTGACGTGCGCGATGTTGTTGGCTGGTTTTCCTGCTTTGACCGGCTGGGCGATAGCTCTGATGTTGCTGTGGCTGATTTTGCGTTCACGGACTGAATTTCGGGCAGAGGGTAAGACGTTGGGTTTAGTGGCCTCTGCTGTCGGGTCGGTTGTTTTGGGGGTCGGATTAGCGGCGTGGCAAGTCTTGCCGTTCATTAGCCAGATAAGAGGAACCGATCTAACTCATCGAGCTCAAACCGTTTCGGATCATCTGTCGCCTTCGTTGATGGCGACAGCTGCGATTCCTCGGGCATTTGGTTCCCATGCTCAGGGATTTTTCTATGGTGACCGTAATTACATCGAAACTTGTGCGTTCTTAGGGGCGGGAGCATTGGTGATCGTTGTTTGTGCCCTGTTTTGGCGCCCACCTGCATCTGTGTCGCGTTCGCTCACTGCTGTTATCGCCGCGTTGTTGGGGGTCACGACCCTCTTGATATACGGCGGAGGTCCTGTTCTCGCTTTTGTTCAGAACTTTCCTGTTTTCGACACGAACTTTGTGGGAAGGATGCGATCGATCTGGTTGCTGCTGCTTGCTCTTTTGGTGGGTCTGGGCCTTGAGACGCTCAGCTCAGGCAGCGAATTTCGGGGCGATCGATTCGATAGGTACAGGGGTCGCTGGCCTGTCGTAGGTATCTTCGCTGTTTTGATCGTCACGGTTGCCGGTGTGGTCCATGTTTTGCGGCTTGCTTCGCGGGAGGGTCATCTCTCGGAGGTCGGCCAGTCTGTTGCTATTGCTGGGTTCGCGGCGGCGATCATCATTGGAACAGTCGTCTTGCGGCGTCGAGGTTCGTTGCAAGTGTTTTTGCCCGTTGTAGTAGCTGCAGTAGCGGCGGCGGAGATACTTTTGTTTGTTTCTCCGTTTTGGCCAAACGAAGTCCCTGAGCGTCATTATCCAACGACCCCGGCTCACGAATTCTTGGCTTCAGAGGCAGACGGGGATCGAATTGCGGCGCATGATTTGGCGTTCTATTCCGGCACGACCACCCATTACGGAATTCGAACTGTGACCGGTCATGTGTTTCATCAGCCAACGTGGAGGGATTTGTTAGTCGCTGTGGATCCTGAAGCATTCGATAGGTCGTACACGTTTTCTTTTCTCGAGTTTCTCGATGTGAATCGCTTGAGGTCTCCGGTCTTGGATCGGATGTCGGTTCGTTGGCTTGTCACTCAGGTCGATTTTCCGTTGCCGGGAACACCATTCATGTTGTCCGATGGTGGATCCGCTAGAGAACTGGATCCGGACGGTCGTCTGGAAGTGACGGTTGACTCACGTCCGCTTCGGGGTATCGAGCTTCATCTGGTGGAAGATTTCTCTACGACTGATCTGGCGGGTCGATTGAGGGTGGAAATTGTTGGGCCAGACGGTTCTGTGCGGACTGGACGACGGCACGCGCGAGGGTTCTTACCAGCAGGTAGTCATTGGATTCCCATTGCGGCGGAGGATTTACCGCCTGGTGGCGAAATGTTGATTCGCGTCCGATTGGACGCTGATGATGGGACCTTGAAGCTTCGATCCGACGAGTCTGGGGCGCTTGCTCTCAATGGAATGGCTTCAGCGGGCGGTGGTTTACGTTTGGCGTACGCCGACGATGTGGCAATTTGGGAAAATCTGGATGCGTTGGAACGAGTCAGGTTTGCTTCTGAGGCTGTGGTGGTTCCAGATGGGCGAGAGCGGGTGGAGATGTTGAAGACTCCTCTTCCTTCGCAGTTGGCGCTGCTCTCGGAACAGTCTGGTCATCTGACTAGTGGTGCAGCAGAAGCGGTGATAGACAACTTTGATGACCAGTTCGATCATTTGAGCATTTCGTTAACAACCACTGGTCCCGGCTGGTTGGTGGTAGCTGACGCTATGCAAAATGGGTGGGTGGCTTCAGTCGATGGTGTTCCTCAGCCACTGGTTGCGGCAGATCACGCTTTTGTTGGGGTTCCTGTACCCGAAGGGTCGAGCACGGTGACGTTGGAATACCGTCCCTCTGGTTTGAGGGCGGGAGTCTCTATCTCTGTGCTTTCGTTGGCACTTGTGCTCTCACTGGCCTGGCGTCGCAATCGCAGGCGAGGCGGCAATTACGGGTCGGGTGTGGATTCGTCTTCGATGGTGCTGTAATCGCCCAGTGAGAGTTCAATATTTCGAACCCGTCGAAGAACTCGTTCGCTGATGACTCGATTGGATCTGAGTAGGTCTGCTAATAAACCGAGCATCAACATTTGCATCGCGACGAGCAGACAAACAGCTCCCACTATGAGCGACTGGATGTGTCCTTCTCCTCCGGCGGTCACGTAAAACCATCCAAAACGACCAAACAGGATTAGGCCTGCTAGCGCAAAGACCGCTGCTGGGATGTTGAAGACTCGTAGAGGTTGGTGCATGGCGTATACCCGGGTGATTGTTGCTGCTGATCTTCGAACATACTGACGTTTTGAACGAAACAGACGTGACGGGCGAGTTGTTGGGTTGACGTTAATAGGTATGTCGACGACCGCTAGGTCTGAGCGACCGGCTTGAATGAGTGTTTCAAGGGTATAAGTGAATTGAGACACGACATTGACTTGCAGAGCTGCTTCTTTGGAGTAGGCGCGAAATCCCGATGTGACATCGGAAACTTCAGTCGCTGAGGCTTGTCGAACGACCCATGAGCCGATCTTTTGTAAATACTTTTTAAGGGTTGAGAATTCTTCGTGGTTAGCTATGTCTCGTGTTCCCACTACCAGGTCGGCATGGCCATCGGTTATTGGTTTGACAAGGTCCGGAATGTTTTCTGCTGAGTATTGGTTGTCTGCGTCTGTGTTGACGATGATGTCCGCGCCTAATCGCAAGGCCGCGTCAAGTCCAACTTGAAACGCAACTGCCAACCCTTTGTTTTGGGTCAACTTCACGACGGCATCTGCTCCGTGGGCTTTGGCAACTTCTGCGGTTTCGTCACTGGATCCATCATCGATGACTAACCAAAGAACCTCGTCAAATCCACTTACATGTCGCGGCAGATCTGCCAGTGTGGCGGGCAGTGTCTCTGCTTCGTTGAAACAGGGAATTTGAATGACGAGTCTCACTTCCCCATTGTGGTGGACGAATGGACTAGACACGTGGCGGGTAATTGTTCGTTACCCAACTTTATTGATCTTGAGGTTAGGCCAGGGAAGATGAGCGAAGAAGCAACATACGAACTCCAAGGACATATTGCGACGATTACCTACAACCGTCCTGAATCTCTCAATGCGATTAACGGCGCTATGCGGGAGTGCTTAAACGCGGCGTGGTTGGAGTTCTACAACGATCCCGAAGCATGGGTTGCGGTCTTAACCGGGGCTGGACGCGCTTTTTGTGCTGGTGCTGATTTACGCCCTGGTCAAGGAAACTCTGCGGGTTCGTGGTCGGGAAGTTATTTCGAAATTCCGACAATCAACAGTTTCGAGAGCGGTTTGGAGTTATGGAAACCCACTATCGCGGCCGTAAACGGGGCCTGTATTGGCTACGGATTAACTGGAGCTATAGCAACCGACTTTTTGTTGGCTTCAGATCGCGCTGTGTTTGGGATGCCTGAAGTGAAGGTGGGTGTACCGACCATCGTTGGGTCAATGCGAATACCGTCGAAGCTGGCTTGGGCGGATGCTATGGAAATCTTGTTGACGGGCGACAATATTGATGCCGAACAGGCCGCCGAGATGGGGTTGGCGTGGCGGGTCATTCCTCACGATGATTTGATGGATGAGGCATATGTTCTCGCTGAACGGCTGTGTCAGGGCGCTCCGCTTGCAGTTCGCGCTGTGAAGGAAGTCGCTACTCGATCACAGCGGATGAGTTGGTCTGAGGCAGTGCGTATGGGTGAAAGCATTCGAAGGATTGTTGGAATTACAGAGGACGCCCAAGAAGGCGTCGATGCTTTTCGAGAAAAGCGGGCACCTGAATGGAAGGGCCGTTAGTTATCGGGAACTGCTGGTCGCGGTTTGATGGTTTCTAGGTTTCGAGTACTAGTCGCGCCACCACGTCAGTGCCGAAAGCTGTCAGGATCGCCAAATAGAGAAGTCCAGTGGCGGCCATGACGGCTGCGTATTGACGTTCGCGCAACGCCGCACGGGTAACTATCACCAGGGCCCCGGTTGTAAGGGCGCAGGCAACCCAAAACCATCCAAGCATCCCTCCGTAGCTGTCGTCTATCTCACCTGTTAAGACCGAAATCATGCCTGTCGGCACGATTAGCAGGCCGACCTCTAGGGGCCAAAGTTTGCCGAGCCATGAAACTTGTTCCAACAGGGGTTCTCTTCGCAGTCCAGGTTGCACCAGATACCAATGTCCGAGCAGCATGGCGTCAGTAACCGAACCTAAGAACGCAGCGCCGACCAGTATTCGTGCGGTCTGCAAAAGTTCGTTACCTCCTCCTCCTACGCCCGCTGCGACTAGGCCGATGGTTCCGATGGCTGGTGCTAGGAGGTCCCACCGGGGATCAAAACTCACGCCGGTTTCTCTAGGTTGATTGGGTTGTGGACTGAGGTGACCGTGTCGACGAACAACTGATAGCAGCAGCGCGCACGCGGCGGTAGTAGCTACGCCTACTGATGCTGCGTCACGTATTGGTTCTGAAGCCCACCCGTAGCCCGCTATCGCGGCAAGGACTGCTACAGCCGCGTAGCTTGATCTGAGTAGCCATCCATAGCCGACGCCCAGTTCTTTGCGTCGCGTGGTAACCCAGCAAAACAAGAGACCACCAGTTGCCCACTGCAGCAACACTGTTGCGGCGTCAAGCTGTGGACCTGCTGCCATTGTCGGAAGTGTACTCACGGTGATCTGAATGTTACGGAGTTGGCAAGAGCGATTGGACGCTGTCGGATGCGTTGTAGCTCGATCGTGTCAGCGGTCCCGCCTCTATGTGTCGGATTCCGAGTTCCCGCCCATAGTCGGCGAGCATTTCAAATGTTTCAGGAGTCACCCATCGCTGCACCGGTAAGTGGCTGGGGCTCGGTCTCAGGTACTGGCCGATCGTCACGATGTCGACGCCGACTGCTGCTAGGTCAGCGAGCGCTGCGAGTACTTCCTTGTCGGACTCCCCCAGTCCTGTGATCAATCCCGATTTAGTGGCGATACCTTCAGCTTTGACTCGAGCAAGGAGAGCCAAGCTTCTTGCGTACCCTGCGCTTGGTCGCACTGCTCGTTGCAGCCGAGCGACAGTTTCTAGGTTGTGGTTGATCACATCTGGGCGTTCATTCACCAGGGATTGGAGAGCTTCTTTTTGGCCTCCGAAATCGGGGACCAGTGTCTCTACAGTGGTGGACGGGCTGGCGCTTCGAATTGCTTTGATGGTGTTTGTGAACCCACTGGCCCCTCCATCTTGGAGGTCGTCGCGGGCGACGGCTGTGATCACAACGTGGTCAAGACCCATTGTGGTGACTGCGGTTGCGACGCGTTGTGGTTCGCCTTGATCAAGTGGTGTCGGGTGTCGGGTGTCCACAAGACAGAAACCGCAAGCACGTGTGCATCGGTTTCCGTTGATCATGAAGGTCGCCGTGTCTTTGCCCCAGCATTCGTAAATATTTGGGCAGCCCGCTTCTTCGCACACGGTGGTCAAATCAAGACTGCGCAGGGTTGAGCGAACTCGTTGGTAGCCATCGTTGAGGTCGATGCGAGCCTTCATCCACGAGGGTTTCCTGGTGGTTATGGGAAGTCCGTCAGACACGCCTACTTCCTGAAGACGTCGTTGCCGTCGGTCGGTCGTGGTCCGTTCTCGCAAAAGAACTGTTGTTTCGTCGTTAGGCGTCCTTGTCCTTGTGTGGTCGCCTTTGAACGCATCCAGATCTTTTTCATGTTTTGGGAAGGCGGTTGCAGCAAATTCGGAACCGGTAGTTGCCCAGGTTTCGATCGCTTTTTTTGACACTTCCTGCACCACAGTGTCCATTGAGGCGTTGACTCCTTCATTGCGGAGACTCGTAACCGCAAAGTCCTCTATCCCGCAAGGAATGATGTGGTCGAACCATGACAGATCTGTCGTCACATTTAAAGCAAAGCCGTGCATCGTTCGGCCTCGGCTAAGTCGGACTCCAACGGCAGCTATTTTTCGGGGTCTTTCGTTTGCGGGATGCACCCAAACACCTGGGTATCTGTCAAGGCGACCACAATTATTGAGACCCAATTCACTAAGTGCGTCGATCAGAACTTGTTCCAACTGGTGGACATATGTTTTCGTTTCCGCAATACCCCCGCCTCGTCGACCCGGTAGCGAGAGTATGGGGTACCCAGTGAGTTGTCCCGGGCCGTGGTAGGTGATGTCGCCTCCTCGATCAATCTGTTCATAGGTAGCTGCAACTGTGGAAGGTTCTACGAGAAGGTTCGATAGGTCTGTGTTGGGACCACCGGTGAACACGTGCGGGTGTTCGAGCAAAAGAAGGTGGTCGTCGCGGCTGGAATGAAAAAGTTGTCGTTGTAGATCTAGCGACTCTCGATACTCAACTCGACCAAGCCAACGGACACGAAGCATCTAAGTGAGGGGACCTTGTTGTGGGACCACGTGATTCACTGGAGGCACCGTTTCAGCCGTGGAGTGTTCGACCAGCTAGCTCTAAGACCGCTTCGCCAAAGAGCTCTGAAAGTGTGGGGTGAGGTTGAATGAACTCGGCAATCTCATCAATACCGACACCCCAATTAATGGCTAAATAGCCCTGACTGAGTTGTTCGGTCGCCCATGAGCCTATGAGATGAACTCCTAACAGCTGCCCAGCGGTTCCGTCTGACCTGCGTTCTGCGACAAGTTTGACCATGCCTTCTGTTTCGTTATGAATTAAGGCTCGCGCGTTTCCAGCAAATCGGTGTTGTGCGACAGCCACTTCGTAACCCGCGTCCTCCGCTTCTTGTTCCGTTAACCCCGCGTAGGCGATTTCGGGGTGACAGTAAACGGCCCACGGGACCCTTGAGTAATTGATCGGTGAGCGTTGCTCTCCGACAATGTCGCTGACAACGAGCATCGCTTCAGCAAATCCAATGTGAGCTAGTTGTGGAGTGGCTATTAAGTCACCCACTGCGTACACCCCATCTACGTTCGTTCGACAGAATTCGTCAACTTTTACAAATCCGTCTTCGTCGACCTCTATTGATGTTGTCGATAGTTCAAGATGGTCGGTATAGGGGCGCCTACCGACACACACAATGAGCTTTTCAACTTCGATTTCAGTTCCGTCGTTCAACTGAACGACGGTTCCTTCGGATTGAGGAGTATGCCCGTCGGCCGTGACTCCGGTTAGCGATTTGATTCCTCGTTTCTTGAACGATCTTTCTAATGCCTTGGCTATATCGGCATCAGCTCCGGGGATGAGTCTTTGTTCTGTTTCCAGGATGGTTATTTCAGTTCCCAAGTCCGCCAACATTGAGGCGAATTCGCATCCAATTGCTCCCCCTCCGATAATCGCTGCACTTGTCGGCAGCGTCGTCATCTTCAGAACTTCATCGGAAGCCAAAACGGTGGTGCCGTCAATTTCGAAGCCAGGAAGGGTTTTTGTCTGAGAGCCGGCTGCTAGAACAATAAAATCTCCGCTCAACACTTGCTCCGTGCCATCGTCGAGTTGCACTGTGACTTTTCGGTCCTTTCCTATCCTCCCGGTTCCTGAGAAAAGGTCGATGTCCTTGCTTCCGACAAGGTTCGTGACACCTTTGAAGAGTCGATCGACGACTGCTTGTTTGCGATCTTGGGCAGCAGAAAAGTCGACTGTCGGTGCCGTTGTGATGATCCCAAATTCGCCGGCTTGAGATACGGTCCGATGAACTGCTGCGGTTTCGAGGAGTTCTTTGGCGGGAATACATCCGCGATGCAGACATGTACCCCCGAGGCGGTCTCGTTCTATGAGAGCAACGCTGAGGTTAGCGGCCACCGCCGTTAGGGCTGCCGCGTACCCGGAGGGTCCTCCCCCAATTACGACTAGATCAAAATGGTTCGAAGTCATTGTGTGGACAATCGTAACCTCATGATGGTTCGGCCTTGGCGAGATGACGAAACTTAACTTCGATTGCCTCTAGATGGCGATGACTACTTGCGCGGCGAATGCGACAAGTATGACTAGCCCGGTTGCTAACGCTGTAATGATTAACGCTCTTGTACTCACTTGCACTGAATCTAGCGGTGTGTGGAGTTCTGGCACATAGCCTTTGTTGGGTGAGGCGCCATTTCCCTAACGTCGTTGTAGCGACCGCTTTGGTTTTGTCGGCTTCGTGTTCAACCGCAAATAGAACGGAAGTTGTGAGTGACTCGGTAGTTACAACCATCACTCAATCCAAAACCGCGAGTGTGGAGACTTCTTTGCTGGTTGAGAAGGTTGGTGCCGGAGTACCAGTTGCTTTGACGGTTCTCGAAGGTCCAACTATTTCGGGAGATACGTTCCTTCCTTCATCTTTGGCCGGGCGCGAGGTGCTCTTATGGTTCTGGGCTCCGTGGTGAGGTACGTGTAACGCTGAAGCAGCGGCGGTCGCCGCATTAAGTAACCACAGTGAGGTCGCCATCATCGGATTACCCGGTCGAGACGACACCCAGAGCTATGTCGCGTTCATTGAGCGTCATGACCTAGGTCACTTGCCTCATATCGAAGAGGTCGATGGGGCTCTTTGGGACTATTTCGGTATCTCTTCCCAGCCAGCTTGGATTTTCTTCGACCTTGATGGGCGGGTTACCCGAGGACGCGGGGCGCTACCCGACGAGTTATTCAAATTAGGTTGATCCTTGCCTGCCATGAAGGACAGCTAGGTTTTGGGTATGTCTTCCCGCGTAACTAGTCGCGAACGACTTATTTCAGCTCCTGCGTCGGTCATTTTCGATGTGTTAGCTGATCCTTCTCAGCATGCTGCGATTGATGGTTCGGGAACTGTTCAGGGCCACGTTGGCAAACAATCTCGCTTGTCTCTTGGGAGTACTTTCGCTATGAAGATGCGCTTTGGCATTCCCTACCGCATCAAAAGTCGAGTTTTGGAGTTTGAGGAGAACCGGTTGATCGGGTGGGGACATTTGGGCGGCCACATTTGGAGGTACGAACTAGATGAAATGGGTGAACAGACGCTGGTGACAGAGACCTTTGATTGGTCGACGTCGCGTTTACCTCTGGTGATTGAAGCCCTGGGTTATCCCCGTCGGCACAACAAGAATATGGAACGAACCCTGTGGCGACTTGCCGGTTTAGTTGAGTTGACGACCGAGTGAGATTCTTTGCGTGCTGTTTGTTCATTGTTTTTGTCGGATTCGGGTGCAGCGAACCCAACAAACTATCTCTCCTCGACAGTTCGGTGCGAGGTCCGTCTGGAGACATAACGACCGCTGGAAGCGTCGGTGTGCTTCGCTTGGTTCCTGGTGATTGTTTTCTTGTCGGAGCAGATGAAATCGAAACGGTTGATGCTGTTCCTTGTGATGAGGACCATCAGGCCGAGGTCTTCGCTGTTTTTGATCTGGCTGACACCGAGTGGCCGGGTACCGGTGCGGTAGCACAAGTCGCGAAAAGTGGCTGTCTCGACCGCTTTCGTAACGCGACAGGGCATGTGTTTGATCCGGTTCATATGGCTATCACTGGTTACGCTCCAAGCGAACGCTCTTGGAAAGAGGATCGCAGGGTTCTTTGCGTGGTCACTGCCCATGACCTAGCCCTAGTTCGAGGACAGGTCACCCGCCGATCTGGCTGATTTCATTCTGGTTCGATGACCCACACATCTTCTTCGAATTGGCGTTCTAACTTTTTTTGCAATTCCCCCAACGTTCGGTCTTTGGCATTTCGAACTAATACGGCTTCGGTAGCACGGCGAAGAATTGCGTCGTCGCGTCGTCCCATTGCTTTACCGAATTCGGCACTGGTTTTTGGGGTTTCAGCGTTAGCTGTAGTGACGGCGCGTGCCCCAGCCAAGAGTTCATGAAATCGTTTTTGTGTCGCGTCAGGCCATCTAAGTTCCACGCCGTCGAAAGCAAGCACTACGGCGTATGGAATGGCGGTGGCTGAGGCCGCTTCAGCAGCCAGCATTTCTGCGCCCAGTCCAAGTCCAGTCAGTACTTGAACATCGGAGTGCATTTCGAGTTTCGCTCTTAGTACTTCGATGAGACGACGACGCACCGCCAACGTGGTGCTGTTTTCTCCGTAGCCGCCGAGTTCGGTTGGACGATGGCCGAATACAGCAATACTGTGCGCTGCGTCGTTGTCTGCCTTCGTGGCCGCCTCAACGTTGTCAGCGTCAAGTCCTCTCACGATCGCGTCGGTGTATATGCCGCCTGTTCTGCTTGCTTGTTCAGCTGCGGCAGTTGTGGCCAGCTGATCTGCTGCTTCGTTAAGCCGGTGACCTGCATGTCCTTTCACCCATTCGAACTCCACATCGCCGCGAGCGTTAACCAGTTCGATGAAGGGTTCCCACAAATCGCGGTTGGCGACGGGTTCTTTTTTCGAATTTTTCCACCCACGTTTTAGCCATCCCTTCCACCACTCCTGACGAAAACAATTGACGACGTAAGTGGAATCACTATGAACCCGCAACGGGCCCTCTAGCGCTTGAACTGCTGCGCTGGCCGCAGTCAATTCCATGCGTTGGTTAGTGGTATGAGATTCGAATCCCGACGACCATGGCCCCTGGTCGACAACAAATGCCCATCCGCCGGGCCCCGGGTTGCCCAAGCACGCGCCATCGGTAAATACGTCGGTGGTCATTGCTGTACTTCATACATCACAGATGTCACCAAAACACGTACTTCTCATGCACATGCCCTCTATAGGCAAGGATAGATTCACTGCGATGGGCTGTCTGATCACACGACGTGTGCCGTTCTTCAGTAGGACTGTTGGGGCCTGACGGTGGGTTTTACGAGTGGTGCAAATGTCTAGTTCTTTGCGCTTCACGGGGGACCGCGAGGCTGATGACCTGTTGAACAACAATTTTCTGGCTTTGTTGATTGGGATGCTGCTAGATCAACAATTTCCTATCGAACGGGCCTTTCTCGCTCCTCATCGCTTGCAGCAACGCCTTGGTTTTGATCTAGAGGCAGCAGCTTTGGCGGAGTTCCCTGTCGAGGCCTTAATTCAATCTTTTTCTGAAAAGCCTGCGTTGCATCGGTTTCCGAAGTCGATGGCTGAAAAAACCCATGCCCTCTGCAACTATCTGGTTGACCATTACGACGGAAATACAGGCAAGCTCTGGACAAACATCTCCGATGGTTCAGAGCTACGTCAGAGATTGTTGGCGCTTCCTGGTTTCGGCGAGAAGAAGGTGCAGATCTTTGTGGCATTGCTCGCTAAAAGGTTCGGGGTAACTCCTCGCGGTTGGAAAGAGGTTGCTGGTCATTACGCTGATTCCGGTTTTCATTCGGTTGCTGATCTTGATTCACCCGAATCCTTATCGAAATTACGAACACAAAGAGCACAAGCGAGGAAAGCAAAGTGACGTCAACCGTTCCTGTGAGAGACCGTTGTTTCGAAGATTTTTCGGTCGGTGAATCGTTTGTCTTAGGCAGCGTTGAGATGGTCGAAGAGGAAATGCTCGCATTCGCAACTCAATTCGACCCACAACGGTTTCACGTTGATGCAGAAGCCGCCGCTCAAACTATGTATGGCGGATTGATCGCGTCGGGTTGGCATACCGGATCATTAATGATGCGGCTCACCGCGGAGGGGTTTTTGGGTGAGCATTCTTTAGGTGCTGCGGGACTTTCGGAACTGTCGTGGCCTGCGCCTGTGCGCGTAGGCGATGTCCTGACCTTGCAAGTGGAAATAATGGCTATGCGAGAAAGTAGATCAAAGCCCCATATTGGGTTTGTTGAACTCGCCTTTGAAATGATTAACCAAAACCGCGACGTGGCGCTTCGTACAGTCGGAACCATGCTCATAGCGAAGAAGGACTCTTCGAACTAATCGAGTCGTTCTCCTGCTTGGCGTTCGAGCCAACCCAATAGGACTGCAAGGGCTCGGGGGTCATGTCGGATCCTGTGGTCTGCCCCATTGACAAGCCTAAGTTCTGGTGCAGGATGAAGATCCGCTAACAGCTGGGCATCATCGGGTGGGACTTGACGATCATTGGTGCCATGAAGGATGAGAAGGGGACGCCGACCAATCGCGTTCATCGAGTCAACCGCTCTATGTTGTCGAAGTTCGTCTGACCATCGGTTTATCGAATCGGGGTAGTCGTCATCGTCGATGACTCCGACATTTCGACAATGCTGTAAGAAGCGACGCGGGTCAGCTGCCCAGTCGTCGAAGTCTGCTCGCGGCGCCATAGCTGCAACGCCACGAATTTCAGGGTCTTGAGCCGCTGCCATAATTGCAAGCGATCCGCCGGTTGTGGAGCCCACGAGCCAAATCTGTCGGGATCCTTCATCGCGGAGTCGTCGTACCGACCGAGCCACATCATCAAGCCAACCGACCATTGAAAACTGGCCGTCAGATTGGCCGCACCCGCGAAGGCTCACTGCTAAGACAACCCAGCCTTGTTCTTCAGCGACCCGTTCGGCGAATTGTTCATATGACCTGCTCGGCACACCGGGTCGTTGCGTTGATGGGAAGCCGTGACAAAGAAGCAGCGCCGGCGCTTGAGCAGAGGAACGTTCCGGGTGAACAAGGAAAGCTTCCAGCTGTGGTGTTCCTTCTATACGGGTTTCAGTGATGGTGACCGACAAGGGTGGAGTCGCTATTTCTGGCAGCAGGTCGCTGGTTTGTAACCGCGATTTCGTGCTTCGCGCAGTTCGTCGGGCCCGAAGGTCGCGTACGCCTTGGCGTCACATAATGCGTTCACAGCTTCTTCATGGGCGCAGCTTTGCAGATCATGGACCTTTTGGATTCGTTTATCGCCGACGTATCTGTGACCTTCTAGTTCTTTGGGTGCTTCCATAAGGTCTATCTTGCCTCAGGTCGGGCTTTGGGGTGGACCGAGAGCGCCAATCAGCTTTAGATACTGCAGGTGGGCATCCATAATTGCATCGACGGTCGGCCGAGTTACTTCTATGTCATTGGATCGCGCTCGCCGATACAAATTTTGTACTGCAGTTGAACTGTCAGCAATGTCAGGGTGGCCGTCAGGTTCAGAATTGAATTGGAGTTCGTTGAGGTGGAGTCTCAACAGTTGCCTCAAAGTTTCTGGGTCAGTCTGTGCTGCGACTTCGAAGGGTAGTTCGGCTTCTACGAAGGCTGCTGCCTCTTCGAGGCGCCATACCGGTTGTCGAGGTTGCTGACTTAACCGTCGTGTCTCCCGGCCGATAACGGCGGCAGCAACGACGAACCCGATTACCAGTGAGACTGCTACTACAAGTCCAAGCATGTTGTGCTAGTTCCCCTCACGGAGAAATAGAAGTTCTAAAGCCCAATTCGTTGGGCTAAGAGCTCTCGGTGGTAGGCCGGGTCACCAAACATCAGTTCAGAGCTTTTGGCTCGTTTGAAGTACAGGTGGGCAGGATGTTCCCATGTGAAACCGATTCCGCCGTGAATTTGAATATTCTCAGCGGCGCAGTGGAAGTAAGCCTCGGAACAATATGCCTTGGCGAGAGATGCGACAGACGGCAGTTCGTCGTTCATTTCTGACGCGCACCAGGCAGCGTAATAGGCGGCTGACTTGGCTGATTCAACTTCCAGCAGCATGTCTGCGCACTTGTGCTTGATGGCTTGGAACGAGCCGATGGGACGGCCAAATTGGACTCGGTCTTTGGCATATTGGACGGCCATATCCATGACAAATTGTGCGCCCCCTACCTGTTCATTCGCGAGTGCTACTGCTGCTAGGTCAAGGATTTGAGCAATGTAGGAGAAGTCGTTGGTGTCGCACAGGTGACTGGCTGGGGTGCCGTCGAAAGTGATTCGTGCTTGTTTGCGTGTTTGATCCATCGTTGAGAGGTTTTCGCGGCTGAGGCCGGAGGCATCACCATCAACTGTGTAGAGGTGGATTCCTCCCTCGGCTCGGGCTGCGACCACAAACAAGTTTGCGGTTCCGCCGTCGGTGACGAACATCTTCTCGCCGGTGATTGTTGCTCCCTCGCTGGTGCCACTCGCTTCGACGGTTATGCCTTCTGCGTCCCAGCGTCCACTGGCTTCTGCTAGGGCCAGGGTTGCGATGGTGCTGCCATCAGCGATACCTGGCAGCAATGCTGCTTTTGCGTCTTCGTTCCCTGAGTGGATTATGGCGTTGCCTGCGAGCACCACGGTGCTGAAGAACGGTGCGCACAGCAGGCTTCGTCCCATTTCTTCGAGCGCGATACCCAATTCGACGTATCCGAATCCTTGGCCGCCGTACTCCTCTGGGATGATCATGCTTTGCAGTCCGAGCTGTTCAGCCATTTGGCTCCAAACAGCGGAGTCGTATCCGTCGTCTGTTTCCATAAGTTCTCGTACGGTGGCTTCAGCAGATTTTTCCTCCATGAAGGAGCGGATGAAGCTACGAAGTTCTTCTTGTTCTTCGGTGAATGCAAAGTTCACGGTGGTTACCTTTTCGACAAGTTGTTGGGAGTCTTGTTTTAGCTTGTTATTCGGAGATACGCCAATCCAGTTGTGTACGCTGATGTACACATTTCTGAACCTCGAGTTGATGATGAATCATTCACCTTCTGTCCACCATGTCGGGACTCGCGATCTTCGCGCCAATCTCGCCCACTACCTCCGTGCTGCTGAAGCAGGCCACACGATTTTTGTGACTGTCGATGGGAAGGTGATCGCTCAGATGGGACCTGTGGGTCACGTGGATGAAAATCCTTCTGTTGAGGCACTCATTGCTTCTGGACTAGTTGAGGCGCCTAGTAATTCCAATAGGCAAGGACCTGAGGTGATCTTTGATCTCCCTGCTGGACTGTCGAGTGAACGTGCTCTTCGTGAAATTAGAGGCCGGTGATGACCGTTGCTCTGGACAGTTCTGCTCTGTTGAAACGCTACCTCTCTGAACCTGGTCACGAGTTGGTGAACCAATATTTGGAAGAAGATTCGGTCTGGTGCGCATCGGTGTTAGCTAGAACTGAAGTTCAACTGGCGCTACATCGTGTCGCTTCAGGACCTACTGAGCAACAAAAACTTTGGTCTGCCTTCCGGGAGGACTGGGCCCGTGTCGCTGTAGTCCCGGTTGATCAACGTTGCTTGGCAAGGGCTGTAGAGATTGGTGCAACTTTCCAGCTCGGCACCGTAGATGCTCTGCATCTGGCAGCCGCTGACCGACTTCCTCAGCCATTGACGTATCTGACTTTTGATAGTCATCAGATTCCAGCTGCTTTGGGACTGGGGTTCAATGTCGCATCAACCCAGGAGCCAATCACCAGTTCTTGAAATGCGGATACCTATTCTTCGCCGATGGACGATTGGAGGGACAGGTGTATATCTTTGAATAGCCCTCTGATGTTTCCACCAAAGGGTGCATCACTTCTTGCGAGTACGTATCTAACCAAAACGGCAGCAGCCGTCGTTCTCTATTGGATTTGCACCCAGTGAGAACGACGGCTGGACCTACTTGCCCTTAGACAAGCCCACCGATCGTGGTCGTAGTTCTACTGCAGGCTTCCGATATCGTCTTGGCTGATTTCCAAGAGACCCCATACCGGGTAGAGAGCGGTACGAATGTCATCTGAAGACGGACCTGATCCTGGTGCGTTATCAAGATGATAAGCACTATTCAACGTCTCGATGGTCTCGGCAAAGTAGCCCGTGGCCGCCAGTTCTGGCTCTAGGACTCTCCAGAAGGCGTAGCCCTCAGCCTGGTGGATGCGGGCCTTATCCATGTCGCCCGCTGCTAGGTCGGCTTCGACCTTCACTGCGTAACGAATCACTGCCTGCGAATAGGTGATGACCACACCACGCTTAACCAGGGAAACCGCTGCTTCAGCTCCGCCAGCATTACCTCTGATCAGTGCATCTCGACCGGCGATCATTGCACTGAGGATGGCTTCGTTAGCTTGGGCGGTCTCACCGTCCGAGCCCATGGTTCCGAAGTTACCGCCGCGCTTGTTGGCTGTCCCATATGGCCCACAGCTTCCGTTGGCCCCGTGGTAGAAGGCCCAACCTTCATCCCAGTTGTGCACAGCACCTGCCCAGTTGCCGTCGCCGGCTTTCCCGACAGCGGAGTTCACCTCATGGGTTACGTATGCAAGTAGGGCTTGGTTTTGCATGCCTTTTTGAACGCCTTGTTTTCTTACGCCATCAGATTCACCTGCAAACATCCCGCTGCCTTCGAGTGCTGAGGTAATGAACACGTCAAGAGAACCCGGAGCACCGTAATAGGTGTCATGGGGGTGCTTCTTACCCTCTGCTGAGGCGAAGCCTCCAAGAGTTCGGAACGATCCGTCGCTCTTTTCGGCGTTCTTGCCGTTGTTGTATATATCGGCAACAGCCCCGAAGTCGATGGGACTAGCGCCGAGGAGCTCGTTCATGTCGCACATATCGAGCACTAACAGGCGGTGATTATCAACATTTGAGGCGTAGTCGTAACCACCCTCTCCTGCTGTCGCATCATCGGTAACTTCAGCGCCCGCTTTTGCGGGTGCGCTAGAAGACGCCGAAGCACTTCCAGAGGAACTGCCGCTAGCAGAGGCAGACGCGCTAGCGGAGGCAGACCCGCTACCGGAACCAGAACCACTACCGGAACCAGAACCGCTAGAAGAACTAGCTGAACCGACCTCACGAACTGATGCTCCGTCATCGCCACATGAGGCGGCGACGAGAGCGAACGCAAAGACCAGTCCAAGCAATTTGAGCACGGACGAACGTTTCATGTTTGGTATCTCCATAAGAACATTAGAAGGGGAATAACACTCGCATGATAAGGGATCTTAATATTAATTATCAACCCTTATTTGTGACTTCTTTGAACCTCTACAAAAATGTGACCGCTAGCAGCTGGATGGATCTCAATAACGTGCGTCAACAATCCTCGCGGAGGGTAGCCCTGGCACTCATAGAGTTAGGTTTGCGCGATATTTCGCCGCGATGAGACTCCATCCTCGTTTATGTTTGGCATGCTTATCATTTTATGTTAAACACTTTAGCAACGTACCTGCGGATCTTTGGATCCCTCGCCTCTTCGTGCTGAGGCGAGTTGTGGGTCGGGTCCGGCCTGGTGGGGATTCCCCTCCTTGCCAACGCTCCTTTGCCTGCCTCGGGCAAAACCCTCCAACGGCGTCGGGCGGACCCGCCCACAACGGGTCACTACTACTCGAGACAGAATTAATGCTTCACTATTATTGGGGATTACAAACAACGACCTCAGTAAGCACTGTCACTGCTTATCGATGCATAGGACCTAGCTAATGGCCGACACTCCAGAACTTGAACACGGTGACGGACACGACGTGTCACCGGTGGGCGACGTTCACTCCTTCCCTAGCGACGCAGAACTATCTCGTTCGTTGATGACATCTAGCGCGACAGGAGTTTTATCGACCCTCACCACCGAGGGATATCCCTACGGCAGTCTTGTTTCTCACATTGTTGATGGTGAGGGAAACCCAGTCATTCTTATTTCAGACCTCGCAGAACACACCAAGAATGCACGCCTTGATAGTCGGGCCAGCCTTCTGGTGGATACATCTGACGCCGTTGAAGGGGATCCCCTTGTTGGGGCAAGACTGACATTGATCGGACAGATGCACCTAATCAAAGCTTCACCCGACTTGGAAGCCGAGTACTTAACCAAGCACCCTTACGCTGCCGATTACGTGAACTTCAAGGACTTCAATTACTGGAGGCTCATGGTCGAACGCTGTCGCTTCGTTGGCGGCTTCGGCCACATGAGCTGGATGACGGCCGAAGATTACTCCACTGCGGAGGAAGATCCCTTTTGTCAAAACGCACTCGGCGCTATTGAACACATGAATGATGACCATGCTGATGCAAACCTCATTTTTGTTCAGGAACGTGGTGGTATACCAAACGCCAAAGAAGCTGAAATGGTCGGAGTGGACCGATATGGCATGACGTTTCGGGTGCCAAGCGAGTCCGGTGACCGAACCAGCAGAGTCGCTTTCCCAGAAGTCGCGACAGACGGCGCTCAACTCGAGCCTTTCGTCATAGGCCTTTTGCATTCGTTACGCGACAACAAATAACTACCGAGAACTGATCATCCCGATGGCTTAGAACACAAAGCCATAAACTTCACATATGACTCTTCACTGGAAAGGGACCGGCGTCGAAGTGCACAAGGTTGTCGTCGGGCCTTACGAAAACAATGTGTTCACTGTCAGGTGCACCGAGACAGGCGAAGCTCTTCTCATTGATGCTGCCAACGAACACGAGCAGCTTCTAGAACTTTGCCAAAGCCTCGGCGTGAGAACTGTGGTCGAAACTCACGGCCATTGGGACCACATTCAAGCTATCCCTGCCATTCGAGATGCCGGTTACGAAGTGGGTGTCGCTGCTGAGGATGCAACGATGCTCCCTAGCTACGACTTCATCTTGGAAGATGATTCAGTGATCGAGGTCGGCCGTCTACGTATTCGCACCATTCACAACCCTGGGCACACTCCAGGTTCGATGAGTTTCTATGTTGAAGACACACCGCTGTTATTTTCAGGCGACACCCTTTTCCCCGGTGGTCCTGGCGCTACAAACTTTGAGGGTGGCGATTTTGACACCATCATCAAAAGCATCGACGAGCGCATGTTCTCCAAGTTTTCGTCTGAGACTGTCGTTCTTCCCGGTCATGGAGATGACACCACAATCGGTAGCGAGGCTCCTCAACTCCAAGAATGGGTCGACCGAGGCTGGTAGGTAACTAGCCGGTCGCGACGCGACGGGCTAGAGAACGAAAAGCCATGGTGAACGTCACCAACCCCAACCCCACTATTGCGGCCATTGCTTTGAGGAGCATCGTTGGGTCCCATCCTTCCGACAGAACTGAACGCATACCCTCAAGCAGGTACGTAACCGGGTTCCACGCCGCCACCGTTTTCAACCATCCGCTCATTAAATCTCGCGGCAACATGCTCGGTGTCAAAAACGCAAACGGGAAAAAGATCAGAAAAGCTGAATTAACCGCAGCGGGGTTACCGGTCCGCAATGCGACCGTATAAGGGAAACCTGTGAAGGCAAGGCTCCACGCCATGGCGAGAAGCACAAACACCGCTAAACCAGAGATTCCCGTTCCAAAGCTGACGCCGACGGCGAAACCTAAAAGCAGCACTACCGCTGCTAAAGCAGACGCCAAAACGATGTCGGCCACCATCAGACCCAGCAGCAGCGATACCCGACGAATCGGCGTGACCAGCATCCGATCTAAGTACCCGGTTTGGATGTCTGTTACCAGCATGTTGGCACGTGATATTCCGGTCACTGCAAACACGATCGCGACGGGAAGTTGGAATGCTCGATAGTCGATCCCTGGTTGCCGTTCCACAAAGGCTTCCAACGCTCCAATATTGACGATGAAAAAGAAGATGGGGATAGCCAGAGCCGGACCGATGAACTCAGGTTCTCTGGAAAGACTTCGAACAGCTCGACGGGCAACGGTGCCAATATCGGCCAAAAACCCGCTGTGTTGAGAGATGGGTTTTCGATCCGACATCATTGTTCGATCTCACTGGTCAACCGATGACCGGTAGCTCGGAGAAAGACGTCGTCGAGCGAAGGGGTTCTCACAGTTAGAGATTGAGGGGAAATATCTTGTCTGCTGAAAGCCACGGCTACTTCAGCGACGAGCCCCGCCCCATCAGCTGTTGAGATCGTTATCCCCTGCGTGCCAATGGTGACATCATCGACTGCCGGCAACGCAGCCGCTACATCAGCGGCTTGATCTAATTTGTCGACGAGTTCCACCACAATGACATCAGATCCGACACTCCTCTTAAGCTCTATCGGTCTGCCTTCTTGAACAATTCGGCCTTCGTCGATAATGCCAACCCTGTCAGCCAACGCATCTGCTTCTTCTAGGTATTGGGTGGTTAAAAAAACCGTGACTCCGTACATCTCGTTGAGGCGCCTCACTTCGTCCCACACCCGCACTCTGCTGACTGGGTCTAAACCGGTCGTCGGTTCATCTAAAAACAGCACTTCTGGATCGTGGATAAGCGCTGCGGCCAAATCCAGTCGTCGTTTCATTCCACCGCTATAGGTCTGCACCCAGTCATCAATAGCGTCACCCAGATCA
>JAYZKK010000022.1:0-87640 GCA_036163555.1 Actinomycetota bacterium
TTACCTACCGAGCAAAACGCCATTTGGGATGACGCCGTTATGGGCGTGTACTCACACGATGCTGTGAGCCGTTGGACAACGCAACGTGCAGCTGACGAGGCCCGTTCCAGTGGTTCTCCGGGACCAGCTGGCAGTGGCGCTAAATTACGGACCGTGAAGTCCTACAAAGGGCGTGCTTATCTAGCAAACCAAAGTTCTGGCGCCTACGGAATGCTCGAAGACGGGCATGGTTACATCGAATTGATGACTGCACCTTCGATGTCAATTCGTGGCGGAACCGACGAAATACAACGAAATATCCTTGGCGAACGAGTGTTGGGTCTTCCCGGAGAACCTCGATTGGACCGCGATGTGCCATGGAAAGAAAGTCGCCGCGGCCTTATCTAGTTTGAGCGTCGCTCACGCAGCAACACTTCCTGAGCAATGGTCGCGACGTGACGTCCATCCGACGCGAATAGGTTGCCAACGGTCATCCCCCGAGACCCGTTGAGGCCGTGGCAATCCCAGTCATAAAGATGCCATTCATCAGCCCGCATCGGTCGATGAAACCACATCGCGTGATCTAGCGACGCACCCATGAATCGTTCCTGATATTGCTCTCGAGGTGCCTGAATGGGATGCAGAGACCGAGCTGCATCAAATTGGACGGCATCAGAGGTAAACGCAAGTCCGCACATATGAAGTCGCGGGTCGCTGGCAAGCGCATCTCGAACCCTGACCCACCCCATCGACCTTCCCGCTCCCGGAGGACTATCCAACACCCTTCGGTCCATGATCACATTCATGTGATCATCTTCGCGAGGTCGACAATCTTCAGGGTCCGGCGCAAGAGGCATACGCGCAGTCTGAATCTCGGCATCTTTTTCTGCAACGTGGAACGAACACGAAAGATTTAGGATCGCTCCCCCACTCTGACGCGCGACGACGGATCGAGTACAAAAGGATCGACCATTTCGAAGGCGATCAACCTCATAGCGAACTGGTTCGACCAGGGTCCCTCCTCGGATGAAATAGGCGTGAACGGAGTGAGGCGCAAAGTCCTCATCAACCGTTGCAAAAGCTGCCTTTAATCCTTGTGCAACCACTTGGCCGCCGTAGATTCGACCCCACGCATAGTCGGGACTCAGCCCTACCCAGGTATCGGGACCATGTTGTTCCAACTCCATCAACTCACTGAACGTTGCCGGATGTATTGCCATATCCACTGAGCGTAACTCCCTGGACAGCAACTCAAACGACGACCTCAGCGACCTTTTCGTTACCTGTACTTGACCTATCTTTGGAACCGACCTTAAAGACATCGGGCACAGCCGCTGATACCCCGACTACCGTCTGGTCGGTGAATCCCCTCAATAACTCTCAACTCCATGCCGCCGATGTTCTTTGGGACTATTACCAACGAGGGGTCAACCTCTCGGAAGAAGCCTTCAGCAACCTAGATTTCAGTGACGGACTCGCTATACAAAATGAGATTCGCCAAAGACGCATTGAAAGCGGTATGACTCAAATCGGCTGGAAAGTCGGACTGACCTCTGACCGAGCCAGAAAACAGGTAGGAATCGACGATCGGCCATTCGGACATCTGATGCAACTGTTCGACAGCGGATTGTCCCTGCCAGCGTCATCCGTCAATGGTGCGACCATCGAACCGGAAATGTGTTTCACCATCGGAGAAACAATTTCTGGACCTGATGTAGATCCAGCGGTGGTTCCTAGATGTTTAGAAAAGGTTGCTGCCGGGTACGAATTGAATGAGCGGAGAGCAGTAGTGGGCGGGAATTTGGCAATGCTGGTCGCTGACAACTTGACCAATTGGGCGGTCGTGGAGGGAACCGGCGTACCGGTAGACGACATTCAAGATATTGATGACACCGAAATTGTTCTCTACCGGAACGGAGAGGAATGTTTCCGTTGCCGACACAGACACGAAGTCGATAACCCGTTTATTTCGATTGCACGCCTAGCGGCTACTTTGCATCGCTTTGACCTTGAACTCAAACCGGGACAAAAGGTGATTACTGGCGCCTACACGCGACACCAAGTGTCGGCAGATGAGCGTTGGCTCGCCGAATATTCAAATATCGGTCGAGTAGAAACGAACTACACATGAGTTTCCGACTGCCTGTGCCTGATAAGGCCCTCAATGTCCTCGTCACGAAAACTCTGACTTTGTCAGAAGTAAGCGCTGAAGAGGAGGCAATGATTGTTGAAGCAGCGGGTCCTGGGTCAGTTGTAACAATCGTTGACAGCCCCAAAGAGGGAGTTGCCTATGCCGCCGATGCTGATGTGATCTTGGGAATCACCCCGAAATGGCTCTTCGAAGCAGCACCAAATCTCAAGTGGGTCCATGCAACAGCTTCTGGTGTCGACATGTTTATGTACGAAGAGTTCATAGAAAGCGACGTCATGTTGACCGGTGAGAAGGGTCTAGTTGGAGGCCATCTGGCCGACACTGCCTTTGGTCTATTGCTTGCGCTCACCAGGAGAATCAAAACGGCGATCGAGCTCGGTCCGGAAGGATGGAGTCTCGACAATCGGGAGATGATGCGCTTTTCGGAGGTTGAGCTTGAAGGCCTGACGATGGGTATCGTCGGTTTTGGCGGGACTGGTCGCCATCTTGCTCGACGAGCAGTGGCCTTTGGTATGAATGTTCGCGCTATCGATGCATTTCCAGTAGCTCCAAGCGATGGAGTAACCGAGGTCGAAGGTATGGAAGCCATCGACGAACTGATAGCAGTGAGCGACGTTTTGGCGGTCGGACTTCCTCTAACCGAAGAAACCAGAGCCATGTGCAACTATGAGTTTTTTCGAGCTATGAAATCAACTGCGATTTTTCTTAACGTGACACGCGGAGAAATTATTGACGGGCCAGGCCTCGAACAGGCATTGAGAGAAGGAATAATCGGTGGGGCAGCACTCGACGTGGCACCCGTCGAACCTCTGCCCGCCGATAGTCCTTTGTGGAGCTTCGATAACTGCGTGATGACACCACATACCGCTGGAGCTAGTCAATACCGAGGCCGTCGAAATCTAGAACGATTCTGTCGTAATTTAGTTGCCTTACGGGAAGGCCGCGACCTCGAAGGTGTCGTCGACAAAAAGGCTGGGTTCTAAGCGTCATCCGGCAGCACTCGGCCAACAAATGGTGCCTTTATTGGGGATTGAATTCGACAGCCTTGTTCTTTTCAAGATCAGCAATTTCTCTTTCGCTAAACCCGAATTCGATAAGAACCTCTTTCGAATGCTGGCCTTTAACGGGACTCGGCATTCGGATTTCCGAAGATGCACCTTCGATGTTCGTAGCGTTTCTGATGACGTCTATCTCGCCAGCAGTCACGTGTGTGACTGGCGTAGCCATCCCTAGATGTTGAACTTGTGGGTCAGAAAATGTTTCAGCCACCGTATTGACCGGTCCACATGGAACACCTACCGCGTTAAGGCGGTCAACCCAGTTGTGTGCGGTGTCTTTACATAACTCTTCTTCGATAAGTCGGTTGAGTTCCTTTTTGTTGTCACGTCTCGCCGAACTACTAACGAAGCGTGGATCCTCCAACCATTGAACAACCCCCAACTCTCGACAAAACGCTTCCCAAAGACGTCCCCCGGATGCCGCGATATTGACGAAACCGTCAGCGGTCTTGTACATGCCCATCGGACCCAGAGTCGGATGGTCGTTACCTGCTTGCGGTGGATCATCTCCCGCGATCGTCCATCTGGCGGCCTGAAAATCCAACATTCCTATCATCGACTCCAGCAGGGATGTATGCACCCAACGACCTTTGTCGGTTCGTTCACGTTCATGGAGCGCTGTCAAAATGCCGATAGCAAGCTGAAGTCCTGCCGTTATATCGCTAATCGCAACACCGGCCCTGACCGGCCCCTGGGCGGCTTGTCCGGTGATACTCATTAAGCCACCCAGACCTTGGGCTATCTGATCCACACCCCCACGTTCACCATATGGACCGTCCTGTCCGAAGCCCGATATTGAACCCAGAATAATTCGAGGATTGACCGTGGACAGGGTGTCGAAATCAAAACCCAACTTATATTTGACTGGACTTCGCATGTTTTCGACAACAACGTCGGCAGATTCAACAAGTCGATGAAAGGTCCTTCGCCCATCAGGATTCTTGAGGTCTATTACTACCGAACGCTTATTTCGATGAAGATTCAAATAGTCGGGGGACAAGCCTCCCCCAGCCTCAAACCCTCCAGAAGGGGCATCTACGCGCACGACATTCGCGCCCCAATCTGCTAACTGTCGCACCGCCGTCGGACCAGCGCGCGCGATCGTTAAATCAATCACGGTGACGTCAGCTAAAGGCAGTGGTTCCTCCATCGAGGATCTACCTTGGGCCCGACTGCGCACCACGCACCAGTTGACCCGGACGCATTCCCGTCAACTCACCTCTAGAGGCAACTTCGGTGCCGCTCACAAACGTATGGGTATAACCAACGGGTCGCTGAACTAGACGTTTCCCACCAGCTGGGAGATCGCGAATGAGTTCGGGCGAACCTACCGACAGCCGTTCAAAATCAATGATGTTGAAGTCAGCTTTGTAGCCGGCTCGCAAGAGACCTCTATCTAATAATCCATATGTCTCAGCCGTTCGCCGAGTTTGTTTGTTCACTAAGAATTCAAGTGGCAGTCGCTCACCGCGAGTTCTGTCGCGACCCCAATGAGTCAGTAAGTAAGTGGGATAGGAAGCATCACATATCGTTCCAACGTGGGCGCCAGCATCGCCAACGCCGCAGATAGTGTGGGGATCAGTCAACATTTCAAACACTTCGTTCAAAGAACCGGAGCTGTAATTCTCGAATGGGTACAGCAATAACGTTTCGCCGGTTCCGCTCGCGAGGAGGTCCAGCGCCAGTCTCCAAGGGCTTTCGCCCATAACTTCGGCGCGAGCCGCCACTGAGGTTGAGGGTTCTGGTTCGTAGTTAAGTTCATCGCCTAGTTCGAAGGCCCTAGTGAGCGCGTAATCCATCCACTCGCTAAACCCGTCTCTCGGCCGTTCATCTACGAGGCTTCTCCGTAGTTCTTGGTTCTCTCGGAGCGCAGAGGCGCGCTCTGCAAGCGGAAGACTCGAAATAGCTTTGTAAGCCGGATGGTTTCCAAAGGGGTTAACGGTGGCGTCCAGTCCGAGCAATACGCCGATAGGTCGACATCCGACCTGGCCAGTCATAGAAAGACCTTCATTATTCGCCTGTCTGATCTGTGCCAACGTTGCTCGCCATAGTTCTGGTGAATGGTCGACCTGAATGATGAGAGCCGATAGTGGCCTGCCTGATATTCGAGTCGCCTCTTCTAAGGCTTCGAATTCCCCCGGGCCAAAATCGCTGTTGACCTGCAAAACCCCTGACCGAGCAGTCTTCATTGCGTTCGCAATTGCTGCCAATTCTGGATCTCCAGCCGTCAAAGATGGAGTCAGGCGGCCATCAGCAGCTTTGTGCTTGGTTGTGCGACTTGTACTAAACCCGAGTGCTCCAGCTTCAAACGCTTCGGTCACTAAGGCTTCTAGTTGGACAAGCTCCTCGGCGCTCGGAAGTTCTTGGTGGTCAGCTCCTCTTTCTCCCATGACGAAAAACCGAAGTGCACCGTGTGGAACTTGGCTGCCGACATCCATCACCCGCGGCATACTCTCCAGAACGTCAAGATATTCAGGGTATGTCTCCCAGGTGAAATCAATTCCTTCTGCCAAAACGGTGCCTGGTATGTCCTCCACGCCTTCCATGAGATTGATTAAAAAGTCCTCGCTTCCCTGACGTACCGGAGCGAATCCGACCCCACAATTACCGAACACTGCAGTTGTGACGCCATGCCACGAGGAAGGAGTCATCTCTGGATCCCAAGTCGCTTGGCCGTCATAGTGAGTGTGAATATCCACCCACCCCGGAAGCAGTAGTTGTCCATCCGCGTCGATTTCCTGACGCGAAAGGCCGTCTACACGGCCGACGTTAGTCACTATTCCATTAGAGACCGAAAGGTCTCCCATGAACTCCGGTGATCCGCTGCCATCGACAATGCGAGCGTTTCTGACTACTAAATCGTGCATGCTTTGAAAGCGTAGCCAGCATTGTTACCGGCTATTTGGAATATCGATAATCCTCTTCGACTCTTTCCATTAGAGCCACAAAGCACCCGGTACTAATTCTCGGCAGTAAGTCACAGAGTGATGCGATACTCAGGGTCACCCATCTGGATACACAAATCGTCCTCCAATGCGATCGGAAGAGAGATCGGTAGCAACTGTGCCCTGGCATCAAGGTGTTCCAACCACACGATTCGACGTGAACTGTGAAGGCCAACAACACACCATCGTTTGGTGCGCTGGAGAGGTGCAACTTCTAAATCATCCCAACATCGGTTCAGAGAAAGCATTGATTGCTCTCGGAGGGACGAAACCAAGGTGCCTAGACATCCTGGACTTGTGGGACTTAGCAATAACTGATGGCGGCTTTATCGAAGAATGGGCTCCTTGGTACACGGCGGACCCTCAAAGACGTTGGTGGTTAAAAACGGCTCTCGAACGATTACGATCCGAAGGCGTTCAGGACTTCCTGTATGACCTACCCCGAGAAGAAGCGCTCAAAATGGGTGAGGTCGTAACTATTCTGCCTCATGACTTTCTGGATCGGGCAATGGCCAGTGTGGTGGATGCGGGCGATAAACGCGGATGGGATTTCGCCCCATCGCTTAACCGTCACTTGACCGAAGCCACCAAGCTCCGCGCTCGTCGTTCTTTGGTTCGGGCGCTAACCAATCAGAGACCAGTAGTACCGAACCCAGCCTTAATACCTTTTACTTGCATCGTTGAGCCCTCAGGAAGCCCGTCGGTCAATGGCCGACTTTCTGGGAGAGATAGCCAAATTGAAATCCGTCTGCACCCTCGCTGGTTGAGCCGAGTGTGGGCCCGGGGAGTCTCCGTTTATGGCGGACGTTTCACGGTTGATGTAACCGAACTGGATGGAGTCTCGTTGTTGAGTCAAATTGAGTGGAGGGAGGAAGGCAGCGGCCTGCACCCCCACCTGATAAGTCATCAATTATGAGGAAGGCCCCAGTCGATCACGCTCCTACCCGCTTCGAGGAGGGCAGCATTCGCGCGAGAAAATGGTCGGCTCCCAAAGAAGCCTCTATGGGCACTGAGCGGGGAAGGATGGGGCGCTTCAATTACATAGTGGCGGTCAGAGTCAATAAGCGATTTTTTCTTTTGAGCGAATGCCCCCCACAAAATGAACACCACTCGATCTTTCTTGTTGTTAACCAAACGGATGATTTGGTCAGTGAAGGTCTCCCAGCCGCGGTTCCTATGTGAACCAGCGTTGCTCGCTCGTACCGTAAGAACAGCATTTAATAACAACACTCCCTGGCTCGCCCAACTTTCGAGATTGCCGTGACCCGGCGGAGCCAACCCAAGATCTGACTGCAATTCTTTGTAGATATTTTGTAGAGATGGAGGAACCTGAACTCCACGGCGCACAGAGAAACACAGACCATGTGCCTGCCCCTCTCCGTGGTAAGGGTCTTGTCCTAAAATCAATACCTTGACATCTGCATAAGCAGTGAGATGGAGGGCGGCATAAACATCCTCCTCTGGTGGATACACAAAACCGATTTTGCGTTCTTGTTGAACAAACCCTTGCAACTCTGCCCAGTACGGTTCGTCAAATTGCTGACGCAACAACGGGTTCCAATCCGTTAACACTGTTCAATCCTCAAGAAAGCTCAGACGCTGCCTGCTTGCTTAGCTCAATAGAAACGCCAATCCGCGTCCTGTAGTAGTCAAGATCAACTCCATCCGAGGACTTTTGTCCTTGCATGTAACGGGCGTACACACCGTGAACTATGCATGCTGTTTTGAAATGATTAAAGCTGATGTAATAGGGAAGGTTCGTTAAGTCGCAGCCAGTTTTTGCCGCATACCTTTCAATCAGTTCAGCTCTATTGGCGAAGCCCTTGGCAAGCGTCGGCGCATTCTCTTTGTTGACCAACTCGTCACCTGCTTCAGCCCAAGTGTTCAACGCATACCCAAAATCTGCCATCGGGTCACCAAGAGTGGATATCTCCCAGTCCAACACCGCAGTTAGATACCCCTGTTGGTCTATCAAGCAGTTGTGCAGTCCATAGTCTCCGTGAACCACCCGGGCAGGACCCTGTTCCGGTCGCCGTGACTCGAGGAAATCATGTAACTCATGGAGATCCGGGTCATCATAGGAAGCACCCTCCGCTGATGCCTCCCAGCTTCGATACCAGGTCCTTATCTGCCGCCCCACATAGTCTTCCTTCTTGCCCAAATCACCAAGGCCGACATCGTCCGGATCAACTGAATGCAGAGAAGCCAAGACATCCATGAAGGACAGCCCGACGTTGCTCCGCGCATCTTCGGTGAGGTATTCCAGAGCATCCTCCAGTTCGAACAACGCCTTACCGTCAACTTGACTCATCACGTAAAAGTGGGCGCCGGTTACTTCAGCACTCTCGCAATACCCGTAAGCAATTGGAACCGGGACGGCAGTCGGCCCCAGACCACTAATGATTGAGAATTCTCGACCCATATCATGAGCTTTAGGTAGAAGCTCGCCCATCGGAGGCCGGCGGACAACAGCTCGCCTTCCATTCGGGTCGGTTAGAGCGTAAGTCAAGTTGCTGTGTCCACCTTCCAATTGGACCCAGTCGAACGGAGGCTCCAGCCCTTCGGTGTTGTCTCTAATCCAGCTCTCGACTGCTTCAACGTCATACCCGATGATCTCCGCGCGGTTAGTCATATGATCCTCGCTCGTTCTAAAGCCGTCACAAGACAATATGCGACTTCTCCGGCGCTTAGACGTTGAATGCTCGCAGTTCTCTTCCTATCCACCATAGCTTCGGCCCCTTAAGACGGTATGGGTGTGTTTTGCCATGCCAGGAATTGCCACTCGCCAGATTCCTCCACCCAGACACAGGTGTAGCGACTTCGAAGTAGAAATTCCCTTTCCCGAGCAACCACCGTTATTTGAGCTGTTCCGTTAACCAGAGCAAGACCATCGAAAACTTGGATCTCCACATCACTGTTACTTACGTCTCGATAGTCGAAGACTCCATTTTCGATAGCCGACAGGTAGGACTCCTTGGAGTCCACCGCTGCGGTTGAGTGGGTATACCTCAAATTTGGATGAAGCAAACTCTCCAACACCGGCAGGTCGACGTCGATCATGGCCTGCCATCGACGCTTCTCTAATTCTTGAATCACTTCAGTCATGCCAGAAAACTAGCTATTTTTGGTGGCCTCAGTAACCCCAACCAAAACTGATGTACCTAAAATCTAAAGTGGGGCTCAACAGGGTCATGATGGTTTCGTCGCTACTACGTACTCGATGAGTACCTCAGTTCTAACGCCAATCCCTGGTTCTTCTAGGTCAGAAAGTTCTTCTCTGATTGAGCGCTCCACTTCTTCGGAACCTCGCTCTTGGATCGCCATCCATGCTGGCCCCGCGGACATCCAAGCCCTTACTTCATGTTCGATATCAGCGCCTTCAAGATCAAATTGAACTGATTGCCGTTTGCCTGCGGTTAGGCCAGCAACCTCACACATTTCTTCAGCGCGTCCTTCTAACCCGATTTCACCCAGTTGTTGGGACCATTCAATTTCATGTTCTGATACACGTCGTATCGCTTGGAAAGCCTTGCCAACCTGGCTGCCTTCTCGGCCTGCTGAGAAGAAACTGAGACCCAGACACCCTCCGGGTTTCAGAACTCGCGCCGCTTCATGCACTGCCTGTTGATTTGGTCCCCAAATTCCGCGGCAACTTGTCGCAACGTCGAAACTTTCATCGCTCCAAGGCAACGCATTCATGTCCCCATGCCGTATATCTCCTCCTGGAGTGCGCCGCTTGGCCAGCGCTAGCAGTCGATCAGAGGCATCTAGGCCATGCACTCGCGCCCCGCGCCTGGACGCCATGTTCACCATGAGACCAGACCCACACGCAATGTCTAGATAATCCATGTCTTGTCCCACGTTGGTCGCCCTCAACACCGCATCGAATTCAGGCCACCATCTGGGTTCCATAACTGCCGCCCAAACCTTGGCTTGGTCGCCCCACCCTCTGTCAACTTCTTTCCAGCTCATCAAGTTCACCTAACCCGTAGCGCCATTCCGACGCCAATCACCCATTTGTGTTGAACTCTAGGAGGCTGAAGGGACAAACGATGACTACTTTCAACAATCCACCAGAGTTGGCATCTGTCTATATCGATCCCAACGAAATACCTTGGAGCACTTCTGAATTCGCCGGTATCGAACACAAGGTGTTGTGGTCAGACCCTACATCTGGTCGCTCTACAATCCTTTTCAAACTGGAGCCAGGTGCGGTGGTTCCCGCACATGAGCACACTGATATTGAACAAACTTGGGTCATTTCTGGTTCGTTTGAAGATCATGAGGGGAAGGCTTTACCCGGTCACTACATTTGGCGGCCGGCCGGCAATCGTCATGAGGCTCGCAGTGTTGACGGTGCAGTGATCTTGGGTTTCTTCCTCAAGCCAAACAAGTTTGATCAGGGTTCAAAGTTCTACACCGAAGAACAGCACCACTAGCCACCTATCCATCCACCATCAACGCGTAATTCGGTACCGGTAGTAAAGCTTGAATCGTCCGAGGCCAGAAAGAGTGCTGCTTCAGCTACTTCTTCCGGTTTCCCGAATCGCCCTAAGGGATGCCTAGATAAAGATCTCTCGATGTATGGGGTTGGATCCTCAAACCGGGCAAAGGAACGTTCCAACAACGGTGTCTCGGTCGCTCCCGGAAGAATGCAATTAACTCGAATGCCTTCTGGCGCGTGGTCGTTCGCGGCAGTGCGACAAAGGCTTACTATCGCTCCTTTCGACGCAATGTAGGCAGCGTTAGATATCCCTCCTGAGACCGCGAGTTGGGAAGCTATGGCGATGATCGAGCCGCTGCTCTGCATCAGTGGAATGCATGCCCTCATCCAGAGATAAGTCCCTTTGACGTTAACAGCGAAGATTTTGTCCCATTCTTCAGGGAAAGTGTCGGGCACTGTCTTACCAACTGAAATCCCGGCAGCTGTGACAAGTACGTCTAGTGACCCGAATCGATGGACGATTTCGTTCGCTATCTCGTTGGCTGCGTCATGGTCAGAGACATCTGACTCGTGCCAAGAGCAAGTTCCCCCATGTTCCTCAACTACCTCCGAGGTAACTGCCGCTGCTTCAGCATCAAGGTCAACTATTGCGACAGTCGCACCCTCCTCCGCAAATCGGATGGCCGTCGCCCTCCCGATTCCTGAACCACCACCTGTTACGACGGCGACCCGCCCTGTGAGTCTCTTCATAGTTAGATCGTAGGCTTTGTCCACAGTGCCGGCTATTCCGAGGTTAGGCAACGCTACGATGCCTCAGCAGCTCTGCTATTACGTCATCGATTCTCCATGAGGGCACACCATGACCGACAAGAATCTTCCTGAACCTCCAGAGCACTTGTCGTCCGAGGAATTTCGCGAGCACGGTCATGCTTTGATCGATTGGATCGCTGATTATTGGGAGAGAGTCGAAAATCTTCCAGTGGTCTCGCAAGTAGCCCCCGGCACAATTCGTGATCACCTGCCTTCCCATGCTCCCGAAGCTGGTGAACCATTTGAGAATCTCATTAGGGATCTGGATTCGGTAGTCATGCCAGGCATAACCCATTGGCAGCACCCGTCCTGGTTCTCTTTTTTCCCGGCCAATGCTTCACCGCCTTCCGTCTTAGCTGAACTGGCCTCTGCCGGCTTGGGCGTTCAAGGAATGCTTTGGTCAACGTCACCGGCAGCTACTGAAATCGAAAGTCATGTGCTCGATTGGTTGGTCGATCTGTTAGATCTCCCAACTTCGTGGAAAACCACAGCACAAGGCGGGGGTGTACTCCAAATGAGTGCCTCGGACTCGACTCATACCGCACTTGTTGTAGCTCGACACCAAGCAGCCAAGTCAGGAATCAGCCCTGATTCGATGGTTGTCTATGCCTCGACTCAAACGCACAGTTCAATCCAAAAAGGTGCGACCGTAGCTGGGTATGGCCACGTGAGACTTATCGAGGTAGACGACGAACAAGCAATGCGTTCGGAAGATCTCCGTGTTGCCATTGACCGAGATCGAGCTGACGGACTTAGCCCTATCTTTGTTGCGGGGACAATTGGAACCACTGGAACAACGGGAGTGGATCCGATTCGTTCTATCGGAGAAATCTGTCGCGACGAAGATTTATGGCTACACATAGATGCCGCCTACGCCGGAAACGCGATGCTTTGTCCTGAGTTCAGACACCATCAAGATGGTGTGGAACTCGCTGACAGCTACACATTCAACCCCCATAAATGGTTGATGGTTAACTTCGATTGCTCTGTTTTTTACGTGGCAGATCGCGGTCCCCTTATCGACTGCCTCAGCATTTTGCCGCCATATTTAAAAAACGAGGCGAGTGCGTCTGGTGCTGTCATTGACTACCGTGATTGGCACGTGCCTCTCGGCCGTCGTTTTCGAGCCCTGAAATTGTGGTGGGTTATTCGAAGTTATGGGGCCGAGGGACTTCGGTCGATGATCCGCTACCACGTAGCTCTCGCCGAGCAGTTAGCGAATCGCTTGCAAAGCGATCCCCGCTTTGACCTCGTGGCGCCCCACCCGTTCGCTCTTGTCTGTTTCAGGTGCACGGAAAGTGATGAGGCAACGACTCGATTAATCGAAGCAGTTAATGCAAGTGGTGAGGTTGCGTGGACTGGTTCCGAGCTCGATGGGCGCCCTATGATTCGGGTATCAATTGGTCAACGCGCAACCGAGCAGCGACATGTTGATGCTCTTTGGGCTCTGATCGATCAGCTTGCTTAACCTCTTTTGCACACGAGTAGCTAGATGGCGAAACCGCCTGTTTTGGTTTCGAGGTACTCGCTGATTCCTTCGTGACCACCTTCACGCCCGACACCAGAGTCCCCCATCCCTCCAAATGGCACCGAAGCTGAGGTCGGATTTACGTCGTTGATACCAATGATCCCAAACCTGAGTGCCTCGAAAGCACGCATAGCAACCGATATGTCGCGCGTGTATACGTAAGCCGCCAACCCGTAATTAGTGTCATTTGCTAGCTCGAGCACCTGTTCCGGATCGTCATAACCAATTACGGGAGCTACTGGCCCGAAAGTCTCTTCCCGATAGATCGTCATCTCAGGACGCACGTCCGTTAACACTGTCGGAGCGAAGAAGTGGCCGCTCGCATGCTCTCCTTCTGTCAGGCGTGCACCTCCGACTGGTACGCCTGCTCCTTTTTCTCGAGCGTCTTCGACCTGTTGTTCAACCTTTGATACGGCGGCATCGTTCACTAAAGGACCGACACCGATGCCGTCTTCCATTCCATTGCCGGTCTGTAGTTTGCTGACACGGGTGCAAAGGGTTTCTTCGAATTCGGAACGCAGGGAGTTGGGCACATAAAGACGATTTGGACTGATACACGCTTGACCGGCGTTCAGGAATTTAAGAGCAGCTGCCCCCTTGGCGGCATGCACTGGGTCGGCGTCAGGAAAGACTATGAACGGGGCGTGTCCACCGAGTTCAACCGAAATTCGCTGCAGATTGGCCGCTGATTTAGCTGCGAGAGTTCGTCCAACCGCAGTGCTGCCAGTAAAGGTTAGTTTCGCAACTCTGGGATCTCCGGTGAAGACGTCTCCTATCGGCACCGGATCGACAGCCGTAACTAAATTGATGACGCCTTCAGGGATCCCGGCGTCGATGAATACTTCATAGGTTGCTTTCGCACAAAGAGGTGTCGCTTCAGCTGGTTTGAGAACCAAGGTGCAGCCAGCAGCTAACGCTGGACCCATCTTTCTAGTGAGCATGGAAATCGGGTAATTCCATGGGGTTACGGCAGCTACAACTCCTACGGGAGCTTTCACTGAAAGGAACCGCTGATCTGCTCGTTGAGAAGGGAGCCATTCGCCAGTCACTCGTTTGGCTTCTTCAGCGAACCAAATTAAAAAATCCGCTGCGTACTTAACTTCCGCCCGAGACGCCTTCAACGGCTTTCCTTGTTCGGACGTCATGAGCTGAGCTAACTCTTCGCTGCGCTCCGTCATAAGTTCCCATGCCCGATATAGAAGCCTGGAACGTTCGTAGGCTGTCGTACTCGACCATGCAGGAAAGGCTCGGCTTGCGGCGTCTATGGCTGCCGTTGCGTCACTCGCATCGCCTGCCGGAACTGTGCCAAGTAATTCACCGGTGGCAGGGTTTGTGACGTCGAAGGTTTCGCCAGATCGTGCCTCAACCCACGCTCCATCGATAAACATGTTGACCTCCGCTACTTTCGACTAGTTCAGTGTTTCTTTTCGCAGCCTAGGAGATCTTCTACCGTGGACCGATTTGCTCAAGAAAGCGATTATTTTCCTCGGGTGTGCCGATCGTAACCCGCAAGCCCTCCCCTTCAAATGGCCTCGTGACTATGCCTTGGCCTTCAAGTCGCTGGAAAAGTGGGCCAGCCTCTTCTTCGACCGGAAGCCAAAGGAAATTTGCCTGACTTGGAGTCACCGGCCAACCCAAGTTGAGGAGTGATTCAGTAACACGGCTTCGCTCGTTAATGACTTCGGCTACACGCTCTTGGAGTTCTTTTTCGGCGGCTGTTTCAAGGGAGGCGAGTACTGCAGTCTGGGCTAATCCGTTGACTAGGAAGGGCAGCGCTACCTTGTCGATAGCGCCGATTACGTCCGAATGGCCGAGCGCGTATCCGACTCGAAGATTCGCAAGCCCGTACGCCTTGGAGAAGGTCCTGAAAACCACCGCGTTGTCGTGGTGAGGCAAGATATCGGTGACGGGGTTCGTGACCGATTCATCGGTCACGAACTCGAGATATGCCTCATCGATTATGACCACAACATCATCGCTCAAGGCATCGAGTAATTTGTTGAGTTCGTGCGTACTACAAACAGTGCCGGTTGGGTTATTAGGAGTTGACAGGATCACGAGCTTCGTTCGTTCTGTCACCGCTGCTTCAACAGCTGTTAGATCGAATGCCTGGTCTTTGAGTGGGACTGTGATCGCACGTGCTTCTGCAATGGCGCTGAACACTGGGTGAACTTCAAAAGACCGCCATGGATAAACAACCTCATCACCTACACCCACGTACGCAGTAAATGCTTGTTGCAGCAGTCCGACCGAACCACAGCCGATGGTTATCTGATCTTGACCTACCCCTTGCTTCTCCGATATTGCTGCACGTAAAGCTTCGCCTCGGTGGTCTGGATACCGGTTCAAAAGATTGGCTCCATCAGCAACAGCTGCCAATACCGAAGGCAGAGGACCGTGGGAACTCTCGTTTGATGCGAGCTTGATCGCTTCGCTTAGTTGGTGATCAGCTGCTGCTTGCGCTGCTGATTTTCCTGGTTTGTACTGCGGGAGGCCGTCCACTACCGCACGAGGTCGTCCACTCACGAGCGTTCCTCCTAAATCGATCCGTGTCAGCCTAGGCGCTTATTTGCTTAAGGCTTCAAGAAGTTGCAGATGCGGTTCTCCGCCTCCTGCCGGATTCAACGGAATGATTACCATCTCTGTGGCTCCAACATTGCGGTGTTCGTCGAGACGAAACGAAATTGTCTCAGGGTCACCCCAAGCCACTAACGCATCAATCAAGCGATCGCTTCCCCCGTTGGCGAAGTCATCCTCAGTGAATCCAAGATTGCGCCAAGCTCGATGGTAATAATCAAGACCGATATAGAAAGCGAGCGCTCGCCGAGCTAAGCGCCTCGCTTCGGCTGGGTCCTCAGTTAATAGGCACATTTGTGTCACATTCAACGCGACGTCGGGACCGATTCGCTTCCGCGTTTCCGCAGTATGGATTGGGGTTTGCAGAAATGTGCTAACCCCATCAACGGAATCTCCCAACGCGGCGAGCATCTTGGGCCCATGCGCGGCAACGTGGATTTCCAGCTCGTAGTCGCCCGGAATCGACAGCTCGGCCGAACGGACTGCTTCGACATAATCTCGCAGCTTTTCTACGGGTGGCTCCCAATCATGGCCGCGGGCTTGCGCTAACCCAGCGTTAGAAACTCCTAAACCTAAAACGAACCTACCGGAGGAGAACTCAGACAAGGTACGGGCACCCGCTGCTGCTGCAACCGCGTCGCGCGCGTATACGTTCGCTATTCCTGTACCGACACGAAGCCGCGTCGTTGCTGCCAAAAGATGTGCTGCTGTCGCGAATGGTTCCCGACCAAACAACTCAGGCAACCACAAAGTGTCGACACCTATTGATTCGATCTGTTCCCCGAAATCTTTAAGCGAATCTCCAGACATTCGGTCGGTGTTAAACATCATTCCTGTTGAAGATTCTTGCTGGCCCACTGGCGTACCTGCCTTGCCTCGGAAGCTTTTTCGCTCTGCTATCGAGAATATCTGCATACTGCTAAAACCTATGGGGGTTCACTGACTTCAATCGCTTTCCAGAAGTAGGCAAACCGCAACACTATTCTCATACGTTCAAATGTTTAGGGAGCAACCATGCTAAACCGACCCATCGAACCAGCCTGGTTCATAGCCGTTGGGGTTGCCGTTTCATGGCTTGGCATCCTCATGAAGAGCATCCCTGTAATTTTCACTGGCTTCGGGATGTTTATCGGGTTCGCGCTTTCAACCGCGCTGAATGTGCTGAACGAATCTAGATTCGGTCCACCTCATACCTGGGGCGACGACGAGCCGCCGCAACAGTCGACATAGGGATTGGATAACTCGCTCTCCCTCTTTAATCCGAGTTAGGCGCCCTACCTACTAGGTTCTTCTCATGCCTATTTTGAAACCCTTCTCCCGAACATCGATCCGTCAGGCTTCGTGATGCGTTTCGGAGCCTTTCTTGCCCCACACCACCCCATAGGCGAAAATCCGATGCTTCAATTTCGACGGGACTTAGATCTTGTCGTTCAACTTGAACAGTTGGGATTTGATGAATTTTGGTGCGGTGAGCACCACTCGTCTGGCTGGGAAATGATTGCAAGCCCTGAAATGTTCTTAGCTGCTGCAGGAGAGCGCACCTCTCGCATCAAACTAGGCACGGGAGTTATTTCGCTGCCCTATCACCATCCATTTAATGTCGCCCAGCGCATCGTTCAACTAGACCACATGACTGCAGGGCGGGTTATTTTCGGCACAGGACCAGGAGCTTTACCCTCAGATGCTCATACTTTCGACATTGATCCAATGGTTCTCCGCGATCGCCAAGACGAAGCTCTCGGAGTGATCTTGCGTCTTCTCGGTGGCGAACCTCGGTTCTCATATGAGACCGACTGGTTCACCATGAAAGATGCTCAGCTGCAATTGCTCCCAGTACAAGAGCAAATTCCTGCGGCCACCGCATCAATGGTTTCACCTTCCGGCATGACTTTGGCAGGCAAGTACGGCATTGGAGTTATTTCCATCGGTTCAATGGCATCAGAAGGAATTACTGCGCTCGGCACACAATGGGGTTTCGCTGAAGACGCAGCGCTCGAATCAGGATCGACAGTTGACCGAGCAAACTGGCGAGTGCTTCTGAACTGGCATTTAGCTGAAACTAAAGAGCTTGCTAGAAGTCAAGCTCGTGATGGCCTTCAACGCTGGCACAACGAATACATCGTTGGAACACTCCAACGACCCGGGACTGTCGCCTATGACGATCCCGATGAAGCCTTAGAAGCAGTAAGCGGTGGTGCTGCTAAAGGTGTCGTGCAATCGGCCGTGGTGGGAACGCCCGACGATTTAGTCGATTTCATTCACAAGATGTACGACCTCACAGGCGGTTTCGGAACAGCAATAGGATTCGTCCACGACTGGGCTACTCCCCGAGACACATCAAACAGTTGGGACCTGGTGGCTCGCTACGTCATTCCAGAAGTAAACGGCTACACAAAGAAACTACGGGAATCTCAGCAGTTCGTATCCAACGAGCGGACGGCCTTCAACCGAGCTGGTGAAGCGATTCTCGACAAAATCATGTCAAATGAAAAGGCAGCTGACGCTCTTAAGATCACAGCGAGTCAAGGAAAGACCAACGCCGCAGAAAATTAGGCCCCAGTAAGCGCCGATTGTTCCGACGAGCCATGCTGTAGCGATGCCTCAGCCTCCGCTCCACGGCCTTCGTGTTATCGAAACCGCAACAGGAATATCAGGCCCCTATGCAGGCCGGCTGTTAGCAAGCCTCGGGGCCCGTGTCATCAAGATAGAGCCCCCAGACGGCGACCCTGCTCGAATCCAACAAGTCGACGACACACCTTTAGGTGAAGGTGAACTGAGTCCGCTTTACATTCACTTAAACGCAGGGAAGTTAAACGTAAACCCAGCCGATATTGAACCTTCATGGGCAGACGTCGTGATCGCCGGGGATGTACTTGCTGATCTGGAAAACTCGAAATGGGATCCGGCTCGCCTCCGCTCTCACGACACACGCCTGGTCACCACAACGGCCTGGGGCGCTGACGCACAAGATCCTGGCTGCATAGCCGACGAACTATTAGTGCAAACGGCCACCGGATTCCTCGGATTCAACGGCGACCAAGACCTACCTCCTCTGAGGCTCCCTGGCTGGCAAAGTCAGTATGCCGCCGGTGGACTTGCTTCCGCCATGGTGCAACTAATCGGCCGGACTGACGCTTCCCATATTGATGTTTCGTGGTTAGGAGCCCTACTAACTGCGACAGAACTCTGTTACGGAGACGCACTTCACTGCCAACGGGTTCGACCAAAAGTCGGAGCACACCCACCAACGGCGTTTCCTTCCGGCGCCATCAAATGCAAGGACGGCCATTTTGCACCCGGCTCAATCCGGCCCATCGACTGGGAAATGCAGTGCCTCTTCTATGGCTTACCCGAGTGGATAGATGACCCTGAACTCCGCAACAGACTTAAGAGACGTCACCACATCCCAATGATTTGGGACCACATCGAGCCTTGGTATCTCGAAAGAGAAAAGCGAGAAATTTTCGAACTCGCGCTTAATTCGCCTTGGGCGGCTGGAATGGTCATGACTCCACTAGACACTCTTTCGGATCCTCACTTGTCAGCTCGTGGATACCTGGGAGCAATCGACATGCCAAGAGGCACAGCCATAGGCCCGATACGTCCGTTCATAGCTCCGGGTCTACCTGTGTCCGACCAACGTGTGCGAATTCAGGCATCAGATCCGGCTCCGGCCGAAAAGCCGCGCCCTCCATCGAACCTTCGGCCTTTTTCGGACCTTCGCCTAATCGAAATGACTATCTCTTGGGCCGGTCCATATGTCGGCAATATTCTCGCTCCGCTTGGAATCGAGGTCATAAAAATCGAATCAACCGCACCATTTGATGGTTTCAGAACACAAAGGCCGTACGACCACGGAATGCGTCCGGGACAAGAAGACCTTGTAAACGACAACCGCTTCTACGAAGCAGGTGGGCTATTTAACGCTGTCAACAAAGGGAAGAAGGATTGCGTCATTGATATCGCCACTGAAGAAGGCCGCGAAGCCTTTCTTTCTTTGGTCGCGAATTCCGATGGCCTTGTCGCAAATTTCTCCGCTCATGTTTTGCCGCAACTTGGCTTAGATTTCGCCACGCTTCAAAAAATTAACCCTCAATTCGTCGTTGTCCGTATGCCGGCGTTTGGTGTTGACGGCCCCTACAGCGACGGAGTGGGCTACGGATCGATAATAGAAGCCATGGGTGGAATCGCTCATCGTCAAGGCTACGAACACGAAGAAGCTCGAGTATCAAATATCTATTTCCCAGACCCAACCGCTGGTATTCATGCCGCAAACGCGTTTCTAGCTGGAGTTTTCCACGCAGACCAAACCGGTCGGGGTATCGAGATCGACTTAAGTCAGCAAGAGGCAATGTGGCAGCATTCAGGCGAAGCGATAGTGCTCGCATCGCTCGAGGATCGCAATATCGGTCGACTCGGAAATCGCGAACCCGGTGAAGGTCTCGCAACTTTCGTTCCTACCAAAGATCAATGGGTGGCAGTCGTCGCCTCTGAACAGAATCAAGATCTAGCCCTAATTTCACAACTAATTAGTCAAGCGAAAGACTTCACCGCCGAAGACCTCTTACACAAAATAATGAGCGCTGGCGGCAAAGCACAAATCTGTTGGGATCCTTGGACTGCGCCAGGGCAGCTTCCCCTTTCCGCTCTATTGGACGTGGTCGACCACCCCGTGACAGGACCAATGCGACATCTCGGATCGCCTTTCACCGTTGACGGAAAACGGCCTCGACCCACCAGCCACGCCCCACTTTTCGATCAGGACACCGACGTCGTACTTGCCGAAGTCGGGAACCTCAACCAAGACACCATTCGTCAATTGAGGGCCGATGGTTTTATAGGCGGCACCCTGCCTCCACCAGCCGAACTTGGGTTCGTGTACGACTGACACCACAATCGGGCCATGTCCTGACACACTTGATCTTTCGTGCTTTCCCTTCCCCGATAATTCGATATCCATGACTGCTTCTGAACCTGATAAGACGCGCGCCGATCTCCGTAACGTCGCAATCATCGCTCATGTCGACCACGGAAAAACAACGCTTGTTGACGCAATGCTTTGGCAATCAGGTGCCTTCCGCGACAACGAGGAAGTGCAAGAGCGTGTGCTTGATTCGATGGACCTCGAACGAGAAAAGGGCATCACGATCTTGGCCAAAAACACTGCTGTGCGATGGCGCGACCAGGCAGATCGTGAAATCAAAATCAACATCATCGATACCCCCGGCCATGCTGATTTCGGAGGCGAGGTAGAGCGGGCCCTCACTATGGTCGACGGAGTCGTACTCTTGGTTGACGCCTCCGAAGGGCCCCTCCCACAAACTCGTTTTGTCTTGCGTAAAGCCCTTGCGCTGGATCTCCCAGTGGTACTGGTCATCAACAAGATAGATCGACCTGATGGCCGAATTTCAGAAGTCATTGATGAGACCTACGAACTATTTTTAGACCTTGACGCTAAGGACCACCAGATCGATTTCCCCATCGTTTATACCGACGCTCGGAAGGGTACCGCGACAACAAGCCTTGAATCCCCGGGACAAAATCTAGAAGCACTTTTCGAAGTCCTTGTCGACTCGGTCCCCTCTCCCACCTACATCTCGGACCACCCGCTTCAAGCTTGGGTAACGACTCTCGACGCCAACCCCTACGTAGGCCGGATAGCTATTTGTCGGGTGCTGCACGGAACTCTACGACGAGGTGAGGAAGTGGCCTGGTGTCGGGTTGATGGCTCAATTGAGAGAACACGAGTTACAGAGTTGTACACAACCGAAGGGCTCCATCGAGTTGACGTCGACGAGGTCGGGCCTGGCGAGATCGCTGCCGTCGCTGGGATCCCAGAAATAACCATCGGAGAGACCCTGAGTGAGCCAGTCTCTCCCACACCACTTCCGGTCATCACTGTTGATGAACCGAGTCTGTCAATGACGATCGGGATCAACACATCGCCCCTCGCAGGCACCGAGGGGAAAAAAATGACTGCCCGACTCATCAAGAATCGTCTCGAAACTGAACTCATCGGGAATGTCTCACTGCGACTACACGACACGGATCGGCCAGATGCTTGGGAAATTCAAGGACGAGGTGAACTTCAGCTGGCAGTTCTAGTCGAGATCATGCGTCGAGAAGGTTTCGAACTGACAGTAGGCAAACCACAGGTCCTCACAAAAACTATTGACGGAGCACTACACGAACCGGCTGAACGCGTAACGATCGATATTCCAGAGGACCACGTCGGAGCGGTTACGCAATTACTAGGTGAGCGCCGGGGTCGCCTCGAACAAATGACTAACCATGGCACCGGTTGGGTTCGCCTTGACTATCTAATTCCGGCCCGTGGCCTAATAGGGTTCCGAACCGAATTCTTAACCGAAACACGAGGCACCGGCCTCTTGCATCATGTGTTCGATAGTTACGTTCCGTGGAGTGGCGACATTCGTTCTCGCCACACAGGGTCAATAGTTGCGGATCGCTTGGGGCAGGTAAGTGGCTACGCGGCCTCAGCTATTCAAGACAGAGGTTCATTATTTGTAGGCCCAAGTGTTTCGGTGTACCAGGGCATGGTGATCGGGGAAAACCCCCGACCAGATGATCTTGATGTCAACATCTGCAAAGAAAAGAAACAAACGAATATTCGCGCCGCTGCCGCCGACGACGCTGTGCGATTGAGTCCCCCGAGAATTCTGTCCCTGGAGCACGCTTTGGAGTTCATAGCTGACGACGAATGTGTCGAAGTCACCCCAGAAAGCATCCGAATCAGAAAAGTCGAATTGGATCCCGGCATCCGGCTCCGAACCAAAAAACGTGCTCAGGCTTAAGAGAGCCACTTCTCAGGGATAAATTGACTGAATGGATATAAGCCCGTACCAAATTTCAGTTGCCGATGAAGTTCTGGAAGACCTTCACGATCGCCTGGCTAAAACTCGTTGGCCGGAGAGAGAACTCGTGGAAGATTGGTCTCAGGGAATTCCACTGAGCTACGTCCAAGAGATGTGCGACTACTGGCTACATAGCTACGACTGGCGTCAGCGAGAAGCTGACCTCAACCGATTCAATCAATTCACTACGCCCATAGAAGGCTGCGACATTCACTTCATTCACCAGGAATCACCGCACGCTGAGGCTATACCTCTCCTCCTGTCTCACGGCTGGCCCGGGTCTGTCGTCGAATTCCAGAAAGTTATCGAACCACTAACAAACCCCACAGATCATGGTGGTAAGGCCGAAGACGCCTTTCATGTTGTTTGCCCGTCACTGCCGGGCTATGGCTTTAGCGGAAAGCCTCCTACCTCAGGTTGGGGCGTGGAGAAAATGGCTGACGTGTTCACTGAACTTATGGTCGGGCTGGAGTATCAGAAATTTGGTGCGCAGGGTGGCGATTGGGGCTCAGCAATCACCACTGCAATCGGTGGGCGTCACCCCGCCAACTGTCTTGGAATTCATCTCAACATGGTGATGCGAGGAAAGCGTCCCAAGGACCGAGAACCCAATGACGAAGAACAAGCTGCGCTCAAAGCGGCTGCCCACTACATGACCTGGGATTCGGGCTACTCAACTCAGCAAGGAACCCGGCCACAAACACTCGGTTACGGTTTGACTGATTCTCCGGTCGGACAACTTGCTTGGATTCTCGAGAAATTTTGGGCATGGACCGATAATCAAGGTCACCCCGAAGATGCTCTATCTCGAGACGAAATCCTCGACAACATCATGCTGTACTGGGTCACTAGCTCAGCGACTTCTTCAGCACGGCTCTACTGGGAAAGCTTCGCGTCAGCCGGTAACCGGCCGCCGCCGCCAGCTCAAGTCGACGTACCAACTGGGGTCGCTTGCTTTCCTCGAGAAATTATCCCGCCAGTGAGATCTTGGAGTGAGGGCACCTATACCGACATCCGACACTGGACCAACATGCCTAAAGGAGGGCATTTCGCTGCCTTTGAACAACCCGAACTATTCGTTGAGGACGTGCGCTCCTTCTTTTCCCAGATTCGTTGAGGGTTAGATGCTTCGTGGATTAAACATGGACCGCCAGCTCTTGATATCGAGTTTGATCGATTACGCGGGGCGAAATCATTCGGCCACCGAGGTGGTTGCTACCGATTCCACCGGCTGTGTTCATCGCACTAGCTGGACTCAAGTTCACCAGCGCGCCCAACAAGTCGCTAGCGCCTTGAAAGCCGCCGGAATCGAACAAGGTCAAAGAGTTGGGACAATCGCTTGGAACGACCACCGACACCTCGAGGTGTATTACGGAATAACAGGCATAGGGTCGGTTCTGCATACGGTAAACCCCCGCCTTCGCGAGCAACAGATCGCTTGGATCATCAACCACGCTGAAGACCAAATAGTTTTCGTTGATCCGGACTTTTTGCCAGTGGCAGAAAGCATCGCGCCCGAGACAACTTCAGTTTCCCTCTGGATTGTTTTGGCTGATGAATTGCCCGGCACTTCTCTCGAAAACGTGGTCGCCTATGAGGACTGGATCGAAGAAAGCGCACCGATAGAAGAATGGCCGGTTCTGGACGAATGGAGCGCAGCTACTCTCTGCTACACATCGGGGACGACCGGTAATCCCAAGGGTGTCGTACAAAGCCACCGCTCCATAGTTTTGCAGACTTGGGCTACCTGTACCGGAGACGGACACGACGTGAATTCAAGCCAGTCGATACTTCTTGCTGTCCCCATGTTTCATGTGAACGGCTGGGCGATTCCATTTGCCGCGGCGATGGCGGGAGCGAAGCTGGTGTTACCTGGGCCTGATATGTCTGCGGCGGCACTGGTACGACAGATCCAAGATGAGGAAGTTACCTTTTCTGCTGGTGTTCCAACGATCTGGCTATCTGTGGTCCAACATTTGCAAGAAAGTGGAGCTGATGTGCCGTCACTCAATCGACTCGCGGTCGGAGGCTCCGCTGCTCCTCGTTCGTTGATGGATACCTTGGAAGATGATTACGAAGTTTTCGTTTCCCATGTCTGGGGCATGACGGAGATGACCCAAGGGTCAGCTGGCAGATTTACGCACAGGGTAGAGGGGCTAGATCGCGAGGAAAAAAGGCAGCGCCAAGCGATGGCAGGCCGAGAGATCTACGGCGTTGAGCTTCGTCTCGTTGATCAGAACGGTGAGGATGTGCAACGCGACGGGGCCACTCCGGGCGAGCTTCTCGCTCGCGGACCCTGGGTTGCAGGTTCCTACTTCGGTCTAGACGATGACACCACCCACATCTCCGAGGGGGACGGGGTCTGGTTGAAGACCGGGGATGTCGCCACCATGAACAGTGAGGGCTATATATCAATCGTCGATAGAGCTAAAGACGTAATCAAGAGCGGCGGTGAGTGGATCAGTTCAATCGAACTTGAGAATGCCGCCGTAGGGGCACCGGGTGTCGTCGAGGCTGCAGCAGTCGGTTTGCCTCACGATCGCTGGGGCGAAAGGCCGCTCTTAATAGTTGTGCTCGAACCGGGCAAAGAACTCAACCCGACCGAGATTCTTGAATCCATCAAGCCTCATGTCGCATCGTGGTGGTTACCCAACGACGTCATAGCTATCGAAGAGATCCCGCACACAGGGACCGGAAAAATTGACAAGAAAGTCCTGAGAGAACAATTCGATGACTTTCAGTGGTCAAAATGACCCTTAACTAAACGCCACCATTTATTTTCTGTGCTGTTTCGGCAACACCAATTCTCGCGATCCATGTTCTAAACTATTTAATTGGCCGTAGCGCTATCTGTCGACATCTTGTTGGCTCCCCCCTTAGCGGTTAACAAAGTGGCCATTTCTTGATTTAGTTTCGCTTTAACTGGCAATAGGAGTAACCATGGCAGGAAGCCGTACCACTTTCGAAAAACTCCAACGCGATAGAGCCAAGAAGGCCAAAGCGGACGCGAAACGCGCCAAACGGATGGGCAAAACCCCCGAAAGCGGCCCACTCGTATATGAAGAAGATGTCGCGCCCGTTGTCGATGATGACGCAGCCCAGCTGGATGGCAATCTAGATCAAGAGATCTCGGCGGCTGACCTCCTGCGCCTTGTGGAAGAACTCCAAGCAAAATTTGATGAGGACGAAATCGACTTCGATGAATACGAAGAGCGGAAGATTGAACTTCTTGCGCGTCTCCCTATGGAATAAATCAACGGTTAAGTTTTCCGGTGGGCCGAAACTGCGTACGGACCTCCAGTAAAGGGGTCTTTTTGCCAAGTGCTCCATCGACCGGCAGGTGATAGGCCCCGCTGATTCGTGAGAGCGTCGTACTCCTCTAAGGCGATTCCCCCACTGTCGAGTGAAAACCCAGCTATCAAAAGCCCTCCTGCATCCAGGTGGTGGGCTACTCGATCTAGAACCAATCCTTCAGATCCAGGAAGCACAAAGATCATCACATTGCCCGCTAAAACTGCGACGTCGAATGTTCGCCCCAGATTGAAGTCTTTTAGATCACCTTCGACCCAATCCATGGTCGGAGCCTTCTGGGACGCCGCCGCCAACATTTGACGATCAAGGTCTACACCCACGCAATCAATGCCACGTTGGGCTAGCTCAATAGCAACTCGCCCAGTGCCGCACCCTGCATCAAGTACGGAGGCAGGTTCCAATTCTGAAATGAAATCAGCCTCTCCATGAATGTTTTGTCCAGAGTCAGCTAACTGGCACCAACGTTCATCGTAGGCGCAGCCACTGGGAACATTTCTCTGTTGACTCCATCTACTTTCAGACAAGAAATTGCCTATTTATCCTGCCAGTTAGGAGCGCGCTTTTCGGCGAAAGCGGTTGCCCCCTCAAAAGCATCTTCTGAAGCAAAGACTTCTTCTAAAGCAGGGCGTTGAAAGCCCCAAAAGTCATCTTCGGAGACGCCAAGAACATCTCTGATTAGTTGCTTTGATGCCCGAACTCCCATAGGCGCATTCTTTGAAATTCTCTCAGCTAGCTCCAAAGCAGCCGACAGAGTTTCGCCCTTTGGAACCACCCGATTTACCATTCCGTGTTGATGCGCTACTTCAGCAGAAATCGGATCTGCAGTAAGAGCCATCTCCATAGCGAGGCTGTATGGCAATTGGCGAGGCAACCGTAATAACGCCCCAGCGCCAGCGAACAGCCCTACCCCAGCTTCGGGGATACCTAGCTTCGCTCCCTCCGAGGCAACGATAAGGTCGCAGGAAAGAGCCACTTCGAGGCCGCCCGCCAAGGCGAATCCTTCTACCGCAGCAATTAAGGGCTTTGCACAACTTTTTTCTGTGATGCCTGCGAAGCCTCGATCACCGACGTTGGGCATAGCGTCGATACCGCCATCAGCAAATTGTTTCAAATCCATTCCAGCACTGAATCCTCTGCCAGCGCCTGTCAGAACGCCCACTCGGACTTCCTTGTCGTTGTCCATAGCTTCAAGGGCTTCGCCTAGTGCGGTTGCTAACGCAGTGTTAAAAGCATTCATATCGTCGGGACGATTCAAAGTAAGAATCTGGATATGACCACGCTTCTCAGTTATGACAAGTTCTTCAGACACGGAATCTCCTCTGTGGATGGCTGTTGGTGGTGACGCTACAACTGAATGATGCTTGAGATCATCTCGCTTACTGTTTAACCAAGGAAAAGCATCATTGAGGGAGAGCTACCCTACAAGGGTCCCTAGGAGGCGTAGTGAGCGCGATCGGCGATCTATTAACTCAGTTAGAGTCGGCAGACCCAGATAACGCTCCCTTTTTCGTGCGCCAATTACTTCAAGAAGAAGGACTCGTAGAACTCCACGGCGCGGAGGCTCTCAGAGCCGCTAGAGCTCTTTCTATCTTCGCCGGGCCGCAACAATTACCCATCGCCGGGGAGCTTGCAGCAAGAGCTCATCAAGCTGGCGTTCTTGGAGCTGGGTCATTGTTTGCCGAGTGTGCCGACAAAGTGGCCCTCATGAGCGGACGCCCGCAAAGGTTCGGGACTGTAGTCCTTGAACATCAGGGTGATCTGGTGATGGCTCCGCTTGATGGAGTTGCTGATGATGAAACGCGTCAATCGTTCGGCTTGCCTTCTTTAGATGAGATGCGCCAGAACGTCACTCGGCAAAATAAATTACGAGCCCAGGAACGCTACGAAGCAGAAGGACTGCCGGCGGGTCAACGATTTGTTCGAATCTGGTCTGAGCCAAGTGCTGAAGAGGTCCGTCAAGGCCTAGAACAGTTCCCAAACGGAGCTTGGTCAAATGGCAACGATCTAACTCTCGCGTGTCGCTCAGATGCTGCAGGGATCATCCCGGGACCAGTTTTCGAGCTTCCAATGTGGAACGTCGAAGATGCATCGGGTATTCAAACAGACCTTTGGTGTATTCAAATTCGTGTTGACCGGCTGGACGAAGCAGTCTTCGGTTATGGGTTTTGGAGCCTCGACCAAAACGGGATGCCAATCGGCGGTAGAGGCCCAGTGGATAATCGTTACAGAGGAAAACTCGCTCCCAAGGAGATGCCAAGTCATGAAAACGATGCCTTGGACGGATCGCTATCTACACACGAATTCACAAGCACGGCGCTTCGGGAAAATCGACGAATAAAGGTTTACCTTCCACCCGACCACCGGCTGCATTCTCAGCTACCCGTCGTCTATTCAACCGATGGCAACATGATTGAGCCGTACATCCGTCGAGTTGATGCGGCCATTTCATCTGGATTGATTCAACCGTTGTTGATCGTTGCGCCCCATGCTGCGCCAATGGATCACACTGGCAATGAGCGAGCACTCGAATACTTACCCGGTTTTGATGATCAACGCTTCGACCGCCATCAGCGGTTCTTCGTCGACGAGATCTCACAATGGGCCGAAAACGAGTTCTCGGCGTCGACTGATCGAGAGTTTCGCGCGATTTTTGGATGTTCTGACGGCGCGGGACATGCTTTAGCAACTGGTTCGATGCATAGAAGCCGGTATGGCCACTGCATTGCCTACTCCACTGGTATGCCCCCAAGCGAACAAACGAATTGGGATCCTGAGGGCGCTCCATTTGTCCACCTCTGTGCGGGCACTTTAGAGCAAGGGTTCCATCAGGCGACCGAGGCGTGGGCTGCTTGGCTCCACTTCCATTCCTCACCTCATCACTTCACAGAACGAGTCTGTGGGCACGACCTCATCCAATGGATAGAAGAATTCCCTCAAGCAATAGCGCGAGCCTGGGGATCGCCGAACGTCGAGACCTAAGAGCGAAGCAAATACCGCTTTATCTTCCCCGTCGCAGTTTGTGGAAGCTCGTCAACGATTTCAACCCATCTGGGGTATTTGAACGGGGCTAAACGCTCTTTCACGTGCTCTTGCACCAAGGTCTCTATATCAGCCTCTGTCACTGATGTTTCGGTAACCACAAAAGCCTTCGGCTTCACAAGTCCCTCCTCGTCATCCGCTCCAACGACAGCTACTTGGGCGATTTCTTTAAGTTCGAGAATGCAAGACTCAACTTCAGTTGGACTGACCCAGATTCCTCCGACCTTCAACATGTCGTCTGACCTGCCCAGACAGGTGTAGGTGCCATCTGAGTTGTGGACATACGTATCACCTGTAGCCAGAAACTCTCCCGATAAAGCTTCTCGCGTCCGGGCAGTCCGGTTCCAATAGCCGACCATGACCGATTCGCCCTTTACGTAGAGCATGCCGGCCTCTCCGTCTTGAACTTCTTCCCCACTCTCATCACGAAGGGAGACCTCATATCCTTCGACGACAGTCCCACTCGTTCCCGACACCGAACAACCTGGTCTGTTCGATATAGCGATATGAGCTAGTTCAGTTGTCCCGAGGCCATCCAAAATCTCAACACCGAACCTTTCTTTGAATCGCTGGTGAATATCAGGCGGCAGAGGTTCACCAGCGGAGACAGCAATTCTTACTGATGCGAATGTGTTGTCGGGTATATCCGAACTCAACAGTTGACCAAACGATGTGGGAACACCGAAAAAAATCGTTGGAGAATGTGACAGCACATGAGCGGAAATCTCTTCGGGTACCGGTCGGCCTGGGTTTAGGACTGATTGGGCGCCCGTCCCCGCCGGAAAATACCCTGCATTGCCAAGTCCGTACGCAAAGAAAAGTTTGGCTACTGAGTAGACGACATCGTTACTGTCCATGTCTAGTACTGCCTTCGCATACACGTCAGTACAAAATCCGAGGTCCACATGCCGGTGCATTGCCCCTTTGGGAAAGCCAGTGGTGCCAGAGGTGTACAGCCAGAACGCGACGTCATCATCAACAGCTGGAAACGGTTCTCCAAGCTCTACTGTTTCAACAAGGTCTGGGACTTCCTCATCAACCTGAGTCCATTTAAGGAAAGGTTGATCAGTAGCCGCTTCGTTCACCGCATCGCTAAAAACAGGTGAGTACGTGACCCCAACAGCACGTGAATCTTCTAACAGGAACTTGTAGTCCTTCGCTGTGAGCATTGTCGAAACTGGAACAGGGACAGCACCTATCCACATCGCGCCCCAAAACCACGCCAGAAATGCCTTTGTGTCAGCACAGCACATTAGAACTCTCTGTTCAGCAACCACACCCCGCTTCAAAAGCAGCCGCGCAACGGCTTGCGCATCTTCCAACAACTCATGTCGGGTTGTGGTCACCCCGGTCGGAGCATCTGTTAGCGCAATCGCATCCGGCGAAACAGCCGCCGGATCAATGAGGAACCTGTTTAGCGCAGTACTGGTCAAAGAAATTCCCTTCTGCTAGCCATGAGCTACAGCCTCTCACGTGTTTTAGAGTGTGGGACGAAAATGCGGAAAGGCATCTCAAGAGTTGATCGCGATGTCCAGAAAAGCCACTTCCCCGAGGGTGACAGCGTGACCACTTTTGATATCACACCTGACAAATTTCAACATTGGGACCTCTCGCTGAACGATGAAATAGCAACCTTGACCCTCACTGTTGACCCTACGGCCTCAACATTTGGAACCTATGAATTAAAGCTGAACAGCTACGACATAGGCGTCGACATCGAACTAGCAAATGCCATCCGCCACATCCGCCTTACTCAGCCAAACGTGAAATGTGTCGTAATCACAAGCGGCCTAGAAGGGACATTTTGCGCCGGTGCCAACATTCGAATGCTGGCAGCCTCCGACCATTCTCACAAAGTCAACTTCTGTAAATACACCAACGAAACACGATTAGAGATAGAAGAAGCTAGCGCCTTAAGTGGGATCAAATTCCTAGCCGCCGTCAATGGGGCGTGTTCAGGCGGTGGGTATGAATTAGCACTCGCTTGCGACCACATTCTTCTAGTCGATGATAAAAGCACTTCCATTTCCCTGCCAGAAGTACCGCTGTTGGGTGTTCTTCCCGGCACTGGTGGCCTGACTCGCCTCACAGACAAAAGACACGTCCGGCGGGATAGGGCTGACATTTTTGCAACGAAGGCAGAGGGCATGTCCGGCAAAGAGGCGTTGGACTGGGGCTTAGTCGATGAACTCGCCACACCTACGAAATTCGACGAAGCCGTCGCCCGTCGAGCGCGTGAACTTGCAGCCTCCACTGTCCGCGAGGAAGGAGAGCCCATTCACCTCTCCCCTATCGAACTAACGATTTCTGAGGATCGCATCGATTACCGGTGGGTCAAAGTAAGGCTGTTCGACAGTCATGCTGAACTGAAGGTTTTGGTAGACGCGGATCCTGAGTGGCTACTCCGAACTGCCCTTGAACTAGACGACGTTCTCTGCCGTCTTCGATTCGACTATCCCGACATAGGCACGTTGATCTTGCGGACAGAAGGCTCCATGGACAGTGCTGCACATCTGGATGCTGCACTTTTTGATTCGACGATAAACGGCAGAACTGAGACTCAGCTCCTATGGAAAAAATGTTTAACAAGGCTTGATCTGACCGCAAAGACGTTGGTCGCTGCAATCGAACCCGGCTCGTGTTTTGTCGGAATTCTTTTCGAACTGGCTCTTGCAGCAGATCGCATTTTTATGCTCGACGGGCGCTTCGAAGACCACGACAACCCTCTACCAGCTGCGTTAATACGTCTAACTCACACCAACTTTGGAACGATGCCGATGTGGAACGAATTGAGCCGATTGAGTTCTCGTTTTTGGGGAGCCGAAGAAACTTTGGCAGCACTTTCACCTTTGTCCAATGTAAATATTTTGGCCGACCAAGCAGCACAACTGGGGTTAGTTAGCGCTACTCCCGATGATTTGGACTGGGATGACGAACTCAGACTTTCCATTGAAGAAAGATCTAGCTTTTCAGCAGACGCCTTGACCGCCATGGAGGCCAACCTAAGGTTTTCTGGTCCTGAAACTATGGCTACAAAAATTTTCGCTCGACTTTCAGCCTGGCAGAATTGGGTATTTACTAGATCAAATGCAAGTGGACCGCTAGGAGCGCTTCAACGTTATGGCAGCGGGTCTCGCCCCGAATTTGATAACCGGCGTACCTAATGGCATCGACAAACACACGATCAGATGACTAAAGCAATCGATTATTCAGAAAAAATTCCCAACAACGTCGATCTTGTTGGTGACAGGCGCCTCCAACGAGCATTGGAAAGCTGGCAGCCTCGATTCGCTAATTGGTGGTCCGAAATGGGACCAGTCAGCTTCCAAGACAAAGAAATATATTTACGCACAGCGGTAGATGTTGGCCAGCAAGGATGGGCTCACTTCTCTCACGTCACACTGCCTGAATACCGCTGGGGGATTTTTCTTTCCGAGCCAGAAATTGATCGGCGGATCGGGTTCGGTGAACTTAAAGGGCAACCCGTCTGGCATGAAGTGCCTGGCGAATTCCGAACTGAACTCAGGCGATTAATCGTGGTGCAAGGTGATACAGAACCCGCGTCGGTCGAGCAACAGAGATACTTAGGGCAGACCGCTCCCTCGCTCTATGACTTGCGGAACTTATTCCAGATCAATGTAGAGGAGGGCCGTCACCTATGGGCAATGGTGTATCTACTTCATGCCTATTTTGGTCGCGACGGACGAGACGAAGCCGACGCTCTCTTAGAGAGGAACTCCGGTGATCCCGACCACCCTCGGATCCTGGGTGCTTTCAACGAGAAAACATCGGACTGGTTGTCGTATCTACTCTTTACTTACTTCACCGACCGGGATGGTAAGTATCAGTTGGGAGCTCTCAAAGAGTCAGCTTTCGACCCGTTGAGTCGAACTTGCGATTTCATGCTGAAAGAAGAGGCCCATCACATGTTCGTGGGTGCTTCAGGTATAGGTCGAGTCATCCAACGGACCTGTGATGTTATGAATGAACACGACACTGACGATGTTCGTAGCTATGGGGTTGTTGATTTACCGACACTTCAGAAATACATAAACTTTCATTTCTCGGTTTCTCTCGACTTGTTCGGATCTGAAACCTCAACGAATGCAGCCAATTACTACTCAGCTGGATTAAAAGGAAGGTTCGCCGAGGATTCCTATAAAGATGATCACCTGCTGGTCGACGAAGAGGACTCAATAATCGAAATAGTGGATGGTCAGTGGACTGAAACCACTCGACCCGCAATCGCTGTTGTAAACCAGCAACTGCGACGCTCCTACATTGATGATTGCGCAAAGGGTATGCGCCGATGGAATCGCATCCTCGAAGAAAACGGAGTCGACCTTCAGCTTGGACTCCCCCACGAGGCATTTCACCGGCAAGTTGGAGTGCATCAAAATCAATTTGTTACGCCCGATGGCACAATAACCTCCGAGGCGCAATGGAATGAGTCGGCACCCAACTTCCTTCCAACTGATTCAGACCGACAGTTCGTGCTCTCACTGATGCAACCGGTATATGGAACTGGTCAAATGGCGAGTTGGATTTCAGCTCCTACAGCGGGAATCAACACCCAGCCCGTTGACTACGAGTATGTCCGTCTGTAGCCGCTAGACCCGCTGGTAGGTCCAACCAAGAGGTTTCTCGCCGTCATAGGGCATTGATCCGTGGAATTGCCGCTCATCATCATCAAACACCAAAGGTATAAAGTTGCGATCTCCTTCCCACATCGGAAGGTCAGCTGACGCTCGGACGGCGGAGTTCATGTCACATGCCTGCAAGAGCCGTTCGAGTTGAACCCAAACAAGCGAGCCCTCATCGTTACTAGACAAGAGTTCGCCTTCCCAAGCATCCGCAAGAAAAATAAACCCCAACCACTCCTCGCGCCTGGGACCGAAATTTGACCAACTGATGGTGCCCCTCAAAGAAAGTGAGGTCGCCGTCACACCGGCCTCTTCCGCGAGTTCGCGAAGTGCTCCTGCTACAACTGACTCATCTACTTCTAGCTTGCCCCCAAGACCGTTGAACTTTCCATAATGGTCATCATCAGGTCGGGCATCACGATTTATCAGCAGAACACTATTACTGTCGCGATCGAGGAGATAGATCAGAGTTCCAATGATCGGACTAAACACCATTCCCGGCAAAGTAGCTGCAATTTCATGCTCTGTTGGTCAATCAGCGACAAAGACTTATGACTGATATTCACGAGATATCGGGCCTTCGCCTAGCTGTCGAAACCACCGGGGCGATTGGAATCGGGCCCACCATCGTCATGTTGCATGAAGGGCTAGGGTCAATAACCCAATGGCGCGACTTTCCCGATCGTGTCCACGCCGCTACGGGGTTACCAGTTGTCAGATACGACAGAAGCGGATATGGGCGATCTGAACCAGGTCCCGCCCGGTACGGACCAGATTTCATGCATCACGAGGCTTTGGAAATATTGCCTGCCCTTCTTCAATATTTCGACATAAGCCAGCCGATTCTGCTTGGTCATAGCGACGGAGCATCGATTGCATTGATAGCCGCCGCGTCTGACCTTTTGGATCCAGTGGCAGTAATTACTATCGCTGCGCATATTTTCGTTGAACCTGCCGGGCTGAACGGAGTTCGAGCCGCTAAAGAACGACGCGACCAAATCGTTGAAGGGATGGCACGCCATCATCACCAGCCAGCTGTTGCGTTCGATCGCTGGTCCACAATTTGGTTGGATCCAAGTTTTGAGACTTTTGACATCCGCGAAAATCTCGCCGACATATCTTGCCCCTTACTGGTATTGCAAGGTGATCACGACGAATACGCAACCGAGGAGATGGTCCACGGCATCATCCAGAGAGTCCCACACGCAACTGGCAAGTTCATTTCAGAATGTGGACATACCGCACACAAAGATCAGCCCGATCTCCTCATTGAAGAAATCGGTTCGTTCCTTTCAACGCCGGGCACTACCTCTATCGGTTAAGAGTCCGACAATGCCGATAATGCGTCCGCGGATAAACGACTGGGTGCTTCAAGCGGGCCAAAGTGAGTTAAGCCGTCGTAGTTGATCGTTCGAGAATTATCGAGGGCCTCGGCTGCTGGTTCTCCAAGATTTCCGAAACCATGGTCGCCGCTCTGCCCGATCACAACTATTGCCTTGCAGTCGCGGATCTTGTCGTTCGTCGACACTCGTTCACCGTCATAGACTTGAGCTTCTTCAGAGCCTCTGCACCGTAAACGCACCGTGCCGTCTTCCAGATCCTCGAAAACGTTTGAAACGTAACTGTGCAGTGCATCTGATCTACACGTCGAAAACGGTGGTCTGCTGGCAAATCTCTCTAGAGCTTCAGCTCGAGAACCAAAAACCTCACGCCTCTTTTGGGCACCCGAAATCAGCGGATTCTGCCCCGGTGGGAAAGCTTCACCGGGTCTCCACATAACCGGTTCGTAGCCATACATGCGGCGTATCAAACCGGGTCGTGAAGCGTCCGCTAACAAAAGGGTTGCAGCACCTATGGAGTGACCGATGCAGTCAAGTTCCCCTGTCTTGATTCCAAGATGATCAACGACAACTAATAAGTCCTCCGCAAGACTCGTCCACTCATAATCACCGTTGCGGGGTGGAGTACTCCATCCATGGGACCTCAAATCTGGGGCCCATATTGTGAATCGACTAACAAGACCGCTAACAAATGGGCCGTAAGTCCGCGCGTTAAAGCCCGTCGCGTGAACGAAGAGCGCCGGTGGTCCTTGTCCTCCGAGACAATGGAGCGCTATACGGCCACCGCCTGCAGATTCCAGCATTTCTGGCTCCGGAATACTCCCCGGGTTTCGTTCATTTTCACTCACCCAATCGACCATAGGCGCAGACGTGGTAACTATGTCGGGTATGAGTGAAGACAATTACGACATCGAATTCTTTTGGGATCCCATTTGTCCTTTTGCCTGGGTGACCTCCCGGTGGGTAGAGAAGGTGGCCGCCCAAACTAACTATTCGGTCGATTGGCGATTTATCTCTCTACGGATACTCAACAAAGAGAAGAACTACGAAACTGACTTCCCGGCTGGCTACGAACAAGGACATACCTCTGGGCTTCGTTTTCTAAGAGCAGCAGCACAGGTCCGAGAAGAAGAGGGGCGACATGTCATGTCAGATCTATATGCAGCATTCGGCACCCACTATTGGGAGTTAGAACAACAACCGGGTTTACGAAAGCAACTGGGCACCGTGGAGCACACAGAGAAATGTCTGGAAACCGCTGGCTTACCCACTAAATATGCCGCGGCGGTAGACGATTCTCAGTGGGATGACGTAATTGAAAACGAAACCGAACTAGCTCTTTCCCGCACCGGCCGAGATGTGGGCACTCCGATCATTTCATTTCAGCCGCCCACCGGCCTGTCGTTTTTCGGTCCCGTTATTTCAAGAGTCCCGAGTGACGATGACGCCGTCCCCCTCTGGAACGCGGTCATCGAGTTAGCCAGCTTCCCCGGGTTTGCTGAGATGAAGCGATCACTCCGTGAAGCTCCTCAAATAAGCGTGTTGGGAACACTCGAATCAGCGCCAGTCATGGAGGACTGGGAGGCTGGTTCTCGCAAAGCGCACAAACCCACTCAGTAACGACGGGCCGTCGTTTGCTCTCGGCCTAGTGTGTACTCATGACTGAATCTGCCGGCGAACTTTACGGAACCGGGGCAAGAGCAATGCAAGACCACTTCGGCGCGCGAAGGCTGGCAGACCGACTCAACGAAGTAACCGTAAGCACATCAATAGATGATCGGACTGCTGCATATTTAGAACGAGCTAGCTATTTCTTCTTGGCGACCGTAGACAGTGATGGTTTTCCTGATGTTTCTTACAAAGGCGGTCGTCCCGGGTTCGTCAAAGTTCTCAATGAACAAACCCTGCGATTCCCGTCTTACGACGGAAACGGCATGTACCGATCCTTGGGCAACATCCAAGAAACCAGAAACGTCGCGTTGCTGTTCATCCGACAAACCGAAAAAGCCAACCGAATTCGCATTCACGGCACGGCCACCATTTTACTTAACGAAGCGGCGCTATCGGACTTCGAAGGGGCCGAGGCAGTGGTTGAAGTTCAATTGAGCCGAATTTTTCCTAACTGCCCTCGTTACGTCCATGATCTCGAATCGGGGACTATCTCCGAATTCGCTCCAGGCGGTTCAGTTTCACCACCTGAGCCTGAGTGGAAACAGTGGGAGATTTTTGCCGACGTCCTACCTGAAAGATAATTCCGATGAAGGTGTTCGCCACTCTCCCCCAAGCCGATTTAAACGATATTCCTCAAGCAGTTCAGGGCATTGAGGCTGACGGCTACAACGGGATCGTCGCTCTTGAAAACAGACACGACCCTTTCCTACCTCTCGCGGTAGCGGCAGTCCACTCAACGAAGCTGGAGTTAGCAACCGGAGTTGCTATCGCCTTCCCCAGAAGTCCCATGAACGCTGCCAACATCGGATGGGACTTGCAACAAGCAAGTGCTGGCCGTTTCGAGTTGGGCTTAGGAAGTCAAGTTCGTGGTCACAATGAGCGTCGGTTTAGCGTGAAGTGGTCAGCTCCAGCTCCAAGAATGCAGGAATACGTCGAATCGATAAGAGCGATTTGGAATACGTGGTCAACCGGGGAACCTTTGAACTATCAAGGCAAGTTCTACAACTTCACCCTCATGACTCCCAATTTCACCCCTGAGCCGTTAACCGTTCCCCTACCTAAGATCACTATGGCAGCGGTAGGGCCTGCAATGTTGCGAACAGCGGGCCGCGTCTGTGATGGAGTGAGGCTCCACGCGTTCTGCACGCGTCCCTACCTAGAGGAAAAGATATTGCCGCAAATACAGAAGGGCCTCCAAGACAGCTCACTTCCTCGCGACCAATTCGAAATAAGTGGCGGAGGTTTTCTTTGTACCGGACCAGACGATGAATCAGTAGAGAAAATGATGGACTGGGTTCGATATCGAATCGGCTTTTATGGCAGCACCAAAGCCTATTGGCCAGTTTTCGAACAACACGATCTTCTTGACCTGGGACAAGAACTCAACCATCTATCCAAGAACAACGGTTGGTCCAAAATGGCAGCGCTGGTAAGCGATGATGTTGTTAGACACTTCGCCGCCGTTGGAAGACACGATGAGATAGCTACCGAAGTCTCGAACCGGTTCGGCGGCCTCACACACGCAATAGGAGCGAGCGCATCACCTGAAATTCCCGCGGACCTGCCGCCCGACGTCATTCAAGAGATCCAAGCGATCTAGCTCTTTGCTTTCTCCAGTGCGGCATACGTGGCTGCTATCAAATTGAAGGCACGAGAATCCCCTACGAGGCCAGAGGCCATTCTGTTCATCGAATAGGAAATAGTTAATCTTTGATCTAGATCCATCACTCCCATCGAACCTCCCCAACCAAACCAATACAGAGTTCTCGGACTCGGAGTGAGTGGCAATCGGTGATGATTGATACCAAAGCCCATCCCATATGGCACCCCCAGTCCCAGAACTAGGTCTCGGTCGAAAGTCTGACGTTCCAATGCAGCCTCGATGGTTTCACTGCTAAGTAGTGTGATCCCGTCGACACTCCCGCCACACGCGATTGCCGAATGCACACGGGAGATAGACCGGGCATTCCCAATACCACCCGCGGCCGGTATCTCAGCTCGCCTCCACTCATCGGTAGCGGTTTCGGTCCCATCAAGAACACAACTGCCAAATGTCTTCGAGGCGACAGAATCGGCTTCAGCCTCGACCATCTCATCAATACTGCGATCAGGTGGATCCAACTCAGCTACGCGACTTCCTTCTGAAGCGGGTAATCCAATATGGAAGTCAGCGCCGAGAGGTCCAGCCACCTCATCCCTAAAGAATCCCCCCAGGGTCCGTCCATCAACACGGCGAAGGATTTCCGCTTGAAGGGTGCCTTGGGTCAGCGCGTGATATCCCGGTGCTGTGCCCGGCTCCCACCACGGTTGCATTTCTGCCAACAAAGATGCACAAAGCTCCTGGTCGTATAGTTCGTGAGCTGTAATAGCTCTCGGGAAACCCGAACATCCGGTCTGGTGAGTCATAACGTGACGCACTAACACTTCGTCTTTGCCATTAGCCGCGAACTCTGGCCAATACTTCGCTACCGGAGCAGAAAATTCGATCAGATTACGATCCGCCAGCATAAGCATGCAGATTGACGCCATAGTTTTTGTTGTGGAATAGACGTTGACGATTGTGTCTTCTTGCCAAGGCTCCCCCGCAAGATTTTTGTTTCCCGCCCACAGATCGACAACGTATTGACCGTCAACTGTGATCGCGGCACTTGCACCAAGTTCTTCGTCAGCCAAAAAATTTGATTCGAACGCGTCCCGAACCAGAGAGAAACGTTCGTCGCAGTGACCACCGATTTCCATTGCCGTCCCTTTGTTTCGCAGGCTTTCGAAAGGATTAAAGATGACACACCACCAAGTGTCATCAAAAGGCAACTCTATCTCCCCCACCAGGTGGGCCTTTGTCTTCAACTCATCGTGAGGTAGCGATCACATAACGAGAGACTCAAGAAAGTCGATAGGCCTCTACGGTGGGTTTCAAAGGGCGCGCATACCAAAGTGGTCGACGAAGACCATGAGGTCCCGGTCCCGGTCGGGTCTTGGCAAGCCACTCCAAATACGCCTCGCGTGATTTGGCTGTGTCAACAACCACATCGCCATAAGAGTCACCTTCCTGGGCTGGTGTCACCTGAACTCTTTGATGCCAACATTGCATTCCCGATATGGGATCAGGCTGAACGGCAAAGGTGAGATTCTGATGGACTCCGGTGTCGCTCCACCAGATCCGTTCACTGTCAGGGTCCTCGGACGAATAGGGCTCCATGTTGTCACGGCGGCTGAGCTTCCAGTTAGTGCCGTCTTGTTCGATGTCTGCTTGGCCGTTACCCCATGACCTTCCTTGCTCTTGTCCGGTACGCCAACGTCCCATGTGATGTGAGGCGGCGACAACTCCGGGGCGTATGCCGTCGGTTCGCCATGCCTGAATGACGAAATAGCCGATACGTGTCGTGATGCGCACCAACTGATTTTCTCCGATGTTCAACTTTTCGGCATCCTCGGGGTGAATCCATAGGGGGTGACGGTGACTGAGTTCGTTCAACCATTTCGAATTAGCGGATCGAGTGTGAATGAGTGTCGGGATTCGAAAGGTCGGCAAGAGAATTCGCTCTTGACCGTCAAGATCAAGGTCCTCCCAATGAACGTGACTTGGGATCCAGGTCGGGGTCGCATATTCGGGCCAACCCCAATCAGCCAACGTCGTGGAGTACAGCTCTAGCTTTTTGGAAGGTGTTGGAAATCCTTCCTTGATTTCTCCGTCGATCTCCACAGCCGGTGAACCATCACCCAAAGGTGCAAGCGTTGTGTGAGTGAACGCTTCTTCAGAGCCATCGAATAGCCCGGCCGTCATCGGCTTTCTGAATACCCCACTCTCGTCAAGGACACAGTCCTGCACCGACGCTGGATCGACCAGGCGTTCGTGGGGCAGATAGGGGTCGGTAGGAACAGCGAACGCGCCCCTATCACGCATGAACTCGAGAGGTGTCTGACTCGCATCAGCAGCAGCTTCAGCGAGTCCAGGTACCTCTTCGGCGAAGATAAGTCCGTAGTACTCGTCTACGCTCATCGGTTGGCTCGGGTCTGCGCGACTTTCGAAATGCTCTCTCACTCCAAGCTGACCGTCGGGGTCTATGCGCCATGAAAGATCGATCCAAAATTCGTTTTCTTCCCATACTTCACCGGGATTGAACTCGTGGGTCCGGGAGTCTTTGTCGATTGATTTGCCTTCAAGTTCGGCGAAGCGGCGTATCACAGGTTGCCGAAAACCGATCCAACGTCCGGCGTGAGTCTCAAACGACGCGAGATCGTGACGCTCAGAACCAACACCCATAGGCAACACGTAGTCAGCAAATAGTGCTGTTTCAGACCAAGTTGGGGTCAGAGCGACATGACATTCCACCTTAGAAGGGTCAAGGAGTGCTTCCATCCAGCTAAAGCCATCTGGATTCGTCCAAACAGGGTTGTATACCCGAGTGAAGTAGGTATCTAGCTTGCCGCGTCCCTCGTTTAAGAAATGGGGCAGAAGAATTGACATCTCGTGGTAACTCAGTGGGTATTCCCTAGGCCACGACATCTCATTCCAGTGTTCGATTTTTTGAGCTCCTAGTGGCGCGTGTGGTTTGAACTTGTTCCATCCATTTCCACTAGTTCCGCCGACAGTTCCCACAGAGCCGGTGAGTACATTCAAAAAGAACAGGCAACGCGCCGTCTGCCAGCCGCCGAGGTTGCCGGCGCCTGCGGCACGCCAGTTGTGCGACGCAAACTTGGTTGGGTGAGCGCCGATTATTGACGCTATCTCGCGTATTTGAGCCGCCGATATACCCGTGACTTCTTCGGCCTTTTCGGGCGTGTATTCCTCATACTCGTCGAGTAGGGCCTGTTCCAATAATTCGAACTTGACGTCAAGATCGGGTCGGGTTCTAGCGAGGTATGTTTCCCAGTTAGTCCACCTGCGCACAAAATCGGATTGCCACGTACCGTTCGCCAACAAAAGCCGGGCGAGAGCCAGAAGTAAAAACGGTTCTGTTCCTGGCCAAGCAGGCAACCAATGATCGGCTTTGGAACCTGTGTTGGAGAGGCGCGGATCCACGCAGATGACAGTCGCCCCCTTTTCCTGGGCCTCAATGATGCGCTGCGCGTGGGGATTGAAGTAGTGGCCTGCCTCGAGATGTGACGAAATCAAAAAAATGACTTCAGCGTTGGCATAATCGGAGGACGGTCGATCGTGACCCATCCATGATTGGTAGCCAATCCGTGCATTGGAGGAACAGATATTGGTGTGACTGTTGTGACCATCGACCCCCCAACCTTGCAGGACTCGTTCGGTGTACCCATCTTCGCCCGGTCGGCCAACGTGATACATGATCTCGTCGCGTCGTTCCTCCAGAAGTGCTGTCCGTATGCGGGCGCCAATCTCATCTAGAGCCTGGTCCCAACTGATCCTCTCCCATTCGCCGCCGCCGCGTGCACCCACTCGCTTCAACGGGAACAAGATGCGCTCCGGGTCGTTTACCTGATTGAGGGTTGCTGGGCCTTTCGCACAATTTCTGCCCCTTGAGGCGGGATGTTCAGGGTTGCCTTCAAATTTGGCGACTTCACCTGTTTCGCGGTCAACATATGCAACCAGGCCACATGCTGCTTCGCAGTTAAAACAGGTGGTCGGGATCAGCCGATAGCGGCGCTCCACACGACGTGGCCACGCTTTGGCATCGAGTTCGGTCCAGTCGTGCCACTGGTCATGTGGTGGGTAATTCGTTAGACCCGCGTTCGATCCGGCGTTCTTGTAAAAACTATCTTCATCCTTATATCGGGAATCACTCACTTCGGTCATCAAGGCTCCTAAGACAAGGGAACGGACTGGCCGGCTTGCACATAGCTGTGTTCATAGGCCCACATGCCGGACAGAACGAAAATCCCAGCAAGAAAAGAAAATGTTGATGCTTGGGTGTCAACCATCAAGCTGACTATCAACAAAATAATCGGAGCAACCAGCCCTCCAACGACGCCCGCAAGAAAATAGTTTCGCTGGTCGCCCTGCGTCATTGAACGCACTGCAGCCGCCACATGAGGCGAATGGTCACCTAAGACTTCAGTAAGGATCAAAATGCTAGTTGCGGTTAAAGCGCCGATCGTCACCCATTGCACTAGGACCGGTTCTGGCATGTCGACCAAGAGATCTGTAATCAGCCAAACAGCGCCTCCCGCGGCAACTGCTTGGGTTAACAACGTGGGGAGTAGCAGTCGGCCCTGCCACAGGTCGCGGCCCTCACATTGAGCGAAGAGAAATGCCGTGTAACCGGCGACGCTGGCCGCTACCGCAGCGACCGGCCCCGCTAACACCTCAAACATTCGGGAAGATTCGGTGAAGGAAGCCAGAAGCCAGCCGCCGAGCAATACCGCGTACACACCAAGGATGTAAGCGCCTCGTACTAGCCAGCTAGAGCGATTCCCTCGGGTCAACACAAGATAGAACCGGGATGGTTTCTTTAAGTCCGCCACCAACAAGGCCCCCGTGACCAACAAGAAGAAGGTCGCTATCAGGGCTGGAAGAAACCCGACCTTTGTTGTCTGGTCGACGTGACCAAACAGCACCATGAGAGCGGCAAACAGCATGACGCCTGCTGCGATGGCTTTGGTCACCAGGTAGCTCGAAACCTTGGCCTGCCAGGTAGTTGCGTGGGCCGTCGTATAGGTGGTGCGAGCGACAAGTTCCGATTCCGCAGTGGGCGGTGTTGGGTGTTGAGGGGTGACATCGGCCCAGATCAGCCCGTCGGCAGCAATCGCGGTGCGCAAGGGGTCCAGGGAGGCTTCATGGGCACCGCTGTAATACACCTTGGGTAGGGTTCCTTGCTCTGGGGACCGGACCGCCAAGTCTTCCCTGTTGAGGTTCCGTAACGCACCGTTATCTGGGTCGTCGAAATCGATGACTTTGATGGAGTGGGTCGGGCACACCACTACACAGGATGGTTCGAGGCCCACCTCGACTCGGTGGTTGCAGAAGTTGCACTTATTCGCAGTGTTGGTGTCTGGGTTGATGTAAATCGCGTCATAAGGGCACGCATTCATGCACCCCTTGCATCCAATGCAATTGTCATCGTCAAAATCCACTACGCCGTTAGCTGCTCTGAATAGAGCAGACGTCGGGCAGATCTCCATACAGGGGGCGTCGTCGCATTGGTTGCAACGCATAACTGAGAAATGTCGAGTCGTGTCAGGAAACTTGCCCGTCTCTATGTATTTCACCCAAGTTCGATTTACCCCTAGAGGGATATCGTGTTCGCTCTTACACGCGACGGTGCACGCGTGGCACCCGATGCAGGTCTCACTGTCAAGGAGAAACCCGAGACGAGTCACCCTTTTCCTCGAACAATCAAGATCGTGCTCACTCCGCCAAATGTATTGCGTTTAGTGCGCAATAGGTTGTTAATGAAGCGCGTTTCGGACACTGCCCAAGACTGTCACCGGCCCCTTGTGAGAAGCTGCACCCATGAACAAGCCTGATACAGCATTGGTGCTGCGTAGCGATAGCGACGGCGTAAGCACCCTTACTCTCAATCGACCTGAGGCTCTGAATGCTTTGAGCCCGCTACTGTTTGAGCAGCTCCGATCGCACTTAGATGATCTCGCCGCTTCTCCTGACACAGTTGGTGTAGTGGTTTTGAACAGTAAAGGCCGTTCATTCTCAGCCGGAAATGATTTGAAGGCAATCGAGCGAGGTGAACACGCAAGTTCTCCCTATCAACAGGCGGAAACCCTTGATCTGATTGAAGCGATCCCCCAACCGGTGATCGCTTCAGTCCGTGGCCACTGCTATACGGGCGCGTTGGAACTGGTTCTCGCGTGCGATCTTCTTATTTGCGCCGATGATGCCCGCTTTTGTGACACACACGGCAAATGGGGAATGGTTCCCACATGGGGCATGACCAGTCGCCTACCTGAGCGAGTCGGACCGCTAGTGGCGCGCGACATGATGTACAGCGGCCGCGTGGTCAACGGAGTTGAAGCGGAGCGAATTGGGTTGGCTAACCGTTGTGTGTCTGAAGAACAACTTCAGGAAAGTACTGACGACTGGGCGAAATCCATCGTCGCCAACTCTTGGCACACGCTGCGCGAAGAGAAGAAACAGATGCGTCTTCTGAGCGATTTTAGTCGTGACAAAGGCCTTAAATGGGCAAGAGAAGATGGTCCTGGTGTTGCCTCAGACATGCTTCAACGCATCCAAGAGGGCTTTCAACGCTGATACGGTCGTGGGCGGACAAAACGAGGAGCACCCGTGCCTAAAGTCACGATTTACCACAACCCTCATTGAGGGTCATCCAAAAATGCCTTAGCGGTCGCTGAGGAAGAAAACGTTAAAGCCGATGTAGTTCTTTACATGAAATCCCCACCTGACCGCGAGACTTTAGAACACATCACTTCGGTCCTAGAAGACCCGGTAGAGGACCTAGTGCGCAAGGATTCGAAATTCAAAGAACTGGGACTAGACCCCGATGACTATGTGAATAACCCTAAAGCCGTCGTGGAACTCCTATTGGAACGGAAGGCTTTGATGCAACGCCCGGTTCTGGTTAAGTCCGATAACGCAATAATTGGTCGCCCAAAGGATCGAATCGCAGATTTTCTTAAGTAGCAGTTGGCACCGTATTGCCTGACTAACAAGCGATCACACCCGAGGAGGCCCGCCGTGATTAAGATGACCAGTGCTGCCAACGCCCAGTGGGAGAGTCCGGTCAACAGTTATTACGGTTGACCGGCGCCGAAGGAGCAACCGCCCCGGGAAACTCTCAGGCCTCCGGACCGCAGGGAAGAAGCAACGCTGGAAAGAGAGTTGGCTTCGGCTAACTCCACCGAAGGGGAAAACTGCACAAAGCGGCCAATCTCTCAGGTTCCACGACAGCGCGGGGCGTCAAACTTGACGCGGGCTAATGAGCTATGAGTGAATCTTCCGAAACTCGAACAACCAAACAGTCACCCCTACATTCCCTACACTGCGACCGCGGAGCAAAATTTGCCCCATTCGCCGGATTTGAATTACCTCTCAGCTTCGACGGCATTATCAGCGAACACATAGCTACGCGTTCCTCCGCAGGGCTCTTTGATGTAAGCCATATGGGAATCGTTGATCTCGTTCCGAAACCAGGGATCTCTTTACCTACAGTCATCGATTCGCTGGAACTTGTCACACCTGCTTCCATTCAAGAGCTCGAAGTCAGTCACCTTCGGTACGCGCTCTTAACCAATAACCAAGGGGGTGTCATCGATGATCTCATCGTTACTCGGAGTGACACCCAACTTCGGTTGGTTTTAAACGCCTCACGAGTAGAGAATGATCTTCACTGCATCCAAACAGCTCTTAGTGACCATGCCCAAATCAATATCCGAGAGGACCTCGCCCAATTAGCGCTCCAAGGTCCAAAAGCGGCGCCAGTTCTGTCAGCCTTCGATTCACGAATCACAAATCTGACCTTCATGACTTCGGGCCAATTCTCAATTGACGGAGTTGACTGCGTCATCAGCCGTAGCGGCTACACCGGAGAAGACGGCTTCGAACTAATCGTTCCCGCTGAGGACGCCGGAAAACTCGCAGAAACGCTCCTTCTTGACAAGACCGTCAGCCCATGTGGGCTAGGGGCAAGGGACAGCCTTCGACTTGAAGCCGGATTATGTCTTTACGGCCACGAACTGGACGAAACGATCACTCCAGTTGAGGCTCGTCTTGGCTGGACGATACCCCGACGACGACGCGACGAGCCCACCTTTGCAGGTTCCGAGGTCATATTGGCTCAATTCTCAGAAGGTACTGAGCGAACTCGAGTAGGAATTTCCTCTTTAACTAAGCGACCAATCCGAGAGGGCGCAACGCTGCGAACTGACAAAGGGATAGAAGTCGGAGTTGTCACTAGCGGAGGCTTCGGACCCACCTGTGATCGACCGGTTGCCATGGGGTATGTCGATCCGATCATTTCTGACTCCCAAAGCACTTTGCTCGCTGAGGTACGGGGCAAAGAGGTCCCATGCCAAATCAGCGCGTTGCCATTCGTTCCTCACAACTACAGCCGAAATTGAGACTCCAATATGCAAGAACTTGACCCTCAACCCGATTTTCTCGCCCGCCACCTAGGCCCGAGCGACGACGACATAGCTTTGATGCTCTCTGCTGTCGGTTACCCCAGCCTCGAAGAACTGTGTGCTGCTGTTGTGCCCGCAGCTATCCGCACAGACGAACCACTTAATCTGCCAAATCCACTCACTGAGGTTGATGCCATTGCCCAAATTCAGCAGTTAGCGGATTTGAACCAGCCAATGAAATCATTAATAGGACTGGGCTATCACAACACAGTGACGCCTGCTGTGGTGGTGCGCCGCGTTCTTGAGAACCCTGGTTGGTACACCGCGTACACGCCCTATCAACCAGAAATAAGTCAAGGCAGACTAGAAGCTCTTCTCAACTACCAAACACTGGTTTGTGACCTTACCGGGATGGAAATATCCAATAGTTCGTTGCTGGATGAAGGCACCGCTGCAGCTGAGGCGATGACTATGGCCAGACGGCTGACAAAAACCACGGGGACAAAATTCTTCGTTGACTCGGACTGTTATCCACAAACCATCGATGTGGTCCGAACTCGTGCCGAAGCGTTAGGCATTGACATAGAGATTGGTAATGCCTGGCAAGATCTCGACGCTGCCGACTGCTACGGAGTTTTGGTCCAATACCCAGGCTGTTCAGGTGACATTGGCGATATCAGCCACATAGCAGAAGAGATTCACGAAAATGGTGGAATTCTTTGTGTCGCTTCTGACCTCTTGGCGCTCTGCCTTCTAACCCCTCCGGGAGAATTAGGGGCTGATCTCGTCGTAGGAACTTCACAACGCTTGGGAGTTCCGCTCGGCTTTGGTGGTCCCCACGCTGGCTACCTTGCGGCACGAGAAGACCACAAACGAGCTCTCCCAGGGCGGTTAGTTGGTGTCTCAGTCGACAGTGGAGGTCGTCCTGCGACACGATTAGCGCTCCAAACTCGCGAGCAACATATCCGCCGCGAAAAAGCTACGAGCAACATATGCACAGCTCAGGTTTTACTGGCAGTAATCGCATCTATGTACGCCGTTTACCATGGTCCCGATGGCCTAAAGCAGATCGCTCAACGGATCCATAGCCTGACCGCGACCCTGGCTGCCAAACTCGAATCTGCTGGGTTCGTTATTTCCAATCAAACGTTTTTCGACACCCTCACTATTCAGGTTCCAGGTGCGGCAGAAAAAGTCATCCAACGCGCCCTCGCAGAGGGAATAAATATTCGGTTCGTCGACGCAGACAGCGTTGCAGTGACCTTCGATGAAACCTGCGACGCTGAGACACTTGAGCAGTTGGTGCGGGCATTCCGAAACAGCAACAAAAGCTCACAAGCTGCAGCCGCCTCGACCGGAATACCCCAGTATCTGAGACGTTCCTCTAGTTATTTAGATCACCCAGTTTTTAACACCTACCGTTCAGAGACCGAGATGCTCAGGTACATCCGCCGGCTGTCTGACAAGGACATAGCTTTGGATCGCAGCATGATTCCTCTCGGTAGTTGCACAATGAAGTTGAATGCCGCGAGTGAAATGGAACCAATTACTTGGCCGGAGTTCGCGGATATCCATCCGTTCGCCCCCCTGGACCAAGCAAGGGGTTACATGGAACTGATTGAAGAACTAAGCAACTGGCTACTCGCGTGCACTGGCTACGACAAAATTTCGCTGCAACCCAATGCTGGTTCGCAAGGGGAGTTCGCTGGCCTTTTAGCCATCAAGCGTTACCACGAGTCCAGAGGGGAAGAACAACGAGACGTCTGCCTCATTCCTTCTTCAGCCCATGGGACTAATGCTGCTTCGGCGATTATGGCAGGACTAAAAGTCATCGTTGTCGAATGCGACCATGACGGCGATATCGACCTCAACGACCTGGAACTGAAAGTTGCTGAATATGCGGATGTTCTTGCCGGGATAATGGTCACATACCCATCAACACATGGCGTATTCGAAGAAGGGATAGTCGAGATCTGTCGCACAATCCACAAAGCTGGCGGTCAGGTCTACGTTGATGGAGCAAACTTAAATGCTCTGGTCGGACTTGCTGCACCGGGACAGTTCGGGGCCGATGTAAGCCACCTCAACCTTCACAAAACCTTCTGTATTCCCCACGGAGGAGGAGGCCCGGGCATAGGTCCTGTCGCGGTAAGAGAGCATTTAGCCCCATTCCTACCTAATCACCCACTGGTCCCCGAGGCTGGCCCGGCAACAGGAAGTGGAGCAATAGCAGCAGCTCCATGGGGGTCTGCCGGAATCCTCCCTATTCCCTGGATGTATATAGCGATGATGGGGGCTCAAGGTTTAATGCGCGCCACAGCAGTCGCTATTTTGAATGCCAATTACATTGCTTTACGGCTGGACAGCAGCTACCCAGTTCTCTATCGGGGACAGAACGGATTAGTGGCCCATGAATGCATCTTGGATCTGAGACAGCTATCAGAGGTCATCACCGTCGAAGACATCGCCAAAAGGCTGATTGACTACGGTTTTCATGCGCCGACAATGTCTTTCCCAGTGCCGGGAACATTGATGGTCGAGCCAACCGAAAGTGAGTCGAAACAAGAGATCGACCGCTTTTGTGATGCCATGATTCAAATCAGAAATGAAATTTCAAGAATTGAATCCGGCGAATGGCCCGGTGATGATAATCCTCTCGTAAACGCACCTCATCCAGCTGAAGACCTGCTGCAAGACGATTGGCGTCATCCGTACACACGACAAGAAGCAGCCTTCCCGCTTCCCTCAAGCCCTGAAGACAAGTACTGGCCACCTGTAAGCAGAATTGATGGCGCTCACGGTGACAGGAATCTCGTATGCAACTGTCCAAGTCCACGTTCCTTTGAAGATCTCCCGAGCTGAACAGCAACTATCCAAAAAGCACGACTAGCTTCGTCACATGGCTCTAACAGACCCCAACATTCTTGAGATGCCTACTTCTTCAGAGTCAGGGGCTATGCCGTGGTATCCCCACATCGTCGATTGGGTGGAAGCCGAAATAGCAGGCCTGTCGGACGACCAACTGGATTTTCACGACACCGCACCCGAAAAAGAATGGATGTGGTGGTCGTGTAGAACTCAGGTCTCCCATATTGCGTGGGATGCTCTTGTGTTCACTAAGAGACGAGCCGGCCACCTTCTCTGGCCTGATGGTGACATCCCTCACCCAATCAACTGGACCGAACATCAGATGGGCCCTAACAACAAATGGGACCGGGTACTCGATACGAACTTATTTTGGCAAATACCCGACATTCTGGGCCAACTTCGTTTGGGAATAGATTGGTTGACGACGCTGGTCGAGGATCACCCAATAGACCTACTACGGTCAGAAACGCGAACTGTCAGAGGCACAGAGTTCTGGAAGTACGTCATCACCACCCTCCCCAGAGGAACACGCAGTGACGACCAAGAAAGCAGCCATATTACCTACGACCTTGAAGGCTCCCTATGGATGGTTTTCTACGAGATGTTGAGCCATGTTCGCTCTATCCAGCGGCTCAAACTCCATCAGGGACTACCGACTGCTATCGAACTACCAAGGGTCGGATATCTAAGACTTCCCCACTACTGGGGAGACACAGATGACAATGGACCAGGAATGACACGGCTATGAAACCTAAAATCATCATCGACTGCGACCCCGGACACGATGACGCTATAGCGATCATGATGGCCGCCCAGTTAACCGAAATTCTAGGGATCACGACTGTGTCGGGTAATGCACCTCTGGATTTAACTACCGACAACGCTCTTCTGCTCGCACAGCTTGTTGACCTCGAAGTTGAAGTCCATGCAGGCGCCGAAAAACCCCTTTTGTTGCCACCAAGGCACGCCGAAGAGGCCCATGGTAAAACGGGCTTAGATGGACCGGCTCGACCAGAAGTCACACGGTCTGCCAAGAGCTCAGAGGCTGTGCGGTTCATAATCGACACCGTGCGCGACAACGATGATGTCTGGCTGGTGCCAATCGGACCTCTCACAAATATTGCTTTGGCGGTGCAACAAGCACCCGACATAGTGGAGAGCGTTGCTGGCATATCGATCATGGGCGGGAGCGCAACATCTGGCAACGTGACCGCCACAGCAGAATTCAATGTCTGGGCTGATCCCCATGCTGCGTCGATCGTTTTTAGCGCTGGTTTCAAACCGTTTCGAATGGCCGGGCTCAACCTCACTCATAAATTCGGTATTGATGAGCAAACCATCGGAGATCTCCGCAGCATCAATAACCCAGTGGCAGGTTTTGCCGCCGATCTCTTTGAGTTTTATCTCACGTCATACCAGAAACGTACTAGCGGGCAACGGGTTCCTTTGCATGACCCGTGCGCTGTTCTCGCTATCACTCACCCAGAACTATTTGAGTTCGAACCCCGCAACGTGACCGTCGAAACCGAGGGCACTCACACACGAGGAATGACCGTTGTCGATCAGCGAGGCTGGGGTGACCAGCCACTCAACTGTGAAGTTGCCTACGAAATCGACCGCGATCAGGGAATGCAAATTTTCCTTGAGACAATGGAGACATATACGGTGAGCTAGCCCTTGGGCACTACCGTGGTGGCGTGACAAGTTTGATTCGACTGACCCAATACAGCCACGGTGCTGGTTGAGCTTGCAAGCTCGGTCCTAGTGACTTGGCGCACGTGTTGCGTCACTTACCAAATCCCAGTCATCCCGACCTTTTGGTTGGCACAGAACACAGCGACGATGCAGCCGTGTGGCAACGCCCAGACGGCAACGCTCTAGTCGCGACAGCCGACTTTTTCACTCCAATAGTTGACGACCCAAAGCTTTGGGGTCAGATATCAGCAACTAACGCTGCGAGCGATATCTATGCCATGGGAGGCGAGCCATTATTCGCCCTCAACTTGGTCGCTTGGCCAAAGGAGGAACTCGCTTTAGAGATACTTGGCGATGTACTCATCGGAGGTCAAATGGCCGCCGAGAATGGCAACTGGGTAGTAGCAGGCGGCCATACCGTTGATGGGCCAGAACCAATGTATGGAATGTCTGTCGTGGGTGAGGTTGCACCCGACGGGCTCCTCACCAACGGTGGAGGTGAACTGGCTCAAGCTCTGGTCCTGACAAAACCGATAGGGACAGGCTTATTAGCAACAGCTTTAAAACGCTCCGACCCTGGGGCTATTTCACAAGACGGTTCCTTGAATGAGGTCTATGTTGCGGGCGTTCGAGAAATGACTCGCCTCAACTCCTCAGCGGCCAAAGCTGCTTCTCGGGTAGGGGCCTCAGCAGCCACAGACGTTACGGGGTTTGGTCTCCTCGGCCATCTCCATGAGCTTGCTTCGGCCAGTGGGCTTTCGGCCTCGGTCGACATTGCCTCAGTTCCACTTCTACCCAGCGTTAGCGACCTCGTTGAAGGAGGATTCGTGGCCGGGGGTACTGAAAGAAATCTGGATTTTCTTGAGCCATTTTTGAGTGGTGGATCATTTACTGAACGCCTCATTCTCTGCGATGCTCAAACCTCAGGCGGACTTTTATTCTCTTGTGAGGCTTCCGCTGCAGTCGATGCTGTGGCAGAGCTAACAGAAGCTGACCACTTCGCGGCGGTAATAGGCACATTGGAGCCAGGAGACCCCGGACATATAGCACTGAGAAGCTGACCTATGGAAGATCCCAAGAACGAGGTAGCCAGTCCTTCGTTATACGAGCAATTAGGGGTCCCATTTAGTAGTACTCAAGAGTCTTTGCAACGCGCCTACCGGCGATTAGCACTTGCCCATCACCCCGACAGACAGTCCGGCGATTCGCTCTTAATGCGTCAGATTAACGACGCCTGGTTTGTCCTATCTGACCCAGGTCGTCGCGCTGAATACGATCGCATCCTGAAAAATGCTTCATTTTCACCGCCAAAACAACCTCGGTTCTCCTCTCCTCAAAAGCTGAGCAGGAAGGCCGCTTGGTTTGCGGGAATAAGACTCCAAACATTAAGACTTGGAGGTGAAGCAGCGAGAAGTGCTACCCAAGCTCTATCTCATCGGCACCAGCTTCCTCGGTCAACATACGAAGAGCTCGCGCCACCAATAATCCAAACGCTCGGTCAGGATATAGAGCAGAGGGTTCAGCTATCTCGCAAAGCAGGAGCAGCGCCGCTGGACTTAGGCTTAGCATCAGCGTTGCTCGGCCTTAACGCCTACTGCTCACCCTTTCTGCGCCGTTCTTCAGAAGGAGGAGTGAGTGAGGAAGACGTCCTCCGCGCTCAACTAATTGACCGGATGTGGGACAACCTTGCGCACGGAATCAACAGAGATATCGAGATCAAACTTGGCGGCAACCCGAGAGCTCTCCGATCTCTCACAGGCAGACGTATCTGATATGGCCACGGCGGTCTATCCCGGATCATTTAATCCACCGACCGTGGCCCATTTAGCCATTTCCGAGGCTGTGATAAGCCAATATGAAATAGACCAGGTCGTGTGGGCAGTCAGCCGAGTAGCACTTGGTAAAGAAAACGTGTCTATTCCGACGTTTGAACATCGCGTCGCGGTCTTGGAAGAGGTAGCCGAAGAACATGAATGGCTCCAAATTCGTGTCACGGACTCTCAACTATTGGCAGATATCGCAGTTGGCTACGACTTGCTGGTAATGGGAGCTGACAAGTGGCACCAAATACAGGATCCAATCTTTTACGAAGGTGACCCTGCAGTACGTGACTCATCTCTCGCGACACTGCCCGAACTCGCAATCGTCACTCGGGAACCATTCCAAGCACCTCCCACCCAAGAACTCCGTCTTCCCCAGAACATGAACTCGGTATCTAGCTCAGAAGCACGCGACGGGCTCACTTCACTAATGCTTGGACCTGCAAAAAGATTCGACGAAATGACGGGGGCTTGGAGTGACACCCGAAGGTATCAACTTTGGTTAACCGGAAAAACTGACTGACAAGCCGCCCAATTACACATACCTTGGCTCATGATGACTGAAATTCTCGACGTCGACCTGTTGGCCTTCGAGCAAGGAAACTCAAAAGAGCGTCTGGCAGTGGTAGACGGCGTGATGCGGAGTCTTGCAACAGGGTTTGTCTATACCAAACATGACCTCTCCGAGGGAATGCTTGACGAAACTTACGATGTTCTGGAGAGGTTCTTTGATCTGCCGTCCGAGACCAAAGAGGAATACGTAGCCAGCGGCTCTAGAGGTCAAACCGGCTACACAGGGTTGTTGGTTGAAACAGCAGCAGTGTCTCAAACCCCCGATTGGAAAGAAATGTTGAATTGGGGAACACCTCTACCGGATGGGCACCCATTGCGTGCGCGATATCCACATCGCTATGGTGACCCAGTTTTCCCATCTAACCACCTACCCGAAGCTGCTCAAATCTTGTCGACCTTTCATGAAAACCTTGTGGAACTCCAAACCCGTTTTTTGCGAATCATTGCCACGGGAATCGGCGCAAGCGAAAGCTTCTTCGACACCATGCTGAAGGATGGCTCTCACCTCACCAGAGCCATCAACTATCCACCTATGAGCGAAGCCCCGAACAGCGGGAGCGGCGGTCACGTTTGGGCAGAAGAACACGGAGACATCAATCTGATCACGGCCCTACCACGAGCTACGAGTCGAGGGCTTCAAGTCAAAATTGAAGACCAATGGGTCGACGCAACAGCACCAGATGGATGCGTCATTATCAACACCGGCATCATGCTTGAACGGCTGACCAACGGACTAATCCCCGTGGGATGGCATCGAGTCGTCGCCGACCCAAACCAAACTGAGGGCCGCCTTAGCGTCGTCCAGTTCTGTCACCCAACCCCTTGGACGATTCTGTCTCCAGTTCCTTCAACGATTTCTTCCGAACACCCATGTCGTTTTCCTGCGATGTCGGCCGGAGATTGTTTAGACCAGGTGCTTTGGGAAATTAATTTGAGTTCTGAATGATGCGCTGTGTGGCGTTAAAACTCCAATAGCGCGTTCTCCACTAGTTCGGTCAACGCGGGGTGAATGTAGAACTGACCAGAAGCCAACTCATCAACTGTCTGCCCAAATTCCATACCTTGAACCAACTGCTGTATCAGTGTCGACGCCTGAGGGCCGATAATGTGCGCACCCAATAGCTGTCGACTTTCAGCATGGGCAATTAACTTACAAAAGCTTTCCGAGTCTTCCATTGCCCACCCATATGCAGTCGCTCCATACTCTTTCGATGCTACGACGAGCGGCAACCCCTTTTCGTACGCCTCATTCTCTGTCAGCCCCACCGACGCCACTTGTGGATGCCCGAAAACGGCGTGGGGGACAAACGTGTCGTCAACGCTCTGCATCGGAGCGTCGACTTCGCCATCAGCAACCAAAAGGTTATGTCGCAAAGCTCTCACTTCAGCGTTCGCCAAGTGTTTCAGCTGATGCGTATTAGAAAGATCACCAAACGCCCAGACTCCCGGCACTTTGGTCCGAAAATACTCATCAACCAGAACTCGTCCGTTTTCGCAAGCAATCCCGCATGATTCAGCTCCAATCAAATCGCCATTAGGCACTCGACCCGCTGCGACCAGAATTAGGTCGGTCTCGATGACTTGGACGTTGCCATCGACCTCGATCTCAGCTCGAAGGGCTCCATCTTCTCGAGCGACGTTTCTAACTTCAGCTCCGCATCGAACGTCGAGCCTCCGGCTCATCAGCTGAGTGAACCGTTGAGAAATATCTTCATCTTCTCTCCGCAGCAGCCGGTCTCCCCGGTTAACCATGGTCACCTCGCAACCAAATGCTGAGAAAACATGTCCAAGCTCTGCAGCTATATACCCACCGCCAAATATGAGCATTCGTTCAGGGAGAGCTTCAAGACGCATCACCGTGTCCGAGGTGTGGAAACCAACATCCATGAGACCTGGATAAGGCGGAACAAATGGTCGGGCTCCCGCACCCAAAACTACGTGCCGACCTGATACACGACTCACTCCCCCATCCTCACTGATTACTTCAAGGGTCCGTTCACTTATTAGATGACCTTCTCCTTTAAAGACAGTGATGTTGGGGCACTCATCGCCTATCCGATATTTCTCGCCGCCTTGCACTATCGGGTCAATTCGCCCAAACACCCGATCGCGAATTGCCAACCAATCCACTCCTGTAAGTTCTGCCTGAAGTCCATAGGTGTCAGCGGCCCGAATTGTCTCAGCAACATCAGCCGCGTATACGAACATTTTGGAGGGGATACAACCCACGTTCAGACAGGTGCCTCCGAACAGACCCTTCTCAACAATCGCTATCTTCCAATGATCAAATTCAGGGCCAGGAATACTGTTGCCTGATCCCGTGCCGACAATTACGAGATCAAACTCTTCAGTAGCTTCATTGCTCATACCCGAGAGTCTCGCAGGCATTTATCCATCATTCTTTACGCTCTGGCCAAATAAATGCGACTTTGGCACGATCGCGCCCAGATAGTCGAAACGCTTCGACCTACAGAAGCGCCTGATAGACCAACGCCTTCATCTCTGGTCTGATCGGATGTGTACTCGAGGGCAACAACTGCGTCAAAAATATTACGGTCAGATCCTCAACAGGGTCGACCCAAAACGCGGTGGAAGCCGCCCCACCCCAAGCGTATTCCCCTTCCTGACTTAAGACCTTGGCTTTTACAGGATCAACAACCACTGAAAAACCCAACCCAAAACCAACCCCGTCGTATGCCGTTTCCGAAAATAGTGGCCGGCCGTATTCAGTCAGATCCACTCCCCCCGGTAGATGGTTAGAAGTCATAAATTCCAGGGTTTTCCGTCCGATAATTCTCTTGCCGTCTAAAGAACCACCGTTCCTCAATGCCTGGGTGAAACGGTGATAGTCACCCAGGGTTGAAACCAACCCACCTCCGCCAGAAAAAGCTTCGGGTTCGCGAAGATACCGAGACCGTTGTGCATCATCCAGCAAAGTTGCCTGCTGAGTTTGGCCATCAGGGTAATAACAAGAAGCAAATCGCTCCTCTTCACCGCGCGGCACCGCAAAACCGGTATCTACCATGCCAATGGGTTCGAAAATGTTCTTTTCCAAATAGACGTCGAGGCTCACTCCACTCATTACCTCAACAAGACGACCTAGGACGTCGGTCGAATATGAATAATTCCATTCGGTCCCGGGATCGAACAAAAGAGGAAGAGAAGCCAGGATGTCGCACTGATTTTGTAAGTTGCCGGGACTTTTCGTCCAGTCGAAACCAGCTCTTCTATACATCTCGTCTACGGCATGAACCATATGGAAGTGGTAGGTCAGCCCACTGGTGTGGGTCAACAGATCATGGACCGATATGTCTCTACTCGCGTCACGTGTTTGCGGTTGCAGTGCATCCCCACCAACGAAAACTTTGCTATTTGCAAATGAAGGTATCCATCGCGATATTGGGTCTTTTAGCTGGAACAGACCCTGCTCGTAAAGTTGCATTATGGCGATTGATGTAATGGGTTTCGTCATCGAGTAGAAGCGGTAAATCGTGTCAGTCTCCACCGGTAAAGAACGTTCTATGTCACGCGCTCCGTACATGTGCCGATAAACGATCCGCCCATCGCGACTAACCAACATATTTACGCCCGGGAGGAGTCCCCCGTCCACGTATTTATTTAGGTGGGTCCCCAACCTCTCTAGGCGCTGAGCGTCAAATCCAGCATCACCTGGCTCCACCTCAACTTCAAGTGCTGTCATCGGGTCGTTCTCCGTTTATAGGGCGCTGCTCGGAATCGTAGGCTACGTCATGGCCAAGTTTTGACTGCAAATAGCTTTCTGCCCCTAGAGTGCCTCGATGAGTGAAACGCCGACTGACAGAGCCTTGACGACAAGGTTTGTTCTGATTCGTCATGGAGAATCTAACGTCATGGTCGAGGGCGTAGTAGGTGGTCCCGAGACTTGTTCGGGGCTCTCTGCTCGAGGGAAAGAGCAGGCGGCTTGTTTAGGTGAGAGGTTGGCTAGCGGTAACGAAAATTCGTTCGATGTTGTCTATTCATCCCCACTTCCTCGAGCTATCGAAACCACCGAGATCGTCCTTGCTTCCAATTTGCAGCAATACGAAATCAAAATTCATTCTGACCTCGAGGAGTTTCGACTTGGGGAAGCTGACGGCCTCACCTGGGAGCAAGTCAGACAACAATACGATCTGGGCAACTTTGAGCAACGGGATCCTTTTGTTCCTGTCATCCCGGGCGCCGATAGCAGAGCAGGGTTCCGTCACCGCGTAGGTCAGGCATTGAGTCACATCGGAAGCACTCACCTCGGTTCCACCGTTCTTATCGGCTGTCACGGGGGTGTTATTTCAGCTGCGATGGCAATTGCCTTTGGCCTAGGACCGAACCAGTGGCACACGGAACTCGCACCCAACGTCGCCTCCATCACGGAATTAGAGGTTTCATCGACCCAGGAGCGAGGACGAAGGTGGATGTGCCGAAGGTACAACGACACAGCCCACCTGCATGGGACTGAATTAGATCCGCGTGACCATCTGTGACCACCGAGATCTCTAATCCGGCAAGAAACTAAATTGTCATCCTGAGTCAGATCCTAGGAATCTTGATTGACTCGTTGTCATCAATGCTTAACTAGGTCTCCAATATTGATTTCACGCTGTAAAGCAGGAGGAAGCATGCTTGTAGAGCGCATCGAAGGAAAATGGATTGACGTGTTCGCTCGCGTGTTCGAAATGTGCGCTGTCGATAACACTCAAACCGCAGCAATCCTTTCTGAAACTCAAAGCCGGAGCGTCAACGTGAATTTGGCCGAACTGGCTCTGGATCGGTTGGGTGTCCGCCCAATTCACATAGTTTTGCCGACTTTGCGTCAAAGCTCTCCTGTCCCTATTAGGTCGACGGGAGCTTCGGATGCAATAGCTGGTTCAACTGCTGTTATAAAGGCCCTTGCTTCGGTCGACTTTGTCGTTGACTGCACTGTTGAAGGACTACTGCACGCTCCCGAGCTGCCAGAACTTTTAGCAGATGGCAGCCGAATCTTGATGGTCTCTAACGAACATCCGGAGGCCCTTGAGAGGTTGATGCCGACGGAGGACCTTGAACCCAAAGTCAAGGCCGGAATCAAGAAGCTGATTAAAGCAAAAGAGATGCATGTGACGTCCGCGGCGGGAACCGACGTGGTTGTAGACCTAAGCGACGCTCCTTGTGGCGGCGGTTGGGGGTACACAACCCAAGCGGGGTCGATCTCTCATTGGCCCGGTGGCTTATGTTTAGCCTTCCCCAAAGCCAATACGGTTAATGGAGTGATCGTGATGGACCGAGGGGATATGAATTTAACTTTCAAACGTTATGTGGAGTCTCCTGTAACACTGACGATCGAAAACGACTATGTGGTTGACGTCGCAGGTGAGGGTACCGATGCCTCCCTTTTCCGCAGCTACTCAGACGCCTGGGGTGATGCCGACGCCTACGCCACTAGCCACATTGGTTGGGGGATGAATCCTGGTGCTCGGTGGGACACCCTGCCCTTATATGACAGAAGTCAAACCAACGGCACTGAACAACGGGCGTTCGCGGGGAACTTTCTTTATTCAACAGGAGCCAACGAACACGCCGGTCGACATACGCTTGGGCATTTCGATCTTCCCATGCGGAATCACACCGTGGCCTTAGATGGCGATCCGGTTGTCATTGAAGGCGCACTACAGGGTGATCTGGCATAGCGACTCTTTTTATGTGGAGTAATGGATCGGATCTCGCATCATGGGTAGACAACTGGGCTAGCCACCAACCAGACGCGCTCGCTATCGAGTTCGAAGGTATGACAACCAACTACGGGCAACTCTCTAGAAGAGTCGCGGCAATTGCGAGCTGGTTGCACCTGCATAAAGTCGAAACTGGGGATCGAGTGGCGTGGCTGGGACCCAACCATCCACTAGTGATAGAACTACTGCTCGCTTGCTCCCGATTGGGAGCAATCTTTTTACCTCTGAATTCGCGCCTACTCATTTCTGAACATCGTTGGATTCTTCAGGACGCGGGGCCGAGCCTCCTAATAGTTCATGAGGAGTTTCATGAGCACGGAACAGAGGCTGCGGATGAGACGCCAGTATTTGTATTGGATGAGGTCTCTCGGGCTGAGCCCATCGAACTAACTCCTAGGGTCGGCAGTCCAGATGACCCCGTTTTGCTTGCATACACCTCCGGGACTACCGGAACTCCCAAAGGAGCACTGCTCTCCCAAGGCGCGCTGACGGCTAATGCTGTTAATGGCGCCCATGCCCACGACTTAACTTCTAGTGACCGCTTCCTTACTTTTCTGCCTCTATTCCATGTTGGCGGCCTCAACATCCAGACCCTCCCCGCATTAATGGGCGGTGCATCGGTTCTTCTACACAGTTCCTTCGACCCCGGACAATGGCTCGAAGATGTCGAGCGGTGGCAACCCACCTGGTCTCTGTTTGTTCCAGCAACTTTGGATGCCGTGAGTAGCCACCCGGCGTTCATGCAAGCAGATCTGTCCTCCCTCAAGGGCCTCATGGCAGGGTCGTCAACAATCCCAGAGGCGTCGACTCGTCCCTTCTTCGAGCGCGGAATTTCTGTAGGTCAGGTTTATGGAGCTACCGAAACCTGTCCGACTGCGGCGGTTTTGAGAATCGATCAGGCTGCTCAACGACATGGCTCCTGCGGCAAAGCTGCGACCCTTTGTGACGTTCGCATAGTTAACGATGCAGGCATTGACGTAACGCCGGGAGAGTCTGGTGAGCTGTGGGTCCGCGGACCAAACATATTGACCAGTTATTGGCGCAATCCCGACGCGACTTCTGCGTCAATAAGCGACGGATGGTTTCACACCGGTGATATCGGACATATGGATCCCGATGGGTGGATCTATATTGACGACCGCAAGAAAGACGTAGTCATCTCTGGAGGAGAGAACATTTACCCTGCTGAATTGGAAAATGTACTTGCAGAAAGTGATCTGCTTTTAGAGGCGACAGTCGTTGGGGTGAGTGATAGCCGTTGGGGTGAAATTCCGGTGGTCGTAGCTGTTGCTGCTGAGGGAGCCAACGAAAATAGTGACGCTGTTCTAGAGCTTTTTGATGGGCAAATCGCTCGCTTCAAACATCCAAAACGGGTCATCTGGACGGATCACTTGCCGAGAAACGTTATGGGCAAAGTGTTGAAACACGAAGTCCGTGTTCTGATCGCGGACAATGAAACCACTACCTAACTCGAGACAGGAACGACGGTGGAAGTAGTGGTTTTTGGATCTAATACTTCGACATAGCAAAGGAGTCGTTTATGGCTACGCCAAAGAAAGTGGCATTCATCGGTTTAGGAGTTATGGGCTTTCCGATGGCTAGGCATCTGGCACAAGCTGGCTATGTCGTGTCCGTGTACAACAGAACGGCATCAAAATCTGAAGCTTGGCTTCAGGAAAATCAAGGGACCTCGGCCGCAACTCCACGGCATGCTGTTGATGGTGCGGAAATAGCCTTCCTCTGTGTTGGCAATGATGACGATGTTCGTTCCGTTGTGTTGGGCGATGAGGGGGTACTTGCCGGCATGGCACCCAATACGTTGATTGTTGACCACACCACTGCTTCAGCCAGGCTCGCAAACGAGCTCAGCGAACTCTGCGGCAAGCACGAGGTTGGTTTCCTTGATGCCCCTATATCTGGAGGCCAAGCAGGAGCTGAAAACGGCACCTTGACCGTGATGTGTGGCGGCCAGCAACGGTGGTTCGCTCTTGCCGCACCAGTAATTTCTGCCTACAGCCAAGCTTGCAATCTGATAGGCCCAAGCGGATCAGGTCAGCTAACCAAAATGGTCAACCAAATCTGTATAGCGGGGCTGTTACAAGGACTCTCAGAGGCTCTGGAGTTCGGCAAACGCAGTGGACTGAACCTTGAACTTGTCCTTGAAACCATCAGCAAAGGAGCAGCCGGCTCCTGGCAAATGGAAAATCGGGGCTCCACAATGATTCGTAATGAGTTTGATTTCGGGTTCGCTGTGGACTGGATGAGAAAAGACTTAGGCATTGTCATCGAAGAGGCAGACCGTCTGCGGACCGCTGTCGACATCACACGACTGGTCGACTCTTATTACGAAGAAATTCAAGGAGCAGGGGGCGGTCGTTGGGATACAAGCAGTTTGATTACGCGGCTGGCAGCGGAACCGTCATAGACGATTGTGCACTCAGTAACTCCTCTGACTACGGTTGCTCGGCGTGATTCATAGCGATCGAATATTGATGGGCCCTGGCCCGAGTAATCCCTACCCAGAAGTAATCGAAGCCTTCAATCGACCTGTCCTTGGACACCTGGACCCTGAATTCATATCGCTTCTAGACGAAACGAATGAGCGCTTGCGCGAGATATGGCAGACCACCAATGCCTTAACTTTTCCAATCAGCGCCACTGGCTCCGCTGGTATGGAAACATCTTTTGTGAATTTCATTACCCCTGGAGATGACGTAGTAATCGGTGTTAATGGTGTGTTTGGCGATCGAATGTGCGAAGTGGCAACTCGTGCAGGAGCCACAATTACCCGAGTCGAAGAAGAGTGGGGACGCACCATAGATCCCCAGCGACTCTTGGATGCTCACCCCAACCCATCGATGATCGCAGTCGTACACGCTGAGACCTCAACTGGTGTACGAAATGACGTCGCTGAGTTGGGAGCAAACAAAGGCGATGCTCTGCTTCTCGTTGATTGTGTGACTTCTCTAGCCGGCATACCAGTGCTGATTGATGAGTGGAATGTCGACATCGCCTACAGCGGGACACAGAAATGCCTCGGCGTTCCACCTGGCCTATCTCCACTAACCGTTAGCCACAGAGCCATGGAGAGGCTCGTACAGACTCCCCAAAGCTGGTATCTCGACCTCAACATGATTAAGGATTACGTAACCGGTGACGGTGCTCGCGCATATCACCACACGGCACCCATCTCGATGCTGTATGCCTTACATGCCGGCTTGGGGGTGGTCTTAACCGAAGGACTCGAACAAACGTGGAATCGTCATCAATCTTGCGGTGACGAACTCCATAGTCGACTCCCACAACTCGGATTCGAGTTATGGGCCCAAGATGGTTATCGACTCCCTGAACTCACAACAGTGTCTATCCCCGACGGGCTCGACGATGTTAAAGGTCGTCGGCATCTACTAGACCGCTACGGCATCGAAATCGGTGGGGGGCTCGGTCCAGTCGCTGGCAAGGTGTGGAGGATCGGTTGCATGGGCCATACAGCACGAATCCGGAACGTAACACTGTTGTTAGGTGCTCTTGAGGAACTAACAAGCGAGCTTCCCTAAAGCAACTGGGCCGTCTTCTCGTCCTGTTGCTGCGCTTTATTCAGAGTCAGCTTCCCATGGAGCAGGCCCATCCATAGGTGGGTCGACACGGCCTTCTAACCATCCATTGAACTGAGGCTGACGCTTTTCGATAAAGGCTGCGGCACCTTCGCGAGCATCGGGGAGGTGATCAGTGACAGCTGTCTTTGCAGCTATCTCATCAAGCGACTGATCCCACGTTAAGTCTGCCGCCAAAAGGATCGAACGTTTCAGCATTCTCATCGCGACTTGTGGCCCGTTGGCTAGCTCTCGAGCTAGCAACAGGGTTTCATCCATGAGACTCTCATCGGCGACAACCTCATGCACTAGCCCCAGCTCATGTGCCGTTTCACCGTCAACGATTCGTTTACGCATCATGAAGTCGGTTGCCTTCGCGACTCCCAGATGTTGCACCAGTAACCATTGGCCGCCTTCATCTGGGAGCAGGCCAAATCTAAGTGTTGCACTTCCTAACTTCGCTGATCGCGAAGCGATCCGAAAATCACACGCCAATGCAAGTGAGAAGCCAGTCTGAATGGCGAAACCATTTATTGCTGCGATGGAAATCTTGTCGAGATTCCGAACTGCGGTGTTAACCGCTTGGGATATGGTGCGCAAACCGTTATAGGTGCCCGAGGGATTATGGTGCCCATGATGAATCTGTGGCACTTGGACGCTGTCGCCGCCGTAACCCTTTAAGTCGTCTCCCGCCCAAAAAGCAGAACCTTGGCCCGTGAAGACAACGACCCGGATGGCGTCATCCATCTGAGTTTGTGTGAGCAACTCGACTAAATCCCTTTTCATGGCGGCTGTGGAAGCGTTCAGGCTCTCTGGACGATTGAAAGTCACCACTAGAATTCCGGGCTCCTCAATAGCTGTAAGGAATCCGCAGTATTCACCTTCTTGAACCGACATGTTGAAACCCCCGCGCCTCTAATAGTCGACGTCTACGAAGAAGCTACCTCGTGGCAACCTCGCGTACTCGTTGGTTGCTACGGTCGTCCCGATGAACGGTTCTAGCGACCCACCATTCAAAGTATTTGAGGACTCTCTTATGCTTCGCTTCGATATCAGTGGATCCCAAGGAGAACTAACCCACTACATCACCCCTTTTGTCACCGATGGGTCAAAGCTGTACGTGTTTGACGAGCCCAGCCACGACCCAGAAAAATTTATTCAAATGCTCCTAGACCAGGACGTGTTAGTAAGCAGTCGCCTAACGGGTGACCTTCGCGTTCATGGGAGAGGGAGACTCCCGACACGAGACGAAGAGAACTGGGCTCGACCAGCCTGCACCGAGAAATTCCTCTACGACCAAGCCTTACAAGATCTAGCTCTTTTGGGTCCTCTAGTGGTTCTTGATACTTCACTCACCAGCTAGTTCAACGCTGGCTGCTCGCCAGCCAGAGTGATCCTGTACATCTCCCTTCTGCTTCCGGCGTAGTCGTTAATGGCGAAGTGCTGTGTTGCTCGGTTATCCCACATGGTCAAAGTCCCCGGCATCCACCGAACACGACAGGTGAAAGCAATCTGGCGACTGTGCTCAAACAAGAACTCCAAAAGAGAACTACTTTCAGTCTTTGTCATTCCCTCTATCCCTACGGTGTACACCTCATTGACAAATAATGACTGACGTCCTGTCAGTGGATGGGACCGCACCAACGGGTGTGTCTGGTGCACCACCGCCGACTCGTCTCCATTTATGTCCATCGAAGAGTCCGGATCAGGACGTCCGAAAACTCCCTGAGGTCCATAACTCCGTTCCGCTGAATGAATTCCCTTCAAACCGCGAAGAATTGACTGCATCGACTCTGAAAGACTTTCGAAGGCCAAATACTGGTTCGTGAAGGCCGTATCTCCTCCGGTATCCGGGACCTGCAACGCATAAAGCAGTGTCGTACTCGGTGGTCGCAGTTGGAAGCTCCAGTCGCTATGCCACCCACTTCCGAACAACGGTCCAGTTTCGTCAGGCTCACGTATAACTCGCAGCACATTTGGATGACCTTCAACCGGTGTAATGAAAGGAGTCTCACCAAAATCACCAATGCTCGTTGCGAAACTCTCGAAACCATCGATATCTAAGTCCTGGTTTCGAAATACTAAAACCACATTTTCTGCAAGGGCTGCCTCGATCATTCGCGATGCCTCTGCATCGATTCCAGATTTGAGGTCAACGTCGAAGACCTCTGCACCGAAGGCACCCGTAAGTGGTTTTATTTCCATGCACACAGAAACTAGCGCTGCACGAGCTGCTGTGGTGCGCTAGGCAAGAGGTATGAAGGTTTCTATCGCATTCGGAGGTCCCGCTTCAGGCAAGAAGCGTGATTGGGATACCCAAGTGGAATTCTTACGCGAAGCCGAGCAAATGGGAGTGGACATAATTTGGTCGGCCGAGGCATGGGGCATGGATGGCGTCAGCACCCTGGCCTACCTCGCCGCAGTAACCAAAGAAGTTCAACTCGGCACTGGCATCCTGCAAATCTCTGCCCGTACTCCAGTCATGACTGCCATGACGGCGCTATCAATGGCAGCCATCAGTGAAGATAGGTTTATTTTGGGTCTCGGCGTAAGCGGACCTCAGGTAGTCGAGGGATTGCACGGGATCCCATTTCATCAGCCGCTAACTCGACTCCGCGAAACAGTAGACATAATCAGGCAAGCTTTTGCTGGTGAAAAGATTAACTATGAGGGCTCCCACCACTTACTACCTCTCCCAGGGGGTGAGGGGAAAGCCTTACGCTTAGCTCAACCAGCTAACGAACAAATTCCAATTTGGTTGGCCACTCTGGGCCCAAAATCTCTCGAATACACAGGCCAAGTAGCTGATGGTTGGGCAGGAACATCCTTCGTCCCCTCCGGTGCTGCTGCCACCATCGGGCATGTCCGACAAGGGGCCTTAGAAGCAGGAAGAGATCCTTCCGCTATTGAGTACCAAGCGGGAGGCGCTGTCCAATTCGGCGACGATATGGAACGACTGCTAGCCCCTAGAAGACCCGGCGTCGCATTCACATTGGGAGCAATGGGCTCACCTACCACCAACTTTTACAATGACGCCTACAGGCGTGGCGGCTTTGAGGTAGAAGCGCTACAGGTACAAAAATTGTGGGTTGATGGTGAGCGAGAGCAGGCTGTCGACGCTGTGCCGGACGAGTTGATTTTGCAAACCAACTTTTTGGGTTCTATCTCTGAGGTGACAGAACGTGTTCGCGCCTATCGCGATGCTGGTATCTCAGTTCTCCGGGTGCAGCCTGAAGGCGCCGATACCCAGGAGCGCTTGGACAGCCTCGGTGGAATTGTGGACATTGTGCGATCTTTGGACAAGCACAGCCCCTAAGCCCAGATTTCCTTTCAGATGTGACAAACGGACGTTCAGCCCTTCGGGTAATTACTATCCGCTAGCTGCCACCCGACGGACCGAAGTCAAATCAACCGTTCTGTAGCTAGCGATACGCAACGACCACGAATCGACATAGTTTCGACCCTCCGACTGAAAAAAAGTTGTCATCGGACCTTCCTGTTCGTAGTTGTCAACACCAGAAACCACTTCCGCTCGACCGTCAACGAAGTTCAACTCAAAGATCATGAATTCGAATTTACCCATTGGTCCTTGTGGTTAACCAGTGTCGAAAAGCTGTGAATTTTCCGTGGAGAGAGAATCTATTTCCACAGATAAGATTTCTGGGTGGCTGCTGCAATAGTGTTGTTTTTGTCCACAGTTTGTCCGAATAGTGTTTGAGAGTTACCGATGAGCGAGCATTCAAAAACTTTTACTGAAGAGGACCTGCGAGATCGTTTGACTCCGCTTCAGTATCACGTCACCCAAGAGTCTGGAACTGAGCAGGCTTTCACGGGTGAAACCTGGGATCAGAAAGAGGACGGGACCTACCACTGCGTAGTTTGTGATGCCGACTTGTTTTCCAATGATTCTAAATATGAGTCAGGCTCTGGTTGGCCGAGTTTTTGGCAACCGCTCTCTGATGCTGTCGTGGACACAGAGATCGACACATCCCACGGAATGGTCCGCGTTGAAGCTCTGTGTCATTCATGCGGAGCTCATTTAGGCCACGTTTTCCCTGATGGCCCTGAACCCACTGGTGATCGATACTGCATGAACTCGGCGTCTATGCGGTTCGCTCCACAAGAGGCCGGATAAAGCTGCACAGGGTCAAGGCAATTTTTAACCGGTCGCCCGAACTCTTTCTTCAACCGACGGGAACAAATTGATAATGGCGTTATCTAACTCTTCCTTGACCCCAGCAAGAGGAAGCACGTTGAGTACTCCCTGACCTTGGTGAATCAAGTCAATGATTTCTTCGCCTGACACAAGTAAAGGTGAAGAACCGCTAATCACGAGATTGGCAGAGGCAACATCTGCGTCAAGGTTTTCTCGCAAGTAAGAAAAAACGTCTCGCACCATTTCAAGCCTGATGCCAGCATCAAGCAAAGTCTTGACGACTTTGAGTTCAAGAAGGTCTTGGTAGGAGTAGCTGCGCCTACTTCCGCTTCCTTGTGCGTCGGCCAGTGAAGGGCGAATGAGATCGGTACGTGCCCAATAATCAAGTTGCCGGTAGGTGATACCCACCAATTCGGCCGTTCGTTTTCCAGAAAAACCTGATGCTACTGTGCCCTCAGTCAAGGTTGTGCCTCCGTCTCGAGTAGCCACCAAGCTGATCACATTGATGAAACTACGTCGATGTGATGCCACAGTACGAGCAAAAGTGGCACCAAGCAACCACCCTTCGCGCGATATTTCGCGCGCTACGCGCGAAAAATGTTGATATTTCAGCTACTCAAGCTCGAAATCGTCAGGATTGACATCGTCCAGGAACTGTTTGAACTCATCAAGCAGCTCATCCGGATCATTTTCGGAACCCCCGTCCGATGGGTGCTCCTCTATAACTTGCCCAGCCTCAGCAAGAACATCCTCTGAAGCATAAATTGGCGTGTCCGTGCGAACGGCGATCGCTATTGCATCACTCGGCCTAGCCGAAATCGTTCGGGTCTCACCCGCTACCTGAAGCTCTATTTCGGCAAAAAAAGTTCGCTCCCGAAGCTCGGTGACTACAACCCCGAGAATGGTCGCCTGAAGCTCCTCCAACATCGTCACCAGCAAGTCGTGTGTGAGCGGTCGCGCAAGACGAATTCCCTCAATTCCTCGATGAATGGCGTGAGCCTCGGGAGTGTCGATAACAACGGGCAGCACCCTGCCCTGCCCTTCCGTCTCTCTCAATAGCAGAAGAGGGCTATTGGATGGCAACTCAACTTGGACCCCGAGCAACTCCATCTCAATCATGCTCTGACCTTAGTTGGGATGTTGGACACTAAAGCGTCTTCAAGTACTCGACGAAACCAGATAAAGCAGTTTGAACTTGCCAATCTGCAGTTCGTCGCCATTGGTAAGTGACACTTCGCTTTCTTCTAGCCGCTCCCCATTAAGGTACGTTCCATTCAAAGACCCCACATCCCTAATCACGTATCCCGTATTACTCGGTGATAACTCAACGTGACGACGCGAAACAGTGATGTCGTCGAGAAATATGTCACTATCCGGGTGGCGTCCAACGGTCAGCAATTCTGAAGTAATGGCATAACGAGTACCTGCCTGATGTCCGCTTGCCACGACCAGGGCCGCACCCGTTGACGGAGTTTGGAAGTCCACATTTTCGCGACTATCACCGAGTGGTTCGAGTGCCTCGGTGCTTGCCTCTTCCACAGAGCTCATTGGTCGACCACAACTGGAGCAGAACCTTGATCCAGCGGCATTCGAATGCCCGCACGCTTCACATAATTGATCCATTTGTTACTCCTCGCCCTCTTCGACAATGAAGGATTTGTAGCCTTCAGCATCCATCAAGCCGTCAAGTTCACCTTCGGCGCTGAGTTGGATCGCACAGATCCAACCATCGCCATAGGGGTCCTCATTGATGAGTTCAGGGCGGTCTTCTAAGACATCATTGACCTCAATGACCTCGCCCGACACAGGGGCGAACACATCCGAAACCGACTTCGTTGACTCGATCTCGGCGAAAGCGGAATTTGCCGATACCTCTAATCCAACCTCAGGCAATTCCACATACACCACATCTCCAAGGGCATCTTGGGCGAAGTCGGTAATACCAACGCGCGCTAAGGAGCTTTCCATGCGCACCCACTCATGGTCACTTGAATATCGGAGTTCAGCAGGCGTATCCATATTCACAACCTATCCCACCAAGACAGTTGGTGGACCTACGGTTATCGGCCAGCGCGGCCATGTCGCAGTGCCTCTCTGGCCGCAGGCACATATGTCACGCCTGACCAGTAATGAATTGGTAGTCCAGTAACAACACAAACCCAAGCTCCTGCCGCAAAGAAAGGTGCCAAAAACACGTCGCTCTCCCCAGCGAGAAAAAAAGGGAACGCAAACATCAACAAGAAGGTGCCCGTCTTACCCCACCAAGTCACTTCAATTTTTCTGGCACCCAGAGCAGCTAGCAACAACGCTGCCAAGGCCACTAAGCCCTCCCTGACAAGAGCCAACCAGGCGATCCATCCAGGCACTGACCCATCAACCCAGATAGCAAAGATTCCCACCAAAAGCATGAGCCGGTCCGCTGTCGGGTCCAAAACCTTTCCGAGTTCACTGATTTGGTCGAATCTTCTGGCGATATAGCCATCCACCCAGTCAGTCGCGCCCAAGGCGCCGAGGAGGAGGGCGGCAGCCCAACGGTCCTCAACTGAAAAAAGGAGCCACAAAAATACGGGGATACAACCAAGCCGAATAAGACTGATCAAGTTTGGAACCGTGAACGGTCGCCACGGTAACTGCTGCTCAGACATCATCTGCATCGTAGGCTTCATTTCATGGCATCCGTTTTCACAATGATTATCAAAGGTGATTTACCAGGGACTTTTGTGTGGGAGGACGATCGCTGCGTTGCCTTCATGTCCATCAACCCAATCTCATATGGGCACACCTTGGTGGTACCTCGAGAAGAAATCGACCAATGGATTGACGTTCCTTCCGATCTCCGGCAACACCTCTTCGAAGTCGCACAACGAATCGGAGTGGCACAAAAGCAGGCCTTCGACAGTCAACGCATCGGCATGGTAATTGCCGGATTCGAAGTACCCCATACGCACATCCATCTGATTCCCGCTGACAACATGTCAGATATGGATTTTTCTCTAGCTTCTGATTCTGTCGACATCACAGAGCTCGAGAAGGCGGCGGCGTCAATCAAATCAGTGCTCGAAAGCTAAATTCAAGCATCACCAAAGAGTGTCGGCTGGAACAGGAGATATGTTCTCGGGCTGATCATTTCGAGGGTTCCCAACTTTGAGATCTACCTGGTGAGCATCAAATGTCTCAGCTGGCTCGCTCATTATTGAATGCTTAAGAGCCCCAACGTCATCCATTGTCGGGTCCAGCCATTCATCCCAAAGGGAAGCGTTAAGCGTTAGGGGCATCCGATTATGAATTTTTGACATAAAGGCGTCGGATTCTCTCGTCAGGATGACCACAGAAGCTCGTCCCTTCGATGGCCCCGGTTCCCAAATCCCTGCCATGGCCAACTGTGCATGATCCGACTTGTAGATATAAAAGGGTCGCCGGGTCCGCTTTGATGCTCCCTGCCACTCAAAAAATCCATCCGCTGGCACCAAACAGCGTCGATGCTTGAAAGCTTCAGAGAATGTGGGTTTGACATCAACAGTTTCAAAACGAGCATTAATCAACATTGACGAAGGTGACTCGGCGTTCTGCCACTTGAGGTCTAATCCCCACCTAAAAACTTCTATGTCGCGCTCTCGAGAAGCCCCAGCAGCTACGACTCCATACACCTGTGCGGATGGAGCAACGTTGTAGCTAGCGGGCAGATCGTGACTCGAGGGCTGCGTCGAAAATAAAGTCGCTAATTTCGACATCGGAGCAGTAGAGACAAACCTTCCGCACACCCTCTAAACCCCTGCTGAGCCGTCAGACATAAGTCGAACCCTTCATTCCAGTGCGGTCCTGTCGAATCTCTACGTTTACCAATGCCGGCTTACCGGACTCGAACGCCCTAGTAATAGCTGGCGCTATTTCCTCGGGCGCTACAACGTGTTCACCATGTCCACCTAAAGCTTCGACAACTAGGTCATACCTCGTGCGATTCAACTCAACTGCTACAAGCCGATCTTCTCCATAAAGCATGCCTTGCGGTCTCATCATCTGACCCCACGCAGCATCGTTGCCAACAATCCCAACGATTGGAAGGCCGAAACGGACCGCAGTGTCAAATTCGAATCCATTGAGGCCAAACGAACCATCCCCATACACAATGAGTACGCGCTTGTCCGGGTGAGCTTTCTGAGCCGCCAACGCAAAGGGCATCCCAACTCCAAGCGTTCCCAAGGGTCCGGGATCCATCCAGGTGCCGTTTCGTGGGACCTGAATGACTTTGGATGCTTGGGCAACGATGTCACCACCATCGCCTATGACGATCATGTCATCGGAAACACATTCAGCTATTTCACGACACAAACGAAGCGGATCGATTGGTACCTCGTCGCTATCCATCTGATCACGTCGGGCGCTATCAAGTTCATGTTCTCGTTGACGCAACTGATCGCGATATCCAGACACATCAACGGTTAACTGTTGCTCCTCTATTTCTTGAGTCATCAATTGGAAATTCATCCCAATGTTGCCAACAAGTCCAAGGTCCGCTGCCCGATTATCACCTATCAAGGTCTCATCTATATCCATTTGGATAATCGCAGCCGACGATGGAATCGACCTACCAAATTTCATCCGAAAATCTAAAGGAGTCCCCGCCAGGATCACCAAATCAGATTTTTCGAGCGCTTCTTTCCGGGTCAGCGAAAGAAATGAAGGATGTTCCCAAGAGATCTCACCCCTGGCCATTCCGTTTACGAAACAGGGAACGCCTGTTTTGTCAAGAAAGGCCGCTAGGCGCTCCCCTCCCTCGCTCCACTTAAGAGAAGTTCCAGCCATCACCATCGGAGTTGTGGCCCTCGAAAGTAAATCAACACTTTCCGCTATGAGATGCCTCGGTGCAGTCGATGCAACCCTGTAGTCACGAAACTTCGGGACTTGAATTTCTTCCAGGTTGATCTCTCCATGGAGCACATCCATAGGGATCTCAAGAAACGCTGGACCAGGAACTCCGCTAAGCGCGGCGCGGATACCCGCCTCCATGTATTCACCGATTCGCGACGTTTGATAACAGGCCTCAGCCCATTTAGATACCGGCTTCATCAGCGAAACATGGTCCATTTCTTGTAAAGAGCCACGTCGTATGTGACGAAACGGTCCCTGCCCTCCGATAACTAAGATCGGCGAATTAGCCCGCCACGCATTCGCTACACCCGTAACGCCATCAGTAACACCCGGTCCTGCGGTAAGAATTGCTACACCGACCTTTCCGGGGTGGAGGCGAGCCCAAGCATCAGCAGCATGCACAGCAGCTTGTTCGTGTCGGACATCGACAACTTCAATATCTTCGTCAAGGCAGCCGTCATAGATCCCCATGACATGGCCTCCAGAAAGAGTGAACACGCAATCCACTCCCGCAGCCTTCAAGACTCTGGCAACCAATTTCCCGCCATGCGTCATAGCACTAACCCTCCCCAACTCCGTTCACAGCTGACTATAGAACTGTACGCTGCCTTGGATGCGTGTAACTGTCCCTGCATCTTCCGCCAACATCGGGCCAGGTTTCGACTGCCTGGCGGTAGCCCTTGATCTGCCATTTCACCTAGACGTGGGCGAACCTCAAGGACAGGCCACAAAACTCGACGACAATCACCCCGCCACTAAGTCTTTTATAGACGGTGGCGGAGAAGGACCCTTGTTTGGTGAAACTCTCATACCGCCAGGAAAAGGACTTGGCTTTTCAGGCGCGGCTCGTGTAGCCGGCCTCGCAGCAGCATCATTGCAAAGATCCGGGTCCATCCACTTCGCCGATCTACTGACGCGCTCAGGAAAACTTGAGGGACACTCTGACAACGTTGCCGCGTCGATCTATGGAAGCGTTACGGCCACTAACGAGAATGCGACCATCCGATTGAAGTGTCCATCTCAGTTAGATGTAGTGGTATGGATCCCCGATGGAAAAACTTCTACCGATTCTTCGAGAAATCAGTTGCCAACTTCGGTCTCGTTTGAAACTGCTACCCAGGCCCTAGGTAGAAGTTCAGTGATGGTTGCGGCAATTGCCTCCGGTGACCTCGCAGCGATGCGGCAATGTTGTGTTGACGATCTACATCAACCAACACGTCTCGCAACTTCACCTGAGTCAGCTAAGGCGTTAAAGGTTGCTCTCGACAATGGCGCGTCCGCTGCTTGGCTTAGCGGTTCAGGGCCAACAATCGCTGCTTTCGTGAAGAGTGACGAAGCAGAACAACTCAAACGGGTGCTCCCTGATGCCGGCCACAGCAAGATTTTGAAAGTCGCCCCGCACGGTATCTACGTCAGTTGACGACGATGTTGACCATCTTCTCCGGAATTACGATCACCTTACGGATCTCTTTCCCCGCTATGAGTTCTGCGATCCGTCCATCGGCTAGAACCGCTTCCTCTATTTCTTGAGCATCGGCACTTGTCGCCATCATGACGCGACTTCTTACCTTGCCATTTATCTGAACAGGAATCTCAACCGATTCTTCGATGAGTAACGTCTCGTCCGCCTCCGGGAAGCGTTCGTGAACTACTGACCCCTCGTTTCCAAGACGGTCCCATAGCTCTTCGGCAATGTGCGGCACCAAAGGACCGAGCATCAACACAAGATTGTTCGCGACCTCTCTGGGAACAGGTTCGGCGTTTCGGGTTAGCTCATTGTTCAACTCGGTTATGCGGGCTATCGCTGAGTTAAACCTCAACCCCTCCATAGCCTCGCCTACTGCCGCAATCGTTCGATGCGTGAGCCTTCGCAAAGAATCAGTTGGAGGGTCGTCAACTACCGTGGTGGCACCCGAATTTTCGTCGATCAAATTCCGCCATACCCTTTGCAAAAGCCGGTGAGAGCCAACGACTGACTTAGTTTCCCAAGGTCGATCTTGATCCAAAGGTCCCATGAACATTTCATATAGTCGCAGTGTGTCTGCGCCGTACGCTGAGTACATATCGTCAGGCGTTACCGAGTTCTTGAGAGACTTTCCCATCTTCCCAAAGCTTCGGGAAACCGGAGCCCCGTCATAAAAGAAGCCGCCCTTATCTTCGGTTACGTTTTCCGCCTCGACATAGATACCTCTGTCATCTTGGTATGCGGCCGCCTGGATATAGCCCTGGTTGTAGAGGCGTCGGAAGGGTTCTGGACCAGAAACGTGCCCAAGATCGAACAAGACTTTGTGCCAAAAACGCGCATAAAGAAGGTGCAGAACAGCGTGTTCAACTCCCCCTACATAGAGGTCGACTCCTCCGACCCCGCCATCGGCACTACTCATCCAGTAGTTCTCGACTGAGGGATCAACAAACTTTTCTTCATTTGTTGGATCCAGGTAACGCAGGTAATACCAACAAGAACCGGCCCATTGGGGCATGGTGTTTAGCTCTCGTTGGTAGGTGCGTTCGCCATCGCCAAGGTCGTAGTCAGCTGTAGCCCATTCTTCTGCCCGTCCGAGGGGCGGCTCGGGATCAGATTCTTCATCAAGAGCCCGGGGCGCCCAATCCATCAGTTCTGGGAGTTCGACAGGAAGTTCGTTTTCGGGTACCGCCAGAGCGAGCCCCGTGTCATCAAAAACGATCGGGAACGGCTCACCCCAATAGCGCTGGCGAGAAAAAAGCCAGTCTCTCAGTTTGTAAGTAACAGTGCGACGTCCATAACCATTGTCTTCCAACCAATCGATCATTGATTGCTTAGCGTCTTCTATGTGCAGTCCATTCAGGAAGTCACTATTTATCGCCGGGCCGTCCTCGACGTAGGCTTCACCTGAAAAGTCTTCCGGTGGTTGCACAGTTCGAACGATTTCAATATTAAAAGCTGTTGCGAAATCCCAATCTCGTTGATCCTGGCCCGGGACACTCATTACCGCCCCAGTGCCGTACCCCATCAACACATAGTCCGCTATAAATATCGGCACCTTTTTCTCATTTACTGGGACCACACAGTGCGAACCCAGATAGACGCCTGTTTTGGAGCGATTTTCTTGTCTTTCAAGGTCACTCAGCTCCGATGCGATCCGTCGATATTCCTCGACTGCCTCTCGTGGGGACGAAGCGCCACCAGTCCAAGCTGTCGGTGTGTCCTCGGGCCAAACCTCGGGTAGAAGGCGATCGACTAAAGGGTGTTCGGGAGCAAGCACCATCGCTGTCGTCCCAAAAAGTGTGTCTGGTCGAGTGGTGAACACTTCAATTACCGCATCGGACGTAGTTTCAAAAGCGATCTCCGCGCCTTCAGATCGACCAATCCAGTTTCTCTGCATGGTCTTGATGGAATCGGTCCAATCAAGGGTGTCTAAATCCTTCAGTAAGCGGTCGGCGTAGGCGGTAATCCGCATCATCCACTGCTTCATTGGTCGCCTAAAGACAGGGTGGTTTCCTCGCTCGCTTCGGCCGTCGGCGGTCACCTCCTCATTAGCTAGAACCGTCCCCAGCGCTGGGCACCAGTTGACTGGAGCCTCCCCTAGATAAGCCAAGCGCCATCTATCCAGTTCTTCGCGACGCTCGACCTCGCTCATCTCAGACCATGATTGTCTGCCCTTAGGCAAGCGTTCGCCTGTCGAAAGAAGTTGCTCTAACTCTGAGATAGGCCTAGCGACATCTGCTTGCAGGTCATACCAGCTTTGAAAGATCTGCAAGAAGATCCATTGAGTCCAGCGGTAGTACGAGACATCGGTTGTTGCTATCGACCGCTCCTTGTCGTGACCCAACCCCAGACGATCTAGCTGACGTTGCATGTTGGCAATATTTTTTTCTGTGTTGATTCGGGGATGTTCCCCCGTCTGGCGTGCATGTTCTTCTGCTGGAAGGCCAAAGGCGTCGTATCCCATCGTGTGTAGGACGTTGTATCCCCTCATCCTCTTATAACGGGCAAAGACATCAGTCCCTATGTAGCCAAGAGGGTGTCCGACATGTAAGCCCGCCCCTGAGGGATACGGGAACATGTCCATCACGAACAACTTCCGTTGATTCTCATCAGCGGAAGTTCGGGATTCAACTGCGGATGGAAGGTTCGATACCCGATAAGTTTGTTCTGTTACCCAGCGCTCCTGCCAGTTGGTCTCAATCTGTTCAGCCAACTGTGCGTCATATCGGAAAATAGGCCTCGAATCATCTATCTCGTTATCTGGTGGCGGAGAAGATGTGTTCACGGGGTTTAAGGATGCCACGTAGCAACCCAAGTGGTGCATTTACTGGCAATGGATTGCTGTGGACATAGTTATCGACCCATTCGGTCGAATACCCTTCTGTTATGGCCCGCGGCGACTCTGAATCCAACCTGGAAGATCGCGACTACGAATCTTGGGAAGCAGCAGCTAGTGCGGCTTTGAAAGGTAAGGATCTGGCTGATCTCAGAACTCGAACTTTCGATGGCATCGAACGACTTCCTCTTTACACGCGGCAGCGCAATGGAACTTCCCGAAATGAAGATGACCTCCCCGGAGGAATCGCATCGGCCAGGGGCAGCCGAGCTTCTGGAAATGTACTCGGTTGGGAAGTTCGTCAAACTCACTTCGCTATGCGCCACGACGTTAACCCTCGAATTCTCTCCGATCTTGAGAACGGAGCGACTGCGATAACTTTGAAGGGTGCGCCTGAAGAAGTCGAGGCCTTGGATTCAATCGTTCAAGGCGTTCATCTTGACTTGGCACCTGTTCACCTGTCGCCGGGGAGTTCACTCCAACAAGCCGCTGCACTCTTAGGGGTTTGCGAGACCCGTTCCAATGATCCAGATTCATTGTTCAACAACCTGGGTCTAGACCCACTAGGTCGACTCGCCCGGACAGGACATTCGCTTTTGAGTCTCGACCAAGAAGTAGCCAGATGCGTCGAAATGACTGCTCGGGTCGCCTCGAACTATCCACACATGACTCCTATTTCAATCGACGGATCTGTCTGGGCTGGTGCCGGAGCGTCGGATAGTCAAGAGCTTGGTGCTGTCTTATCCGCCGGGGTCCTTTGGTTGCGCGCACTTTTGGCGTCAGGCTTCAGCATTGATGAGGTGTCCGACAAAATGGAGATCACGCTCACAGCTGGGCCCGACCAATTCATGACCACGGCAAAGATCCGAGCAGCTCGAGTTTGTTGGACCCAAGTCATGGCCGCTTGTGGTGGCACGCCCTCAAAAGCCCCTGTCGCCATTCACGCAGAGACGTTGCAAGCGATGATGACTAAGACTGATTCCTGGGTAAACATGCTTCGCACAACCGCTGCCTGCTTTGCAGCCGCGGTCGGGGGTGCAGACGCTATAACTGTGGCTCCCTTCGATAGCGTTGCTGGGCTTTCGGACGACATTGGGCTTCGACTCGCACGCAACACGCAGTTGATTCTTCAGGAAGAAACGAAATTGTCTTCGGTGATCGATCCAGCTGGAGGAAGTTGGTATGTCGAAGAGTTAACTGACCAATTGGCTCGTTCTTCGTGGACAGTATTTCAGGACCTTGAAAGCCAAGGGGGGCTGGGTTCTGCGCTGCTCACGGGCTACTGGCAAGCGGCCCTCACCAAAACTCGGTCTGAGCGCCTCACAGCAATAGCAAACCGTTCCACACCGCTAACTGGTACTAGTGAATTTCCTAACTTAGATGAGCAGAAGTTAGAACGCGAGCCTGTACCCGAGGACCTCAATATGTCCGAAGGTGAGCAAAGATGTGAACCACTTCCACAGTTTCGATGGTCTGCTCTGTTTGAACAAATGCGTGATGCAGCCAATAATCCAGCGGACAAGCCTGTCTTGTTTCTGGCAAATTTGGGTGACATTGCTACCCATACAGCTAGGTCGACCTTCGCGATGAACCTCTTCGAGGCAGGGGGAATCCGAGTCCACAACAATGACGGTTTTGAGGACTCGGTGGACTGCATTGAAGCTTTCGTTGCAAGCAGCACTCGTGTCGCTTGTATCTGTTCATCGGACAGCACCTATTCCGAGTCAGCTATCCAAACAGCGCACGACCTGCGGTCGGCGGGGGCAGAACTTGTCTATTTGGCGGGGCGTCCCGAGGTTCTACCTGAAGCCGAAACTACTTTCGATGGCTTCATCTATCTTGGCTGCGACGTCTTCGAAGCCCTCGCCCCTATCCACCAAACGCTTAACTAGGCAAGTCGAATAATGACCCAAGTACCTGACTTTTCAACCATTGACCTTGACCTAGCTACTGATGCTTCGCTCGGCAGCGCTAATTGGGAAGAGGATTTCCTGCTTCAGACTGGCCAACCAACGGAAGCGTTTACCTGGAACACGCCCGAGGGGATCGATATCAAATGCTTGTATACGCCAGAGGACCTTGATGGTGATATGGGTCATCTGGATAGTTTCCCTGGCTTCGCTCCCTTCCTACGCGGGCCCTACCCGACTATGTACACAAACCAGCCTTGGACCGTAAGACAGTACGCAGGGTTTTCGACAGCAGAGGATTCCAATGCCTTCTACCGAAGGAACCTAGCGGCCGGCCAAAAAGGGTTATCGGTTGCTTTCGACCTTGCGACTCACCGCGGGTACGACAGTGACCACGAACGAGTCAGTGGCGACGTCGGCATGGCTGGTGTGGCAATCGATTCCATCTACGACCTGCGCACCCTCTTCGACGGCATCCCCCTCGATCAAATGAGCGTTTCCATGACTATGAATGGCGCTGTTCTTCCCATACTCGCTCTGTATGTCGTCGCTGCCGAAGAGCAAGGAGTCTCAACAGACAAACTTGCTGGCACCATCCAAAACGACATCCTCAAAGAATTTATGGTGCGCAACACATACATCTATCCACCACAACCATCAATGCGAATCATTGGTGACATCTTTGAGTTCACTAGCAAAAATATGCCCAGATTTAATTCCATTTCTATCTCCGGGTACCACATGCAAGAGGCTGGAGCGACCGCGGATTTGGAGTTGGCATACACCCTTGCCGATGGCCTTGAATACTTGCGGACTGGAAAGCAGGCGGGCTTAGAAGTCGATGAGTTCGCTCCGCGTCTGAGCTTCTTTTGGGCAGTCGGTATGAATTTCTTTATGGAAATTGCCAAACTCAGGGCGGCGCGGATCATTTGGGCGGACCTAGTCGACGGATTCAATCCCTCGAACCCAAAGTCAAAGTCCTTGAGGACTCATACTCAGACCTCAGGGTGGAGTCTCACTGCCCAAGATGTCTACAACAACGTTGTCCGAACCTGCGTCGAAGCCATGGCGGCAACTCAAGGTCACACTCAGAGCCTTCATACCAACGCTTTCGATGAAGCACTTGCGCTTCCAACCGACTTCAGTGCCCGCATAGCTCGCAATACCCAGCTATTTCTCCAACAAGAGTCGGGTACAACAAGCGTCATAGACCCTTGGGGTGGAAGTTATTTCGTAGAAAAGCTCACTCGCGACCTTGCCGACAGAGCCCTCGGCCATATTGAAGAAGTCGAACAGATGGGTGGAATGGCTGCAGCTATCGAGGCCGGAATTCCAAAAATGCGAATCGAAGAAGCAGCAGCTCGAACCCAAGCTCGGATTGACTCGGGTCGGCAAGTTGTGGTCGGAGTCAATAAGTATCGTTCAGACCGCGAAGAAACTGTCGATGTCCTACGGATAGACAATGCTGAGGTCAAAGCATCTCAGATCGCCAAGCTGAAGCAGCTGAAAGAGGAGCGGGATCATGATCAAGTTGAAAAATCCCTTGCAGCTTTAACCAAAGCAGCAGACACTGGAGAAGGAAACCTCTTGGCCTTAGCTATAGAAGCGGGGCGAGCTAAAGCAACGGTTGGAGAGATCAGCCTCGCTCTTGAGCTCGTCTACGGCCGCCACAAAGCCGAAATTAGATCGATTAGCGGGGTGTACGGCAGCGAAGTGGGAGAAGAAACCGACACAGTTAAAACTGTCAGAAATCTCGTTGAGGACTTCTCCGAACGCGAAGGGAGACGGCCGCGCATTCTTGTCGCCAAAATGGGCCAGGACGGCCACGACAGGGGCCAAAAGGTAATCGCCACAGCTTTCGCTGATCTCGGCTTCGATGTAGATATTGGACCTCTTTTCTCAACACCGGCCGAAGCCGCGAGGCAAGCCGTGGAAAATGATGTCCACATAGTTGGCGCTTCTTCACTTGCCGCAGGCCACCTAACTCTCATACCCGAACTCAGAGAAGCGTTAGCAGCAGAAGGTCGTGACGACATAATGATCGTTGTTGGCGGTGTTGTGCCTTCTCAAGATTTCGATGCGCTCATCAAAGCGGGCGCTACCGCCATTTTCCCTCCAGGAACTGTGATCGCTGAAGCGGCCGCAGAGCTAATGGAGAAATTAGCTACCGGTACCTCGAGCGGGTGAGGGCTCATCGTCGTGGTTGCTACACCACCTGTTGCGATGGAAGCGTCACGTGAATATTGAAGCCATCACCCCCCACCTTGGCGTTCAAATCGACGGGTTCGATCTAGGCGATCTCTCTGGAGAAAGAGCCGAGCAACTTCAACAATTGTTTTATACACATCGGGTGTTGGTCTTTCGAAATCAGAAGCTTGATCGCGAAACACATAAGGCCGTAGGGCGGACGTTTGGGGAACTACACATACATCCTTCTAAGAAAGCATTTGGGATCAAGGGTGACCCAGAGATTTTTAAAGTTCGCGCCCAAGCCGACACCACCAAAGTGAACGGCGGACGGTGGCACATGGATGTCTCCTGCGATGAAAACCCGCCAGCAGGTTCAATTCTTCGGTTGCTCCAACTACCTCCTGTTGGTGGGGACACAGTGTTTTGTGACATGAGCCGGGCATTCGAGACACTGTCCCTACCAGTGCAAAGAATGCTTATCGATCTTGACGCCCGCCACGACGGACTACGTGATTTGCGGTGGTACGGGCTCAGCCCAAACCCAGGCGAAACGTATCCATCCTGGATACATCCAGTGGTGACCACCCATCCCGTATCAGGACGCCCGGTTTTGTTCGTAAACGAAGGATTCACAGAAGAAATTACCGACGTCTCCTATGACGAAAGCAAAGCCATTCTCGGCATGCTGTTCGATCACATCGCTCACAACCCAGGGCTCCAGTGCCGCGCCACCTGGGAACCGGGAACGGTGGTGATGTGGGACAACCGCGCTGTCCAACACTTCGCGGTGCACGATTACAGCCCTCACGAACGACTAGGCGAACGGGTGTCCATCGTCGGACAAGGGCCTCCGACTGCATGGCAGCGAGACTGAACTACTGCTTCGCTGCTGCTTCCGCTCTAATTGCTGAACCCCGCTGATACCTATCGTTTCCGCCGGGCATGTTTGACTTTCTTTTTGGCGCGATTTGCTCGATATACAGCACTCGAAGCGGCCTTGGTCGTCCCACGGCCCAAGGTTGAGTCCGCTTCCTCCAAACTCCCTTGAAACCGTTTGTGAATCCAGAGTTTTTCTCCTGCTACCTCGACCTGCGACCAAAATTGGCTGCGCACTTCAAACTTGGAGGTCCGCGGAACGCGGCGAATCAGTTCAACTGGTTTCGCGGGCCGCCATCCGCGAGCTTTCAAGAGCAAGACATCATCCAAGGTGATCGCTATCACCCGGTAGCGAGCAGTAGTCAATACGGCCACTACCGCGAAGACAACAGTGCTGATGGTCACACCCATGATCCATGACCTCGGATCCAAGACCAATACCGCCACCAGGATAAACACGGCAAAGAAAAGCATCGTGAATGGGTGAAGGCCTCCTTGTGCGGGGAGAATCCACTTGACCGTTTCATCAGCCTCAAGAAACTTCTCGACTGGGTGGGGTCGACTTCCTTTTTTCTCAGCTATTCGTTTAGCTAGACCCATGAGCTCCTGCCTTGCTGGTGGCCTCTATCAAGTTACTTGCGAGGATGGCGTCCGTCAGAACGGAGGATCAAATAAATCGGCTAGGAGCCAGTTGGATATGGGGATGTACCCTCATAGAGGTGGATCCGATGCCATCAGTTCCAGACCTCATTCAAGGCGTCCAGTCAGCTGACCGTGCCTCTTTAGGGCGCTCTATAACGCTGATCGAGAGCGTCCTTCCTGAACATAGGCAGTTGGCACAGCAGCTGCTCGCCGAACTTCTTCATCATTCTGGCTCTGCGCACCGAATTGGGATTACCGGAGTGCCGGGGGTTGGGAAAAGCACCTTCATCGAAACACTCGGCAAGAATCTGACGCGGAAAGGACACCGCGTGGCAGTTCTAGCTGTGGATCCGACGTCCTCGAAAACCGGTGGTTCAATTCTGGGTGACAAGACTCGCATGGCTTCGCTCGCAAACGACCCCGCCGCATTTGTTCGCCCATCACCAACCGCTGGGGAATTAGGTGGCGTCAACCGAATGACCCGGGAAACGATATTGCTTTGCGAAGCTGCTGGCTTCGATGTCGTTTTGGTCGAAACAGTTGGGGTCGGACAAAGCGAAACAGTTGTAGCTGACATGGTCGACTTCTTCCTCGTATTGATGCTCCCTGGGGCTGGAGACGAGCTCCAAGGAATCAAAAAAGGGATCTTGGAGTTAGCGGACATGATCGCTGTCAACAAAGCCGACGGTGATAACGCACAGGCGGCAGCTACAGCCGCACGAGAATACGAGGTCGCTCTCCACTTAACGGCGCCTAGCTCGCCTCTTTGGAGCCCCCCAGTCCTCACCTGCGCCGGTCTAACAGGCGCAGGCGTTGATGAATTGTGGACACAAGTCGAAGAGCACAGGCGCCTCCTGAGCGGCGCTGGTGAGCTTGAGCGTCGCAGAGAAGAACAGAACGTTCGATGGATGTGGTCCATGCTCGATGATCGGCTCATATCAGCACTGCGAAATCACTCGGCAGTCAAAAGCCTTTTGTCAGAGATGGAATCACAGGTCAGATCAGGTCAAGTCACACCGGTATCGGCAGTAGACAAGCTCATCGAGGCCTTTTTCGGCGACCGATAAGCACAACTAGAAGTCGTAGCTAGCTAGAAGTCTTCATCGAACGCGACATCGCCTTCGACACCATGCTGGTAGGCCGCTACGGTCCTTTCAAAGAAATTCGTGAGTTCTTGAACGTCTTGAAGTTCCATGAAGTCGAATGGGTTCTTAGCTCCATAGCGCCTTGGCAACCCAAGTTGTGCAAGACGTTGATCTGCCACGAACTCTAGATAGGTACGTGTATCGGTCGTCGACATGCCGGCTACCCCACCGGACAAGACATCCTCCGCGAATTGACTTTCCACTTCGATAGCGTCCTCAAGCATTTCGATAATCCGATTTGATAGATCCTCGTCGAACAACTCTGGTTCTTCTTCTCGGATGGTTTTAACGACTTCAAAAGCGAAATTCATGTGGCACGATTCGTCCCTAAAGACCCAATTGGTTCCCGCTGCTAAGCCATTAAGTAGACCCTTACTCCGCAAGAAATAGACATAGGCAAAAGCTGCAAAGAAGAAAAGTCCCTCAATGCAGGCGGCGAAACAGATCAAGTTCAAAAGGAACTGCTTGCGTTCTTCCCGTGTCTGTATCTCTGTCAGATCATCCATGCTGCTCATCCACTTAAAGCAGAACTCGGCCTTACTGCGGATGGACGGAATATTTTCTATTGCTGCAAATGCTTCGGCTCTCTCGTCGTGGTCGGGTATGTAGGTATCCAACAGCGTCAAATAGAATTGGACGTGCAGGGCTTCTTCATACAACTGGCGACTCAAATACATCCGCGCTTCAGGACTATTGATGTGTTGGTACAGGTTCAACACCAGGTTGTTAGCGACGATCGAATCGCCAGTGGCAAAGAAAGCAACCAAGCGATTGATCAAATGTCGTTCGGCCGGCAGCAGGTTCCGGTCAAGGTCGACAACGTCGTCTGAAAAATCGATCTCATCGACGGTCCACGTGTTTTTGATCGCGTCTTGATACATCTCGTAGAACACGGGGTACTGCATAGGACGCAGGGTCAAGTTGAAACCGGGATCAAGGATCTTTCCGGGCGCCCCTATAGCCCTTTCTCCCGTCGGTACCTGCTCTTTTATCGGTTCGGGGTTAGCGAAACTTTCATCTGGTTCTGTAAGGGCCATTTAGTGTCATTTCTCGGCGTGTGGTTAGTGTGATTCGGTGAGGGGTTTGTTAATCGCAGGCTTCGCAAGATTCTGGATTCTCTAACGAACATGCGATGGCCTCCTCATCGGTGAAAGGAGACGATTCAGAACCGCCATCAGTTGGCGATCCTTCTGGCCCGGTCCCGTCGGAGCCAGTTGTCGTTTGGTTGATTCGGGTTGCCGGCCTTGACCGCAGGTAATAAGTGGTTTTGAGACCACTCTTCCACGCATGCATATACATGGAGGACAACTTCCCAATGCTCGGGCTTTCCATGAAGAGATTCAAGGACTGGCTCTGGTCGATGTAGGCACCTCGGCTGGCTGCCAAATCAATTAATGCCCGCTGCGGTAGCTCCCATGCCGTTCGATAGATCTCCCGCAAGTCGGCTGGGATCTCGTCGATTTCTTGTATCGAACCTTCAGCTCGTTTGATTCGTTGAGCCATGTCTTCGGTCCAGAGGCCACGCACTTGGAGTTCATTGACGAGGTAACGGTTGATTTGAAGGAACTCACCCGAAAGAGTTTCTCGTTTGAAAAGGTTAGATACCTGCGGCTCTATACATTCATAACATCCGGCTATTGAGGCGATTGTGGCAGTTGGTGCTATCGCTATCATCAGCGAGTTCCGCAGACCGTGTTGACTTACGCGATCTTTGAGGGCAGCCCAACGTGCCTGGTCGCTTGGCTCGATACCCCATAGATCGAACTGAAGGTCGCCATGCGCTGCGCGAGTTTCGGCAAAGCCTTCATGAGGTCCGCTCTCTGTAGCTAGGTCGCAACTCGCAGACAACGCCCAGTAGTAAATTTCTTCGCTGATCTTGGTCGACAGAGCTAGAGCTTCAGGGCTATCGAAGGCTATTCCGAGTTGAAAGAAGACATCCTGGAGTCCCATAAGACCAAGTCCTACAGGCCGCCATTTGCTATTGGAGGTTCCTGCTTCATCCGTTGGGTAAAAGTTGATGTCTATAACCCGGTCGAGGAAGGGCACAGCCGTGCGGACAACCTCGCCTAAACGATCGAAATCAAAAGCGCCATCACGGACGAGTCGGCCAAGATTGACTGAACCGAGGTTGCAGACTGCCGTTTCTTCTTGATTAGTAACTTCCAGAATTTCTGTACAAAGATTCGATAGGTGCACAACGTTGCCGGGCTCGCCGGTCTGGTTGCATTTCAGGTTGGAAGCATCCTTGAAAGTGACCCACCCGTTGCCTGTTTGGGCCAAAGTTCGCATCATACGGCTGTAGAGCTGCCGCGCTGGAACCTGACGTTCATAAAGTCCCGCTTGCTCTGCGGCAAGGTAAGCCTGCCGGAATTCCTCGCCGTATAGGTCCGTCAGATGCGGAACCGTCTTGGGGTCGAACAAAGACCATTGCCAGTCATTTTCAACTCGCTCCATGAAAAGATCCGGGATCCAATTCGCAAGGTTCAGGTTGTGCGCTCTACGAGCGGTGTCTCCCGTGTTGTCTTTAAGTTCCAAGAAGTCGTCTAGGTCAGCGTGCCATGTTTCGAGGTAAACGCAGGCCGCCCCTTTACGTCGACCTCCTTGGTTAACCGCTGCGACAGAAGAATCGAGGGTCTTAAGCCATGGCACGATGCCATTGGAGAGTCCATTGGTCCCGCCGATCAAAGAACCCTTAGAGCGAACACGATGCCATGCAACTCCAATTCCGCCTGCAAATTTAGAGAGTTGCGCTATGTCGGTATAGCGCTTGTAGATGCCTTCCAGGGAGTCCTCTGGACTATCGAGCAAATAACACGACGACATCTGAGGGTGGGCAGTTCCCGAATTGAACAAGGTCGGACTTGACGTCAAGTATTCGAGACTCGACATAAGTTCATAAAGCGTGATCGCTTCCTCTGGCGTGCGGGCCAGGCCACAAGCAACACGCAACAAGAAGTACTGGGGAGTTTCTACGACGGTGCGGTCGGTCGGGTGTCTTAATAGGTATCGGTCATAAATGGTTCTTAAGCCAAAAAACTCGAAAAGATGATTTCGTTCTTCGAGAACCGAGTTGTTTAATTTGCGGGCGTGTGTTTGAACGAACTCGAGGACACTTTCGTGGATCAGGCCACACTCAGCACCCAACTCAATGGACTGACTGAAAGAGTGAACGTTTTGGTTCTGAACCTCTTTGTCGATAAACGTTCCGAGTAACCGTGCCGCTAAACGAGAGTAGTTGGGTTCTTCGACGATGAGAGCTGCTGCGGTTCGTATTGACAGCTCATCCAACTCGGTTGTTGTTGCACCGTCGTGAAGGCCAGAAATCGTTCGGGTTGCGATGCGCATTGGGTCAACACCAGGCAACTCGGACGAGCAGCGTTCGACGGCCCGAACGATCTTGTTGACGTCAACAGTCTGTTTGCTGCCGTCTCGCTTTTGGACCTGCATTCCGACCGCTGAGGTGCCGTCGCCCATTTCCTCTGATTTGCTTGTCTCCGCTTGGTCCGTTATCGCCACTTTCGCTCCTCGTCTACCACTGCCGGTTCTCCCCGATCCGACCTTCCCGCCGAGAACCCGACCCTCACTTCGAGGCACCTGGCCTATTTGGGGCCCTAGGTACTCCTAAGTGGAGAATCAAATCTTCGACCCGGATCGTTTAAGTTCCGGACTTGTGATTACACCCGTGTAGTTACAACGTTGTCAAGCATCTGTACCGGTCTCTTGGGCCGCGCGCAAGGACAAAAGCCCATTGATTTTCTTTGGACTTCTTTATCCGAACACCAATACCATCACCGTGCGTGGTCGCGTAATCGCTAACCATTGCAACCATCACTGCTTAGAGGCCACCAGATAACGTTCAGAATCGAGGTGAGTTACGTGAAGGAAATTGTTGTAGTGGGTGCGTCTTTGGCCGGAGTGCGTGCTTGTCAAAGTCTTCGCCGTGAAGGCTTCGAGGGTGCCTTGACCCTTGTGGGTGAGGAAAAGCACCTCCCTTACGACCGACCGCCTCTATCCAAAACGATGCTGACGTCAGACCAGGACCCCGATGACCTTACGCTTGTGTCGAGCTCGGATCTCTCCGAGCTCGACATAAATCTCATTCTCGGAGAGCGCGCCACTGGCCTCGACACAGACCGACAAGAAGTCACGGTGGGTGGTGGCGCGATTCGTTATGACGGACTGATTATCGCTACAGGAGCACGTGCAAGAAAACTTTCGAAATCTGACGACAAGGACGAAATTCACGTTCTTAGGACGGTCGATGACGCGCTCGCCATTCGCTCTGCCCTTAGGTCAAAATCTGCAGTCGTTATCGTGGGCGCCGGCTTCATTGGGTCCGAAGTCGCAGCGGCCGCTAGGCAACACGACTGTCAAGTGACGATCATTGAAGCCAATGAAGCTCCACTGGTGCGGGGACTAGGACATCATGTGGGCAGCGCTTGCGGACAACTTCACGAAGCCCACGGTGTCGACTTACGGCTCGGGACCGGAGTTGCAAATGTCCATGGTCGCAACGGCATTGAGGAAGTCGAACTCACAGATGGTACCTATCTCCCAGCTGAACTCTTGGTGGTAGGAATTGGAGCTACGCCAAACACTGAGTGGTTGATCGACTCAGGACTATCCCTTGATGACGGCGTCGTGTGCGACAAGAACTTGAATACAGGTATTCCTCGAATCTATGCAGCGGGAGACGTTGCTAAGGCCCCTAATGGTTGGCTCGGCGGTCAAGCTAGAAGAACAGAGCACTGGACAACTGCCACTGAGCACGCTGCATTAGCCGCAAAGAACTTGCTACATCCGGAAAATAGCAACCCATATGATTCGGTGCCCTTCGTTTGGTCAGACCAATACGAAGACCGCATCCAGGTGGCGGGTGACACAATTGATTTCGATGAGGTAAAAGT
>JAYZKK010000023.1:0-6256 GCA_036163555.1 Actinomycetota bacterium
GTCTGCACTGCGTCGACTACTTGTTCGATTGTGTATTCTTCGCCGCTGAGTTCTTCGAGTACGAGCGATCTGTCTTGAGTGCCGACGAGTTCTTCGACGTGGTCTCGCATTGCGTCGGCGAGTAACGCAGGCTCTGGCCCTGAGAATATTTGTGCCGATGCCTGAACCACGGTCGCGACGTTAGCTTCCTGAATTGGTTAATTCAGCGTTTCCGGTTTCGCTAGTGCGCCCATCTATCTTGATTGTCTAGAACAGTGCTGTTGAGAGCTTGCGGCGCCATTCGGCGGTTCGTGGGTCTTCGGCTCCCATTACTTCGAGGAGGTCAACAAACCGTTGTCGGGCGTCGTCATCATTTTTGACTTGGCCAAGTAGCTCTCCGAGTTCTGCGTCTAGTTCGTCGGGTTCTCCTGAAATGTCCGATGTTCTTGCCGTCGCCGCGACCCGTCGACTTTCAGCTGATTCGGGGATTCGTTCTAGGAGTGCTAGTCCCTCTTCAATTCGGCCATCACCGACTAGTAGTTCGGCAAGTGCGACGACCGCTTCTGGATGGTCACTTTGAGCCTCGAGGGCTGCTCGCAGTGAAAGTTCATCTCCCGCCTCGATAAGCGCATCAATCTGGTTCTCTTCTTCGGTCGGTAGCAGACGAGTGATGAAATCCTGAAGCATGGGTTCGCCTTGGGCACCCATGAAACCGTCGACCGCTTGACCGTCTTTGAACGCTACGACCATGGGTATCGACTGAACTTGGAAAGCTTGTGACACACCGGGGTTCTCGTCAACGTTGATTTTGACACCGAGCACTTTGCCCGCCTGTGCATCTATGACTTGTTCAAGCAGTGGGCCAAGGGTTTTGCAGGGTTCGCACCAGGGCGCCCATAGGTCAACGACCACTGGAATTTCGTGGCTCTTTTCGACGACTTGTTGTTCGAAATCTTGGTCGGTGACGTCAATCATGTCAGTCCTTTCGTTTCTTTGAGTTGAGCTTTCGGTGGGGCTCGGCTCAGGCAAGATGTAGTTTCGGGGTGATCTCAAGTTGAGGAGTGTTGTGGTTAAGGGTATTGAGGAAAAGCCTGTGACGGCATGGTTAGCTGCCCGAGTCGACAATTTGAGTTCGCCGCTCGAGTTTGATCTCATCACAGGTGGCCATTCGAACCTCACCTATCGAGTCACGGATGGAGACGGTCGAAAATGGGTTTTACGGCGTCCACCTCTGGGTCATGTTTTGGCTGGGGCACACGACATGGTTCGAGAACATCGACTTCTGTCGTCTCTGCGGAACAGTGAGGTACCGGTTCCTTCGGTTGTGGGGCTGTGCACTGATGCTGACGTTAATGGCGCCGATTTTTATGTGACTGATTTCGTTGAAGGTCACGTCTTGAGAGATCGGGACTCTGCAGATGAGGTTCCCCTCGCACAGCGGCCTGCTGTGGGACGTGAACTGGTTGCAGCGTTGACTGCTATTCATTCAGTCGACCTGGAGTCAACCAGTCTCGCCGACCTTGGTAAACGCGAGGATTATGTAGCTCGCCAGCTGCGGACCTGGCTTCGTCAATTTAACGCTATGACGTCTCGAGATTTGCCGATCATCGAACGCGTGCACGATGCGTTGGCTGCCAATGTTCCCGAACAAAGAGAGGCGACACTTATACACGGAGATTTCCGTTTGGATAATTGTCTGATCACCAGCGGGGGCGAGGTGGCAGCAGTGCTTGATTGGGAGATCTCTACCCTTGGCGACCCCCTCGCTGATTTAGGAATCTTGTTGGCTTACTGGAGCGAACCCGGTGACAAGTTCTTACCTCTTGGGGATGCTGCAACTATCCATGAAGGGTTCGCAAGTCGAAAAGACCTTGTAACTGAATACGGACGCGTCACCGGCCGGGACACCGGCGACATGGATTTCTTTTTTGCGTTCGCCAGTTGGCGTTTGGCCTGCATTTTGGAGGGAGTTCACGCTCGATATGTCGGTGGAGCGAATCCTGAAATTCCCGAAGAGGTAGAAATTTTTCCACACAGCGTCGTTCATCTCGCTGAACGGGCCGCTGAAATACTTGACGTCTAGATAACTCCGGCTGAGACATCTCGTCGGACCTGAACTAAGTTCAGGGTTATGAAGATTGATGGCGGATTAGGTGTTGATAGCGGTTTTGACGGGATCATGGATAAGGCCCGCGAACAAGAAGAAATTGGGTATGACGGTCTGTGGGTTCCAGAGACGAGTCATGACCCTTTCACGATGCTTCCTTTGATGGCGGAGGCGACCGAAAACGTGGAGCTAGGTACCAGCATCGTTGTTGGTTTCGCAAGGAACCCGATGGATTTGGCCTATAGCGCTAACGACATTCAGTTGATCTCTAAAGGTCGCTTTACTTTGGGTCTCGGCAGCCAAATAAAGGCACACATTACGAAACGTTTCTCCATGGAATGGTCGAAACCAGCTGCACGAATGCGCGAAATGATCTTGGCGACGAAAGCCATTTGGAATAGTTGGAACACCGGGGAGAAACTCGATTTTCGGGGTGACTTCTACCAGCACACGTTGATGACCCCATTTTTTCATCCCGGCGAAAATCCTTACGGCGCGCCCCGTATGGCCCTCGCCGGTGTCGGTCCACTCATGACCGAGGTTGCAGGAGAAACCTGTGACGTCTTTTTGGCTCACGGCTTCACGACCGAAAAATATTTACGAGAAGAAACAATCCCTGCACTTGAGCGGGGTGCTGAACGGGCGGGCAGGAATTTGGCTGACGTTGAGATCTCAGGTCCTCTGTTCGTAGTCACAGGCAACAACGAAGATGAACTCGAAAAAGCAAAGCAAGGAACTCGCCAACAAATCGCTTTTTATGGTTCGACCCCCGCTTATAGAGGTGTTCTGGAATGTCACGGGTGGGGCGACATGCAAACCGAACTCAATGCACTTTCCAAAGAAGGTAAGTGGGTTGAGATGGGCAATCTTGTCGACGACGAAGTGCTTGATGCCTTCGCTGTAGTAGGTGAACCAGAACAGATAGCTGACGAACTGAAAACTCGTTTCGGCGACATAGTGCAACGGCTTAGTTTCTATGCCCCATACCGGTCTGATGCAGAGCGGTGGCGCAAAGTGTTCGCCGATCTAAAGGCCTCGTGAATGATTGCGGATCTTCCTAAATCGGTTGAGATCCGTGAAGTCGGCCCCCGCGACGGGCTCCAAAACGAAACAACTATCCCTGTTGCAGAACGTATCGCTCTCATCGATGCTCTTTCCGCAACTGGGTTGACCGCTATCGAGGCTGCTTCGTTCGTCCACCCAAAGGCGATACCACCTATGGCTGGGTCAGCTGAGGTCATGAAAGGTATTACTCGGGTCCCGGGAGTTCGTTACCGCGCGCTGGTACCTAACGAACGTGGAGCGCTGGACGCTTTAGAGTGCGACGCCGACGAACTCGAGGTAGTGATGTCTATATCTGAGACTCACAACCGTAAGAACATAAATATGACGCCCGATGAGTCTGTCCAACAAATTATTGAACTGACGTCTTTGGCTCATCAGGAGGACACTCCGGTTGAAGCAATTCTGTCCACTGCTTTTGGCTGCGCCTACGAAGGCGATATCTCTGCTCTGAAAGTTGCCCAGTACGCCCGTCGTGTTCTCGACGAAGCCGGAGTTGATGGGTTGTCGTTTGGTGATACCAGTGGGATGGCAACTCCAAGAGTTGTCATTGAGTTATTAGATGCCCTTGAAGAAGCAGGGATAGATGTTTCGCGGATTGGTTTACATTTTCACAACACTCGCAACACCGGTCTCGCGAACATTCTGGTCGCGATGCAACGCGGGGTGTCGCGCTTTGATGCCGCTATCGGAGGGCTGGGTGGCTGCCCTTACTCACCGGGAGCGACGGGGAACGTCGCCACTGAGGATGTCGTTCACATGGTTGAGGACCTCGGCGCCACAACTGGTATCGAGCTAGAGAGTCTTATTCGTTGCGGTCAACTAGCTGAAGAGTTAGTCGGCCGTCAACTTCCAGCCCAGGTGCTTCGTTCCGGGCCGAGAACCAGAACCGTTGACGCTTAACTCAACGATTAGGCGACGATTCCTTGTGAGTGGAGTTGATTAATTTGATCGGCGCTGTATCCGGCGACTTCGCTGAGGACTTTGTCGGTGTGTTGACCTAGTTCAGGTCCGGTTGAGGCGATTCTGCCCGGAGTTCGTGAGAAATACGGAACTGGTGCCGCCATGGGCACATCTGCGCCTAACACTTCATCTTCGTAACGCTCAATGAGCTGACGGGCCGCAAATTGAGGATCGGTCAGCATGTCCGGCGCAGTGAAGATTCGGCCGTAAGGAATTGCGTGAGTATCGAGGATCACCTCGAGCTCTTCTACTGGAAGTTCTGAAGTCCATGCCGCTATGAGGTCATCGAGTTCTGTTTGGTTCACTCCCCTGCTTTCGTGGTCTATGTAGCGCGGGTCGTCGGCTAAATCATTTCGGTTCATCGCTTCGCAGATACGGCGGAAGATTGCGTCGGCGTTGCCTGCGATGAGTACGTCGGCGCCGTCAGCAGTTGGGTACACATTTGATGGTGCAACTCTTGGTAATACCGAGCCGGTCCGTCCTCGGATGTGACCACCTAATTCAAAATCTGCGACGGTTGATTCCATTAAAGCGAATACTGCTTCGTATATTGCGACGTCGACTTCTTGGCCTTTGCCGCTGTGTTGTCGTTCATTGAGCGCAGCCATCGTGCCGATCACAGCGAACAAGGAGGCGATGGCATCGCCCAGGCTGATTCCGGCTCGGGTTGATTGACGGTCAGGCCAACCTGTGGTGTGCCGGATTCCTCCCATGGCCTCACCAATCGATCCGAAGCCTGGGTCAGTTGCGCGAGGTCCTGTCTGCCCAAACCCTGAGACATGCGTCATGATCAATCCAGGGTTTTCTTTTGTGAGGTGTTCGTAACCCAGCTGCCATTCAGCTAGTCGGCCGGGAGTGAAGTTTTCCAAAACAACGTCACTTTGCAGTGCTAGGTCTCGCACTACAGCCCGCCCTTCATCAGATCGAAGATTGATCACTACTGATTTTTTGTTTCGGGCTATGGCCGGCCACCAGAAACTATGCCCTTCTGCGTCGCAGTGTCCCCATTTGCGCATTGGGTCGCCCACCTCTGGTGGTTCGACTTTGATGACTTCAGCGCCGTAGTCGCCGAGAAGTTGCCCAGCAAATGGTCCAGCAATGAAGCTTCCCATTTCTAGAACACGAATACCGGAGAGAGGGCCGCTCACGTTAGGTGCCAAGTGGTGCGCAATCGCTTCCGCAGTCAATTTCGTTGGACGCTTCGGGGGCAGCCGGACGGTGCAACACTCCTGAGGTTGGAGTCACCTTTAGTTCCTCTCCCGCAATTGTGCAGTCGGCATCGACAATCATTGAGTAGCCGTCTGTTTCATAGGGTGGCCACAAGACCACGACTTTGGATCGATTTTCGACGTTGTAGGCAGCGGTCTTACTAATTGGGCAATAGATGCTGCCGTTCTCGAAGCGAAATGTCATGTGGGCGACATGAGAGGTTTCATCGTCGCGCACGGTAAGCAGGAAAGCCGAGTGACCGAACCGTTCAAGCTCAACTTCGAGTTGGTCGGGGTCAACTGGAATGCTCATGGACAGAGCTTACGTCCCTATCCGTTGAGATAGAAGCTGGAGTTGCATCACTCGGGCGCGCTGGTAGCTTGGGTTTCTCTTCGGGGCTATAGCTCAGTTGGTAGAGCACTTCCATGGCATGGAAGGGGTCAGGGGTTCAATTCCCCTTAGCTCCACGATCATCGTCACCTGAAGTAGTGATTCGGCAGAACAAGACGTTCGTCCGGCGCTTCCAGCTAAACGGAGACTGTCTCACTCTTGAGTCTTCGTATTTCAGCTAGGCCGCAACGTTCGGCGACCTTAATGAGCCACCACGCGGCATCGAAGTCGAGGCGCTTTGCGCCAAACCTCGCTGATGTTGGGAGGCCGTGGTGATTGTTGTGGTAACCCTCGCCTGATGTGATGGCAGCTAACCAATGCAAATTTGTTGCGCTATTGGCGTAAGGACGGCGGCCAAAAGTGTGACCCATCGCATTGATTGCTCCCGATAACAAAACATAGGTAACAACATGAAATCCAAAGGCGAGAGGGCCTTGCCACCACCCCAGCCATATCGAAAGTAGGACCGTGGAGATAAGTAACCCGAGAGGCCCGCGGTCGAACATCAACCTGTCCCTCTTGTCCGGGGCTAGGTCACGGCCCCAC
>JAYZKK010000024.1:0-19916 GCA_036163555.1 Actinomycetota bacterium
CCCTGGACAGGGCCACCGATCGCCACCGCAGAAGAAATTCTCGACTACATGGGTGAAGTCATCGAAGAGAACGACATCTCATCGCACATCAGGTACGAACACACCATCGAAACCGCTGAATGGTCCAGTGACGAAAAGTGTTGGACTTTGAAAGTCCGACAACCAGGCGCCAAAGAACAGCTCACTTTCACATGTGGATTCCTATGGATGTGTCAGGGCTATTACAGGCACACAGACCCCTACACCCCTGAATGGCCAGGAATGGACCGCTTCCAAGGACCCGTGGTGCATCCTCAGACATGGCCTGATGACCTTGACTACACCAACAAAAAAGTTGTCGTAATCGGTTCAGGTGCCACAGCAGCAACTCTAATTCCTGCCATGGCAGACAAAACTGACCACGTAACGATGTTGCAGAGGTCTCCAACCTTTTTCGTAGCTCGACCTAACAGCAACGAACTCGCAGACACTCTTCGGCAACTGGACATCCCTGACGAGTGGACTCACGAAATTGTTCGAAAGAAAATCCTTTTTGATCAAGAACAAATAGTAGAGATGTCATTCAAATATCCTGACTTGGTCCGAGATGAGTTATACAAAGGCGTCAAAGACATCTTGGGTGATGACTACGACGTCTCGGAACACTTCAAGCCCGCGTACCGGCCTTGGCAACAACGAATCGCCCTCATCCCGGACGGCGATCTTTTCCACTCGATAGCTGCAGGGGACGCGTCGGTTGTTACCGACGAGATCGCAACCTTCACCGAAACAGGCATCGAAACAGCCAGTGGCCAGACACTCGAAGCGGACATCATTGTTACGGCGACCGGTTTCGACCTCAGCATCCTCGGCGATATTTCCTTCACCATTGACGAGGAACCCCTCGATTTCTCCAACACGGTTGGGTACCGCGGAATGATGTTCACTGGATTACCGAACATGATTTGGGTGTTCGGTTACTTCAGAGCAAGCTGGACGTTGCGCGCCGATCTCATAGCTGGGTATGTGTGTCGGCTACTGCACCATATGGACAATGTGAACGCAAAAACCGTTGTCCCAACTTTGCGACCCGAAGACGAAGACATGGAGTTGCTTCCTTGGGTTGATCCAGAAAACTTTAACCCCGGGTATTTGATGCGCTCAATACATTTGATGCCCAAACAAGGCACCGTGGACCCCTGGCGTCACACTCAGGACTATTGGAGAGACAAAGACGAGCTCCCTGTAGTTGATCTAGACGACGATGCTTTGATTTACAGGTAAATCTGTCGACAACCCCATTTAAAGCGGAGGGTTGTTCTTGGGCGGGTCGTTTAGTCGTCGAAGACGATTTCGGTATGGACCCCAGCGCCAAACCAGATCGCTTCCCTCTCGGTACCGGGTAACCACAAGTCGTTTGTTGTTGAGGTACAGATTTAACCGCCCATCCTCATAGCGGGCAGCCACGTTTATTTCTGCTCCCCCTAGTCCTTCGTCGGTCATCGGTATGCCACCGGCGGTGAGGTCGTGGATGATGCCACCAGCGGTGATCACCACGCGCGCTCCCGCCTGTTCAACACGTTCTATGTGTCCCCTCAGAGGCCCCTTGTATGCCTGCCAGACGCCTCGCAGGTCTGGTGCTCCTTCAACCAGGGGCTCGTCACACCCGGCCAGTATTAGAGGCGGCCATTCTGTCCATCGGCCTTGCGATGTTTTGGCAACTGGGAAATCGTTTGCCTGGGTTACTGCTAGGTCTTTGGTTGCTGCCAGCATCGGAATTGCGTAGTGAAAGGAGTCACTTGGAGCTTCAGGTGGGTGTCGGCGAATTCGCAGCGGTGCCAACAGCATCGCTCCAAAAGCTTTAGCTATGTGTCCTAGCTTCACCAGAGGGCTCTCTTGTTCAGTCTCATGTTGATGTGGTTATGTTTCCGGGTTGAGTGGAAAATTGATCTGTTGGGGGAAAGCGCTCCCGCCTCTGTAATGACCTTCGGGAATTAAGAGTCCTCTGACTAGTTGAGCCATGGGCGAATCAGAAGCCTTCGTCAACCCATCGGCGACCAATAGGAGCGCTTCGCCAAGGACTGTTTCACCAAATATCCATTGGTTCAACGCGTCGTGGTCAGGCGCAGTGTCGCCAGGTTGTGCCGCTAATGCTTCGTGATAAAAGGTGCGAAGGTCATCAGCTACGTGACGCAGCAGCAACGGCATTTCAAACGCCCAAGCAACGTCGTCAACGACGAGTTCAGACGTAACTTTGCCCGTTTCGGCAACCGAAGCGAAAGCTCGAACGAGCTCGTCAACTTGATCTTCTCCAGCTCCACTTGCGCCGAATAGGGTTCGTCCTCGCTGGCGTCGAGTTTCGATAGCCCAGGGACGAAGCAGCGCCACTTCTGCCAATAACCGTTCGGTTAACGAGCCTGAAGATTCAGTCGAGAGATTCAGCGGACACGACCAATTCTCGCTCAGACCTTCATCTGGGGCCTGCATTTCATAGTCCTCGATAGTTGGTTCGACCGCAGTGTCTAAGAGTCCGAACGCTGTTCTCATCACCTTCTTTTGAAATTCGGAATCATCGACGGCACCGAGCGGTCGGCCGAGAGGAAAGGAGACCCATAACGCTCGTGGAGGCACAACCGCTTCAGACATTTCTCGGATCAAGCTTATGGAAGTAGTAGCTACTCCGGCCCGCTCTATGTAATTAGCTAAGGCACCGACCGCGCCCGTGCACACAGGTCATATAGGAACCAAAAAAGCGATATCGACTCCATCTTGAGCCATCAATCGGCCGATCTCTTCTCCTGCTTTCTCAAACTGGGAGGGATCGGGCATGGCTCCCATGAAGGAGTAATGCCAACGCGCTACTCCCCCTATTTCTCCAGAAGAAGCAAGTTCTCGGAGGCGGTCGATTGGGAAAACAATGTTCGGGTCTTGACCGAATGCGCTGCGATCAAAATTGGCACTGATATGGGACAGCACTAAATCGTCGAACTGCGTATCTCCCGGAATGAGCCGATAATCCAACGACCCGACAGTGAACGGGGGGTCTATGCGTCGGTGAAGACCCGCAGTAGAAACGATCGCTACTGTTGCTTGATCAAGTGGCCGTGGAGTAACCCATTCACCGGGACCTATGGCCGGCATCGCTAACGCTCGCATGCTCAGATGCTCCGCCTCAACCGGGTGAAGATCACTTAACCGAACCATACGGGGATTGTAGGTCGGCGATCACTACTCACCGCCAACCGGTCACAAGATCATTCGATACTGTCAGTCGGCTGACCCGCTTGACGTGTCTGCTCCACCATGGAAGCCTTAATCCGAAGTCGCCACACTTGGGGTGGTGGAACGACAGAGGAGATCACAAATGGCTTGGCATCTCAATGGCATGTACTACGAGAACTGCTCATGTACAGCAACATGCCCGTGTACTTGGTCAAATATGCAATTCCCAGCGACCAACGAACGTTGCAATGCCACCTTGGCATTCACTATCGACGATGGTGACATTGATGGCGTTGATGTCTCCGGTCACACCTTCGTGCTGATGGTCGACGCGCCTCCACTTATGTCGGAGGGAGGCTGGAATGTCGGAGTGATCGTCGACGACGGAGCCTCACCAGAACAAGTTGAGGCTATCGGAGCGGTGGTGAGCGGTTCATTGGGTGGTCCGCCGGCCGCATTAGGTCCACTTCTCGGTAACTTTTTGGGCATAGAACAAATGTCTGTGTCGGTCACATCTGAAAACGGTGAGCACACTGTGACCTTTGGTGATTCGTCGTACACAGGACGCCCCCACGTCAACGGTTCGGGTGACGTAGTTGAGCTGACGGGCATCGACACCCATCCAGCCGGTCCAGTCTTAGGTATGGCCCCGGTATCGACGTCGTCGATTTCAGCCATGGGCATCTCGTTCGGAGGCGAGGGTCTAAGCGGCTTCGCTAATCCGTTCAATTGGGCGGCCTAACCGAACCACCGGCTCAGCCGGCAAACAGAGCAAGACTATCCACGACAGTTATTCACACCATCAGCGCGGGCTGTTGGGTGGTAACCATCGTGTGGGCTGTTCGCATGGACATGGGTCTGTGGGGTATGCCGGGCACCATGGGCATGTCGTTCGTGTCGTTCCTCATCATGTGGACACTCATGATGGCCGCGATGATGCTGTCATCGATAGCGCCGCTGGCGACTCTCTATGAGAGAACAGTCACTACCCACAGAGGACCGCGACTCACCGCCCTCGCAAGCGGGTATCTGCTGGCGTGGGGAGCAACAGGGGTTGTGGCGTTCGCGATAGCTGACGTGTTCGGCGACATGGCCGCCGAGCGAGCAACTCTCGCTCAATGGGTCGCTGTGGTCTGTTTCGCAGCCGCCGGTCTCTATCAACTCACACCATTGAAGATGCGCTGTCTTGATCACTGTCGCAGCCCGCTCGGTCACCTCATGCAATACATCGGCTTTCGTGGGTCGTTACGCGATATTCGGGCCGGTGCACATCACGGACTGTTCTGTTTGGGCTGTTGCTGGGCTCTGATGCTGGTGATGGTCGCTTTTGGTGTGATGAACATGGCCGCAATGGTTGGTCTGGCACTAGTAATAGCGGTTGAGAAACACTGGCGGCACGGTGAACGTTTCGCGCGACTAGTCGGCGTGGTGGCTGTGGTGTGGGCGATCGCGATCATTGTCGATCCCAGCATCGCTCCCGGCCTCGACCCTGACGCTGTCATGGATATGGACATGGATGGAGACATGGACATGGATGGAGACATGGACATGACGAATGACCAAAGCTGACGAACGAAAACGGTAAAGGTCCGGCCATACAGGCCGGACCTTTTTACTTGGTGGCGGGGGTTGGATTTGAACCAACGACCTTCGGGTTATGAGCCCGACGAGCTACCAAACTGCTCCACCCCGCGACCCACGAGGATAACGGCAGGAGCGGCAACACCCTCATTAGTTTGCTATTTGGATGGCTTAATTAGTTTCTCTAAGAGTGGATGGAAATGTTCAAACTCAGGAATAGGAACTCTGGTTCTTTTCCCATGAATGTCTTCGAGCTTACGTAAAGCGAGAGCATCTTCGTGATGAGGGTTAGAGAGGAAGCTAGCGATTTCGTCTTGCGTCATTGGGCCGTTCTGTTGCGTCAATGTGTACTGAGACGCATACGACAAGCGTCCGTGATATTCCGGATCGACCGCGCACAAGTAGCGCTTTGCATCTACGTGAAGGCGCACGGGTTCGGAAACATCTGACCCGAACCGTTCAGCGACCCACACTGCACCGGTATCGGCATGACTATGTATGCCAAAGTCGTCATCTGGCTCATCTAACCAATGACCCACATCATGTAAAAGACAAGCGACAATCAGAGACTCTGAAGCTTCAGCCTCCTTAGCTGCCGCGGCAGTCAATAACACATGTTCAGCAATGGTCACATTCTCTCCATAGCTTTGTTTCCCTCGACCTTCCATCAGTTCCCTGAGTTCTTCAACGATTGTCATTTGTCTTCCTCAAGTACGCGAATAAACGATCGCAAAGAGTCTTTGTCTGCATAACATCCTTGAAGATGACGAGACCCTTCCTCATAGGAAGAACGGCCGTGAAGCACACGTTGATTATCAAAAATCATTAACTGTCCGGGTGTTAAACGAAATTCGATACGTGCTTCTGGTTTGTGTAAAAGTTCCCCAAGTAACCGGTAAGCGGCGTAATAATCTGCCATCACTTCGTCAGGGAAAGTGAAAGCTTGTGCCGAGCGACTGTTATAGCGCAAAGCAATTACTTCTCCATGAGAGTTAGTTTCAATGAGCGGACTCGTTGCTTCAAGGTCTACTGACCCTTCGTCTAAATATCGAAATCGCACTGGCTGGGTAGAGAGCAACCAAAACGCTTCAGGATATTTTTGTCGGATCTCTTCTGCTACCGCAAAGCCATCAACAAGCTGGGTCTCCCCTCCGTCCGATTCGTTGACTAAACAGTGCAGTAGTTGCAATCCCGGTACCGGGTCCCGATAAGGGTTATCGGTATGCATCCCGATTCCAAGTTTCGTGAACGCCAAATTTGCGGGGTTCGGTTCGGCCCGGACTTCAAAAAGTTTTCCGTAATTCGTGTCTCGTACATAACCAAACATCTCCACGACTTCAAGAACTGTCCCTGGTTCAGTTGGCACGTTCTCTAACAGCCCATATCCGTAATCTCGTATATGTCGAAGCCAGGAATGTAAAACTCTTCTTGAACTTTTCAGAGTCGAATAGTCAGCAAAACAAAGTTCGTTTTGCCCCTCAGCATTCCAAAGAACCGGGGTTGGATTGGTTCGAAGAGTGCTCGGGTTTCTATGGGAGTGAAGCCAACTTGCGGTGAAAACATGGCTGCATGGTTCAAGATCAAAGGTAATTGTGACCTGATCGCCGACATGAGTAACTTCACTCAGCGACTGTTGGGGAAGTGAATTTATGTCAAAGGTTCGTTGGCCTCGATCTTGATGACGCCCAGAAGGGACATTGTCCCTTAACCATTCGACATAGAACTTGCCGGTCTCTCCATCAGTGAACGTGACTTGAAGCCATTCTGTGTCGTGGGTAATTGATGCAATACCTGTGTCCTGGGTAATTGATGCAATGCCTGTGTCGTGGGTAATTGATGCAATAGCCATCTCAGCTATTGGCTTCTTCTCGCCGACTTCTCATATTCGTAGGTGTACAGCAATAATTAATTGATGCGGGGGATCAAACTGATACACCGAATTCACTATTTACGGAGGCGACAGAGACGAGCAAATGACAGCGCCAAGTGGCTTAAGGGTCAAGCCAATCTTCAAGCTCCAGCAAGGTTTCATCGAAAGCGCCCATCACCGTTGCGACACCACCCCCAGCTGTCGGAACTTCAGGTGAACCTGAACTAGCAACGGCGATGTTTCCCGATGGCGTGGTTGGAAACAATGTCAGCGACAAAAACGCGATGAGGCCAAGTCCCAGACCAACCAACAGTGGCAAGGTGTAGCCGCCAGAGACGTCAATCATACGACCCGCCATTGGAGGGCCAATCAGGGCACCTAAACCGCACGCTGTGTACAAAAGCCCCATCAGCGAGCCGAGACCGACTACCCCAAACAAGTCCGCAAGCACCAGGGGACTAACCGCCACAAACGAACCGTATCCGACACCCATAATGATCATAAAAATCACGAGAGTGACAAAAGACGATCCAGCCAATAGCCACGTGACGAAAGCTATTGGGCACAGCACAAAACCAAATCGAAAGATACGGAAAATACCGAACTGGTTAGTGAGCCAACTAAAACCAATCCGAGATAAGACACTAGATCCGCCAAGCAACCCGACCAGGGTGGCTGCAGCGACAGCAGAAATTCCCCGCTCTTTTGCGTAGGGAACCACAAAAACAAAGGGAATAAACAGGGCAATGGCATAGCAAAGAGCAGCTAACCAGAGCTTTCGAAACGTCGGAGAGGAAAAAGCCTCTCGAATCCTTGAAGGAGCTGATCCAGCTTCTCCAGGGGCTCGAGCCATCATCAAAGTACCGACTAACAGAACCAGTGACCCTACGACGCCGAATATTCGGTACGTACTTCTCCACCCATACAAGTCAATAAGTTTGGCCGCTAACGGGTTCATGACCAGCGTGCCAACACCAATGCCAGCTACCGAAATACCCACCGCTGTGGCGCGTGACTTTTCAAACCAGCCGCCGACATGGCCGACCATCGGAATATAGGCACACGCAGCAGCGATACCCGCCCCAACCCCGAAGGTTATGTAGCCCACCCCAATCGAATTGACGTAACTAGTGGCCCAAAGCCCGACGAACAGCGCAACCGCTCCCGCCGCAAGCACCGGACGCGGCCCGTACCGATCCGAAAGACGACTTGTAATCAGACTCAACCAGAAAAATGAGAACGTCGTTAACCCAAAGATGACAGCAGTTGAGCCTTTCCCGGTTCCGAAATCATCAGCCATCGATTGGAAGAACGCACCAAAGCTGTAAACCGCGCCCAGTGCCACCGCGGAAGAGAAAAAGGTGGCGATGACAGTCAGCCAACCGCGCGGCGAGTCAATTAGCTGTCTTTCGCTCATACGCCCTACTTCACCAGTTTCGTCACTTTACTCGGTGTTGATAACTCGAAAGCCTTCCGCAAGGCGACCCGGATCCATATTCGCTGCTGATGCGACACCCGAAGCCCACTCTCGGAGCAAGTCGTCTAGGCCTTCAATGCGATCAGTTTGACTTGAGTGGCAACGCAGGGCCTTGACTTTCTCTTCGAAGGTGGCGGTGATATCGACGTGCATCATCGTTCCTTCAGGAGGAGCCATCCACATCATCCAAACCTCGGTCACTGTGTGCGGTTCATGACCTTCGGCTAAGAGTTCGGGATGTGATCGAGGGTTCCGAGCATCAGGGTAAACAGCAGCCATCGTCGCCCAAGCTGTCGCCAAATGATCCGGGTGAGACCCGTAGATTCGATCCCAATTAGCGGTTGTCGGCTGCGTCACGACAACATCAGGTCTAACTATGCGGATAACCCGCGAGATATCACGCCGAAGCTCGAGGTTGTTTTCGACTCGACCATCGGGGTAATCCAACCAATGTAAATCTTCCACTCCCACCGCTAACGCTGCTGCGGTTTGTTCTTCCTGCCGCAGAGCTGCGAGCTCTTCGGTGTCTAGGGTTAGATCGTCGTCACCCGCGTCGCCACTAGTCACCAGACAGTAAGAGACGTGGGAACCGGCGCTAACTAACGCTGCCATAGTGCCAGCGGTGCCAAAATCAACGTCGTCGGGATGTGCAACAACAACCAGGACTCGTGTTGGTGCCGTTACGTCGCCTGTAGCCGTAGAGATTGTGCCCGGCACAGCGTTAGGCAGCGTCAGCGTCGTCTCGAACAGGAGACTGACTAAGCATCTTTTGGGCCTTCGAAATATAGCCAGCGGCTGTTTCAACCCACCGTTGGTACCCGGCTAGGTCACCGGTTCGTAGTGCTGCATTAGCGCGGTCGAACGCTTCCCGAGATAGAGCCAGCAACTCTTCAACGGAAATGTCATCAGATTCTTCGTCTTCTTCTGGTTCAGGCGACGGAGAAAGCTCGTCGTCATCGGGTGCTGCGACATCACGGTCTGGCTTCTCGGTTTCAGACTGCAAGTCGACATTAAGTCCAGGGATTACTCTGGCTAATGCAGCTTCGAAACTGTCGGCAATGACGACTTCTGGGCCAACGCCGACGATAACCAACTGCAATTCGGGAACCGCTGTCGTTCCGGTGGCCTCTATGTAGAGCGGACGAACGTACAGCAACGAGTTCTCAACTGGAATTAGCAGCAGATTTCCTGGCACAACAGTTGAACCATTCTGATTCAACAGTGTTACTCGTTCAGAGATTTCCTCTTCGGTCTGGATATTCGAGTTGAACAGGGCTGGCCCATCGACTGGAGTGGAAGCGCGAATCTCATAAACTTCAATTTGGCCGTAACGTTCAGGGTCGTTGTGAACGACCATGAAACCTTCAAGGTTCTTACGTGAATCATCATCGGAGAACGGGACGAATGGTCTGAAAATGACGAATGATTCATCGTCATCTCCTGGTAGTCGCATCAGTAGGTATTGAGGGGCGATACGTACCTCAGAACTACTGATGATGTTGCCTGATGCATCAATGACTGATTCGACTGCTGTTTGACCGATTGAATTTCCTGGGTCTTGGGCAACGCTCCAAGCTCCAGCGGCGTCATAAAACTCTGACGCTTCAGTGATGCGATATCGACCCCACATGTCTGTTTGCATTCGGAATAGATCTTCGGGGTAACGGAAGTGCTCCGCGACCTCCACTGGAGGTCCGGTCTCGCTGAACAAATCAGGGAACTGTTTACGGTACGACTTCGCTATGGGGTCTTCGTCGTCAACTATGTAGAAGGTGGGAGTTCCGTCGTAAGCATCGACAACGACTTTGATCGAGTTTCGTACGTAGTTTGCTTCTGTGCGGAGGTCGCCTGATCTCACCGCACGTGGATTCACTCGTTGCGCGTACGGGAACATTTCTGTGGAGGTATACGCGTCGAGGATCCACATGACTTTGCCGTCGATAATCGCTGGATACGGGTCGCTGTCAAATTTTAGGAACGGGGCAAGGGTTTTTGCCCGATCGACCACATCGCGCTTATACAAAATGCGGCTGTCTGAGCCAAGTTCTCCAGAAACAACCAAGTTTGGTTCTGCGAAACGCAAAGCAAACGCAAGTTTTCTCGGGAGCGAACTGATATCGACTCCGTCAGCCCCCGAATAGCGGGTTACTTCGGTCTGGTCATCATTATCTTGGAAGTCAACTTCGTCGCGGGCTGCGCCGACAATCGCGTAGCCCTTCAAACCTTCACCGATATATAGACCTGGCGTATCTATATCCAAAGACTCAGCCCCGGGGCCTGCTGTTACGGGTATGTCAGCTAAGGCATAGTCCGGGCGGCCATTGGCGTCGATGGCGTTAGCGGGCGCAGCCGCGATTCCATACCCGTGGGTGAACGCAATATGTTCGGACTCCCATGAGCTATTTGGAAGGTCAGTTTGTTTCAGTTCTCTGGCGGCAAGTACGACTTGGGTGGTCCGTCCATCGATTTCGTACCGGTCGACGTCAATGTCGCGGAAGTCATAAAAACTCTTTATGCCTTGCGTCTGTTGGAAGGTGTCACGCATGACGGCTGGGTCTAGGAGCCGCACATTGCGAACCGTCGCAAGATTTTCCTCGATTTCGGATGCTGTGAGAGTGGGTTCGTAATCGAAGTTGCGTGGTGTTACTTGGTCGAGGCCCATGGCCACGCGCGTCATCTCGATATTACGTTCGATGTACGGGGCTTCCTTGGTCGACTCCGACGGCTCTACTTGAAACCGTTGGACCAAGGCCGGGTAAATCGTTCCGGCCAAGCTGGCAACCAGTGCCCACAGGCCAACCGCAATGATCGGATAGGTAAATCCTCGCCGCCATATGTTGAAGATCAACAGTCCAAAGCAGAACACACTGACGATCATGAGGAGTTGTAACGCTGGTAACTGTGCTTTGACGTCGGTGTAGGTAGCTCCGGTGACAAAACCACGTTCCGACAAAGTCAGTTCGTATCTATCAAGGTAGTAACCGACACCTTTTACCAATGCCAGCAAGCCCAAGAGAAGCGACAAGTGAGCCTTAACTTGTGGAGTAACTCGAGATCCAGCTTGCCCTTGGAGGCGTATGCCGCCGTTGAGGTAATGCTGGATGGTCGTGACGACAAAGATGACCAATATCGCGGCAAAAGCCCAACTAACGATAAACGTCAGAAATGGAAGTTGGAAGACATAAAAACCGACATCGATGCCGAACTGTTGATCGACGATCCCAAAGTCAACTCGGTTGGTGAAGAACAACCAGTTTTGCCATTGCGAGGAGACTCCGGCTCCAACCAAAAGCGCGAATAACAGTGAAATGACGCTTCTGATGAGAACTGTTCGAGATGAAGTGAATTGTTGCCACCTTCGCGAAAGTTCATCTTCTGGTCCCGGTGGCCGGACCTTCGGAGCGAGACGATCAGCGATAAATAGGTTTATCCAGAGTGAAACGAAAAATACTGCGGTGAATAACAAACCGAGGCCGATCTTGGCCCAAAGCACCGACGTCCACACTGAGGACAATGAGAGGCTGTCGAACCACAGATAGTCGGTCCAGAACCCAGCGAGGCCTCGGATCGACGTGAAGAACAGAAAGATGGCTAGCCCACCGATGCCGAGCAGTACCCGTGCCCGATTGGTTCGCCGACGACGTGACTTCATTTGCTCAGGTGGTCGCATATACCCGCAATGTTACTGGCCTGCGGGCACGACCAGACTGCGACATCCTGGACCAATTGGGGGAAGCAGATGACCTGAGGGAAATTCTTCGCCTTTTCTGCGTTGTAAGGCTGAAGCGTTGTCATGGCAGGTGGCACTGCAGCACCCGTCTGATGGGGTTTCCCATTTGATGTGTTCGTCCGATGGAAGCGTGGCGTAGAGGCCCAAGGCAAATGCTTCGGCTATTGCGTCCGTGGCAATCAGGTCTACCGCAGATTTTTTCCATTCCCGGTAGACGGCTCGAAGTCGGACTTCAATGGCGACATCATCGTCTAGGTGGGCTTGGAGGCGGTCGCGTAGCCAATCTCCTGTGATTCTTGCAACTTTGTTCGGTATGCCATCCACGTTGACTTTTATTCCGCCCGCTCCAAATTTTGCTGCGGCAGCCACGAACGGCGTTAAACCTTCAATGAACTCATCATCCATTGCCTTCGGCACTAATCGCGACATTTCAAACTTGTTTGACGAAAGGTGTTTTAGTTCCGGGAGGAGACTCTCGAGTCGGGTGGCGAGGTTTCTCTTGAGTTGTCCTACTGAGGCTCGAGATAGCTCCGCGACCGTGCTGCGCAATCGGTCATGGTGGTCACTGATTGTTTCTGCCTCACCGTGAAGCGAAGCGTATGGGGATTCGGGGATGGCCGGGATTTCTCCTGTACGAATGAGAACTTCTTTAGCCCATTCAACGTCGTTGAGCTGTGGTTCTCCCAGTCGTGCAAAAAGCTCGTCAATTACTGCCCTTCGTTGGGGTGGAGCCGCGCTTGGAAATGGAACCACTTGCCGTTGTCCTGAATCTTCTTCGGATCTCTCTTGGGTTTGGGTCAGTCGTGGATCATCTAGATGACGGTCACCAGAAATTTCGGAATCTAGGTCGGCGGAATTGTCGTCGCGTTCGAGAGTGAGTCGGTGAGATTGCAGGTCAATGACCGTTCCCGGACCAACGGAGGTTGCCAAATGATGTGGCGTTTCATCACTCGGACCAAGCGGCGCCTCTGTCGTAGCGGCCACGACTTGCTGGACTGAACGCGCTGCTGCGAGTTCGTTTTTCAACCGGTGCAGTTCATGACCTATGTCCTCTAGAAAAGATCGGACTTCGTCGATCGAGTAACCGCGGAACACATGAGCAAATTCAGCCTTCACGACCGCTTCTGGATCAATTTCAAACGCCCCTTCGGCGTGCTGAACCATGATGATCGAGAGTACCGATCGTTGCTACCTGAGCGCGGATGGTCCGCCGGCAACATCAGGTTTTAATGGTTCATTAGTTGAATACCGGAGACGTCGCCTCCTAGCGAACGCAGTTTGGATAACGCGTCATCTAGGGTCTCCACGCCAATAACTTCAATCATGTCGCCTAGTACCGCTTGGGCTTGGCCGGCCTGCCCTGCGGGAACTATGAAAAGGTCGGCTCCGTTGCGCATCACAGTGTGACTTTTCTGTTCGACGCCTCCAACCGCGCCGACGTTTCCTAATGGGTCAACAGTGCCCGTGGCTACGACCTTCAAGCCGTTCAGGAGTTCACCGGGGAGCATTCGTTCTAACAGTGCCAAGGTAAGGCTGAGCCCCGCTGATGGACCTCCGACTCGTTCTACTTGGAAGTCGATTTGGAAAGGCAATTCATCCATCTCGACGTAGGTGCTAATCGACACTCCAAGAAACGCGTTTCCGTTTCTTTCGGTGAGCGTGACCGTTTCATTCCGAATGGTCCCGTCGATCTGCAATACAGAGAACGAGAAACTGTCGCCCGGTGACTTGGCGCGGACTAGTTCCCCAAGATCACGTGATGTTTTTACCTCACTGTTTTCTGCCTGAACGATGACGTCGCCACGATCCAAGGTTTGCGACGCTGGGGTGTCGGGAACAATCTGAAGGACTAAGGCTCCGGCTTCTGAGATCACGTCGTAGCCGATTCGTTCAAGCGCCACTCGAGCAGCGACATCAAGGCTTCTTGCCATTTGTTCTTGTCCAAGGGTGCGGTTTTGTTCAATGGTCCGATCCCCCAATATTTCGTAGCGGGGTGAGATTTTGATTGAGTCGTCAAGCCAGCCGCCGACCAGTTCCAAGATCGAAGGTTGAAGGTTGGATTTGACGGTCACCATTTCGATTTGACCCTCAGCGTTGTAGGTCTTTGTAGGGTCTACCTCAAGCATCGGCCCTATATCCCGGGTCGCGCCTGGGCTAGTCAAAACCTTTGAGGTGATCGTGACACGGTCAAGCGCAACAACTATTAGAAAACTTGCTGCGAATACCGCAGCAATGATTGCTGCCCAGCCCGGAACTCGACGGGTGGTCGATACTTCACTGGTAGGGAGGGAAGTATTCTCGTTCATGGTTGACTCGGACATCAGTTATAAGCGTGCCACGCTGTAGCCCTGTGACGACACGCGGCTTGGATGAATTTAATGAACGATAGAGAATCTGATCCGAAACTCACCGCACCTCTCGAACCGGTACTGCCTTCGGAATCGCTAACGGCCGAGTCTGATGACCTGAGCTCTGGCTCAAAGTCGCGACGTCAACCCAATTTGAATGACCCACGACGGATTCTGCCGACACGGCCACATAAAGGTTCTTCGTTGTGGAGAAAGTTGGTAGCGGTTCTCGGTCTCGGCGCTTTTTCTGTTTTGGGTGGCTTGGCCATCACTCTTGTCGTCGGACTATTGGCGATTGTGGCAGCCCTAATTTTGCAAGCAGCGATCAGTTGACACAAAGTGATTCGCGGGCGGCGCGCATACGCGCAGCACTAGCCGGACACCGAGGCGACGAGTCAGAGGCAAGAACTTTGTTGACCGATATCGATGTCGGTACTCGGTCCGTGGCTTTGGGAGCTTTGGATCGAATCGGTTCGCTCACTACTTCAGATCTCCAATCGGCGCTCAAGGACGCCGACGGCTCCGTGAGAAGGCGGGCCTTAGAGATTGCAGCAAAAAGATCTGACGTCGAAATCGATGCATGTCTTTACGATTCTGATCCTGCTGTAGCTGAAGCTGCGGCTTTCGCAATCGGTGAACGCATGCAAACCGCAGCAGTGCCATTACTTGTCGCCATGGCTAACGATCATGAAGACGCCTTGTGTAGGGAGAGTGCAATCGCTGCCTTGGGTGCTTTGGCGACAGCGGACGACGTTGACCGGGCTGCGATCTTGACATGCCTTCTCGGGGTGATGAGCGACCGACCTCAGATTCGTCGACGCGCTGTTTTGGGTCTTTTCCAGTTCGACGAACTTGACGCACAGGAAGCCCTGCAGGACGCGCTCGCTGATAAGGACCGCCAGGTTCGTGCCATCGCGGGTGATCTTCTCGGGGTTGTGACTGATTAGCTAGTTAAGTATTTCATTGGCTAGTGGCGCGAAGTTTTGTGGACGCAGCCTACGTTCAAGCTTCCAATCACGAGCATCTAATTCGTCTTCTTCCCCGGCCTTGATTCGGACACTCATCTGTCGCGGTAGTAATGGCTGTTCAATAGACATATCTACCTCTTCGGCAAGACCGAACATTTCGATCCGTGCATGGGTCTGAGCAGCTTCAAATATGGTCGAGCGTCTTAGATCCCCACCTCGGACGGCTTGTTCCAACAATTCATGTAATCGAATTTGGGACACATATCCGTCGCGCATCCTTGTGTCGGGTTTGGCGTCTGGAGCATGCCGCAGCAACGACGCCAAAAATGGTCGCATACCAACTGCAGCATCAACGTGCCACGCTGGGCCAGAGTCGATATAAGCGAACTGTATGTCGGTACGACCAACTATCGGATCTGTTAGTCCTGCCTGACGGAGGACGGTTCGGCTGGCCGGGATCGATGTAACCAGTTTCTCTTGAAACTTTTCTGATACTTCGGCAAAGACGTGTTCGCATGCTGCTGCCAATATCGCAGCGTTCAAGTCTTCCTCCACTTCAATCAAGGTCACGCTTTGTGCTCCAGCAATTCGTGCTGCTTGAGGTGCAGAGTTTCTGACTCCCACCCCCAGTGGTGATCCGTCAGTTATTACACACCACTTAGAGGACGGCGTGCTTTCAAAAAGGGCGAGGACAACTGCTTCAACTGGAGGGCTGTGGGTTAAGAAGCGGGGATCAGATTCCCAGTCCAGTGTTGATGTTGGAGCTACCCCGAGAACTTGGCCTTCAACAAGAAACGGGTGCACCGCTCCCATTGCTGTCTCGTCGATAAATGTCAGAGCAACAACCTCATCAAGTAACTCGGACACAAGTCCTTCTGCGACCTCTGGGTTGCCACCGTGGTCCAGAATTTCTAGTTCTACTGCGTATCGTCCACCCACCCCACCCGAGGCATTGATGTCTGACCAGTAGGCGGTGACTCCGGTTAAGCGCGTTCGATCTAATGACGACCCGGGGCCACTCAAATTGACAATAACTCCAAGCCGGATGATGTCCCCATCGAAGCCAACCGATCTTTCAACTGACAGTGGTGGTTCATTACCAACATCGGAGACGTTTGCTCCTTGTTCAGAGCAGGCGCCAACGAACATCAGCGCTATGGCGATGAGGGCGACCCGATATTTTGTGAACTTGTCAATGCGCACGTGAGATTTACCAGCGATTGCCATATGTATTAAACGATGACGAAAGTGCATCAAAGTTGTCCAACGCTCGTCCCGCCCCGAGAACCACAGCTTCCATTGGGGTCCGAACAATTCGTACTGGTACACGTGCATCATTTTCTATGCGTTGGGCAAGTCCTTTTAACAGCCCACCGCCACCGACCAGATGGACGCCGTGTACTAGGAGATCTTGAGATAGTTCAGGCGGTGCCTGACTGAGGCAATCGACCACGGAGTCGATTACTGCCTGGACGGGTTCATCCAACGCTGATCGCACTTGATCTGGAGTCAATATAAATGTCCGAGGCAGACCGGTAGTGAGATCTCGTCCCTTTACTTCAGCATCGAACTCGTCTTCGACTGCCCATGCAGATCCGATTTGAACTTTGATTTCTTCAGCTGTTCGTTCACCAATAGCTACGCCATGCACACGCCTGGCGTAGTTCTGTAAAGCTGCGTCGAAATCAAACGAACCGACTCTTATAGCTTTGAGAGAAACGATTCCTCCCATAGAGACCATCGCAGTTTCAGCTGTTCCGCCGCCAACGTCGATGACCATATTTCCTATTGGTTCATGAATGGGTAAACCAGATCCAATGGCTGCGGCCATTGGCTGGTCGATGAGACGCACATCGCTGGCTCCTGCGCGTCGGGCAGCGTCTGTGACGGCACGACGTTCAACGGGGGTAATGACCGAAGGCACACACACGACGACACGGGTTTTCCCAAATCGGCCGACGCCGACCTGTTGAAGAATCAACCTGATCATCCGCTGCGTTGTATCAAAGTCGGTAATGGCTCCCTTTCGCAGTGGTCGCACAGCAACAATGTAGGAAGGGGTTCTTCCGATCATCTGCCATGCCTCACGTCCAACTGCGAGGACATCGCCGCTGCGTTCATTCATAGCTATCACCGACGGCTCGTTGAGCACGATGCCGCGGCCACGTTCGTACACCAACGTGTTGGCGGTGCCGAGATCGATCGCTAGGTCACGTGCCAGCGGAATGCCTCCCGCCACCGGGGAACGGCTCGTCGTCTAAGAGTTCGATGACTTGGTCTTCCTCCTCTGGTGCCAGGGCATCTAGACGTTTTTGGAAGGCATTGATGCTCGAATCCCAAGGGGTTCGCTTTCGGCTACCAATCATCAGAAATAGTGAACCAACAACTGTGATTGCAGCAGCTAGACCGAGGAAAGCGAGTGGGGTCACGACGAGCTCCTATCGGATTGTTGGGTTGACGGGACGTCTGTGATGTCTTGGGAAGCAAGCGCCCAATCTTCACCGTCTTTCCACACTTCTCGTTTCCATATTGGAACGGTTGCTTTAAGCGTATCTATACCAAATCTTGCTGCTTCAAAGGCCTCTGGACGGTGTGGCGATGAGACAGCTACCACTACCGAGCTTTCACCGATCTTGAGAGGACCTGTCCTGTGAGCCATGACAACGCGACGAATATCGGGCCATTGACTGCGCATCTCGTTCGCTATTGCTTCCAACCGGGGTTCTACGTGCTCTTCATAAGCTTCATATTCAAGCAGAGACACATCATCACGGCCTTCAGCGTGATCACGCGCGGTCCCCGAAAAAAGGACTACGGCACCGCTTGATGGGTGGACACACCAGTCGTAGATCTCACCGACCTGTAATTCGTCGGGAGTAAGGAGAACCCAGGAATCGTTGTTTTGCGGACTGGACACATTGCTTATGGTACGCCGAGGAAGGCGTACCTCCCTATCGGATGGGTGGGCCGCGGATAATAACTTGAATTCGATGGGTACGTTTTGGGGTGTGGATCGAACTAACGAACCTGGACAAGATCCAGAAGAGCCAGCAAACAATCCGAGTTCAGACAGTTCTTCGGGTGACTTTGCTTCTGATGAGTGGGCGTTAGGCAGTTCCATTGATTGGTCTCAGATTCCTGATGATCCCAATGTCAGCACCGAGGAAACCCCGACAAGTAAGTACGCCTTGCATCCCGATGATCGTATTTGGCGACACCCCAGTGAACTGCAATACGTAGCTCCAGGTTCAGGTCAGGCGGGGCGATCGTCAGGTAGACGCGGAGTTATCGGCGCTGGTCTTGTTGGCGCGGTCATCGGCGCTGTGGTGGCTGCCCTAGTCATTGGAGTTGTCTTTCAAGCATCACCACAGGTGGTGGAACGAATCGTCGAACGCGAAATCACCACAGCGAACGTTTCCGCCTCAGGGACAAGAACTACTGGATCATTTACCGTCGCTGACATTGCAGCGGAGGTAACCCCAAGTGTGGTGCGTGTCGAAGTAGTTCAATACGGCCGCGTTATAGGTTCGGGTTCCGGGGTCATTTTTCGCGACGACGGCCATCTCATAACGAATACTCATGTAGTAGAGAATGCAGATAGCTACCGGATAGTTCTTGCCGATGGAACCGTCTTTGAAGCTGATTTAGTCGGAGCGGACAGGCGCACAGATGTCGCAGTGCTCAGGCCGATGGTCGATTCAGACACTAGGTTCGCTCCGGCAACATTGGGTCTAGCGACAGCTCTTCGTGCTGGAGAAACAGCGATCGCTATCGGTTCGCCTTTGAGTTTGCGGGGCGGTCCAACCGTCACGGTCGGCGTAATTAGCGCCACTAACCGACGTCTGCAGTCGCCTCAAGGAGACTGGTTGTATGAGTTGGTACAAACTGATGCCCCCATCTCTCCCGGTTCATCAGGTGGTGCGTTGGTTGATGCTCGTGGAGCAGTAGTTGGCATCACCACTGTCATAGCTGTTACTGATGTTGGCGCTGAAGGACTCGGTTTCGCTACTCCCATTGAAATCGCGCATGATGTAGCCAGGGACATCATCCAGTGGGGTCGACCCCGTCATGGACGACTCGGTATTCGAGGTTTAGACGCAGCGCCTCAGCTCCTACCGCCGAGTCACAACGCAGGGGTTCTGGTCCAGTCCGTTGATTTCGACGGCCCGGCTGCTCGCGGGGGTGTAGAGGTGGGCGATGTCGTGGTGGAACTCGATGGTCAAATTGTTCCCGACATGGGCGCGTTGGTCGTCGACGCTCGAATGCTGCAACCGGGCGATATGGCGTCATTAAGAATTTGGCGCAATGAGCAGCTATTGGTGCTCAACATTGAGGTCGGAGAACTTGACTAGCTGTTCTGTCGCGAGATCGTTCGTTTCAACCATGAACCAAGTGCGTACAGCAGGCCAATAACCGCTGTTGCCCCTATCCCCAGCGACACGTTCTGTCGCTGTTTGGCGTTCATCGAATCCCACGGCATCCCGGCTTCTGCAGCAACAAACACTTGGTCGTTTCCATATCGTGGAACCCACCCTCTACTTCGTAACCGGTCGTTGGCTACCACCCACGGGTATCGGGTATAGGGCAGGAGTCCGGTGGGTGCTTGGTGTCCCACTCGACGAGCTACATACCGGTCGAGACGACCTGGTAAAGGGATCGGCAGTCGGATAGTTGGTCGCGCGCCTACTAAATCCCTCACTTCTCGTGCTGTGAGCCACCCGTCAGGCGCGACGTTGAATAC
>JAYZKK010000025.1:0-9290 GCA_036163555.1 Actinomycetota bacterium
CGTAGCACAAGTCCTAACCACTGAAAGGTAAAACCAGTCCGGGGCGTGGCCATTCAGTTCGTATCAACTGACCGGTTCCCGAGAGGGTGATGAAAGCTGTCTGCATATCTGGGCCTCCAAAACAAATATTCGTGCACAGTGGGTCATCAACAGCAAAAAATTCAAGTTCTTCTCCCTCAGGAGTGAAAGTGCTGATTCCGCCAGTCTGAATTGTCGCCACACTCACATTTCCATCTACATCCATGGCCAGGGAGTCAAAAAGTTTTCGCCCTGCAGGACGAGCCAGGAAACGACCGTGAGCCGAACCTGCCAGTTCTCCAGGACCTGAAAGTTCCCAATAGAGAATTGAACCCTGATGGGTCTCAGCCACATAGACCCTGTCTTCTTCGGGTGACAGACCGACGCCATTGGGTCCATCGAGAGGAAATGAGACTTCTTCGATTAACGACCCATCTGGTCGGCCATAGTAAAGGCCACCGCGATCTCTCGTCCGAGCTCGAGTTTTGCCGTGATCGGTGAACCAAAATCCTCCGCTGGAATCGAACATAATGTCATTTGGACCTTTTAAAGGCTCCCCGTCTACTTCCGCATAGAGAACTTCGACTTGTCCTGTGTTGATGTCGATGCGCTCAATACGTCCTGACGAATAGTCATCTGGAACCAAACCCGGAATGGTGAGCCCGCGAGCCTCTCCCCATGTAAATCCACCGTTGTTACACACGTACAAGGCACCGTCAGGGCCCAATGCGGCACCATTTGGTCCACCTCCGGGTTCCGCCACCACTTCAACCGATCCGTTGTCGGGGTCAATCCGGGAAATCGTGCCGCGCTTTATTTCTACCAACACGATGGATCCGTCAACCATACATACTGGGCCCTCTGGAAACTCTAATCCGGTGGCCACAACGTCGTAGTTACTCATTCAATGACACTAGCTCTGCGAATTAAGTCAGTGTCAGGTCAACGGTCAGCGAGCAACGTGTCCAGTTCTTCTTGACTCATCAACACGTCACGCGCTTTTGAACCTATAGAAGGTCCCACAACTCCTCGTTGCTCTAAAAGATCCATGAGTCGGCCGGCTCGTGCAAACCCGACTTTGAGTTTGCGTTGCAACATTGAGGTTGAGCCCAGTTGGGTGTCCACGATTATTGTCATCGCCTGCATCATCAATTCATCATCGTCCTCGTCTCCTGACGAGCCACCGGGGATTACTACAGGGCCGGGATCGCTCGACCCCTCAACTCCTTCGATGTAATTGGTGTTGGGCGCCTGTCTTCGCCAGTGGGCAACTACCTGATGTATTTCTCCTTCACTGACCCAGCATCCTTGAACCCGTTGCGCCACGCTGCTGTTGGAATTTAGGACCAACATATCTCCCTTCCCGATCAGGCGTTCAGCTCCGGGTTGGTCAAGAATGACACGACTATCGGCGAGACTTGATACGGCGAAGGCTATGCGTGAAGGAATATTCGCTTTGATAACTCCGGTGATGACGTTGACAGATGGGCGCTGCGTGGCAATGACCAAGTGGATTCCTACGGCTCGAGCCATCTGAGCCAATCGCGTGATGGAATCTTCGACATCTCGTGCGGCGACCATCATCAGGTCGTTTAACTCGTCAACCACGACTACGACGAAAGGCATGCGTTCAAATTCGCGTTCTTCATTCAGATCAGAAGCAAGTCGTCCCTCGTCATAGGCCACGTTGTATCCGGTGATGTCACGAAACCCGATTTCAGAAAGAACGTCATAACGGCGTTCCATCTCCTTTACCGCCCACGACAAAGCGTTAGCTGCTTTTTTCGGGTTCGTCACCACTTGAGTCAGCAAGTGAGGAAGGCGGTCATACTGACCGAGTTCGACACGCTTAGGGTCGATGAGGATCATCCGAACCTCATCAGGCGTCGTCCGCATTAGCAATGAGGTGATGACCGAGTTGATACAAGATGATTTTCCAGCACCAGTCGCCCCTGCTATCAAAACGTGTGGTGTTGAAGCGAGGTTGGACATCACAACATTTCCTGAGATGTCCTGGCCAAGCGCCACCTCCAACGGGTGGGTCGCGTCTGCCGCTGCCTGAGTAGAAAGAATGTCTCCCAGAGCGACAAGATGACGATCAGCATTAGGAACTTCTACTCCGATTGCCGAGCGCCCCGGGATGGGGGCAAGGATTCGAACATCGGCCGATGCCATCGCGTAGGCAATATCTTTATGCAAGCTGGTGACTCGAGACACTTTGACACCTTTGCCAAGCGACAATTCATATCGGGTGACTGTCGGCCCTACCTCCATGCCTGTAACTCTGGTTTCGACACCATGGCTAGCAAGCGCTGCTTCGAGATTTCGCGCACCGTTTTGAAGCAGACGTTCATCAACGTCTTGGGACCCAGATCTCTCTAGGCTCTCGAGACCTGGCAGTTCCCAATCTCCACTAGGCCTGGTTGTTAAATCAATTTCCATCTGTTCAGGTGGGGATTCGTCATCCGCTGGATGTTCATCAATGTCTGAAAGATCTTCTACCGGCATGCGCAGGCCAGGTTCCTCTTCAACTAATTCGTCGAATTGCGGCGCTTGCTCTGTCTCCTCAACTACCTCAGCCTCGTCGTAGGTCGGACGAACCTCAGCTTCAAGGGCTGGAATTCCACTTCCTGGGGCCGAGATCGTCGGCAAAGAACGTCTATCTCGTCGCGAACTTTCCGGTGCCTCTCGATCAGAGCCAAGGCTTTGGAGACTGGTCAACCCTCGACGAATCTGCCTACCTCCCAAGCGGGCAGCCCAAGCTGCTGCCCCTAATACCTGTCGAAGACCCGTATCGGTAACGATTAGAACACCAAACATGGCAGCTAGCAGCAACACCACCCATGCCCCTGGCTCATCCACAGCACCGCGAAGCGGCTCCCCCACTAGAGCGCCCAGGATTCCTCCTGAAGAACGCAAATCTTCAAGTGTTGTCCTAATCCCAGCTGCATCACCTAATAAGTGAGCCATCCCTGAGAAGGCAAGACTTGTGAGAGCTCCTCCAAACGCAATCCTCCAGGTCCTTTCACTGTGTTTATCTCGCAATATCGCATAGGCACACAGCAACAGGGCGAAGGGAACGACGTAGCGGAAAATTCCCACCAAGACACTCATAACACTTTCAAGCAAGCGTCCCGCAATTCCCGCTTTGTCACCGAAGAGCGCAAGTAACGAAATCAGAGCCACTACGAACAGTAAAAGTCCAGTGACGTCAGTCCCCCGACCGCGCAAGCCGGCTTCGCTCATTCTTCGGAACATCGATGATTTCGCTGACTTCATTAATAAGGGCTTTTCTGGTTGACCGTTCGACGCGCCAGGCAAAGCTTGGAATTTTTTTGGTTAGTTAAGCGCGTAAATCCCACACTGGCGAGAGTACCGAAACACCAGAGAAATTCTGGTTCAGTTAACCAGAATCACGGTCGCTGAAATCGGCGGCCGTCTACGAGTTCGGTTTCCTACGAACCGACCAGTGGTCCGACGGACGACTCGCTCGATGCTCTCGACGTCCTTGTGTTCATCAAGTGCGGAAGCAACAGCTTCAACTACTTCTACTTCTAACTCCGCGAGAACTTGAACGCTTCGCTGCGCATCGATCCAACCCAGAGTAGATATCTCTGGATGAGCCACTAAACCATCTTCTAAATCCAATACGACAGTTACATGAACAAAGCCACTCTCACCCAACTTCCGTCGATCCTCTAATAGCTCAGACGACAAATCATCTAAGAGGCCATCGACATAACGGTACGGGGCTGGAATTTGTCCACTGATCCGAAGACCTTCGTCATCGAGGATGAGCTGGTCTCCGTCACTTGCAACGATGCTGCGGTCTTGGGCATGTCCAGCTTCGGTCGCCACATCCGCGTTTCGACGTAACATTCGATGTTCACCCTCAATTGGCACGTACCACTCAGGCACAACAAGTTGGTAAAGGCGATGTAACTCTTCTCGTTGTGCATGTCCGGTTGTGTGAACATGTTCATATCCGTCGTGAACTACTTCACAGCCCATCCGGGTCAACCGATTAATGATCCGATAAACCGGACGTTCGTTTCCTGGAATTGGGTGGCTGGAGAGAAGTACCACCTCATCTCCGGACAGAGAAAAATCGGGATGATTTCCTCGCGCCAACAAAGATAAGGCGGCGTTGGGTTCTCCTTGGGACCCGGTGCAAATGACACAGACATCTTCGGGGCCATAATCGTTGAGCCTTTCAATCGAATCAACCGAACGAGCTGGTAAGTCTAAAACACCTATTTCTTGGGCTATCCGGACGTTGTTCACCATCGATCGACCAAGCGGAAAAATAGTTCTTCCTTCCCGTATCGCCGCATCACAGATTTGCTGCACTCGATGTAGATGACTGGCGAAGCAACTCACTATCAATCTCCGCCCCTGCCACTGAGGAAACAACCGTTCGAAGGTTTCACCAATCGATGACTCTGAGGGACTCCATCCAGGTTTATCCGCATTAGTCGAATCGGCCATCAACAATCGGACGCCGGGACCTTGTTGGATTTCTTCCAAACGCTCCAGCGCAGTTAATCGTCCATCAACCGGGTCTGAATCAAGTTTGAAATCTCCTGTATGAACAATTACCCCTTGCTCAGTATGCAGGACCACGCAAAGACTCTGAGGAACCGAATGCGTTATTGGTAATACCTCGACGTCAAACGGACCTACTTCCAGCCGTTCTCCATCAGCAACCACATGAAATGACGTTCGACCTTCCAGGTTTGCTTCCTTCACTTTGTGTCGCGCTAGCGCCATAGTTAATTCAGAGCCATATAGGGGAACCGCAACGTCTCTTAGTAAGTGTGTTACGCCACCGAGGTGGTCCTCATGGCCATGAGTAACAATCAGCCCAACGATGTCTTCGCTGCGTTCTTTCAACCACGCGTTGTCTGGAAGAACCACATCAATGCCAGGCATAGTGGCATCAGGAAACATAACCCCGAAGTCGATTAGGAGCAGTTTTCCGTCGATCTCAACACACGTAGAGTTGCGTCCTACTTCGCCAAGGCCACCAAGAAACGTGATCCCTACATTGCTTCCCGGCAAATCAAGCCTTCAACCGCGAGTACACCTCTCGAGCTTTGTCTTCTAAGCCCTGGGGTGTCGGTCCCATCGGCAGACGCGGTTCGCCCACATCCAACCCGAGTGTTCTCATCATCGCTTTTGTTGGAACCGGATTCGGTGCTTCGTCTCCGGTTTCATAGTCAAAACTTTCGAGAAGCCGCTTATTGATTCGTTGAGCCTCGTCAGCATTACCCGACTCCCAAGCGTCCATCATTGCAACATGTTCGGGGGCCGACCAATGGGCAGCGACACTAATGACACCTACCGCGCCCACCGCTAGAAGGGGCAAGGTCAACGCGTCATCGCCGCTATATACCTCGAAACCTTCTGGTGCGTCACGAATAACTTTCGCTGTCTCTCCCGGATTGCCTGCTGCATCCTTTAACGCCACAACATTTGGAACGTCGTGCGCCAAACGCAAGAGCGTTGGAGTTTCTATCTTCCTACCAGTCCTGACAGGAATGTCATAAAGAACGACTGGCAGCTTGGTTACCGAAGCAACCGCCTCAAAGTGCGAAAAGATACCTTCTTGTGACGGTCGGTTGTAATAAGGGGTGACCGCAAGAATGCCATCGCATCCGAGTTCTTCAGCTTTGCGGGTCTGCTGAATCGAGTGCTCTGTGTCATTGGTTGTGGTTCCAGCAATCACCGGGACCGACACAGTTTCAGCTATTACACGCCATAGCTCCCAGTCTTCCTCATCCGTTACGGCTGGTCCTTCACCGGTCGTACCGGTGATCACTAAGCCTTCACTTCCTTGTTCTACGAGCCATTTGGCAAGGGCGACCGATGCATCAATATTTAGAGCGCCGTCGTCAGAGAACGGGGTCACCATTGCCGGAATGACACGGCCAAATCGCGCAGTCATAGGGCCGAGGGTAGTCCCTTATTCGCCCGACTCACTCGCTCTATCAATTCCTAGCGTCGCAAGTAAGTCCTCGTGAAGCTCGAACCACACTGTGTGATAGCTCGGCATAATTGGCTTAGTCAACCAATCCAGCTCCCCAGACAGCAGTTTCTGCATGGCCGCAGTGAACCGCGATGAGTAGTTGTCATACCTTGTAAGGACCTGTTCTAACGTCCCGAGAATTACTCCGACTTCTCTGTCTAGCTCAACCAATCTGTCGAAAATTTGTTGATCGTAGGCTGGGTCACTGTGGTCGTTGAGCTTCTGTTCTCCTGCACCATCATTGATTACCTGCCAGTCGGTACAAAGCTGCAACATAGTTGGATTCAGAGCAAGGAACCGTTCATATCCACTTTGGACAACACTTCGAACTCCTACCTCTTCAAGCTCAAGGCTGAGAAATTCTTCGCCTTCTTCCCGGCCTGTCGGAGTTAGAACGAATTTGTCTACGCCTTCAACCTGGCGCATCACACATTTGTTTGCTTCGACCATCTCGGCAAGAGCCGCTTCGACAACATCCAGTCCAAGTCCATGAACCGATGAGATCGTCTCAACTTCGCCAAAGCCCTTCAAGCGGAGAGCGAGCGTCACCAATAATTCTGGGTCTGAGGGGTGGGACATATCAACTTACGAAATCAGCTCAGCTCGCCTGTTCAGCTTCTAGCTCTCGCGTAATAGCGAAAGCGTCAACCTCTTCGGAAGTGTCAACCCAATCTTCATATTGGATCACGCCGATCTCTCCGAACTTGGTCCGAAGCCATCCGTCGCCAGCGTCCAATAGACCAAGTTTCTTGCAGTTCGGAACAATCTTGGTGAATAACAACTGTTGGAATTCTTGCCTAAGAGGATCTTGATACGCGATGGGAATAACTTTCTTTACATCGGCGCCTAGACGTTCCCAGACTTCTTGCTGCAGGAACCTGTCTCGCATTCGGACTGCTGCTTCAAACGCAAATTCTTGACGATCGCGAAGCTCAGCCTGAGTCATGTCTTGGTAGACCTCTTTGAGTGAGAGAATCCCAAAAGCCACGTGGCGAGCCTCGTCGCTCATTACATAGCGCAACAATTGTTTTAGAAGAGGCTCTTCGCTCTGTTGATACATGAATCCAAAGGCTGCCAACGCGAGGCCTTCAACCATGATCTGCATTCCGAGGTACGTCATATCCCATCGGGAGTCTTCGATAATGTCGTCTAGGAGCATCCTCAAATGAACATTGATCGGATAGCTATCCGACAACTTCGTGTCCAAATATTTTGCGAAGACTTCGACATGGCGAGCTTCATCGACTACTTGGGTTGATGCGTAATATTTTGCGTCCATCCATGGCACCGTCTCAACAATTTTGGCGGTGCAAACCAGAGCGCCTTGTTCACCATGCATGAATTGGCTCAGAGCCCAGTTCTGTGACTCCATGTTGAATTTGACCCATTCGTCACGGCCCCAGGACTCAACGCCAGTTCCTGAAAGGTCCATAACCTCGCCAGCTCCACCATTGGTTTCGTATTCCTGAACGGCTAGTGCCTCTTGGTCGACATCTGTATCCCAAGGCAGGTCAGTCTCCCCGTTCCATTGCCCTACTTTTGCTTTCTCGTACAGCTTGGCCAGCTGGGGGCGGGCGCCTTTCTCGTAATCCCATGTGTAGATGCACTCAGCGTTGTCCTCAACGGCGTGGATGACTTCATTCGGGTCGGTATTCGTCATCGCTAAGACCGCCTCAAAGTCATTGGGGTCGGTACGGCCGATGATCTCTTCCACCGTAGACATAAGAAGCTCCTATCCTCAGCGATTCGTGCAGGTTACCCGTCAGTAACTTGTGATGAGATTCTAACAGACCGAGATCTTCGAACCAGCACGTCGAAAAACCTTCCCGGTAAAAGAGTGTTCAACACTGCGGCAATTCGTGCATCGCCTCCAACTATCCGGCGGCGCGGTGGATACCGGCGACCCGCGCATTTCTCAATCACGGCAGCGACACGGTCCGGGTGAATGCCGCCACGTCGATTTTGAGGTGTCTTCGCTATCACCTGTTCGAGAAACCTTCCATATTCGTCTAGCCCTTCAGCAGGAAGCCTTTGATAAATATCGTCGGAAGACCGCTCAACCTTCTCCCACAACGGTGTTTGAACCGCCCCCGGTTCTACCAATGTGATGCGCGGTCCATCGCGGCCTAGTTCTTGTCGCAACGAAGATACAAGTCCCACAAGCGCGTGTTTGCTCGCAACATACGGACTGAGTAGCGGCAATCCGACCCGCGAATTGATCGACCCTACGACAATGATTCGCGACCGACCCGAGGCTCGTAGGAGAGGTAGCGCGTGTCGGATGGATAAAGCAACGCCAACGACATTGACATCCAGTTGTTGTCTCCATTCAGCCTGCGAGACATATTCCAACGGCCCTCCAACCACAATTCCCGCGTTGACGACTAATAGATCAAGGCCCGCAGAGCCTCGCTGGACAGCGACTTCGTCGAAAGCCGTCTTAAGTGATGACTCATCAGTCACTTCAATGCGCAACGATGAGACGCCGGGATGTCGTTCGAGCTCGACCGCGTCCGTCCGAGAACGTGTCCCTGCCCAGACTTGCCAACCGTTGTTGGCAAGTCGCTTCGCGACCGCATGGCCGATTCCTGTGCTTGCCCCGGTAACCACCACAGCCTGTTCTGTCACCGAATCAAATTCTGATACTTATTCGACGACTAAATCGACGAATGCGTCACGAAGTGTTCGTTTTGAGAACTTCCCTGTAGAGGTTTTAGGCACTTCGTCAATTATCTGGGTGGCGCTGGGCAGCCACCACTTCGCCATTCGTGGTGTCAGATATTCAACTAACTCCTCATGTGTCAGTGATTCTCCATCTTTGAGAACCACGCATGCCATAGGTCGCTCCATCCATTTCTCCGAAGTAACAGCGATGACTGCTGCCTCAGAAACCTTGGGGTGACTCATGATTTCATTCTCGACTTCTACGGAACTAACCCACTCTCCCCCAGATTTAATGAGGTCTTTTGTGCGGTCGACGAGGCGTATGTAGCCACGTTCGTCACAAGTAGCCACGTCTCCTGTTCTCAGCCATCCATCCTCCGTAAAGGAATCTGCGGCGTCGGGCCTTTTGTAATACTCAGCAGTTACGAAAGAGCCTCGAACCTGTAGTTCCCCACTTGCTTCTCCGTCCCATGGCAGTTCCTCAATCGAATCAGGTTCGCAGATTCGAAATTCAACAGTTGGAACGATGGTCCCAATCGAAGCCCGCAGGTCAGCTTTGGATTCTTCATCTAAATTCGCT